>LVBG01000050.1 GCA_001603115.1 Spirochaetales bacterium Spiro_05
TTTAATTTTAGCAAGATAAAAGTCAAATACTGATTAATAATAAAAAGTATCAATAAGTACTTGATATTATTAATAGGACTAGTTACTATTAGTCCATAACCAGTTCACCACACATAAGGAGATATTCACATGGACGAGATGCAGAACTACACCAGCATGCCTTTGATCGGAGACAAGGCTCCCAGTTTCCACGCGGTCACCACCCAGGGTGAGATCAATTTCCCTGAAGACTACAAGGGTAAGTGGGTAATCCTCTTCAGCCACCCTGCTGACTTCACTCCGGTCTGTACCACCGAATTCATGACTTTTGCCTCCATGGCAGATGAGTTCAAGTCGCTCAACACCGAACTTGTCGGTCTTTCCATTGACTCCCTGTATGCCCACATTGCATGGCTGAGAAAGATCCAAGAGTTGGAATGGAATGGCATGAAGGGCATCGAGGTCAAGTTCCCCCTCATTGAGGACATCAAGATGGAAGTGGCACGCAAGTATGGCATGCTTCAGTCCCAGTCCTCTACCCAAGCTGTCAGGGCAGTCTTCGTCATCGACCCCAACGGTGTAGTGAGAACAATTCTCTTCTACCCCGCTTCTCTGGGCCGCAACTTTGACGAGATCAAGCGTGTTGTCCTCGCCCTGCAGAAGGCGGACAAGGAAAAGATTGCAACCCCGGCAAACTGGAGACCCGGTGATGACGTCATCATCCCGACCCCGGGCAGCTGTGGCACGGCCAAGGAGCGCATGGAGAGCAAGGACGAAAATCAGTATTGCCTCGATTGGTTCCTCTGTTTCCGCAAGGAAAAGAAGTAAGCATATCAGCAGTACCCAAAGAAACCGTAGGGAGAGCAGCCGCTCTCCCTGTTTTACGTCCTAACGGTACTTGATCGCGCCCTTTGTGCAGACGCGTTCGCATTCGCCGCAGACCAAGCACTCGTGCTTGATGATACGGTGCTTCTCGTCCTTTACAATGGCCTGAGATGGGCAGACCTTTGCGCAACGAGTGCAATTGGAGCACAACAGGCCATCAATAGTCATGTGCTTGCGGGCTGCCCGTGAGGGCAAGGAGAGGATGGCCCCGTACGGGCAGAGCCAACGATGCCACACTGCTTCCTCGAAGAAGAGGGAGAGGAAAAATCCGATTCCCACCAAGGCAGGAAGAACCGGCAATTTCTTGCCTGTCCTGAAGACCATGCCCATCAGGGCAAGGAAGACGATGAGGATGATGATCCGCACCGCACCGTTCTTGAGGAAAGAGGGTGTCTTCAGGCTCTTGGTCTTCAGCTTCTTCTTAGCATAGGTGATCGGCTTGATCACGGTGTTGATCGGACAGAACCACCCACAGTAGAAGCGTGAGAAGATCAGCGAGAGAAGGGCGGAAGCCACGAAAATGGCCATCCATATCTGTATCTTTCCTGTAATCACCAAGGCGGTGAAAAGAATCAGGAAGAGGACCTGGATGATGCGTTGGATTACTCGTTTCATGCGTTTTGCCCCTTATATACTCTGGGGTGAGGGGCTTTGACGATGAAGAATTCCAAAGGTTCCTCATGGGTATTTGAGATGTTCATCTTGGTATGGAAGGGGACATTCACCACTTGGCTCTGATAGTGGTTGGGCTCGGCTTCTTCCAATGCTATGGTCAGCATCCCCTGTACAACAATCAGGTAGACATTCGAATCGGAGTAGTGCTGGGGAAGGGCTTCTCCCTTGGCAAGTACGACATGGTTGATCATCACCTGGTCATCTCCAACCAGCTTCTCAACCACCTTCTCCTGACTTTTTGTGTAGCTATATACGGTCTCCAACATAGTTGACTCCTTTCTGAGGATATACCCTAGTATACAGGCATGCTGAGGAATATAGTGTTACCTATGTCACACTTTTGGAGGTTCTCATGGATAGCCTACCCGATTTCCCGCTTCTCTCTCTCTTCGACCATGCTCGTCTGGGAGGTGGAGGGGCAAAGAGAAAGCACTACTCCAAGGGACAGTTGCTCTATCTAGCCGATCAGTTCTGTTCCACCCTCGATGTGGTGTTGAGCGGTTCCATCTCCATCCAGAGCATTGATGCAGAGGGCAATATCTTCAAGGCCAGGGTGTTGCAAGCAGGGGATATCTATGGTGCCACGTTGCTATTCGGTTCGTTCAATCGTTATCCGATGCAGGTGGTCTGTGATAGCCAAGCAGAAATCCTGCATCTGAAGAAGTCTTTGGTTCTCCAGTTGTGCGAAGAGAACCAGCAGTTTTTGCTGGGCTTGCTTGCCCTGATAAGTGACCGTGCCCATGAGTTGAGCCGAACGGTTTCACAACTCTCCGCCCAGAGTCTGAAAGAGAGTTTGCTCGGGTATCTTCAAACACTTTCCCATCAGCAAGGGAGCACGCTCGTGATGCTTCCCACCAGCAAGAAAGAGCTTGCCGACCGGCTTGGGTTTGCCCGAACGTCGGTCAGCAGAGCTTTGAAAGCCATGGAAGAGGAAGGTCTGCTCAGCCTTGAGGGGAGGGTGATCCATCTTCACATTTCTTCAAAGAGTTAAAGAGTACGTGAAGACGGATGGATACACGTTGCCGATTCTTCTCTCTGTTGTTATAGAATTTGTAGATGAAGGAGAAAGCCTATGAAACGAACAAAAATCCTTTTGCTGATCGGTACGATCCTGATTACCGGTTCCCTGTCATTGGTTGCTACTCCGACTGCAGAGAAGCAGTTTGCCGATATGCAGGCCCTGGAGGTGAGCTCCCAGTCGCTTGAACAGATCAAGAGTTCTTATGACAAGCTCAATGAGGCGGTGGCTCGTGAAGCAGCAGAAGCTCGGCGAGAGCTTGCAGCTGCCCGCAACAAGGGCGACCGTACCGCATACCGTGAGGCCTACCAGAAGCTGGAAACGCTCTCTTCGTACGGGATGAGCAGGGAGGCAAGTGACGCATTGCTGGAAAAACTCTTGGCGCTGCCTGAGAGCGAACGTTCAGCATCTGCTGCATGGTTGTATGAGAACAGCCCGTACTATCGGCCGACCCTCACCCTCGACTTCTCCAGTGAGGGGGAGAACTTTCGTTACAGCTATCGCCAGCAGATCCGAAAGCAACCAGGCTCGGATGTGGTTCTTCCCAATGCACAGAGTCTGAGGATGAACAGCTCCCATCTTGGGGTGCTCACCGGTTGGGGTCTTACTCCTGATGAGGTGAGCTATGGGCCAGGTGAAACGATTCCAATGAGCTACACCAACCAGACGCTTTATGCTATCTATGAGGGTGGGGTGCGGTTTGTCGATGAGCTTGGTGGGACCGATGTCCTGATCAAGGAGGGTGAGCCTGTTACCGTTCCCACTCCGAGCACTGACGACATCTCTGCCATCTTTGCCGGGTGGTACGACCGAAGCACCGGCTCTCTCCTCACCGACCCTGCTTCCCATGAGCAGAAGGGAAAGGGCGCCCTGTATGAGGCGCTGTGGAAGCGCATGGCCATCGAGGATATCACCGTCCTCTACTACGATGCATCAGCTCTTCCAAAGCAGACGCAGATAGGAGTAGGGTTCTCCTACAGCAATACCGGCAATGTGAATCTTTCTGGACTGAAGGCAACGCTTTCGTCAAATAGTCCCCATGTACGATTCCTTGTCGATACGCTTTCGCTTGGTAGGTTGTCTGCCGGGCTGAGCAGCACAAACAACAGCCGCTATGCCACCAAGACAAAACAAGCGGTACGAGGGGAAGCGCATACGTTCCGCTTTGTGATCAGCGATGCTGCTGCGTCAGGGAC
Organism: Spirochaetales bacterium Spiro_05; assembly: GCA_001603115.1. Classification (GTDB taxonomy): domain Bacteria; phylum Spirochaetota; class Spirochaetia; order Sphaerochaetales; family Sphaerochaetaceae; genus Sphaerochaeta. The sequence continues at coordinate 3,754 of LVBG01000050.1, forward strand.
GGTCCTCCCGTTCAGCATGAAGCTTACCAACGACCGTGGGGATACGTGGACTCAGGATTTCGAGGTAGTGGTGCAGTAAGGCCTAATATTGTTCTGCTATGTAAACACCACGCATCGATTGGTCAGTGCTCATCCCCATCGGGATGGGCACTGCCTTTTCTCTTTCCAAGAGACCAGACAAGGGGTCGGTGGGAAGGGTTTGCACTGCAGTGACTTGGCGTTCTGAGAGCAAGCAAAGCAACTGAGTTGCAGCTTCCTTGGTGAGCGTGAAGGCCTCCACTGCCTTTCCTTCGCTGAGGAAGGCATAGCCATCCTGAACAGCTACTGCCTCATACCCGTCGGTGAGGAATTTCCAGCCTTCTTCGTCACGAAGCAGGGCGCCGTCTTGTTCATTGGCCTTTCGATGGATCCGATCGAGTTCGGAGAACACGATGGGCTCCAACTGAGCAGAAGTTTTTTTCATCGCACCAAGTGGATGCTGCAGCAGGGAGGAGGTGGTGAAGTACCCATTCGCCTCATAGAAAGGTCTGACTGCCGGAAAAAGGGTGATGGGATGGGAGTATGCTTCCCGGACAGCCTGCAGCAACGATCCCATGAGGCCTTTTCTTCTCCAAGAGGCATAGGTTGCCGCTCCGACAATGAAGGAGCAGTCATGCTCAGTTCCCTTTTGCAGATAGGTGGAGGGAAGGGCATGAAGAGCGCTGACGATTCTGTCTTTTTCACGAGCAACAAAGATGTGTTCATAGCGGATGCGGGTGGAGAAGAAGCGTTCGAGGAAGGCTTCTTCCTCGTCGAAGACCTCTTTCCACAGGTCCTTGAGCATCTGATGGTCGTCTTTGGTTGCCTGTTCTATGATCACTGCTTGGTAACCCGGTACTTTTCGACCATGAGGTCGGGTTTGTAGGAGAGTTTGGCCTTTCTCAGGCCTTCGACTCCGGCGTCTTCCTGTCGGTTGACGTAGGTGACGTCACTCAGATATTGGGATACAAAAAGCTGGTTGATTACCGAGTAGATGCCGATGTAGGAGGTGTCTCCCTTCTCGAAGTGTACGATGGCCATCTTGTCGTCGATGATCTCTCCGACGGTGAAGGCGGTAAGATGATGGTCAACACAGACAAGCATGCCGACAAAGCCCAGCTCATCCCAGTGGTCGAAGGCTCGCTTGAGGGCCCCAAGTTCGTCTTTGATCTCCTTGGTGTCGCAATCCTTGCTTTCAAGCCAGGTGGTGGAGGCCATGCGATAACATTCTTCACGCATCTCAGGGGTGGAGAGTGAACGTACTGAGTAGGTGTAGTTGCGTTCAAACTGGGAGATGTGGTTACGTTTCGATTGGAGTTTTCTTCCGCTGAGCTTGATGAGTTTCTGGCTATCATAGAGGTAGTCGTCAAGACTTCTGACGTGCTCGATTTTATACCCCATGGCTTCAAGTTGCTTTGCTTCTTCGGAGGGGACACATTCGAGATGGAATCGTTGGCCACTCTCCTGGCAGTGTTGTTCGAGTTCAGCCATGGCTTTGGGGAGGTTTTCGGTGATTGGCAGGAGGAAGCAGTCGTCCTCCTCAAGATGCATATAGAGTGCAGTGTCTGTCTTGCAGATGGTAATGCCGATTGCATCGGCCCAGAGAGCTACATACGAAAAAAAATACTCGTAGGCAAAGTGTTTGCTGTACGAGGGAAAAAGCGCTTTGTCCGCATAGGACGCTGTATGGAATTGTAACATGGTACCTCAAATATATTTGTATATACGCATCTATTGATACGTCGTTTATGGACAATAGTCAAGGCAAGCAAAGCCTCACAGTGTCAAGATACTGCTTTGGGACAGGACCGGCAACATTCAGTACAAGCAAACAACCAATGCAAAACGGGGTGGTGTCCCTGCTGACAAATCCTAAAAGCCATAGGAAACTGAAGGTGGCAGGAGGATCTGCTATGAAGGGAAGCACCAAGATACTGCTACTACTGTTTATCTGCATAATGCTTGCCAGTTGCGAAGATTTTTATATTTCGGAAACTGAGCCTAACGACTCGTTTGAAAAAGCCAATCCGATGGTCGCATCTACGGTGAAAGGTAGGATTTCTGTTGCTGGGGATAAGGACTACTGGAAATTGCGGGTTAATCAAGGGGAGATGTATTATTTCAAATTGGATGGATTGGAGGATGACCTGCAACTGGCAATTTATCAGTTCTCTCTTAGCAACACAACTTGGGACCCTTCTCTTGTCTATGTAGCTTATCATATTGATCATTCGGGAACACAAGTCGAAGATAAAACCCTTATTCCAAATGAAGATATGTGGTTGCAGTTTTTGGTCGAAGGGTCAGGCGATAATGATGGTGATGAAATCAGCAAATATGAATTGTCTTACGAAATTATGAACTAGCAATCATCTCTTCATGCTGTGTAAAAAGAAGGTATGGTTATCGGTGATTCCAAAGAAAAATACCTCATCACAAGATGTATAATTAATTGTATTATAATGGATTATACCCTAACCTTGACACTTGATAAGGTATCCCTGTATCTTTAGGGCATGAATAGACATACAGAACGCATTGCAGAACTCGTCGCCAAGATGAAGGCCGACAATCCTCAGATTATCGACTTGTTCCTTGACCAAAAGCTTGAAGATGCGGCTATGCTTGCGCTGCTTCGTGAGCAGACTTCAGCTGTCATGCAACAGCAGTATCCCAAAGCATGGGCATATTATACCGGTGAGGAACAGACAGAACAGGACTACTACAAACTGATGAGCACCTCCATGGCCTACCTACGGCTCATGGACTATCTCGACAACGAAGGCAAGAGCTTTGAGGACATGAACCTGAAAGGGCAGACAGTGATCTCATCACCCTTGTTGCTGCTTCGTAAAATCCTGTTGGGCCAAGAGAGCTCCTTCTCCCTCGATTTTCTTGAGGACATGGCTCATCTCATGGCGCAGCTCAGCGGAGCTGAGGAGCGCATCATCCCTACCCGGAATCAGGTGCAGGAGTGGATGGAACGCCATCCCAGCGGCTTGGATGAGCAGGTAATCGCTTGGCGAGCTCATAACAAGGACAGGATTGTTGGCCTGCTGGTTCACAGGATTGAGCATGAGGAGAAGAAAAGTTCCTTCTATCAGTTCAAGGAAGGGATGAGCAAGAAGGAAAAACACAAGCAGGTCCTTGCATGGTGGAAGGAAGACCGTTTCCACCTCTTCTACGCCATCCGAAATGCGGAGGACCTCAACCGATATCTGGATAACAGCCTGGATGAGAAGACAATGACCATCATGCAGGATGCCCAGAAGAAGGGGATCCCCATCTTCGCCACCCCCTATTTCCTTTCGCTCATCGATACCAGAGAGCCCAAGGAGCAGGAGCACGAAGGCAGCGACCTCGCCATCCGAGCCTACCTCTTCTACAGCCGGGACCTCGTTGAGGAGTTCGGCTCCATCGTTGCCTGGGAGAAAGAGGACATCGCCAAACCGGGTGAACCCAATGCCGCCGGCTGGCTGCTTCCCTCCCACAATGTGCACCGCCGTTATCCGAATGTAGCCATCTTCATCCCTGACACGATGGGACGGGCGTGTGGAGGCCTATGCTCCTACTGCCAGAGGATGTACGACTTCCAAGGTGGACGGTTCAACTTCGAGTTGGAGAAACTCAGACCGAAGAAGAGCTGGAAAGAGCAGTTGGAACTGAATATGGAGTACTTCCGTAATGATCCCTACCTGTGGGATATTCTCATCACCGGTGGTGACGCCTTCATGAGTTCAGTGAAATCGTTGAAGGCTATTCTCGATGCTGTTTTGGAGATGGCAAGGAAGAAACGGAAGGACAACGAGAAGCGCAGCCTTGAGGATCAGTATGCTCCCATGCGACGAGTGCGCCTTGGGACCAAGATACCCGTCTACCTTCCCCAGCGTGTGACCAAGGAACTGGTTGAGGTCCTGGCCGACTTCCGCATGAAGGCAGCTGAAGTGGGTATTGACCAGTGTGTGGTGCAAACCCATATCTCCTCTGCCATGGAAGTCACCCCCGAGACAAAGAAGGCAGTTTCGAGATTGCTGAAAGCAGGGTGGGCGGTAACCAACCAACAGGTGTTCACCGTGGAAGCCAGCAGGAGAGGACACTCGGCAAAACTGAGAAAAGTACTCAATGACATTGGGGTGCTTCCCTACTATACCTTCTCGGTGAAGGGCTTCAAGGAGAATCGCGAAATCTTTGCCACCAACGCGCGTTCCACCCAGGAACAGGTGGAGGAGAGTTCGATCGGACAGGTCGCCCAGCGTTATCATGCCGTCATGCGACCCTTCATGAGTGAAGCATCGAAGATGGTGGAGCAGATCGACAGCATCCGCAAGGGTGATGAGATCCCGTTCATTTCCACCGATCGAAACACCCTCAATCTTCCCGGAGTCGGCAAGAGCAATACCTACCGTACCATCGGCATCACCGAAGATGGAAGACGTATCCTTCGCTTTGAGTTTGACCACACCCGACCACACAGCAAGGTTATCGAGGAGATGGGTTCTGTGATCATCATTGAATCGAAGTCGATAGCCCAATATCTGAGACAGTTGGAAGATATGGGTGAGGATAGCAATGAATACGCCACTATTTGGGGTTATTCAGCAGGAAGTTTGGAACCAAGAAGCACTGTCTTTGAGGGACTTACCAAGACCTGATAGCCTGCATTCAAGCCCTTTGCCGCTCTTCTTCAGCAAGGGGTTTTTTCTCAATGTTCACAACTTAAGAAGATCTGAAGTTTGAGCATCCCCTTAAGTCATATTTAATTTTA
>LVBG01000006.1 GCA_001603115.1 Spirochaetales bacterium Spiro_05
CCGAACGGCACGTACGGTGGTGTGAGAGGTTGGGGCCTAATGGCCCCCGCCTACTCGATTGTTGTATACTCACCATATGAGCCAACTTGAACGTATCGTCTTCATCAATCGCACCATCGAGGAAGAGGGTGGTGTGCACACAGCGCAAATCGCCAGTGCCTACCGCATCTCCCGCCGCCAGGTTCTGAGGGATATCGACTATTTGCGTACTCGCTTGGAGGCCCCGATCGTCTATGATGCGGCCAAGAAGTGGTACACCTATACCAAGGAGTTCACCCTCTTCTCCAATTCAAATGAGCGTATTCTCGTCCTCAATGCCATGTATCGGAGCCTTGCCAAGTCACAGGGGATCATGAGCACCCTTACTGATATGCTAGGAGAGGGACTGGACAGTGGGGTGGAGAAGGGCTATCGCTCTCTTTCGGAGAAGATTCTTTTCATCACTCCTGTCCAGGATTGGCCCGATTACGATATCTTCAATCAGGTGTGTTCGGCGATGAAGAGTGAGCTAAGGATGACCATGCACTACCGCAATGCCCGTTCTGAGCTTTCGGTAAGGCACATCGAGCCCTTGCGCTTGGTGAATTACAGCGGGAGATGGTACCTTCTCGCCTTCGATCTGCAGCATAAGCAGCTCAGAACCTTTCACCTTGCGCGAATTCTCTCCATTGCCCCCATACAGGGGGACCGCATCCTGAGGCGGTTCAGCGAAGAGGACCTTGATGCATTCATTACCAGCGGCTATGGAATCTTCATGGGCAAGGAGGTTACCTATGTGACATTCCGTGTCTATGGGTGGGCGAAGGAGACCCTTTCCACCCAGACATGGCATAAGGAGCAGCAGCAGAGAGTGGTAAAAGAGGATGGGCGTGAAGCACTGGAAATCACCCTCCCTGCAGCAGACCTGCATGAGATTCTCTCTGCCATCCTGGCTTTTGGGGCGGCCGCCAAACCTGTTGGTCCTCCGCAGTTTGTTGAGCTCTATCGTTCGTCTCTTGCAGATATGCAAAAAAATCTGGAAACTTCCTTGCTGTGACATTCTGTGTCACATATTCTCGGCTATCCTGTCCTTGGATACGAAAGGAGGAGAGAATGGAAGAAAGAATGCAAACAAGAGAAGTGCTTCCACAGTGGTACCAGAAGATGCTCGCATCTCCGATCCTGCTGCTGCTTTTTGTGGTCGCCGTGTTCTTGGCTTCCCCCCTGTTGTTGGTATACGGGGCACTCTCTCCCTTATTCAGGAGGTAATCATGCAAGAGGAAAGACAGAGACAGGTAAGACCGGGACGGAAACTGGGGGCTGAGAAGCGACGGATTGCACGGCAAATCTTGCGCGAGTTTTATGCAAGTGAGGAGTTCTCCCGTCTTGGACGGAAGGTACAGCTTGCGATGCAAGAACTCTGTCCTGCGGAAGAGAGCGGCAAGCTTGAGCTCCTTCTTTGCGGCCAAGATACACGAAGATTGGCATAGTGTTGCAGTATGGTGCCGGTTTCGTACATTTTTCTGCATAAACATGCACTCAGGCGCTTCCCTTTTTTGAGCTTTTCCCGCTAGGATGGAGAGACTTCCTGCAAGTCATCATCCCCCTCTGTCTGTAGCACACGCATCACAGTTCTGCTTTGCTGATGTGTACAGGCTCAAGGAGCTCTCTGATGGCCAATACACCATCCAAAAACGTCAAGTACGGACCGGCAGACAAACCGCCGATGGGACAATGGATTCCTCTGAGCATCCAGCATGTCTTCGCGATGTTCGGGGCTACCATCCTCGTTCCGATCCTCACTGGGTTGAGTCCCAGTACGGCTCTTTTCACCGCAGGTACGGGCACCTTGCTCTACATCCTGATCACCGGTGCAAAGGTTCCTGCCTTCCTGGGCTCCTCGTTTGCCTTCATCCCTGCCTTGATTGCCATCAGTTCGGCATACGGCTTGCCCTATGCAATGGGTGGTGCCTTTGTATCGGGCCTCTTCTACACCTTGGTGGCTTACATCATCAAGAAGAGTGGGTACAACTGGCTGAACAAGGCATTGCCTCCGGTTGTCATCGGATCGGTCATCGTGGTCATCGGTCTCAATCTGGCCCCGACCGCGATCGGAATGGCCATGAATGATGCCAACGGCAACTACAGCCTCTTCTTTTTGATGATTGCCACGGTAACGCTTGCGCTCACCATCATTGCAAACATCTTCTCCAAAGGCTTCTTCAGCATCATTCCGATCCTGCTCGGTCTGCTTGGTGGCTACTTTTTCGCCCTTATCATGGGCATGCTCTTTCCCCAGTACGCCTTGATCAGCTTCCAGGGGGTGAAAGATGCTGCATGGTTCGGACTGCCGACCTTCGCTCTGCCCAAGTTCAACCTGGTGGCAAGCATCACCTTCATCATCGTCTCCCTGGCCACCATCTGTGAGCACCTCGGTGACACCCTCACGATCTCCAAGGTGGTAGGCAAGGACTTTTACAAGGATCCGGGTCTTCACAAGACCATCGCTGGTGATGGACTGGCAACCTTGTGGGCATCCTTCTGGGGCGGACCTCCGAACACCACCTATGGGGAGAACATCGGCGTACTGGCCCTTACCAGGGTCTACAGCGTCTATGTAACCGGAGGTGCTGCCGTGGTTGCAGTCTTCCTCTCGTTCTTCCCCAAGTTCGGCGCTCTCATCCAGACCATTCCCACCCCGGTTCTCGGTGGCATCTCCATGCTCTTGTTCGGAACCATCGCTTCCAGTGGTCTCAGGACCTTGGTTGACAGTGGAGTCAACTATGAGGATAAGAGAAATCTTACCATCAGCAGTGTCATCCTGGTCCTCGGCATCGGTGGGGGAACCCTCTCCTTCATGATCGGCAAGAATCTGACGTTCTCCCTTGCAGGGGTTGCCCTGGCCACACTGGTCGGTATCCTGCTGAACCTGGTACTTCCCAAAGAACAGGCGTAAGCAATACGGTACAACTCACTACACACGATAGGCGCTGCAATTGCAGCGCCTATCATATGTATTGGGTAAATGGTTGCTCAGTTCACGGCCTTGCCGTAGTACGCCGCCTCAAAGAGCTGTTGTACATCGGTTGGGGTAGGCTTGCCAGGGTTTGTCAGTGTGCAAGGATCCTCAAATGCATGCTGGCTCATCCTTGCAAGGACTTCCTTGAATTTTGTCTCATTGAAATCAACCTCAGTGCAATCCTTGAAACAGGAAGGGATGTCCATCTTCTTGTTCATCTCCTGGATAGCCATGGAGAGATCCTGAAGGCCGAGGAGCTTTTCAGCGTAGGCATACTTGTCCGTGAACTTGCGGTTGTAGGCTATCACATAGGGCAGCAGGATGGCATTGGCAAGCCCGTGGGTGACACCAAACTCCCCTCCGATCTTGTGTGCCATGGAGTGGACCAAACCAAGGGATGCGTTGGTGAATGCCATGCCGGCAAGAGCTGAAGCCTCATGCATGGCAAGCCTTGCTTCAAGGTTCTTCGGTTCGGCGTAGGCTATTGGGAGACTGTCCAGCACCATTTTGATTGCCTGCACCGCATACGGGTCGGTGAATGCGGTTGCCGCAGTTGAGGCTACAGCCTCGACTGCATGGGCCATGACGTCCATACCGGTATTGGCGGTGATGTGCTTGGGCATGGTCATGGGAAGGGCTGGGTCGAGAATGGCGATATCCGGTACCATGTCAGCTGCAACGATGGGGTACTTGATGTGTTTTTGGGTATCGGTGATGACGCTGAAGGCGGTGATTTCGCTTGCAGTTCCACTGGTTGAGGGGATGGCGATGAACTTCGCCTTGTTGCGCAGAGCCGGCATGCTTCCCGGAGTTATGATATCCTCGAAACTCAGCTGGGGGTGTTCGTAGAAGCACCACATGACCTTGGCGGCATCAAGAGCCGATCCTCCTCCGATGGCCACAATCCAGTCGGGGGCGAAGGCGAGCATGGTCTCTCCACCTTTTTTCACAGTCTCCACAGACGGATTGGGTTCAACCCCGTCAATGATGATCGACTCGATGCCGGCTTCGGCAAGAAGGGCTTGTGCCTGGTCAAGAAAGCCGAACTTTTTCATCGAACTTCCCCCAGTCACAATTGCGGCACGCTTGCCCTTCAATCCTGCAAGCTTGCCAAGCGAGCCTTCACCATAAAAGATGGTTCTGGGAATGGAAAAACTCATGGTACTCATCTGTTCACTCCTTACGGGAATCTGTATGAGCATAAGATATCGATAATAATTTATCGCGTTAAGGGTTTTTCTGTAATTCACCAAAGAATTGGAGAAAAAGCAAAAATAATGAATAATTACCATAAATTAAAATGCGATAAGTATTATTAAAAATAAAAATATCTGAAAAAGTACCAATATAACAAAGAGAATTGTTAATAAAAGTATTATAAGAATAATAATAGAATTCCTGCTGGAAGAATCTGTTCATTGGTTTCCCAAGCCTTAATGGTTCTCTCTTTGTCGGATATCTGCTATGCTCTCACCCTATGCTTACGTACACAATGATTGATTCTGATGCTGCTCTGGCTTCGCTTCTTGTCTCTTGGAAAGAAACGGGGATCACCTCGGTCGCCATGGACTTCGAGGGAGAGTTCAATCTCCACATCTACGGCGAACACCTCTGTCTCATCCAACTCTTCGATGGTTCAGCCTACTATCTTGTAGATCCCTTCAAGGTCTCCAAAGAAGCATTGCAAGATTTTCTTGAGGACAAGAGTCTTGAGAAAGTCATGTTTGACTGTGCAAGCGACTCCGCATTGGTGCGCAAACAGTACGACATCCTCATGGAAGGACTCTATGACATCAGGGTGCTCGCCCTTGCTCTGGGCTACACGGGCAATCTCAGCGGGCTGGTGGAACGCTATATCCCTGAGTATGTCAAACCCAGCGGGGTAAGCAAGAAGAAGAACCAGATGACCAACTGGTTGCTCAGACCACTGAAGGATGAGCAGATCCAGTATGCCCTTTCTGACGTAGAACACCTGTTCACGCTGCGATCCCTGTTGTTTGAAGAGGTAAACAAGAAAGGGCTTGCACACGATGTTGCACATCAGATGCAAGAGGTAGGCAAGAGCAAGGGAGTGGATAAGCCGGGATGGATGAAGTTCTCCTCATGGAAATACCTCTCCAAGGAAGAGAAAGTATTTTTGAAGCACTTCTTCATCGCCCGCGATACGCTGGCACGCAAGTACAACGTGCCGGCAGTCAGGATCCTTGAGAAGCATCTGCTGTTGCAGATGGCCAAGGATGTTCCTGCCACCGATGTGGACTTTCACATCTATTGCAGCAAGTGCTCGCCAAAACGTCTTGCAGAGTTAACCTCAGCATTGAAGCAAGCCAAGCAGGATGCCATTAGTGAGCTTGGCCGGGCCTGATGCTTTCCATGGCCTCCACCAGACATGAAAGCGTGGTGCAGGTCGGGGTTGGGATTCCATGTTCCTTGCCGAGCTTGATGACCGTTCCGCAGAACCAAGGGTTCTCGGTTTTCCTTCCAGCCTCCATGTCTTGGCACATGGAGGTTTTTCCTGCAAAGCCAAGCGAGGTCACGATCTTATGGTTCTCCTCGATCAGATGATCGGGCAGGATGACCCCTTCCTTTGCAGCCACTGCCTGCACTTCCTTGCACACCCTCTGGGCAAGGTCCCAGACCGGCTCCTGTTTCAGGTTCCCGTAGGTTGCCCCGAGCAGGCTGCTGATCGTGTTGTAAGCGGTATTGAGCATGAACTTGTTCCAGAGCTGCAGGTGGATATCCTCGGGCACCACATAACCGATGTGGGCATTTTCAAAGAGCTCAGCGATGGCTTTGACCCTTTCGCTTTTGCTGTTGTCCTTCTCTCCAAAGACTATTCGTCCCTCTTTTGTATAGATGATGGAGTTGCCTGTGTGGGTTGAGTCCAATCCGACTGCAAAGCTGTAGAGCACCCGATCGCTTCCAAACGCTTTGGCAAGGATGCGCTCACTTTCAATCCCATTGAGAAGCGACAGAATTGCTGTTTCAGGCCCTACTACCGAGTGCATCATCCGAATCGCCTGCTCAAGGTGGTGGTTCTTGGTGGCGAGGATGACCAGGTCGGAAACCGATGCCGTTTCAGGGGTGCAAAACGCGAATCCCGCTCTCTCCCCATTGAGGAAGATGCCATTTTGCTCGTAGCGTTCTTTCCTCGCTTCATCGACAAGAAAGCAGACCTGCTTCTTCCCCAGCAGTTGGTGCAGTCTCAGTCCGTACAGGGCTCCGACAGCCCCACATCCGATCAGGGTGATGGTTTTCATAGTGTTGCCAGCTCCATGGTCAGAAAATACAGCTTTTCCAGCTGCTCGATACTGATATACTCATCCTTGGTGTGGGCCTCTTCGTAACCGATGCTGCACACCAAGGTTGGAAATCCCAATGCATTGAGAATATTCGCGTCACTGCCGCCGAGCGTGGGCTCCTCCCTAAGCGGAAGACTGAGCTTTTCACATGCCTTTCTGAAAACTTCAAGCACCACAGCATTGCTTTCATGGCGATAGGCATCATAGAGGCGATCGTGCATGATTTGTACGGTACCCCCGTACTTCTCTGCACTTGCATGGAGCGCTTCCTTCATGGAAGTGACTTGCTTCTCAAGCTTTTCATTGCTCAGGCTTCGCGCCTCAAAGACCAAGGAAGCCTTGTCACAAACGATGTTCTTTGCCCCCTCTGCGATGAAGGAGCCGATGTTTGCGGTGGTTTCCTCATCGATGCGCAAGAGGTGCATGGCACTGACAGCATCACAGCCCATCTGGATGGCACTGATCCCGGTTTCAGGCTTGAAGCCCGCGTGTGCTCCCTTTCCGGTGAAGATTGCTTCGATCCGGTCGTAGGAGGGTGCTGCGGTGATGGCGAGTCCTAATTCTTGGGAGGCATCGAAGGTGAAACCGTAGTCGATGCCGTTGAGCAGGGAAACATCAATTTTCTTGGCACCCAACAAGCCCTGTTCCTCTGCGGTGGTGAAGAGCACCACCAGGTTGGGGTGGTCCAGCTTTTTCTCTTGGATGGTCTCCAAAACTAAGAGGATTGCGGCAAGCGCAGCCTTGTCATCGGCTCCGAGGGCGGTGGTACCGTCAGTTTTGATGATGCCATGTTCGACCACGGGCTTTGCCCCCCGGGCAAGCTCAACGGTATCCATATGGGCATTGAGCAGCACTGTTGGTCCGTTTCCCGGAAGGTAGGCGTAGAGGTTGCCTGCCTCATCGTACCGGGTGCTCAAGCCTAGTGTGAGCAGCTTGTGCTCCAGATACAGGGCCAACCGATCCTCTTCAAAGGAAGGGGAGTCGAACGAAACGAGGGAGAGAAAGCTGTCTACCAAAGTTTGCATCCTCAGACTATAGCATAGGCAAAAAGAGTTTGACCACACCTTGCAGTGGTGTATCATAAGAGGCATGAGTTATACAGCAAACCAGCAACGTTACGAAACCATGACGTATCGAAAGGCAGGAATGAGCGGCTTGAAGCTTCCTGTTCTCTCCCTCGGACTTTGGCACAACTTTGGCTCTGAAGCCGATGATCAGGTGTGCAATGAGGTGATCACCACGGCCTTCGACCATGGCATCACCCACTTCGACCTTGCAAACAACTATGGACCTCCGGGTGGTAGTGCAGAGACTCGCTTCGGCAAGATGCTCTCCCACCAACTCAGAGCCTATCGTGATGAGCTCATCATTTCCACCAAAGCCGGCTACTACATGTGGCCGGGCCCGTATGGTGAGTGGGGGAGCCGCAAGTATCTCATTTCCAGTTGTGACCAGAGCCTGAAGCGGATGGGACTTGAATATGTGGACATCTTCTACCACCACCGTCCCGACCCCGATACTCCGCTGGAGGAGACCATGGGAGCCTTGGCTCAGCTGGTGAGGCAGGGAAAGGCCCTCTATGTGGGTATTTCCAACTACAAGGCAAAGGATGCAGTGAAGGCCATTGCTCTACTGAAGGAGCTTGGATGTCCTTGTGTACTCAATCAAGTGCGCTACTCCATGCTCGACCGCTGGGTGGAAGCCGATGGCCTGCTTGATGCCATGGGCAACAATGCCGGTACCATCTGCTTCTCACCCCTCGCCCAGGGCCTGCTCACCTCACGCTATCTGGATGGTTCCATCCCAGTCGACAGCAGGGCCAATGAGAAGCGCTTCCTCAAGCCTGAGATGATTACAGAAAAGCGGGTGGAGTTGCTCAATAAGCTCAACACAATTGCCCAAACAAGAAATCAGAGTCTTTCTGAGATGGCAATCAGCTGGCTGCTGCGGGATGAGCGGGTCACCAGTGTGCTCATCGGGGCCAGAAACAAGAACCAGCTTCTGGAGAACCTGAAGGCAGTGGAGAAACCCGCCTCCTTCAGCAAGGAAGAGCTTGCCTCCATTCATGCTGTGCTTCAAGTTTGGGAGTAGAAAGTGGGAAGACGAAGCTCTGAAGTCGATTCCTACCTCTCTCTCCTTGATGAGGAGAAACAGAAGAGGGTTGCCTTGATACGGGACTTGGTCCATCAGATGGCACCCTCTGCTGTGGAGGTGATCAAATATCGGATGCCCACCTTTGTCCTTCCGGGCAAAGGTGACATCCTCTCGGCTGCCGCTTTCAAGACGCACATCGGCCTGTATCCCCAGCCGGAGGCAATTGTGGCACTGCAATCTGAGCTTGCTGGGCTGAAAACCAGCAAGGGAGCAATCCAGCTGCCCTTGGACCAGGGCATGAGCTTGGCTCTGGTGGCAAAGCTCATTGCCTTTCGCCTTGAGGCACTGGCTTAGTTGTTGTCCAAAAAGTGATGCACCGCGTCACGCAAAAACTCTGCATTGCCTTGGTAGTAAGAGGCAAACCGCTCATCATCTACGTACATTTGCACCAGGTTCCTGTGCGCTTCTGCAGAGTACTCACCCCAGGTGTAGCCCAACCAGCGCTTGTGCATCCGAGCAACCTCCATCGCTGATACACTGGTAGGGTCTCCCAGCTTTGCAGCTTCAGAGAGCTTCTCCAAGAGCTTTTCCCCTAGGGCTGTGAACTCGTTGTAGGCAGACTCATCCATACCCATCATCTGTGCATTGGCCCGCTGTGCGGTCTCCTTTCCATAGCGCTCCCTCACTTCCTTGCCATACTGTTTCTCATTCTCCTCAACCAGCTGTCTCTTGAATCCTTCAAAGCGTTCTTGGTCGGTCATCATTCTTTCTCCTTTCCTCTCTTGTAGTGTGTGCTCGAGGGTAAGCAGCAACCGATCAAGCTGGTCGCGTTTCTCTTGGAGCAGACGCTTCTGCTCGGTGAGCGCACTCTCAAGGTCAAAGTCTGGATCAAGGCAGATGCTCTTGATCGTGGAAAGACCCAGATTGAGCTCTCGGTAGAAGAGAATCTGCTGAAGCCGCACCAGATCCTCCTTCCCATAGATCCGATAGCCCGACCCACTCTTGCGACGTGGGCTGAGCAGCCCCACCTGCTCATAGTGGCGCAAGGCCCTCTGGGTGACTCCGCTCAGCTTGGCAACCTGCTTGATGGTGTACTCCATATACCCTCCAACAACAGCTATACACCTTGACGCAACGTCAAGGTCAACAAGGGATGAAACGTTTTTTCCTTTTGTTCAGGACTTCTCGTGACGCTGGGCATACGAGAGCGGCTCAAATCTTCGCCAGCCATGCTTGCCGTTCTTCTTTGCACAGTACATGGCCCAGTCGGCATAGTCGATCAAATCGTAGAGATCGTCGGTGTCACGGTTGTAGACAGCAAAGCCAACGCTGCAGCTGATGTAGAGCTTCCCGCAGGAGGTCTGCAGCGGCTCATCGGTCACCCGCTTTTCAAACTGCGCATAGATGTCAGCAAGAAAGGAGTCATCAAATGCAGGAATGTCATGGATATACAAGCCAAACTCATCGCCTGCAATGCGCATGGCGATCACCGGGTATCCGACAGAAAGGGACTTCAGCCGCTGGGAAAACCCAACCAGATACTCATCCCCCACACCATGGCCATAGGTGTCGTTGATCTGCTTGAAGGCATCAATGTCAATGAAAGCAAAGAGCCCCAGTGCATCGGGTTTGCTTGCGATGACCGCTTGCATCTCCGATCGGTACTGATACCTGCTTATCAAGGCGGTGAGAGGATCCTTGACCAAACGGTTGTTCAACTCCAGGTTGAGGGTTTCCAGTTTCTTATTCGCCCTCTGCAAGTCCCGTTGTGTGTTGACCAGCTGGTTGTTGAGCCGCTGGATCTCCTCAAAATGGCTGTAGACGACCTGGGAGTTCTGCAGGGAGTTTCGTGCATGCATGGCGGCAATCTGCTCGATCATGCGCATCAGCAAGGCCTTGTGCTGCTCCTGAAACTCGGAGGGAAGTTCTTTCAGATAATCCAAGGCGAGCACAAAGACGTTCTGGTCCAGGCTGAGGATGAAGAAACAGAGTTCCAGCTCCTCTTCGACCACCACTACATGGGAACAGAACACCTTGTGCTTCTCCAGCAGGGCCTTGGTGAACGTCTTCTCGAAGACAGGCTTGTGGGTTTCATCAAAGAGTTCGAAGAGGCTGGTCTTGTAAGGGATGGCCAATGAGACGGGGTCGGACCAATAGGCTTCCTGCACCAGCCCTTGGGTTGTGGTTCGTACCAGGAAGGTATTGCTCACAGCTTCTTCACCTTCTCGTCGGCCCAAGCGATGAGATCGGTTGCAAGCTCAGTGTAGATATCAACCGGCCAACGTTCATGGATTTTCCCGCTGGTCTGGAAGGCCCTGCCCCCTACGGCGATGAGCATGGAGGGGAAAGCCTTCCTGATTGCCTGCACGGCATCGTGGCAGAGACCCAGATATTGTGGCATGGTCACCGAAAGGGCGACCAAGTCAGGCTTATGCTCTTCCAGAGCGTGCAATAGCGATGAGACAGGAACAGCCGATCCGAGATAGATGCTCTCCCACCCATGATACTCGAACAGGTCGCTTACCATCCGTCCACCCATCTCGTGCAACTCACTGCCGATGCAACAGGTCACGATTTTGTTCTGATTCCCCGTTTGGCTGAAGATGGTTGGGTAGAAAAGGGAGAGAATCATCTGCGTGGTGGATGTGCAGTAGTGCTCTTTGTCCACCGTAATCTTGTTCTGGTGCCATAATTCGCCAACTTCCAGCATGGACAAGCGGATGATGTCCTCATAGATCTCTTCCAACCTGATACCCGAAGCTTCTGCCTCCTTGATGATCTGGATGGCCCCGGTGGTATCACTGCGCAGCAGTGCACTCAGATAGGCCCGCCGTATCTCGGCGTGACGTCCTTTCAGGAACTGTTCCGAAAGCGGGTAATCATCCACCGCCGCTTCGGTAAGGGAGCTTGCCTTTTCCAGGTATGCCCGGGCCAATGCTGCCTTGTCGGGGGAGAACAGCTGGTCGCTGAAGGTGCCGAGGATCTGGTAGTGGTGGACCATCTGGTCCTTGATCCTGTCACGGTCGAGGTCTTTCATGAGATTGCATAAGAGCTCGAAGAGCCAGACTGCATAGGACGAAAAAATCTGTTCGTCCTCCAAGGTGACGGCAGTGGTGAGGAAGTTGAAGTTGTACAGGATATCCTGGAACATGAGCTGCTTGCGCCGCTCATCCATCTCTTGGCCAAGCTTAGGGTCTTGGGCAAACTGTTGGTCAAAAATCTTCTGAGCCAGCGTGATCAGCTTCGGATCAACAGAGTTAAGCAATAAGCTCACAAGGGGCCCCCTCAAGTTTCCGTACCTCCAGCATAGCAGGGAAAAAGGGAAACGGAAATGAGGAAGATCCTTTAACCGCGCTTTTTTGGAGAAGAACCCTGCTTGTCAAAGAATTGGACGTTCAGGCTCGAGACTTTCAGGTGGTCGGCCATCGCCTTGTGCACCGCCTCAGGATCACGCATCTGGAGCGCTTGGAAGATCTGGCGATGGCGGGAGATGGCATCCTCGATACCTCCCTCGACCAGGATCCCTTTGCCCATGTAATCGCGAAGCAGAGAGGTGAGAACTCCGATGAACATGGTCAGCAGCTCGTTCCCTGCAGCCTGGGCGATGGCCAGGTGGAACTGCTCGTCCAGCTTGACCCGTTCTTTCAGGGGGAGGGTCTTGTCCTCGAACTTGGAGAGAATGGCATCCATGTGGGCCAGTTCTTCGTCAGTGATTTTCTTGACTGCCAGATCCACGCTGGAGAGCTCAAGGATTTCACGAACCTGCGTCAGATCTTCGTTCCTGATACGATCTACCTGCATGATGCGGTTCACCGCATTCATGACGGTGTCTGTTTCGGGGCGGGTGATATAGGCCCCGCTCCCGTTTTTCAGGGTGATGAGACCTCGTTCCTGCAAGAGCTTCATGGCTTCACGGATGATCGGGCGGCTGACATTGTACTGTTTTGCCAGCTTCATCTCAGATGGGAGTTTCTCTGCAACACGACTGGTAGGGGAGGAGAGGATGACCTCTTCCAGATGGTCTGCAACCTGCTGGCTGAGATTGGTTCGAGAAAGCGAGATGTGAGAGATATCCATGACAACCTCCTTGCCGTGGTCGAGCATACTGGATTTCGCCATTTCCATCTACCTTCCGACCAGAGAGAACACCCGCTGTGAGCCTTGGTGAAGAAAGGAGATATCATCCCCGGTACTCATAAAGTCGACACCCAGCTGTTGATAGGTGCGGATGGTCTTCTCATCGGGTCCTATGGAGACGCCCACCGGTTTTTCAGCACGCTTTGCTGCCTCTATGATTGTGCGTGAGAGTCCCAGTACTTCAGGATGCAGGCTGTCGCCGAGTCTTCCAATGGAGGCTGAAAGATCGTTGGGACCGATGATGATGGCGTCCAACGCATCCAGGGCGAGGATGGCATCGATGTGACGCACTGCATTGATGTGCTCTATCTGGATGATGCGTACAAAGCTCTCTTCACTCTGTGCAAGATACTGCCCAGTCTCCTGGCTGTTGTAGGCAATCGCACGCCTCGGGCCAAAGCCCCGCGTTCCCTTCGGAGGATAGAGGCAGAGTTCGAGTGCACGCTTTGCCTCCACCTCATCCATCACCATCGGCAGGATGATACCGTCGATACCCATCTCCAATACCCACTTGATGCTCTCGATCGCTGTGCTGGTTACCCGGACAAAGGCAGCAGCTCCTCCTGCATTGGCCGCGATGACATGCAACAGCAGATTCTGCTTGTCAAAGGGCCCGTGCTCTGCATCAATCCAGATATAGTCATACCCATAGCGTGCCATCGCCTCGGTAATAGCGGGGTCGTTGAAAAAGACATGACCACCAAGTAGGTTTCCCTCTCCCAGCCTCTTTCTCAGCTCGGGTCCCCTGTTCATTGTTTCAACCCCAGTTTGGTTCTCATCGCCTGTTCCATACGGATCAAGCTGGCAATTTCGTGACGGCCATTCTCATTGAGCAGGGAGACCGGCTTGGAGCGGGTTGTCAGGCTCATGGGAATGTCGGTGAGGTTGTAGTGGTACTTTGCATTCACCGGGTACGATCGTGCTTCGCTCACCCCTGCGATGGTAAGAAAGTCACTGACTTCCCGGGCAAGTGCCTCATTTTCACGGAAGTGCTCATACAGCCACTTGTAGATGTCGATGTGAAAGTTGGCCATCACCCCGTTGTAGCCATGGTAGCCGGCAATCCAGGAGTCGAGAACAGTGGCGGTATTTGCATTGAAGAGGGCAAGGTTCGTTCCCTTCACCAGCTCAACCCTGCGTCTCTCTATCTCCAAGGAACAGGAGACATCCTTGAGGAAGACCAGCTTGTCCTCCTTGGCAGCCCAGGAGAGGAACTGGTCATCGAGCAGTCTCAAATAGGGGTAGGGACACTCATAGAGGCCGAAGGTGACCGAGGGCAGCTGGGTGAAGATATCCTGTGCATTGGCATTGAAGATATCGGCTCCCTCGTCCTGCTTCGCCATCCGGTTGGAGACGAGCACCACAGCGTTGACCCCGGTTTCGGCCATGGCCCCCAGTTCAGCAATCTGCTCGTTGTGGTCGTCGCTGGTGTGGCCACTTGCAATGACCTTCACCCTCCCTTGAGCAGCCTCCACTACGGCCTTGGCGATGTCGAGTTTCTCCTGCTTGGAGAGATAGAACATCTCACTGGACTGGCAGACGGCAAAGATGCCGTCGCAACCGCGGTCGATGTACCATTCGGTAAGTTTGCGAACCCCTGCAAAATCCACCTTGTTGTCCTCGGTGAACGGGGTAATCATGGTCGGCCAACAGCCGTGATATCGTTCTTTCATGGTTTGTGCTCCTTAGATGAGGCCTGCTGCTTTGGGCAGGAAGAGGGTGACTTCGGGAATGTAGGTGATGATGACCAGGACGATCAGCATAACCACCAAGGGCCAGATGATCTCCTTCATCACTCCCTTGAGCGGGGTTCCCGAGATACCGCTGGTGATGAACAAGAGCATCCCAAACGGCGGGGTGGAGAGTCCTACCATCATGTTGAAGGTGACGACCAGGCCGAAGTGGATCATATCGATGCCCAATGCTCTTGCCACCGGGATCATGATCGGGACAAAAACCAACTGGATGGTTGAGGTATCCATGAACATGCCAAGGATGAGGATGACGATGTTCACCAGAAGCATGAACGTCCACTTGCTGGTGGTGAAGCCCAGAATCCAATTGCCGATGTTCGCTGCCAGTTGCTCACGGGCTACAATGTAGCTGATGATGGTGGCCGCTCCGATCATGATGCTGGTTGCCCCGACGTCCTTGATGGTGGTCTTGATCACTTCAAAGAGGTCCTTCCATCCCATTGCCCGGTAGGCAAAGACTGATACAAGCAGTGCATACAGGCCTGCAATTGCTCCGGCTTCTGTGGGTGTCATAACTCCGGTGTAGATGCCGACCAAAAGAATGATGGGCGTCAGCAAAGCCGGCAGCGCCTTGAAGGTAAACAGGAGAAACACCTTCCAGACAATCTTCTCGCCACGGGGATAGTTGCGCTTTTTGGCAACCAAGGCGACATAGATCATCAGAAAGAGAGCCAGCATAACAGCTGGTACCATGCCACCCATGAAGAGCGCTCCGACTGAAGTGCTGGAAAGCATGGCGTAGATGACCAAGGGAATGGAAGGAGGGAAGATGGGGCCGATGGTTGCAGAAGCAGCGGTGATGGCACAGCTGAACTCCGGGTCGTACCCATCGTCCTTCATGGCTTGGATTTCAATCTTTCCCAACCCAGCTGCGTCGGCAATAGCCGATCCGGTCATGCCGCTGAAGATGAGCGAAGCGAGGACGTTTACCTGGCCAAGGGCGCCGCGCATCCGACCGGTAAGCCCGCCGGCGAACTTGAAGATCATATCGGTAACCTTACCCGAGTTCATCACGTTGGCAGTGAAGATGAAGAGGGGAACGGCGATGATGACATAGTTGGTATAGTAGGTGTTCATGACCTGATTGACGACCAGACTCAAGTCTGCTCCCTTTACCAAGAGGTAGCAGGCTGCAGAAGCCAGCATACCCAAGGCGATGGGCATCCTCAGCAGGAAGATCAGGATGAATACGATGAGTGTGACTAAGAGGGGAAAACTCATTTCTTTACCTCCCCAAGCAGTGGGTCATAGCGATGGTCGAAGCTGTCATCCAGCTTGCCGGTGATCACCTTCCAATCCTCGATGACCGGCTTGATCGTGTAGCCGATGATGGAGAGCAGGAAATAGGTGAAAGGGAGGAAAAGCCAGGTATAGGAGACCCTTAGGACCGGGGTCTTCTGGAAACCCAGGAAGAATGCATACTTGAACGAGGGGACGACCATGACGGCGAAAGTCCCGATGATCAGAATGTTGCCGAGCAGACGAGCCCAGGCGGCTACCTTGGGGCTGTAGGCTTCATAGAGCATGGTGAACTGTACGTGTCCCTTTCGGCGCATCGTGTAACATGCACCAAGGATGACTGACCAGCAGAAACCGATGACGATGACATCCTGGGTCCAGGTAAGCGGATGGTTGACCACATACCGGAAAAATACCTGCAGGATGAATGCCAAAAAGAGGAAGGTGAACGAGATGATGGGAATATACACTTCCATGACATCCCGAAGAAACAACGCTGTCTTTTTCATGGGGGAGGCCTCCGCTGTGAATGCGAGAAGAAACCCGGGGCAACACAGCCCCGGGCTTCAGGATTGCGCTTACTTGCCAGCTGCCTGGACTTTTTCGAACATAGCCTTGTCCCAGCTCTTTGCATAAGGACTGGCCAGATACTGTGCCAATACGTGTTCGGAGAAGGCATCCAGATCTGCATAATAGATCTTCATGCCTGCACTCTTGAAGTAGTCGACCAGCTCAGCTTCCGCCTTGAGGTTGGTGGTATCACAATACTCGATACCGGCCTTAACGCCTTCCATGACCCAAGCTTTCTGCTGAGCAGTAAGGGACTGCCACTTTGCTTCGTTGATGGCGGGCCATACGGAGTCAACAAGGTGGTTGGTGATGGTGATGGACTTGGTCACCTCATAGAACTTAGCGTTCTTGGTGGAGGGGAGCGGGTTGTCCTGGCCATCGACAGTCTTGGTCTGCAGAGCCATGTAGAGCTCGCTGAAAGAGATCGGGGTCGGGTTGGCACCAAGTGCTTTGCCCAGGAAGATCCAGGAGTCAGAGTTCGGCATTCTCAGGTTCACGCCTCTGAGATCGGCCGGTGTCTTGATTTCCCTGTCCTCAACCAAGTTGAGCTGGCGGGTTCCCAAGTACTGTGCACCGAGGGGACGGATGCCCTGTTCCTTGGCAATGCGATCGAACACTTCCTGTCCTACGGGGCCGTTGAGGACGCTGGTCATGTGGTCGTAGGTCTTGAAGATGTAGCCGGCGGTGAACATAGATACCCAGGGGCTGCCATCGGTGAGCCATGAAGCTGCAGTGGCAGTCATGTCAGCCTGACCGCTCTTCACCGCAGAAACTTCCTGCTCTTGCTTGAAAAGGGATGCTGAATCATAGGTGAGGACCTTGATCTGTCCGCCGGACACTTTCTCAACGGTCTCTTTGAAGACACGCATGGCACCGGCATGTGCATCGGTGGGGACTGCGGTCATCGTGTAGACCAGTTCAACGGGCTTCACTTCGGTGGAAGCTTGGGCGAAAGCCATGGGAAGTACCAGGGCTGCCATGAGCAGGGTGATGATTACTTTTTTCATTGTCTCCTCCTACGGACCGCATAGCGGCATAACAATGGTCGAGGTTTCTCAGCGTCTGCTGAGAACAAATCTGTTTAGCTGTAAAGCTGTCTTACAGGTTAATGGTTGCATGGGTTTTGCTATCTGTCAAACAAAATGTGCAAGCATGTCAGGATCGGTGCAACTCATGCAGCTCCCGACGCAAGAAAGCTATGGTCAGGATGACCGAAAGAAGATCGGAGAGGGGGAAGGAAATCCAGATTCCCAAGCTTCCAAAACGTGTTGAGAGCAAAAGCACCAAAGGTATGAGCAATAAGAACTGGCGGCTGGTCCAGAGCAACAAACTGACAAGGCTCTTGCCGATACTCTGAAAGTAGGAGGCTCCCAATGTTTGGATTCCCACCAACATAAGAGTGGAGAGTACTATGCGCAGTGGTGTAAGCGTAGCGTTGACCAGGGTTGCATCCTTGGTGAACAGCGTGAGGATGGGAGCAGCAAAAATCTGCAGACCCGAAAGAATGAGCAGACCGAGGGCTAGCTGTACTGTGATAGAGAGCTTGATGAGAGAAACCAACCGCTTGGTGTTGTTCGACCCATAACTGTAGCCGGCGATAGGGGAGAAGCCCATGACCAGTGCTGAAAGGGGCAGGTAGCAGAGCATGGTGACTTGGGTGATGAGGGTGTAGGAGGCAACCGCATGAGATCCTGCTCTGTGCAAGAGCAAGGAGTTGACCAAGGCTATGACAGCGCCAGTCCCTACCTGACGGATCCAGGAGGGTAAGCCAAGGGGGAATATCTCTTTCAAGAGCATCATTGATGGTTTGGCCCATGAGAAGGTTCCCTTTCTGCCCGTCAACGCATACAGACCATAGGCGACTGCGGCCAAGTGTCCCAACCCGGTTGCGAGTGCTGCTCCCCGGATCCCAAGGCCAAGCGAGAGGATGAAGAGGCTGTCCAACGCGATGTTGACCGAGTTCCCGAGCAAGAGCAGAATAAGGGCTTTTCCTGCTTTGCCTTCTGACCTGAGTGTTGAGGAGAGGAAGGTGCTTGCACAGAAGAACGGGGTGAAGAGCAGGAGGGCGGAAAGATAGGCACGAGCCTGAAGAGCGGTCTCACCCTCCGGGCCAAACCAGGAGAGCACAAGCGAGGGAAGTGCGAGATAGAAGAGGGCAAAAAGGGCTGTCACCACAAGCAGGGTGACAGCTGATGTGCTGAATGCCCGATTTGCCCGATCCTGGTCTCCCTTTCCCAATGCCCGGCTGATAACTGAAGCAGCTCCTGCTCCAAAGAGTTGGGCAAATGCCACCAAAAACAGTTGGATGGGAGAGGCAAAGCCAAGCCCTGCCAGTGCTGTCGCTCCCACTGCACGACCAAGGAAGATGGTGTCGGCGATGGTGTACAGCGATGCGGAGAATAGCGCTATCATCGAGGGAATGCTCAGTTTGGCCAGCAAGGAGGAGAGGTTGTCTTTGCCCAGATTGGTGTGCATGGTTGCATCATATGATGGGAGAGCGAAAAAAGCGAACCAAATGTACTCCCTGATCAGCAAGTACCTTGAAGACCAACAACACACCTTGTTCCAGCAAACGGAATATGCCAATTGAGAGAAGCCTGTTTTCATGTGATACTTGCATGCAGGAGATAAAAGCACATGGAAGTACAGCAGGATATCCGTTGGATTCAGCGTTTATCGAATTACTCTCGGGCTCTCGAACAATTGGATGCCGCCGTCTCGTTGGCAAACCAACGGCCTTTGAGTGCATTGGAGCAACAAGGGATGATACAATCCTTCGAATACACCCACGAGTTGAGCTGGAATGTGCTGCGTGATTATCTCAAAGACCAGGGGACATCGCATTTGTATGGTTCGAAAGATACGGTTCGCGAGGCTTTTGCTGTAGGGTTGATCGCAGATGGCGAGACCTGGATGCAGATGATACGAGACTGCAATCAAAGCAGCCATACTTACAACATTGCGATTGCCACTGCAATTGTTGATCGTGTCATCACAACCTATATCCACGCATTCAAAGAACTGCAGCATACATTTGAGGGCCTTGCACATGAAGTCGGAACATGATCCGAATGCATTCGGCCTAAGACCTGGAATTCTCGAGCAACTGAATATCATATTCAGATCATACAAGGAAATTGATTCTGTAGTGCTGTATGGGTCTCGTGCAAAAGGAACGTACCGCCCAGGTTCAGATATCGACATAACCATCAAAGGAGAACAGGTCAAGGATACCTTGGTGGGCAAGCTTGCAGAAGATATCGATGATCTGCTCCTTCCCTACTCCTTTGATATTTCCTCATGGGCAGAAATTGACAACCCTGAATTGTTGGCGCATATCGATCGTGTCGGTATCGTCATCTATCAGAAGTCGTGAAACCCGCAAGACAAACATTGAACCAAATGTACTTCCTACTCGGCCAGTACCTTGAAGACCACCTTCACCACGGTGCTGCTTTCTGCGTCGATGAGGTTCGGCCCGTGGGGCTCACCGGGAAAGAAGAGGGCGAAAACCGAAGGGTTTGCATGGAAGGTGACCATGCTCTGTGCCGGGCCGAAGAGGGCATCCTTTGTCTCATCGTACGGCTGGGTTGCTGAAAGGGTGGTGGAATCTGCAATTTCCATGCGTTCATGGCCTGAAAGAAGAATCTGTACATCGATCTCCTTCTGATGCACCTCATAGACCTCCGCGCTTTGCTTTTCGGTGGTGTAGGTGAAGAGGTTGTAGCGAACACGTGGGTCCTCGGTCTTGTAGCTACCGAATTCCTGGGTTTTCAGCACTCCGCTTGCAAGAATCGATGCAACCGTTTCAAGGGCGGGAAGAGCGGGAATGTAGCGGTGAAGGTTGGTCAGTTGGTCGAGTATCATCTCAGGTTCTCCTTGGTGTGAGCATACTCATTCTGTGCTGGCCGAACAAGCAGAATCTTCTTGTTCGGAATGATTCTTTTTAAAGAAGGGGGCTCATTTCCTTCTTGATTTTCCGCTCTAAACCTCCTACGCTTCGGGTATGGGAAAAACAGCACTTGTCATCGGGGGAGGCTTTGGCGGCCTCAGTGCAGCGGCTCTCCTTGCCCGCGATGGCTGGGGTGTCACGTTGGTCGAAAAGAATGATCAGCTTGGCGGACGGGCACGCTATTGGCACAAGGATGGGTTTACCTTCGACATGGGACCCTCTTGGTATCTCATGCCTGAGGTGTTTGAGCGCTACTTCAGCCTGTTTGGCAAGAAACGTTCTTCCTACTTTGACCTCAGCCCACTCGACCCCTACTACAAAGTCTTCTACGGAGAAGGGGAGACGGCAGAGCTTACCCCACGCTTTGAGGAGAACAAGGAGTTGTTCGAATCCTTCGAGAAGGGCGGTGGAGCGGCACTGCAAGAGTACATGGAGCAGTCCACCTACAAGTATGAGGTGGCGATGGAGGATTTCCTCTATCGTGACTACAAGCATATTGGTCAGTTCTTCAACAGAAGGCTGATGACCGAAGGGTTGCGCCTCGGGGTGCTGAACAAGCTTGATCATTTTGTCAGCGGGTATGTCAGCGACCGACGGGCCAAGCAGATCCTCGAGTACGCCATGGTGTTTCTTGGTACCGATCCCGCCCAAGCGCCTGCAATCTACTCCATCATGAGCCATGTGGATCTCAAGCTGGGGGTGTTCTTCCCTCAGAAAGGGATGGCAGGGGCTGCCGAAGGGTTTGCACAGCTGTGCAGAGAGCTTGGGGTAGAGCTGGTTACCAATGCCGAGGTAAAACGCATCCTTACCAAGGACGGCAAGGCTGTAGGGGTGGAAACGGCCAAGGGCACGTATGAAGCGGATGTCATCATCAGCTCCGCTGACTATGAGCACACCGAGTCGACTTTGCTGGAGAAGGTCGAGCGTACCTATACTGATTCCTACTGGAAGAAGCGCGTAGTAGCCCCCTCGATGTTCATCGCGTACTTGGGAATCGGTCGGAAATTGAAGAATCTGGAGCACCACAACCTCTACTTTGCCAAGGAGTGGGGCGGACACTTCGATACCATCTTCAAGAACCCCGCTTGGCCGGACTCTCCTTGCTTCTATCTCAGTTGCATCACCAAGACCGACCCGACTTCCGCTCCCCAAGGGTGTGAGAATGTTTTTCTTTTGGTCCCGGTGGCCCCTGGTCTTGCAGACACCGATGAGCAGAGGGAGGAGTACTTCCTCCATCTTGTTGAGCACGTGAAGGAAGTTACCGGGGAGGACCTTGGCAAGGACATTTTGGTCAAGCGTCTCTATACCCATCGCGATTTCATCCAGGACTATCATGCCTACCAGGGCACTGCTCTTGGACTCAGCCATACCCTGATGCAAACAGCGGTTTTCCGTCCCCGCCATCAGAGCAAGCAGGTGAAGAACCTCTATTACACCGGACAGTACACCCATCCGGGAGTTGGAGTGCCGATGGTACTCATCGCAAGTGAACTGATAGCCAAGGATATCCAAGAGACATATGGTCGCTGAGAAACACGAACAGATTTTCCGCAGCGGGAGCAAGACGTACTACTTCAGCTCTCGTTTCTTTCCGCCTGCAGTACGCAAAGATGTCTATGCCCTCTACGGCTTTGTCAGGACGGCAGACAACCTGGTGGATACCCAACCGGTAGACCCTGCCTTGTTCCATGCCTTTCGCAAGGCCTATACCACTTCCCTCACCACGGGGGAGGCCAGTGGAGATGTCGTCATAGATGCTTTCTTGGAGTTGCAGAAACGCAAGCAATTCGATCCTGCCTGGACCGAGGCCTTCCTCGATTCGATGGAGCACGACCTGATCAAGTCAACCTGCGACAGCCTTGATGAGGTCCTGACCTATATCTATGGTTCGGCTGAGGTCATCGGCCTTTATATGGCCAGGATCATGGATCTTGAAGAAGCCGCCTTTCCCTATGCAGCGATGCTGGGCAGGGCGATGCAGTACATCAATTTCATCCGGGACATCCAGGAGGACAATGAGCTGGGAAGGCGCTATCTTCCCCTGGACACTAGCGGGATCTCCTCCCTTGAGTATGCAGATGTCGCAGTTCATCAGCAACTCTTTGCCACGTTTCTCCGCACTGAGATCAAACGCTACCAAACTTGGCAGAAAGAGGCACAGAAGGGGTACCGCTACATACCCCGTAGGTATCGCATTCCCATCATGACAGCAGCGGATATGTACTGTTGGACAGCACAACAGATCGCCCTGGATCCCATGATTGTCTTTCGAAAGCGGGTAAAGCCGCATACGTCCAGGATCCTAAGCAGGGGCTTTGCCCACAGCCTTGGAGTGGCTTTGCCATGCAGACTTTTTCGAAAACAGAACGCCTGACCCTGTTTCTCCTCGTTCCCTTCTATCTGATTGGCGTGGTCTTGCACCTTGTCAATGCGACCTTCCCGCTCATGCTTGTGCTCACCCCGTTCTCCATCCTGGGCACCTCCATCCTCGGGTTCTGGTTTGAAGCCAAAGCCAAGAATGTGCCGTTGCTGGTTTGGGCCTTGGGTACGTTCCTTGTTACCCTCACATTGGAAATCGTGGGGGTAGCAACCTCACTCATTTTCGGAGCCTACACCTACGGCCCTACCTTGGGTCTCAGTGTATTGGGAGTTCCGCTTCTGATAGGCATCAACTGGACGATCATCATTCTCGGCTTGGTGGAAATCGTCGGTGACCATGTACAGAGCAAACCTCTTGTCGCCCTGGTTACCGCCACTTTGACCGTAGTGTTCGACTATGTCATGGAACCGGTGGCCATCGCCTTCGACTACTGGACATGGACGGGAGGGGACATCCCCTTGCAGAACTACATCGCATGGTTTTGCATCGCCTTCCTTTTTGCTTATCTCTACCAGCACTACAGGCTCAAGACAACCAACCGGGTACCCACCCTGATTGTCATCGTGCAGTTTGTTTTCTTTCTCCTGCTGCGGTTGTTCGCCCTATGAAACGCCTGCTGCTGCTTTTGATACTCAGCATTTCTCTGCATCCCTTGGCGGCTGAGGTGCTGCCTGAGCAACAGAGTGCCCCGATGGTTGTGGAGAGACCTCCTGTTCGGTACTGGAGTCCGACCGAGCGTGGCAGCACCTTGGTACAGACCCTCCCGGGTCTTGACCAACCCAGTCCGGTGCCCACCAGAACCGACCCCAAGCTTTTGGTAGTCCTCTACCACAATATCGTCTTCGGACGTACTGGAAACATCTATAACCGCGACCTGTATAATTTTGAGCACGATCTGGCGTACCTGAAACGCAACTATACGATCACCAACTTCACGGATCTGGTTACCCATAAGCCCTCCACCGATTTGGCCATCATCACCTTCGATGATGGCGATCTCTCCCTGTACGGCATCGTGTACCCGCTCTTTCGCCAATATGAGTTGGAGGCAACCATCTTTCTGGTTCCGAACTTCATCGGTGAGGTCGGTTATATGAGCTGGGAACAGGTGAGGGAGATGAGCGACTATCGGACTGAGGGGGGAAAGAAGCTCTTTCACTTCGAATCGCACAGCCTGACCCACCGCATGATGGGGTCACTGAGCGAAGAGGAGATTGTGCAGGAACTGAAGGAGTCGAAATCCAGGATTGAGGAATGGACACATGCAGAGGTAACCGTACTTGCTCTTCCTTTCGGCAATGGGGAAGGGGACAAGAGGATCATCACCGCTGCAAAGAGACTGGGCTATACTGCGATAAGGACCTCAAGACCCCAAGCCGTTCTGTTTGAAAAGCTCAACCTTTGGTCCCTTCCAGCTTTGAATGTGGAGAACTACTCCACCGATGTCTTTGTCCAGAAGGCTTTGGACTTGACCAGGAGGTTCTGATATGACCAAACACCTAGCACCGCTTTGCCTGATTCTCTTGCTTCCCTCTCTGCTCTTTGCTGAGACCCCTACCTTGGTGCGTACCCAGCCAAGGGAACTGAAATTCGGGGGCCTTACCTGGAGGTTGAAGAGCAGCATCACCCCCACAGCTCCCGGTCCCAACTACTACCGGGCTACCGAAGATTCAGTTTGGGTGGACGATTGGGGCTTGCACCTGACGATAAAGAAGCAGAATGATGTGTGGTGGGCAAGCGAGATTTTTACACGCGAACGAGTGGGATACGGCACCTACACCTTCAGCGTGGAGACTGATGCACGCAACTATGATCCTCATGTGGTGGCAGGTTTCTTCACCTGGGATACCGCACCTGAGGAGCATAACCGAGAGATCGACATCGAGTTTGCGGCTTGGGGAGCAAAGAGTGGCACCACCTTCCAGTACGTAGTACAACCGTATACCGATCCCTCACGCATCCTCGTCTTCGATCCCAAGCTCAGCGGCAACCTCACCACCCACCGAATCGTGTGGACACCCGAAGGGGTGCGCTTTGCCTCTTACCATGGTCAGGTTGATCCCGACCAGCCTGGCAGTGAAACGTACCTGATCAAGCAGTGGGGCTATCCAGATGCCCCGAGCGAAGGGCGAGCGCGCTTTCGCATCAACCTCTGGCTCTTTCAAGGCAAGGAGCCAAAGGAAGCGGTGCACATGGTGGTCACTGCGTTTTCGTTTGAGCGCTGGCGGCCTTGAAACCGGTACGCACCTGGGCTCCCCACCCCCGATTCTTACGCATTGCACTGAAATATGCACTGACACGCCACAAGCTGATCACCTGGCGAACCCCGAAGTTCTCAATGATTGCCATCCAGATGAGCCTGAGCATATCCTTGTTGGTATAGAGCGCACGGTCAAACTCACTGATGAAGAGAGAAGAGAGAGAAACCATGATACCCAACAGGATGGTTGAAGTGAACAAGGCAAGGGCTATGGGTAGGTTTATCAAGCCCATCAAAGCCCCGATGAAGACAAACAGCAGTCCCTGGGCCTCCACAAAGGGGCCGAGCAACTCAAAGAGGAAATAGTAGGGCATCCCGATCAGACCTAGTCTTCCGAACTTGGGGTTGCCGATCATGGAGCTATGGAAGAGCAGGATGTCGATCAGGCCGCGATGCCAGCGGTCCCGCTGGCGGCGCAGTACCTTCCACTTCTGTGGAACCTCGGTCCAGCAGTTTGCATTGCTTGCATACTGCACCCGATAGGGCAAGCGGCGCTCACGCATGTAGCGGCTGAGGCGCACCACCAGTTCCATATCTTCTCCCACCGTGTCCTTGTGGTATTTGCCGCTCTTGGTGAGGTAACCGCCGGTAGCGATGGTACGGTCACGATGGAAGACACCGAATGCCCCGCTGATGATCAGCAGCAGGTTCATCTTTGCCCAACCGACGCGTCCGGTCATGAAGGAGCGAATATACTCCAGGCTCTGTAATCTGGCCAGGAACTTGGGAGGAAGGGCTATTGCATCCAAGGATCCAAGTTCCACATCACAGCCGTTGATCGGGCAGATGTTTCCCCCACTTGCAATGGACTGCACCTGGTGATCCAGCATGACGGAGACAGCACGCAAGAGGGCATCGGACTCAAGCAGGCTGTCTGCATCGATGCCGCAGAAAAACTCGCGGGTAGCTACGTTCAGGCCTAGGTTCAGTGAGTCTGCCTTGCCCCCGTTCACCTTATCCACCACTACCAGGTTAGGGATGTTCTTGTTTCGGTAGATGCCCCTCAGGGGTCGGGTTTTCAGACGCTTGGGCACCAATTGGTCACGCTTTTCCAGGTTGTAGTAGCTGATGAGCTTGGCAAGCGTATCATCCTTCGAGCCGTCATTGACTACGATCAGCTCAAAATCGGGGTAGTGCTGGTTGAGCAGGCTGTTGGTGCTCTCGATGATGTTTGCCGCCTCGTTGAATGCCGGGGCTATGATCGAGACCGAGGGCAGGAGCCCATCGGTGAAGAGCATCTGCTTGTCCTTTGCCCGCCACAGGCGGTTCTGGACTGCAGCCCCGCGCAAAGAGACCCCGAGAACGGCTAGGTAGATGCCGTTGATGGTCACCGAGTAGAAAACAAGCAGGTAGTTGAACCGAACCACATAGAGCTTTACCAGCTCGAGAAGTGAGAGGTCCACCAGGTTCGGCAACTCGGTGGCCAGGATGATCAGGGGGAAGATGAGGAGCGTGAGGATGAGCAGGAGTATCAGCAGCAAGCGTTGTGGTTTCTCCTGATGTGGCTTGGCAACCTGCTTTACCGCAGGTGGTTTGGGAATTTCGAGGGCTTGGAATACCGAGGGGTGAAGGTAGGCGAGCAAAAGCAACCTAAGATTCTTGCTCCGCTTGGCCAGGGTCTTGATAAGCTTGCCCAGTTCCTGTTGCTTCCCGCTATCCTGGTTTGTGTTGAGAAACTGTACCAGACCACTGATGTGCGCTTGGTTTACCAGACTCGCTACCAGTGAGGTGAGCCGCTCATCCAAGGGGCCCTGATGTGATTCCAGAATGTAGGTGAGGCGGTTGTCGAGTACCTTCGACAGCACTTCCGCCTCACTTTTTGAGCGTTTTTTCTCAAACAGGGTAAGCAGATCACCCAAGAGGCTTGGATCACGATAGGCCATCTCGCTGATGCTCTGCACAAGTTGCTGGCGGATGTCGAGGCGCTTTGCATACTTGAGTATGGCGGGAAGCAGGTTCTTGTCCTGCCGCTGTGCGTATGCCCTGATGACAAAGGGAAGGGTGCTTCGGTACGGGCTTTCCAGAAATGGGGGAGTATGCAAGGTTGTTGGGTAGTGAAGGCAGAGTACTTCCAAAGCCGCTTTCCTGATGAGGATGTTCTTTGCCTGTGCTTGGCGGATGAGATACTCTTTCAGCACCTCGGTGGGATAGGACTTTGCATACTGTGCCACAAGCAGGGAGAAGTAGGTCCTGTCATTCTTGAGCCGACTCTTGAGGTAGGGAAGCAACATGGTTCCATAGCTCACCAACAACGCGCGATACCGTCCTGCCATCCAAGGCGTGGCCTTCCTGAGGTGCATGAGCATGGGAAGAATGGCCTTGCGTTCCTTTGCTTTGGCCAAGGCCTCAAAGAGATAGAGCACCACAACCTGGCTCTTCTCTTGCTTGAGGGCCTCAAGCAAGGCAAGGTTCACCTTCTCATGCTTTGCCAAGCGCTTGAGAAGCGCGATAGCCTCGATCCTTCTGAGTGCAAAAGGAGAGCGCAGATGCTTGAACTGCGAGGCAACGAGCGATGTGGATACAAGATATGCTTGGATTTGCATCTCCTGTGCTTCTTGCAAGACCACAGAGGAAGCATATCGGGTGTACAGCTTGAGCAGTTGCTTAGGATGCAGCTTGTCAAGGGTGAGCGTGCCTTCCCCAAGCTGGCCAAGCAAGATCCCCTCGGTTTGGATGCGCTTTCTTGTGGCAACCGTACGGACCAGGCGCAGGACCAAGAGACTGAGGATGAGCAACAAGTCCGCCCCTATGACACTGAAGGTGATGATCAGGGCAAGGTTGGACGACATCTCAAACCCCCTTTTCACTGATGAGCCTGATGAGGCCAATCAGTTCATACAAGGGTAACGGGCGGGAGAAGAAGTGACGAATACTCAATTCATAGGCACGGCTCACCGTGCGTTCCTGTTTGTTCACCGACATAAGCAGGAACGGAATTCTTCCCAAGGAGGGCCTGGCAAGCAGATCCTTGCGTAAGGTAAGGCCACTGAGCTTGGGGACCAAGAGCTCACTGACAATCAAGTCGGGAGGAGATTCTGAGACCAAGCGCTTTGCCTCCAGCCCATTGGAACAGACCAGGACGCGATATCCCTCTTTCTCGAGCGCTTGTTTGATCAGGTCGCGGTCGAAACCTGGGTTGTCCACC
The DNA here is from genome assembly GCA_001603115.1 of Spirochaetales bacterium Spiro_05. Classification (GTDB taxonomy): domain Bacteria; phylum Spirochaetota; class Spirochaetia; order Sphaerochaetales; family Sphaerochaetaceae; genus Sphaerochaeta. The sequence goes on from LVBG01000006.1 coordinate 27,832, forward strand.
AGCACGATGGTGAAGGCCGAACGACTGCCAACCTTGCTCTCAGAGGATGAGATGAGGACGCCTCCTCCCTGTTTTCGTGCAAGCCTAAGCCTGAAAAGGGTGGTCTGGTTGACCAGTGAGATGATTCCCGCACTGTCGTTTCGCAGTTCTGGAGGAATTTCCTCGGAGTGGAAGAGTCCCATGGACACCGTAATCGGGACAATGAAACGCTCCTCCGAAGCAATGAGATTTCTCAGGGAGTTGGCCCTCTCGATGGCCTGAGATCTGCTGAGCGAGGAGCACAGTAGGCTGAAGAGCCCCCCGCTGAGCCTGCACACCTGCACATGATCCTCCACATTGCGTACCAGAAGGTCTGCCAGGATTCGCATGGTGCGGTCTCCTTCGCTGCTCTGGAAGTCGAGATTGATGCGATCGAGGTTGTCGATGCCCAGTACGAGGATGGCAAGCCCGTGCTCTTGTTTCTCCAGTTGGTAGAGGGCTTTCTGCAGGTAGGCGAGGTAGAACTCATTGTTGTACAGGTTTGTCACGGGGTCGCGGTACAGACTCTCCTCAAGCTCCTTGAGCCGCTGCTGTGTTTCTCTCAATTCCTGGGCATTTTCCAACGCCTGCTGTTCGGTTTTCACTGCCAAGGTGGAGAACGAGAGAGGCAGTGGCAGGTCGTACTGCCTGGAGAGCAGTTCGACAAAGGAGGAGATGGAAGTGAGCCAGCCTACTCCCTTCTTCTGCTCAAGGTAGGTGAAGAACTGCTCCCACAGTGCCGACTCGCCGATGCTTGTCTTGCTGATCACCTTCTTCTTGGTGTTGATGGTGAAGGGGCTCTGCTCGAAGGCGGTGCGGACAGCTTCCTGGCCGTGAATGGTTATCAGTCGGGTCACCACCTGGTCGAGGAGGGCACGAAGGCCTCCATCGAGGGGAAGATTCTGCTTGCGGGGTTGCAAGAAGAGTCCGCAAGGCATCTCTTTCAACGTGTCGATGTGCTCTTGGATATTCTTGCGAATGATGGAACCGTGTTGCGGGCAGATGAGCGAAATTGAATAGCTTTCAAGACCATCCATGGCGGCTTTGAGTATCTCATGGCTGGGCATGTACACTTCATGGAAGGCTTTCATGCCGTCCAGGTAGGATTCATCAGCGTAGAGTTGCCAATCTGCGGTGATGGAGCCGAAGAGGTCTCCGCTCACCAGAGCCTTCTGTTCAGGCAGATAGCTCATGATGGCTCCGGGAAAATGGAGGTACGGGGTGAAAATGAAGCCGATGGAGCTCCCGTTTTCCATGGTGTAGGAGTACTGGTGATGGTTGACCAGGTAGAAGGTGCTCTTGAAGCCGTAGTGCTTGAGAATCATGGCAGCTCGCTCGTGGCAACAGAGCACCCCTCCAAAGCCTGCTTCCTCAAAGAAGGAGACTGCGTAGCAGAGATCGGGGTCCTGGTGGCTGAGGACAATGGCTTCTAGCCGGTCCATGGGGATGAGGCTCATGGTCTTTGCAAGGACCTCTCTCCCATCAAGGGCGCTGCCGGGGTCGAAAAGGATTCCCGACCCATCCTTGATGAGAAGGTACGGGTTGCATTGCAGGTTCTCATAGGTGCCTTCAGATCCCACCCACCACAGGTCTTGGGCAATGAGAACGGGTTTGGTAAGGTCAATCATGTGCGTGCTCCTCGGAAAAATACGCTGCAAGCAGGGGATAGCTTGCTTTCAGACGTTCCTGGTAGACAGGCTGGTTCCAGGTCGGCAGTGTGTAGCTGATGTTGCTTGTTGCATCAAGAACGATGCTTCCCGCCTTGTTTGCCGCCACAACGCTTATCATCAGCGCATCGGTGGCACTGGTGCTGAGTTGATCGCGCAAGGGGTCGCTGTAGAAGGTGCGTTCATCATCCAGCACCTGTGCAGACGAAGGGTCGCTCACATTGATGCGGGTCCAGGGAATACGTACCTCGATGTGGTTGCCATCCATCGTCCAGTGGTTGGTAGAACCTACAAGAGTCCCATATCGCAGATGGCTCGCATCCTCATACTTGGCCGGGATGGGCGTGCCATCTCCAAGGGAGCGCTGCTTGTTGATGAGCTTTCTCATCGGCAGGAATGCCGCATCCTGTTTGAGGGCAGTGGCTGTGGAGAAGCCCAGGCGGGTGTAGTCTGCCTCTGCTATGGCCAAAAGGCGTGAGCTGCCAAAGTCTTCAAGCACCACAAGGTACTCCATGCCTGATTCGGAAAGATGGTCCAACTGTGGCAAGTACTTCTGCTCACCACGATTCCTATAGAGCGTATCGATGCCGACCAGAAGTTGCTCCGCTCCAAAGTTCAGCGGCCTTGAAAGTAAGATATCCAAGGTGAGAAAGCTGGCATCACTGCGGACTTCCACCCGTTGTATGAACGAGTTTGAGGTATAGGTGGCACCACTGCGCGCAGGTTTGACCGCCTCATAGGCGAGTATGCCATAGTTTTGTTCAGGATCGATGCTGTTGTGCCAGAGAATCTGTCTGTCGTAGGGCACCATGAAGGGCTCTGTGGTCCATGTCTTCTTAGCCCACTCATCCATCCATTCGAAGATGATGCCTCCGCTGTAGCCTTCTCTCTTCATCGCCTCGAACATGCGGATGATGCCTTGCGCCTGGGCCTTCTCGTCAAGACCCCCATGATGGTAGCCGTCGGGACTGGTATGGGCGTTGCCCATACCGGTGGCGATGCCGAACTCTGCCACCACGGCAGGGTAGGCCTTGTGCCCATCCATAAACTCCTTGAGGTAAGCACCGTAGCGCAGTCTTCCCTCCTCATCTGCGTAGAGGTCATAGGAGGGCTCGTTGTTCATGAAGTCCGGATAGTTGGGGTAGATGTGGTAGGAACCAAAGAGACCTGCCTTGCTCTTCTCGCCCAGCACCAGATGGTTGATGTTCACCGTGGTACGGTCGTTGTACTCACGGATTTTCTTTCCCTCCTCATCACGCTCCGAGTCGTGCTCAAGGTAATCGAGGGTGGGCCAATTGACAATGGAAACGGGGGTCTGCCGGTTGTAGGTTTTCTCCTCATAGGAGAGCAGGTAGTCACAGCTCTGTGCAAGCCACGATTCAGTGGGCGTGGCATGTTTGGTAGTACTCAGATACTGGCCGATGAAGCGATACCCTTCGTGCTGGGTATCGGTTTCCTCCACCTCGTGCGGTTCAAGCTCGCGCCCAACCAGATAGCCGATGAGGTAAGGACTTACATCGGCAGTGTAGGAGCCCCACGCACGTCCTCTTCGCTCACCAATGGTTGCGTTGCCATGTACAGCATCCACCACATTGCGGATTTCCTCTTCAAAGGCTTGCTGGTAGGCAGGCCTGAGATAGTCGTGCCCAGGAGGTTCTTCCTCCGGCCAGACTTCTTGCAACAGGTAGAGCTGCTTCTCGGGATGGAGGCGGTTGTAGAGAGAGAAGGCTTGGTAGAATTCGCTGTCCAAGAGGGTGTAGATGCGCAGGGTGTTTATTCCCAGCTCTCCCATCTGTTTCAGCCACCGGTAGTAGAGGCTCTTGTCCTGGGGGAACTCGGTAAACCACTTGCCCGGCATGGCCGTACCAAGATTCATGCCGTAGATGAAGAGAGGTTGCCACTTGCCATCCTTGTAGACTTGGATCTCTTGGCCCTGGGTTCGAGCTACGAGCTCCACCCCCTCGTGAAGGTAGGGTTTGTTCATCACTTGGGGAACGACAAAGTTCTTTCGTTGCTGTGCTTCATCGAGGATGGCTTTCAACAGGGGGAGGTAGACTTTCCAGAGGAAGGCCCGTTCGCCTCTAGCCACTCGCTGCATCAGCGTATGCATACCCATGGCACGGCTGAAGCGAAGGTGTTCTCTGCTGAACGCCCAATTGCCGCTGAAGTAGTAGGAGAGGTGGTGGGCTGTCTGCTTGAGCTGGATGGCTGGAAAGGATGAGGGTACGCCATAGGAGGCAAGCAGGGCATCTCCTGCGGCGGTGGTATCCAGCGCATAGGCAGCAAGTGCTTCAGTGCCTGCAAGGCTTTCGGTGATGTCAAACAGGTGAGTGTAGGGCAGTGAGCCGGAGAGTCCAAAACGTGTTGTTCCTGCTTCGGTAAACTGGAATTGCAGGGCTTTCGGCCCCAATTCGACTCCTTCTCTGAGAACCACCACCTCATCGTGGGTGTTTGAGAGAATGATGCCTTTGCCTTGGTAGTTCCAGCTCTCTCCAAATTGCTCCAAGATCCAAGCGGGAACTTCCCCCTTGGGGGAGAGGTCGTGGACATACATACCGGTCCAGCCGGTCCATCGGGTTCCGAGCAGCTGATACATCTGAGCTTGTACGTAGGACGGGGTGGGGGTCGCAAAGGTATTGTATTCGGCAATGACCGTGCTGCTCTTCTCCCGGTTGAGGAACTGCCTGATCATCTGTACGTCACTCTCTGTAGTGCCTCCCCAGATGAGATTGCTCTCACCGGAAGGAACGGTGGTGCGGGAAAAACCCTCTGCGTTGCGGTAGACGCCGTAGGTGTCTGCCACGTAAAGCACGTCGGTTCGTGCATCCATGAAGGTCAGGTCCTTGATGGGATCCGTATCGAGAGGACGATAGCCGAGATAGGAGCCGGCTCTGCCGAACAGAGAGCCATCTGGGGTCGGGTATTTGTAGTGCTGCAAAAACCACAGCAAGCTGCGATGTTGTTCTGCAGCCTTGGTGGGAACGGTCTTGTCATAGATGGTAACCGCAAGTTCTCTCGCTGGGCTCATCTGGTGCAGTGCAAAAGGAAGACTCACCACCACCAGGATGATGAGGAGCAACACCACCAAGGTGCGCGCATCGGCGCGACCAGGCTTCTTGTTCTTGCGTCGTTTCATTTGCTTCAGTATAGAGCATGCTAGGTGAGTACAAAAGAAAAATTGGTGCAAGAGGCTTGGATATATCGTGACAATTGTCACTGCCCCTGCTTTGGGTGTTGGGTGTATCCTCTGCATGTGAGGAGCACAGCTATGGTATTACAAGTTCATGAGGTCATGAAGCGGTTCAATGCAACGCTTGCATTGGATGGATGTTCTCTCGAGGTCGATAAAGGTGAGGTCATCGGTCTGCTCGGCCCGAATGGGGCGGGAAAGACCACCTGCATCCGCAGTATCATCGGCCTGATTCCCATCGATGAGGGTACCATAACAGTCTTTGGGATGCATCAGGATGGGAGAAACAAGGAGATTCGGAGGAAAATCGGCTATGTAACCCAGGAGATTACCCTCTATGAGGATATGAGTGGGAAGGACAACCTCGCCTTTTTTGCCTCACTGTATGGGATGGGAAAGGCCGAGATTGATACCCGCATGCCAGAGGTTGCGGCCATTATTGGTCTGGAAGGCCGGCTTAGGGACAAAGTCAAACACTATAGTGGGGGAATGAAGCGAAGGCTCAACATCGGTTGTGCCCTCATGCACTCCCCACCCTTGATCATCATGGATGAGCCAACGGTGGGCATCGATCCCCAGTCGCGCTCCTTCATCCTGCGTTCGGTCAAAGAGCTTGCCAAGCGTGGCTCGACCATCATCTACACCTCCCACTACATTGAAGAGGTCGAGGCGGTGGCTTCCCGTATATACATCATGGATAGTGGACATATCATCGCCCATGGAACTTTGGCCCAGTTGGTTGCCCGTATCCAAGGGGACCACATCATTGAAGTTGAAGTGCGCCTGGGTTCGGAAGAGGTGAAACGCCGGTTGCTCTCACTAGCGGATGTGAAAGAGGTGGTGCTGGAAGGGAACCGATACCGAATTGTTGTGCCTGCAGGGATTCCCATCTTGGACAAGATTCTGGTTGCATTTGCCAACCTCCCTTTGGTTTCGATCAATACCAAGCAACCTAATCTTGAGGATGTGTTTCTTACCCTGACCGGCAAACAGCTGCGTGATGAGGTGAAGGCATGATTGGGTTCCACTTGAAAAGAGCTTCTCACGACCTGATCGGTCAGGTCATCCTGATTCTCTTCCCGCTCGTTCTGATCTTCTTCTTTGATTTTCTGTATCGTAATATCGGCATTGAGACGGGAATGGAAATAGGATCGCAGAATCGTGCCACGGTTCTGGCAATCGGGTTCGCCTTGACGTTCCAGATCTACGCTTCTGCGATGAGTTTTGAGACCCTCAGTGAGGACTTGTTCACCCCGATGCACGACCGGCTCTTCTCCACTCCTGCTGAAGGCCGATCGCTGGTACTTTCTGTCCTGCTCAGTGGTACGGTGGTGAGTTTCATGCAGTCCTGTGTCGTGCTTGTTTTCTCGATGCTGATACTGGGGGCGTCCTTCCCCAATTTTCCTTTGGTGCTGGCAATCATTCTTCTTTCGGTACTCTTCAATCAGCTGTTGGGAACGGTCCTGCTGCTCTTCTGTGGTTCGCCGAAGGCAGCAAACATCGTAACGACCGTGTATGGGTCGGTGGTTCCCATGCTGGTAGGACTCTACTTTCCGCTGCCTAAGAGTGCATTGGTTCGGTTCTTGCGGCTGTACGGAACCCCGATGAGTCTTGCCAATACTGCCTCTCTTGGCGTAATGGAGGGTGACTGGCTGCAAGCCATCATCACCATCGGTCCGCTGGTCGGTCTTTCAGTGGTGCTTTTTGTGTTGCTCAAGGGTTTGGTAAGGAGGGTGGTGGCATGACAATTTTCTTGCTTGCCCTGAGGACAAATCTCCAGCAAAAGTTCTCTCTTTTCCTTCTGGTGGTGTTTCCTGCGGTGTTGTTGTTCATTCCTTCCACAGGAGGAAGCCTCCCCATGGGAATGAGCCTGTATGGTCTGCTCAATTTTTACTCAGCTTTTCTTATGACCCGTCCTGTAGTTGAGGATAGGATGCGCAAGGTTGTCGTGAGAATTGCGGCCTCACCGGTCTCCCATGCCACCTACCTGTTCAGCCATCTTGGTGCCGCTCTGGTACTGCTTGCATCACAAGCGACCATCTTTGTCATTGCGAGTGTCATAAGGTTTGGACCTAGCCTCACCAACTATGCAGTGCTTTGGCTTCTCTATCTTGCCTACAGCGTGATGGTGCTCTCCTTCTCGCTTGCCTGGAACACCATGTTTCGTTCCTACACAACCAGCTTTGCGCTCTTCAGTGGAGTGGGATCCATCATGTGCCTGATCAGCGGGCTCTCCTTCCCTCTGCATCTCTTGCCGGAGAGCGTGCAGCGCCTTGTTCGGATTCTTCCGACCTACTGGCTTGCCCATGCGCTTGGTGCCCTGTATGAGAAACAGAGTGCTGGCATCCTGCTCGCTGGTGTGGTACTCTTGGTGTTTGCAGGGATATTTCTCTTGTTGGGAAGTAAAAGGAGATTCTAGAAGTTGGCAGGCAAGAGGGTTCTTTTGGGGTGTGAGGTGGTGGAAACAGTGCTCGTTCTCTCCCTCTTGCTCCTTGCTCTCGTTCTTCTTTTCCCTATCCTCGATGCGGTGAGACTTCTCATTTTTCTTTTAGTGGTCCTCTCCCTCCTTTTTCGCTGGAGATTCCGCCCCAACCCTTCCTGGATGCTCATCGATGCCAGCCTCTTGGTGCTCATCTCTCTTGTTGTGAGGGATGCAGGGGTGCTCCTCGGCTTGTATGTGTGGTATTTTGCCACTGAAAACAGGCCGCTTTTTGCTCTTCTCTATGGTTTGGTCTCTTTTTTCCTGCTTGGTCCTGTGCTCATGCAATTTCCCCTGCTTTGTTTGGTGCTCGGTCTCCTGCTATCGCGTTGGAAGGCCGAACGGCGAGTACTGCAAGGAGAAGCTGATGCGCTGCGACTCCACCTCCATCGCTTGGAAGAGGAGCAGTTGCATCTGTTGCTCGACTATCAGGATGCCCAACAGCTCTTCCGTCTGGAGGAGCGTTCCCACATTGCCCAGATTCTCCATGACAGCCTGGGGCATGAACTGACAGGGGCTCATCTTTCGGGGAAGATGGTACGCTCTTTGTTGGAGCGGGGCGAGGTGGATCGGGCCAGGGAGAGTCAGGACAAGGTCATTGATCGGCTGGAGCGTAGTCTTGGGCAACTGAAGATGGCGGTGCGTGACTTGGAGAGCGATCCAGAGGTGGAAAAGTCCCGTTTGGAAGCATTGCTCAAAGAGTTCAATTACCCGGTGGAAACCCAAATCCGGGGTGACTTGCTGCTGGTCCCTGCCTTGGTGCGCCAACTGCTCTATAGCTGTCTGACTGAGGCCCTTACCAATGTAGCCAAGCATGCAAATCCCAGTTCAGTGGTTTTGCAGATTGACTCGAGCCAGACGATGGTACGCATGATGCTGGAAAACGATGGCCTTATCAGGGAAGATGAACATGCTGGAGGAAATGGCCTGAGGTATATGCGTCGGCGTGTGGAGGCAGTCGGAGGCAGCCTTTCGATACAGAGAGCCGCAACCTTTCGCCTGATTGTCGTCATTCCGCTGTCTGGGGGGTACTGAAGTGAGAATTGTGCTCGTAGATGATGACGAATTGGTGCTGGAGTCACTTTCTGTCTTGCTCGCTGAGGATGAGGATGTACATATTGTGGGGTGTGCAACCAATGGCTCTGAAGCACTCGATCTTCTTGGGCGTTTGGAAGCGGATGTGGTACTCTTGGATGTTCAGATGCCGGTAATGGATGGCCTTGAGGCGGCTCAACGCATCAGAGCGCAGTTTCCCCGCATCAAGATCCTGATGCTCACCACATTTGCCGATTACCGCACCGTTCATCGGGCTTTGGAAGCAGGAGCCTCAGGCTTCTTGCTCAAAAGTGATCCTACTGAGAAGCAAGTGATGACGATCAAGGCTGTGCATCAGGGGCTTCCGGTTATCAGCGAGCAGGCACTGAGAAGCTTCTCCGACCCTTTGGTGTTCCATGACTTGAGCAGGGGGGAGCAGGAAGTGTTGGAGCAGTTGGCCGGCGGGCTCTCGAACAAGGAAATTGCTGCACGTCTCTGTTTGAGCGAAGGGACGGTGCGCAATGTGATATCAGTGATGTTGGATAAGCTGGCCTTACGTGACCGCACCCAACTGGCCATTGCCTATTGGCAGCGTAAAAGTACAGGGAGGTAGCATGCGTGACCTGAGTATCCTTATCGGCATCTACACCGTGGCAGTGTTGTTGGCAGGGTTCGGCATTGTATCGCTGAAACGGCAGAAGCGTTCTCCTGCTGTCCAGGATGAGCCGATGACAAAGCAAGTGGCCAAGCCTCTGGTCTCCACCGAGGATATGCTCAGCGGATGGGGAAAGGAAGAGGAGGAGGCCAAACAATGAGGCAACTCTTTCTCCTCGGCGACTCCACCTGCGCCGAAAAGGAGGCAGATAAGCGTCCTGAGACCGGGTGGGGAATGGGTATGCAAGCTTTGGTCGGCACCAGCTTCACGGTAGTGAATCTTGCCCTCAATGGACGCAGTACCAAGTCATTCATTCAGGAGGGGGTGTTTGAGAAATGCCTTAGGGCTCTGAATGCTGATGATGTGGTCATGATCCAATTCGGCCACAATGACAGCAAGGAGGATGAAGAGCGCCATACCGATCCTTGGACCACCTATCAGGGTAATCTTGCCTTCATGGCAGAACAGGTGCGCCAGAAGGGAGCCTACCCGATTCTTCTGACTCCAATCTGCCGAAGGCGTTTCAGCGTTGACGGGGTATTGGTCCAAACCCATGGAGACTATCCCTCTGCGATGAGAGCCCTTGCCAAAGGAAGGGGCTATGCGGTGTTCGACCTTACCCAGGAGACCTTTCAGATACTCACACATTTGGGAGCGGAGGCTTCCAAGCAATTGTTTCTGCACCTTAAGCCCTTGGAGCATCCGAACTACCCAGAGGGAGTGGCGGATGATACCCACCTCAACGAGGTTGGTGCCCGTGTTGTGGCACGGAGGGTGTTTCGCTTCTTGTCCCAGCATAGTCCTAGAGAATGAATAGGCTTTCTTGCTGAGAACACTTTTCTCTGACGCATTTTTCTTTTACGATGGTCTGCAATGCGAAGAGGGGAGCGTGCTCATGGACATACAGGCGATCAAGATAGACAGCAACGATACAGTGGCAACCTGCATGCAGGAAGCGCACCCGGGTGACCGTGTGAGCTTGCTTTTGCCTTACCAAGAGAGCTTACTCTGTGTTTCAACCATTCCTGTCTGGCACAAGATTGCCTTGGTGGATATCAAGCCGGGAGAGGAGATCTTCAAGTACGGGGAGTGCATCGGAACTGCAACCACCGCGATCAGCAAAGGCGGATGGGTGTCCCATCTGAATCTGGTGGGTGGTGACCGAAAGTATGACGATGAGCTCTGGCAGGAGGCGCTTTGATGCAGTTTTTGGGATACAAGCGTTCTGAGGGGAGAAGCGGGGTGCGTAATCTCGTTTTGGTGCTTCCTACCTGTGGCTGTGCGAGTGAGACGGCCAGGATTGTGGCAAACCAAGTACAGGGAACGGTGAATGTGATCATCAACACCGGGTGTGCGGATGTCGAGGCAAATACTGAGTTGACCCAACGGGTGCTCACTGGGTTTGCCCTCAATCCCAATGTATACGCGGTGGTCATCATCGGTCTTGGGTGTGAGACGGTGGGGCATACGGAGCTGAGACAAAAAATTCAAAAAGAAACTTCCAAACCAGTCGTCTCCTTCGGGATCCAGGAAGAGGGGGGAACCCTCAAGACCGCTGCAAAGGCGGTCTCCGCTGCCCGTGAGCTGGTTGCCCAGGCGAGTATGCAGCAACGCGTCCTCTGTGATGTGTCTGAGATTCTTTTAGGTCTGGAGTGTGGAGGCAGCGATGCTACCAGCGGCCTTGCTGCCAACCCAGCCCTTGGGTTGTGTTGCGACCGCCTGATTGATGAGGGTGCATCCACCATGCTCAGTGAGACGATTGAGTTCATCGGGGCAGAGCATATTCTGGCAAGGCGAGCGATCAATAAAGAGGTCCACGATCAGATCATCGGTATTTGCAAGGCGTATGAGGAGCATCTTGCTTCAGCCGGGCAGAGTTGCCGAGCAGGCCAACCTACTCCCGGCAACAAGGAGGGAGGGCTTTCCTCTTTGGAGGAGAAGAGCCTCGGATGCATCAAGAAGGGCGGTTCGCGTCCTATCGTTGAGGTGCTTGCCGAAGCTGTGCGTCCCACCAAGCAGGGTTCTGTCATCATGGATACTCCGGGCTACGATATTGCTTCCATCACCAGCATGGTTGCCGGTGGGTGTCAGCTGGTAGCGTTCACCACAGGAAGGGGCACTCCTACCGGCATTGCGTTGGCTCCGGTGCTCAAGATAACAGGCAACCGGGATACGTACCAGCATATGCTGGATAATATGGATACCGACGTAAGTGGCATCATCGGAGGGGAGTACTCCCTTGAGGATGGGGCGAACCGCATCTATGACGACATTCTCTCTGTCTGCAACGGAAAGCTCACCAAGGCGGAGGCCTTCGGTTTCTCCGATGTCTGCATCGACCATGTGTGTAGGTTCGTCTAAGGAAAAATCAAGAAATATTTCCAGAAGACTAGGCTCTTCTCTTTCTTGCTCACAAAACCTCTTGTATGCTTTTCCTCAGAAAATAGCATGCAGGAGGTTTTTCTATGCGCAGAGCCTGGATACTCGTCTGTTTGGTGATTCTCCTGATAGGATGTGATTCTGCATCAAAACAGCCTCCGATAGGGGTGCATTCCCCGAAAATCACCTATATTCCCGCAGCAGGTTCCACTCGATCAGACTCAAGCCATTATTTCCGGGTTGAGGAGATTCAGGAAAGCAGTCGCTCATCCTCTTCTCGTGATGTGGAACCGGAAGAGCTCTATGAGCTGTGGCTGATGCCGGTGGTAAGGGGCTGGGATGAATCAATCAGTCATGAGAATGTGAGTCGCATCAAGCGGTTTACTGTTGCTTCCAACGGATATTCCATTCCAAAGGAGGAGTTGCCTGAAACCGATTCCTCGGTGGTTTTCATCATGCGCATCACCGAAGAGAACGAACGGGAGCTGATAGGCTTCCTTACCTTGCAGGTTGCTGATGGGTTGCCTGTGATTGAATTTCCGCCACAAAATGAAATAACAGGAACTGTCAGTTTTGGCTCGGTGACATATAGTCCAGATTCCTATTTGTCGACTTCTGGCACTACGCTTCAAGAGAACCAAGAGAGCTTTTCCGCAAGTACCTACTCAGATCTTACCAATCTGACAATCTCACAGAATCTGGTTCTGATGGCCGTCAATACACTCTACAATACCGCTTCCGATGGTACGTTTTATGCTCCCGGGATGCTCATGCAGTATGAATTGTCGAATGCAGGAACTGTTGCTTGGAGAGACCTGGAGCTCTGGGTATACAGCAACCAGTATGATGAGCGTGCTGCCCTGATCAGTCCTTCGGGAGAGAACCTGATGAATGACCAATTCGTCCAAGCACAAGGGCCCAATAGTTCGGTACAGTGGTTTGCCTCCTTGCCGGTTGAAGAAGTGCTTTCTTCAGCCCAAAGTGGGGCTCTGTGGGGGCTGGTCAATGAGGATGGAGAGCAGCTTGCAGCTTTTGATTTCTCTGTTGCTTTTGTCCTGGATGAGGATGGCTATCCTATCATCCCCATGATTGATCCCACCTACACGGTGAGCTCTATCCATTCCGATAGGGTGGAAAGTATTGACTTCAACTGGTTCTATTATGGTCCGGATGGACAGCGAAATGCCATTCTCCCTGGATCGGGCATTGCAGACTTGCTCAGGGAGTTGTATATCGATTGCCCCACAGGAACCTACATGATACGCAATAGCTTGGACACAACTCAGGGAGTTTATCGCATGCAAGGGGATTTATTCTCAGTCCACAACTTCGACATACCCCTTGCAACATCAGATCTTGAGGATTTGAACGTTGGCTATACCTACACCTTCTATGGGTGCAATACCCCTATGAAGGCAAGGCTGGATACGGAATAGGTCTGCAATTGTATTCCGTTTTCATACTTTCCTCACCAGATGGCAGGAGAAATGTATCATCTCCTGCCTATTCCTATGGTATGCTATAGCTACCTAAAAATTGGAGGAAGGACTGTGAAACGAAGTAAGACGAAGAAGTTGCTCGCCCTCTTGGTGATTTTGTTGCTTGCTGTGGGCTTGTTTGCCCAGACAACGACTTCGGGGAATGTCAAACTTACCGCTGCCTTCGGAACCGGCATTGAAGCCAAACTGGAAGCAGGGTATCAGGTAAAAATTCCCATGTTGGTGGGGGATGGTCCGCTTACCAGTGGAAACAACCTCAAGCTGAAGGCTCTTTTGGGAGCATCTCCCATTGCTGGAACCTTCGCGATCGATGCGGTGCTGACTCCCTTGGCAGTTCTGGAAATCAGCCTTGGTGGCGGTATCGGTACCGGTTGGGAATTCGATCTCATGGAACTGCAGGGCCTGAAACTTGGCAGTGGACCGGTAGGAACTCCGCTCTCCTCTGACAGCTTCGGAGGCACCTACTATGTAGGAAGAGCAGGAGCCGCTTTCCAGTTTGACACGGGTGTCATCTTCAAGAGCGACTGGATGAGTGTGGTTATGAGAACCTACCACGAGCTCAACTTCAAGGGCTATTCGCATGCCGATGCTGACATTGCATGGGAGTATGAGAACGGCGGGGCCATGGTCAATGGTTTCAACTACAAGGGTGAGTACATCCTTGGCTACCAGATGCCTCTGATGGTCAATCTGGTGGGAGTGCAACTGGAAACCTTTCTCTACGACGTAGTGGATGACCGCTCAGCATTGTTTGCAGATGCAAGCATTCTGGCCAACACCCAGATAACTGAGCAGCTTTCCGTATTGACCGCTGTCCAGTTCACCAACTACGAGAAGGACACTAACCGCAAGATTGTGACGAAAGATCCTTCCTTCAAGCGGGTTGCAGTCATGGTGAATTACGCTTTCTAGGTGCAGTAAGAAACTTACAAGGAACCAATCATAGATGATTATGCATCGATGGTTGGTTCCCTTTTTCAAGAGAAATCCCTAGTTGATGTCAACTCGCTGGCTTTTTTTAGCAATACCGCCATGGTTTCTGAGCCCTCTGTCAGGGGTTCTCCTGTTACATCACCATACAGACCACAAACCATGAAACCAACGCTCTTTGCTTCTTCGGTGATCATCGCCTCGTCGAAATACGTATCCCAGATGTAGTAGGGAGTGGTTTCCGTATCCGTTGCTAAGGTGATATGCCTCAGACTTACTGAATCTGAGTATCGGGAGTATGCCGTAATCTCAAGATACCGACTGCTTCTCCAGAAGCCGTTTCCTTCACAAAGCTGCCATGTTTGCTCTTCCTTGAACGTCTCAAGTTTTTGCTTGGTAAACACATCGAAGAGAAACATTGCCCCTGGTTTCAGGCAAGCGAATACGTTGCGCATAACCGTAGCACGGTCTTTCACAGAGAGTGCTCCGTAATCGCAGTAGATCAGGGTACAGCCTCGGATCCAGTACTTCTCTGATCCATGCTGCTGACCGCTCGATGAAGCTCAGATTTCTGCTTGCAGCATCACACTCAGGATCGAGATGGGCTTTGAGCATCTGATTTGAGATATACGGGTCGTCCCAGAAGGCAGCCTCCGATTGGTTATAGAGAGCTGGTCTTTTCAATGCTTCAAGCAACGGTACATCCATGCGGCTTTCAGTCCTCACTCCGAAACGGCCTGTTGAATGAGCCGATTTCTATCAGATTCCCTTCAGGGTCTGCAATATAGCAGGTTCGTTGTCCCCAAGGTTCAGTGGTTGGCTCCAGGATTGAGACAGCGCCTTTCTCGATTGCCTTTGCATACTCCTGGTCCACTTCAGCAAAGGTATCGACATACAAGGCAAGCTCTGAATGCCCGTTTAGCCCCCGCACATACTCGTAGGAGTGGTTGGTCAGCTTCTCGAAGTCCTTTCTCCCGTACATCAGGAACAAGGTTCCGTCCTTGATCAGATACGCATTGGAAGTGTTCTCTGATTCCTTGATCTCAAAACCCAAGACATCCCGGTAGAAACGAATCATTGTCGGCATGTCATCCACCAACCAGCCAAATCCATCAAGTCGCATGATTCTCTCCTCTGTGGTGTTGCTGCCTCAACGCAGGAACTGCAAACTCAATCCGATCAGCAGCTGGCCGACATAGTAGAGCGAAAGGTTTGTCACCCTCAGTTTCTGCTGTTGTTTGGGACCAAAGGTATTGAGAATCAGGACAATATCGCTGATAAGGAAGAGCAGTGCTCCGATGAAGAACACCACACTCTGTTTTGAAGGAGCTGAGAAGAGAATCCCTGCTGCAACACTGTTCATGAGCATGATGGCTCCGATATACACGATGCCAAAGATTTTGAAAGCCATGGCCACAGTGATTTTGCTGAAAATCCAGATGAGGACCAATATGGTCAGCACCACCCCGATGCCCAGCCAAAGAAGCAAAGACGTGGAATAGGGGAGCAAGGCTGCAAGGTAGAGGACATGCCCGCTCAGGAAAACCAGAATTCCCACGAGGAAGATTTTCTTTCCACTGTTTGGAAAGACAAACCTCAGGTTGAGCAACACATCAGCGATGCCTCCCAGCATGAGGCCGATAATGATGCGCCGGGCAAAGAGAGGATCGACGCTGATGGCGCTGGAGAGTATGCCGAACACGATAAAGGCAAGGGATGCCAAAGCCTTGAGCATCACAGCAATCCTGTATTCTTTCTTGTACTCAAAGTACATGAAGCAAGCAGCCAAGACCAAGGAGAGCAGCGCAATAGGTAAGTGACTCACGAGGCAACCTCCACCTTCTGACGGGTTCTTGTAGTATAGGTTCATCCCTTTCATTTTCCAAGAATATGTGTTGAAAAATTCAAAATGCAGGATGTATGGGAATAGCTTGGCTTCTTCTTGCACCTCTTGTCTTCATAACGCTTTTACAGTTTTGACTATTTTTCGATACTGAGGTATCTTGTTACTCATGGACTACACCCTGGTAAATTTTTAACTCAGGGTCTTGTATTACAAGCAGTAACGACCTAGACCATTGGAGGAATACATGGACACAAAGGTACTTGCCGATGCAATTCGCATTTTGAGCATGGATGGAGTGCAGAAAGCAAACTCGGGACACCCGGGCGCACCCATGGGTATGGCTGACATCGCCGAAGTTGTATGGAGAAAGGCAATGCGCCACAATCCCAAGAACCCTGACTGGGCCAACCGTGACAGGTTCGTTCTTTCCAACGGTCATGCTTCGATGTTGCTCTATTCACTGTTGCACCTGACCGGGTACGACGTAACGCTTGAAGACCTCAAGCAGTTCCGCCAGCTTCACTCCCGAACCGCAGGGCACCCCGAGTACAAGCTTACCCCGGGTGTTGAAACCACCACCGGACCTCTTGGCCAGGGTATTGCCAATGCTGTTGGTATGGCACTTGCCGAAAAGAACCTTGCAACCCAGTTCAACAAGGATGGATTCGAGGTGGTGAACCACTACACCTATACGTTCCTTGGTGACGGCTGTCTCATGGAAGGCATCAGCCACGAAGCCGCTTCCTTGGCAGGTACCTGGAAACTCGGAAAGCTCATCGCTTTCTATGACAGCAATGGCATCTCCATCGATGGAGAGGTCAAGGGCTGGCTTACCGACGATACCGCCAAGCGCTTTGAAGCCTATGGCTGGCAGGTTATCCGCAACGTAAACGGACACGACAGTGCTGCAATCGCCAAGGCTCTCGAAGAGGCCAAGGCCAATACCACCGCTCCCTCCCTGATCATCTGCAATACCACCATCGGCTTCGGTTCCCCCAACAAGGGTGGAAAAGAGTCTTGCCACGGAGCTCCGCTTGGGGCAGACGAAGTCGCTCTTGCCCGCAAGCAGCTTGGCTGGAAGTATGACGAAGCTTTCTTTGTTCCTGAGGAAATCTACCAGGCATGGGATCTGCGTGAGCAGGGCCAGGCGTATGAGAATGAGTGGAATACGCTCTTTGCTTCCTACCAGAAAGCCTATCCCGTAGAAGCCGCAGAGTTTGAACGCAGAATGAAGGGTGATCTCCCCACCGATTGGGAAGCAGCCTTCAACGAAGTGGTCAAGCAGTGGCAGAACGAGAGTGTGAAGGTGGCAAGCCGCAAGGCCAGCCAGATGACCCTCGACGTACTGGGTAAGCTTCTGCCTGAGATGATCGGTGGTTCTGCAGATCTCTCTCCCTCGAACCTCACCCAGTGGAAGGGTGTACAGGATTTCGATCCTGAAACCGGCAAGGGGACCTACCTGCGCTTCGGTGTCCGTGAATTCGGCATGGCTGCCATTCTTAACGGCCTTGCCCTGCACGGTGGATACCTGCCGTATGGTGCAACCTTCCTGATGTTCATGGAGTATGCACGCAATGCCCTGCGCATGGCATCTCTCATGGGCTTGAGGAACGTCTATGTCTTCACCCACGACTCCATCGGCCTTGGTGAAGATGGTCCCACCCACCAGCCTGTCGAACAGATTGCAAGCCTGCGCATGACCCCGAACATGGTCACTTGGAGACCTTGTGATGCTGTTGAGACTGCTTGTGCTTGGAAGAGTGCCGTCAAGCGCTCCAACGGACCTACTGCTCTCTTGCTCAGCCGCCAGAACCTTGCCCCGCAGGCAAGAACCGATGAACAGCTCTCCCTGATTTCCAAGGGTGCCTACACCCTCTATGAATCGGGTGCAAAGCCCCAGGTCATCCTGATCGGAACGGGTAGTGAGGTCTCTCTGGCTCTTGATGCTGCGAAGAAGCTTGCTTCTGAAGGCAAGGCAGTCCGAGTTGTTTCCATGCCCTCTCCTGAGGTCTTCGAACAGCAGGATGCTGCGTACAAGG
Source organism: Spirochaetales bacterium Spiro_05 (assembly GCA_001603115.1). Taxonomy (GTDB): domain Bacteria; phylum Spirochaetota; class Spirochaetia; order Sphaerochaetales; family Sphaerochaetaceae; genus Sphaerochaeta. Next base: position 45,569 of record LVBG01000006.1, read on the forward strand.
AATCGGTGCTTCCCGCATCGGTAAAGGCTAGGGTGGCTGTTGAGGCTGCTTTGGCTGACTACTGGTTCAAGTACACTGGCCTGGATGGCAAGATTGTCGGCATGAGAAGCTTCGGTGAAAGTGCTCCCGCTGAGAAGCTCTATGAGCATTTCGGTATCACATCCGACAAGGTGTACGAAGCAGCAGCTTCCTTGCTGTAGTATCTGAGTCATCTGCTATCTACTAACTGCTGCCCGCTTTCTTAGGAAGGCGGGCAGTGTTGTTATCATGCTCTTGGAGCATTTTTCTTGCTCCTTCATACAGAGACGGTTAGGATGCAGGTATGGCAGGAGTAATCGAGGCATTTCTGACAGCCCAATCAGCACGGAAGCAGAAAACACTTTGGTATGATGAAAAGAACTTCTCTGTTTGGTATGCACTACCTACCTGTCATCTTATCGTGGATCATTTTGATTATGACGCTGTCGGTGAGGAGCTTTTCGATTACCGTCTGTATACCGCCTTCCAAAACACTATTGTTTCACAAGGGTTGCCTGTGTATCGCCTGCTGCTTGAGGACGTGGTTTGTGAAGCGCCCTCATGGATTGATCATTTGATTGATTTTCCCACAACCTATACATCAACACAGGACCGGTCGCTCTCTGTTGCTGACTCATCTTTGTTAGAAGATTTTTTTGAGGAACGATTCTGTGAGGTATATGGGAAGAATGCCCGCATGTATCTTGTGCGTGAGTACCCAATTCCTTCTTTGCACGGCTCAACATACTCATTGGACTATGTTGTTGAATATCTTGATGGAAGCAAGATTGCTGTCGAGGAGAACGGGCTTAGCTATCATCATCCACAGTTGATAGGTAAGCAGAGATATCGAAAGCAGTTGGAGAAGCAGAATGTCTGCGCACTATTGGGCATTCATCTCTACCGCTTTACAACTCTCGATTGTAGCCATCCCCAATTGGTTGATGACCAGATACGGTACTTTTTTGGAGAGAAGTGTCAGTTCCGTACAGCTGGGCTGATGGTGGATCGAAGCTTTCAGCTCTATGAGCATCAGGTGGATGCAATCGAAGGAATCAGAAAGATGCGTGAGGGTGCGCCGGCACCGCATGCATTGCTTACCGTGCTACCTACAGCCACCGGTAAATCCCGGATAGTCGAGGAGGATCTGGTTCTCTATCTTGCAGAGCACCCTCAAGCCAGAGTGCTCATCGTTGGCCCAACGCATCGAGTGTGTATGGACTGGCTGAATCGGATGAAAGCATTGTTTGCGAGTAAGCCAATCTCCATTGGTACTGATCTTACGTATCAGATTGTTGTCGGTACATACCAGCTGCTCTGGCGTGCATCGAGTAGCCTGGACCCTAAGGCCTTTTCCTATCTTGTTGTCGATGAAGCCCATCATGCGGTTGCTCCGGTAATCCGTAGGAGCCTGCAATATTTTGAACCTGATTTTCTCATCGGCTTGACCGCAACCCCCCAACGGTTGGATAGAAAAAGGTTGGAAGAAGTATTTGGTGTTTTCCGCACTCCCCTTGATCTCCAACAGGCTATCGATCAAGGCATTGTAGCTCATGTCAGGGCATATCGTATTGAAACCAACCTAAATCTCAGTGAGGTTCGTTTCAATGGGAAGGATTACCTGAGTACTGACCTTGAGCGTACCTTGGTGGTGGATTCCCGCAATCGCTTGATAGCTGAGGTTCTGAAGCGTTACTTTACCGATGGACAGAAGGGCCTTGTGTTTTGCGTCAATCTGGAACATACAAAGCAAATGGCTGCCTTGTTGATTGAAGCGGGTTTGTCCGCACGTGCTGTTGATGGAAAAACACGTGACATAGATATGGTTGTCAAGGAGTTCCGATTTGGATCGTTGCAGTACCTATGCAGTTGCAATCTGCTCACCGAGGGCTGGGATGTTCCTGAGGTGGAAGTCTTGGTAATGGCAAGACCCACCATTTCCAAGGTGCTGTATGTCCAACAATTGGGGAGGGGGCTGAGAAAAACCGCCAAGAAGCAAGACCTCTTTGTTATCGATGTGGTTGATCAATATGGCGCCTTGGCTCGTCCATGGAATGCCCACGCCCTTTTTGGTATGCCGTACTACACTCCATTCGGACTGATTCACAAGGAGTATCATGTGGGGGATTCCGTTCATGTGCTTGGGCTCAGCGAGACTGTCCGAGCACTGGTTCCGATTGACATCACCACTTTCGAACAAGTCTATGAGGGATACCTGGATGAGGAACAGACAGCAAGGGAGTTGTATACCGGCACTCAGACATTGCGAAATTGGGTAAAGAATGGCAGTGTGCATGCAGATCTTTCCCTTCATCTTGGGTCCAGAACCATCTACTATTTCCATTCAGATTCAATAGACAAGATTCGGGAAACAAAAAAGTTGGGATTACACACCGATGGAACATTGAAAGAAGACTTCCTGTCGTTCGTCAGGGAAAAGAATTACACGTTTTCCTTCAAGATGGTTTTCTTGGAAAGCTTGCTCTCTTTGATGAACCAGCATGGAGAAGCTAAATTGGAGGATGTATTGGGGTCATATCGCTCATTCTATATCCGAAGACTGGATGCTGGCTTGCCGGTTGACAGACCGAATTGTACCTACTCACGTGAATTTCTTTCAGATACCCCTACTTTGAAACATAACATGCTGGCCAACCCGTTTGAGAAGTTCGAACGCAAGCGCTTTGTTCAGTATGTGAAGGATTTGGGACTCATTGCCCTCAACCCCCTCCTTTTCCAAGCCCTTTCATCCCAAGAGATCAAAGAGGTGATTGCTCTCATGGACACTCATCTGCAAGAATACTATCAGGACTTGGGAGGTTTGCTCGATGCCTGACTATTATGAACACCATGCTGACCTGTTTCTTTCCACCACCAAAGATATCGATATGGATAAGCAATATCAGATGTTTCTTCCTCATCTCAAGCCCGGCGCCCGTATCTTGGATGCGGGATGCGGCAGTGGGCGTGACAGCCTTGCTTTTCTTTCCCGGGGTTTTCGTGTGGACGCCTTTGACCTGAGTCCGGCTATGGTGGATGCAGCAAAGGCTTTGACAGGGCTTCCGGTACGCTGTCTTTCCTTCCAGCAAATGGACCATGAAAGGGAGTTTGATGGTATCTGGGCCTGCGCATCCTTGCTGCATGTTCCAAGAACAGAGCTCTTGTCTGTATTCCATCTGCTGAGCCGAGCACTCAATGATGAGGGTATCCTGTATTGCTCGTTCAAGCATCGTGACACTGACTTCTCCCAGGATGGCAGGAGCTTTACCTGTTTCACTGTAGATTCATTTCTATCCTTCATCGCTCAGCTTCCAGCTTTCACCTTGCTGGCACTCGAGCAGAGTGCAGATGTGCGCAAGGGCAGGGAAGAGGAACTCTGGTTGAATGCAGTACTTAGGAAAACACCTGTTTAGAGCCAATCTCCAAGAGGGGTGGAATCCACTCCTCGCTGAGGGAGAGCAGGGTCTTGCGACCGGGATCAATCAACCGCTTCAGGCAGGATGAGAGTTTCACTTGGCCATACCAGCGTTTGGGGATGTTCTCCGTAGTGGCAAAAGCACCGGCCAATGCCCCATAAATAGCAGCATTCGTATCGGCATCGCCTGCATGCATTACCACGTCCACCATGCCTTGTTCGAAGGAAGGGGCATGCAACAAGGTGTAGAAGGCAAGCTGGAAGGCTATCAGAACCCACCCTTTCAACGGGCCGTCAATATCGGTAGGTAACTCTGTTTGAGCCTTGATGAGCGTGTCGATAACTACCATTTCTGTCACATAGGATGGTCCAGACTCAACCAAATAGTCAAAGACAGCCTGCTTATCCCAACCCTTGCCAATATGTAAACTTCTCAAGTTTTTTCCACTCAAAACACTAGATTGATCATTTTGTCCTAAATAAAACTTTGAATCATAATGATTTCCTCGTTTTCCTTCATCTAAAATATCGGGAATCGTGCATCCTAATTGAGTGTAACCGTTAAACTCATATAGGAGACTGGATTCACTACGATTTCGCTATTATCAGCATCCCAGACGGCTCTAATGACGTTTGAGTGGAACTTTTGTGCAAAGTTCACACAATAGCTAGACTGAGAGCAAGTACAAAGAGGCGATTGCAGTCCCTGCAGACCGGATGTACATGCGTGATGGCGCAATCGAGATCAGAAAGATGCATCAGCTTCTTGAAGCTCGTGGCACTTCCCATAATCCCCAAGGGAACTGCGCGCATCAACGCGCCGTTTGCTTGGCTCGTGGGACTTTGAAGGCCTTCCAGAGCCCCATAGATGGTAACCCCGATGTCCAGTGGGCCAGCATCTCTCCAACGTCGATAGGATTTTCTTACAGCTTCCTGAGAGTAGCCTCCCTCTTCGAGGATGCTGAGTATCATCATGATGACCATCTCACTGTCATCGGTTATCTGATCTGAATTTCCAACTGAGCGTGAAGCCGCATCCATCTCCCAGATTCCATCGGGAAAGGCTTTTCGTACATCTTTCTCTCGCTTGAACTCTGTTTGGGCTCCAAAGGCATCCCCGACAAAGCTTCCCAACAATGCACCCAACGCACGGTCATAGACTGTTGTCAATGTGCTGCTCCTTGGTCTTATTCTAGCATGAAACCATCTGAGAGTATAGAAATCAGTGCTCAGTGGGAATAATTTGTCTCCATTAGGAAGAAAATAGCTGGATTGGGTGCTTTACCGAAATTTCCCAGCTATGATTAAGCACCGTATCCTCACACCCAAGGGCGATCCCGTTGCTTCTTAAGGTAAACTGTTGCGTATGGAACCTCCGATGGCAAGTCGGGCAAAGACAAAGAAGGTTCTCCATTCTGTCCGGACCCTCCTCGTGCAAGGAAAGAATATGATGAGCATCTGCGTTGAGGAACTTCCACTGTTCGGTTCGAGACAGGGATTGTACCCATCCGGGACGATAGACCCGAGCACCACAAACTTGACACTGGTAGTCGTAGAGACATTTCACCGCTTCCTTCAGAGATGTCTTGCTGTAGTAATAGGTACGTCTCCCAAGCTTTACGGATTGGGTTCTATCGTCAGCGCTGATCATGCTCAGCAACTTCTCATCCACCGTCTCCTTCCTTGATTTTTGCAACAAAGTCTCCGCAATCCAGTAAGAGGCTTCCACACGGTCGGTACGATAGTCGGGATCCTGTTCTTTGAGCATCATGGGGGGAATGCGTTCCTCCGACGGGTGCGAGAGCAGCCAATCGCGTACATAACAATAGAGCAAGGAGTATGCTGAGTCTTCGGAAAGATGCTCAAGCAAGGTGGAAAGAGCGAGGGAGAAGGGGCATTGCTGGAAGTACCCATGATGATCCTGAGTTAATCCTAGGTAGTGGGCGATACCCATCGACTGATAGCCATGGGAACTATTGCTGTCCAAACCGAGACAGATTTCGTCCAGCTTCCTAAACCCATACCTTGTGAACAACCAGTGATATACCACCGATGATCGCATCTCATCGGTATAGAGGGCATATTCTCGTTTTCTTTCTGATCGCTTGAGTTTCGGAAACATAACCATGGAATCATCTTAGCAGCCCATAGCTGGGAAGACCAGTTTTTTCCAATAAAAGCTATGACATCTGTACTATAGGTATAAAGTAATTTTTCAGAAAAGCATCAAATCATGCCACATTCTGGCATTTACCTATGACATACCTGATTGTATCATTTGGATGTAAGTGTTTTTTGACAGGAGTACTCCATTTCGTGAAAGAGGGGAACCGATCACTCCCCAGGTGAGGTGTCTCATGCATACGAAACAAAGCGTTGCTCTAATTTTGTTGATCTTGCTGTTCGTCGCACCACTACTTTTTGGTACCGGTGCAGTTACCGTGGACTCCTTCGTTTTCAAAGGCCTTGCTGATGACAAAGTGGGAAGTGGAGGGAATACACGGCCTGATGGGGTGCAGGATGCTCATTTTATCCTGACGCTGAAGCTCTCCTCCCCAGCCCAGATCCGAAGCCTGAAGCTCCAGTTGACTGACAAGCAAGGCAACCTGCTTGATGCCTACTACCAGAGCAAGGAGTACGGGTATGCATGGATTCTGGGAGTGTATCAAGGCCGGCAGATGCTCAACCCGATTCCTACGAATAATCTGGGAGTCCAGATTGGAACGGTGACCTATGATCTGTATGCCAATGACAGCGGGGTGTTCCAGCAGGGGGCAACCTTCAGATTGGATATCGAGACCTCCCAGGGAAATGTGCAGACAACCGTTACCATCGGGGATGAGAACAAGAGTGCGGAACCAATTCCCACTCCGCAGAAAGTCTACTCCCAAGCCAACATCGAAAGGGTCCTCTTCCGTGGTTTTGATGCCGACAAGGTTGGCAGTTGGGCTGGAACAGAACCAGACGGCACTCGTGATGCACATTTCACCGCCTTGTTGCAATTGCCGCCCTCCACCGAAATCCAAAGCATGACCTTGTTGCATGCAGATGCACGCGGCAACTCACTTGGCTCCTTCTGGGAGAGCCGAGACTATGGATCGGCATGGATTTTGGGAACCTATGTGGAGGGGCGCTTTCTCAATCCAACCCCCGGCTCCTCACATGGTCGTTATTCAGGAGATGTTGTCATTGAACTCTATGCCCAAGACAATGGTGCATTCCAAAAGAATGAGTATTTCGTGCTGGATATCATTGCAGACAAAGCAAGACTGCGTTCACACTTCATCCTGCTCGACCCTGTGGCTTCTCCACCAAGAGCCTCAGCCCAACCAAGTACTCCCTCACAGCCAAGCATCACCAGTCTGCGATGGGCAGGCCATGATGCAGACAAGGTGGGATACTGGGACCAAGTGACAGCAGATGGAAACCGCGATGGGCATTTTGTACTTACCCTCTCCTTGCCCCCAAACAGCACCATCGATTACCTCTCGCTCCATCTCTCAGACCGTGCAGGAAACCGATACGGTTCGTTCTGGTATACCGACAGCACCTACAGTTGGGTCTTGGGAGCCTTTATGCGTGGCAACCTGCTCAATCCCTATCGGCAGACACCCTTGGCGCGGTCATTGTCAGGAACAGTGATGCTTGACCTGTATGCGGCCGATGACGGAAGCCTGGTACCGGGAAGCTACTATTTGATGGATGTATCGATCAACGGGAAGGTGTATACCGCATCGACAGCAATCTGACGATTCTGATCGTCATCAAGACCCAAGGAACCCCGCTTACCAGCAGTTCTTTCTCTGCCAAGCGGGGATGATCAGCTCTCCTGTTGCTCAGTAGAACCAGCAGCTCTCTCTTCCTTGGCTTTCAGCCGGTGTGGATCGCGATAGATGACCGGGCTTGCCCCGAAGAGGAAGTCATCATCAAACGCGGTCCGTTCCATCTTCATCAGCTCCTTGGCGATGGTAGTGACATTGCGTTTGAACTCCGGGCTGTTGATCTCTTCCACCTTCTTGCCCCGCTGTTTGCGGTAGTGAGAGTAGTGCTTCCACAGGCTGTTGGTCATTTTGACCGTAGTGGAGGGACGGCGCAGAAGGTCCAGAACCTGAGCGCGGAAACTCGGTTCGAATTGGGCGAAATCGGCCTTGCCCAGAGAGGCCAAGGTGCGTCCCATCTCCCTAGCCCAGGTGTTGTCGAGCTCTTGGCAGATGAACTTGAGTGCGTACCAAGCCTCGTACAACTCTTGCATGGAGGAGAGCTTGTGGCTACTGAACCAGGTGAAAGCCAACAGCCTTCGTCTCCAGTCCCACCACTTCAGAGGGCTTTGCAGGTCGCTTGAGGGGATAAGAAAGAACCCCTCACTGAGCAACAGCGAGCCAAAGACCCCGGGAGGATTTCCTCTTCTGGTATTCTTCAGAGTCGTGCGATAGACACCACAGGAAGGACTGCCATCCATATAGATGAAAGCCTTTGCATTACAGCGGCGAAGTACTTCCAGACTTTCCAGCGAGCCCTCCTTCATCTCTTTGGTGACCAGTCTCCCCGCGCGGTTTTTCACCTCGGCTTCCCCGGTCCAGACCTGTTCACCGGTGCCCCCAGAGAGATGGACTGGATCACGGGTAACCCCAAGACCCGCCTGACACTCTGGACAGACCGGGCAGAAGATGAAATCGTTTTTCTCTCGTCCCAAGGCAGAAAGGACATCAATGCCCTTGCCGTTGTAGCGTACAGGCCCGCCCATGGCACAGAGGCTGATGCCGATGGGAATCTTCTCAGTCAGTACGATGGTCTTGTGTTCCATAGGGTTCCTCGCTTGTACACATTGTAGCATCGGCACAATGAGAGGGAAACAGAAATCCCTCGGCTTTGCAGATTCGATGGAAGGGTGTAGGATAGAGTATGGATATCCAAACGTTTTTCGAATCGTTTCCTCAATCCTACAAGATTTACCTAGTGGTCAATGAGGTCATTGAAGCACTTGGACCCTCCACCGTGCAGATAACCAAGAGCCAGATCAGGTATACAGCGTCCCACCACTTTGCCTACCTGTGGATACCAGGCAGGTACCAGAAGGGCAGGGTTGCTCCCTTGGTCCTGAGCATCCCCCTTCCCTATGTCGACGAAACCGTAGACTGGAAAGAGGTGGTTGAGGTGCGTAGCGCTGTCTTCATGCACCATAAGGAACTTTGGACAAGCAGCGACCTCGATTGCCATGTGGTTCATACTCTCCGCTCTGCTTACTCGGGAGAGATCCATGCGCGATAAGCGCTTTGTAGCCGAACATCGGGGAGGACTTCTGGCAATTGGGGACCACCGCAACCTGATGAAGTGGGCCCTTGTGATGACAGAACACCTGCAAACATATCTTCCCCAGCCCATCGATTCCCTTCTCAACGACGCCCTCATTGTGGGAAAGCTGTGGAGCGAGGGTTTGGTTGGAACCGGAGAAGCCATCAAGCAGAGCAGGGCGGTGCATAAGTATGCACAAACCGTTGAGGATCCGGTATGCAAGGCTTTCTGTCGTGCAGTCGGCCAAGCGGTGGCAACCGCCCACATGGCCGACCACTGCCTGGGACCGGTGTACTACGGCAGGAAGCTGATGAACCTTCTTGCTCTGGATTCAGAGCAGGAGTTTGCTTGGCAAACAGAAAAACTTGAGGAAGTGTGCCCGAATCTCTACTTTTTCATCCTGCAGGTGATGACAACAAATCTACAAAGTCGGAAGTAAAAATGACATAATCTCGGAAGTAAAACGCTGATATTTTCGGTAAGTAGGCTCCACTCGAAGTGAAACGTGGAACCAAGAAGATGAGAGAACCTTCGTTCCTGATGATACTCACAGGGACAGAATTTGCCTATCGACGCCCTGATGGTGTCTTTGTAGTTCCCATTGGATGCCTGAAGGATTAGTGTACCCACGTTCCTTTTTCCATGAACACTGAGGGCTTGCTTGTATCTAGGTGCCTTATTCCTCACCCCTTGAAATAGATGCGCTGGGCGTTGGAAAAGAAGACCAGCTTTTGCTCTTCCTCGGTGAAGAGCGCACGCTGGTAGTCTATCAACTGCTGATAGCTGTACTGCACCAGGGTGGATGGGGCATCGGTGCCCCACATCAGATGCTCACAGCCCACCTTGTTCTTTGCTAGGGTGATAAAAGCTTGTGCGGTAGGGAAGGGATAGGCTTCGGGACGTACCTTGTGATGGAGAGCTGCCAGATCGAAGTGGATGTTCTCTGTTTTCAGGAGGGCAAGTGCCTCTTCCAACTGGCTCTTGTGATGTCGCCTCGGACTTGCCAAATGGCAGATGACGATGTTCATGGCGGGAAAGGTTCGGCCAATATGCTTGATGGCATGGATCTGGTGGCTGCCGTCACCCGGGCTTCCCAGGTCGAAGACCAAGGTGCCCCCTTTTGCAGCGATACGCTCGTAGAAGCCCATCATGAGCTTGCCGTCGAGGGGAAAGTCGGGGTGGCTTCCCATGATGCCGCAGCCGGTAGACATTTCGAACTTGAAGAGGGAGAACCCAAGCCGGTCCTGCAGGTTGTCCAGGATCTTGTCTGCATTGCGGCAATAGGGGTCGAAGGTGGCTGCAACGGCAAAGCGGTCGGGATGAATTTTCCCTACCTGATGAAGGTAGTCGTTGGCAAAGCCAAGAAAGCCTCCCTGCAGCAGCACGGCTTTCTCGATGTGATGGTTGTCCATCACCGACAGAAAGCGTTCTGCAGAGAAGGTGGTGTCGCCATAGTGGGAAGGAATCAGGTCTATGACCTCACCGGTAGCCCATCGTGCCTGTCCACCACCGATGGACCTGAGTTCTCCGTCGGCTCCGAAGCCGCAGAGCTGGGTAAAGCAGTGTGCATGTGCATCAATCATCATCTCGTCACGTTCCCCCGTATGGTGTACGCTACAAGGGTTTAGCGTTGGCGTCAACCAAGGAATATTTGGCTGGGAATGTCAAGAAATGATACCACTTTGTCAAAACTCTCGTGCTGGGCAAGGTGGTTTTTCCCCCCTAGGCTTGGATTACAAAGCTAAAAATGGAGGCTTGTTATGAAAAAGACACTTGTATTGCTTCTCATCGCCCTTCTGGCCATGGGAACCGTGTTTGCAGCAGGATCGAAGGAAGCTGCTAAGCAGGACGGACCGGTAACCCTTCGTCTCTCCTGGTGGGGCGGTGACTCACGCCATACCCCGACGCTCAAGGCCATGGAGGCCTATAGTGCAGCGAACCCCAACGTCAAGCTCGAAGGCGAATACGGCGGCTGGGACGGCTACTACCAGAAGATCGTAACCCAGATCGCCGGCGGAACTGCCGCTGACATCATCCAGATTGACCAGCCCTGGCTTGCAGAGCTTGCCTCCAAGGGTGACGTCTTCGCCGTAATCGACAATTCCATGGTCGATTTGAGCCAGTTCGACGCAGACTTCCTCAAGAACTACTGCACCTATGACGGCAAACTGCTCGGCCTGCCCACTGGAACCAACGTCAACACCTTCATCGTGGACGATCAGATGCTCACAAGCTTCGGCATCGACCCGAACACCAAATGGACCTGGGACAACATCATCACCGAAGGAAAGAAGATCAACCAGAAAGACAAGAGTGCCTACTTCAGCGGCGCTTCCCCTGACATCATGCGCTACTGGTTTGAAATCTACATTGCCCAGCTCGCCGGTGCAGTGGTGGACAACAACAAGAAGGTTGCTTTCACCGAAGCTCAGGGAACCGAGGCGTTCACCTACTTCAAGCGTTGGTTCGATGAAGGCATTGTGGCTCCCTTCAGCCAGACATCCCTTTTCTACCAGAAGTTCCAGGAGAACCCGAGCTGGATCAACGGCAAGATGGCCACCTCTTGGACTTGGGTCAGTTCCATGGACAAAGACATCGGCGCAAGGAAGATGTCCACCCGCCAGTTCCCCGTCATGGCCGGAGCAAAGAACACGGGTGTGCTCATGAGACCCTCCCAGATCATGGTTGTGAACAGCAATTCCAAGAACAAAGCTGAGGCTGTCAAGGTTCTTAACTACCTGTTCACCGATCCCCAGGCTCTTGAGCTGCTCGGTCTTGCCCGCGGTATCCCTGCCACAGTCATCGGAAGAAGCACCCTAGCAGCAATGGGCGCCATCAGCACCATGGCTGAGAAGGCTACCAACGAAGGCATCGCACAGGCTGGACTTCCCCAGTCCACCTACCAGATGAACAGCGAGGTCATCCAGGTCATGCAGGACGTCATCGACGAGTTCGGCTTCGGCAAGCTGACTCCCGCCGAGGCTTCCGCAAAGCTCATCAAGAACTTGAACGCTATCTTGGCCACACTGTAAATCACCAGAGATTGAGGGCCACCCATCTCGGGTGGCCCCCTTGAAAAAGGGTAATGAGATGCTCACACGCAAACGCTACACATACATAGGATACCTGTACATCCTACCCTGGATCATTGGGTTTCTGGTTCTCCAGCTCGCACCCCTGATCAACTCCTTTTGGTACTCCTTCACCAATTTCCAGCTGTTGGGAGACCCCAAGTTCCTCGGTCTGGACAACTACAAGAAGATTTTCACCAACGATCCCACCTTCCTGCAGTCGCTGAAAGTGACCTCCTACTACGTCCTGATCGCCGTTCCCCTGAAGTTGGGCTTCGCCCTGCTCATTGCGATCATCCTCAACCAGAACATCAAGGGTATCAACTTCTTCCGTACCCTCTACTACATACCGTCCATCCTCGGCGGAAGCGTCGCCATCAGCGTGCTGTGGAAGTACCTGTTCATGAACCAAGGCATCGTCAACAACCTGCTTTCGGTCGTGGGCATTCCCGCAACCGACTGGCTTGGCGACCCGCGTTACGCTTTGGGAACGATCAGCCTGGTCACGGTGTGGCAGTTCGGCTCCTCGATGCTGCTCTTCCTTGCCGGCCTGAAACAGATACCGGTCAGCCAATATGAGGCTGCCCGCATCGATGGGGCGGGAAGGCTGCGCATCTTTGCGCAGATCACCATCCCAGAACTCTCCCCGATCATCCTGTTCAACCTCATCATGCAGATGATCAACGCCTTCCAAGACTTCACCAGCGCCTTTGTCATCACCCAAGGGGGACCTCTGAAGTCAACCTACCTCTATGGGCTCATGCTCTACGATCAGGGCTTCAAGTTCTTCAAGATGGGCTACTCCTCAGCCCTCTCCTGGATCTTGTTTGTCATTATCCTTTTCTTCACCAGCCTGACCTTCCGGAGCTCGGAGTCCTGGGTACACTATGGAGACTCGCTATGATCAAGAGCAAGAAAAGCGTCAGCCGCATCATCTCCTATATCTTTTTGATTGTCTTGGCCTACGTCATGGTCTATCCGCTCTTATGGATGGTGGGAGCCTCCTTCAAGAGCAACCAGGAGATCTTCGGGACTTTGGGCTTGTTGCCCAAGAGCCCCGTATTCGGTGCCTTTGGAGCCGGATGGACCGGTACCGGCCAGTACGGCTTCTCCACCTTCCTGTACAACACCTTCCTGATGGTCATCCCCACCGTCCTGTTCACTGTCATCAGTGCAACCCTGGTTGGGTATGGATTCGCCCGTTTTGACTTTCCGCTGAAGAAAGTGCTGTTTGTCACCATGCTTGCAACCATGATGCTGCCGGCCACGGTCATCATCATTCCCCGCTACATCTTCTTCAAGCGGCTTGGCTGGCTGGATACCTACCTGCCGTTCATCGTTCCTGCGATGCTGGGGTGTTTTCCTTTCTTCAACTTCATGATGGTGCAGTTCTTCCGCGGCCTGCCCTTGGAAATCGACGAGTCGGGAAAGCTTGATGGCTGCAACAGCTTCGTCATCCTCAAGGACCTTTTGCTGCCCCTGTGCAAGTCGGCCATTTTCTCGGTCATTGTCTTCCAGTTCGTCTGGACATGGAATGACTTCATGAATGTATTGATCTACATCAGCAGTGTGGCAAAGTACCCGGTGGCATTGGGGCTTCGCATGACGATGGACATCTCCACCGAGTTCGATTGGAACCAGATCATGGCGATGAGTGTCATCTCGATTCTTCCTCCGGTGATCCTCTTCTTCGCCGCACAGAAGTACTTTGTCGAAGGCATCGCCACCACCGGCATGAAAAACTGATCAGCTTCTCCTGAGCGGAAGGACGATCGTGACGGTCACCCCCCGATCCTTCCCGCTTGCAACGACGATGGGGGATTTCCCTTGGGTAAAGAGCATCAGGCGTTTGTTGATGTTCATCAGCCCAAGGGAATTTTTTCGCTTCAGCACATCCACTTTTGCCGTATTGAGCTGAGTCACTTCCTTTTCGCTGAGGGCTTTCCCGTCATTGGACACCACCATCTGCATCATCCCGTTTTTCTCGGTGATGGTCAGTGCGATTCCCAGCACATCTCCTTCGACAAACCCGTGGTTGAAGGCGTTCTCCAAGATGGGCTGGAGGAGCATGGAAGGGACACGGACATCAAGCAGGGATGGGTCTACCGTCTCTTGATAGGTGAATCGGCCGGGGAACCGGATCTGTTGCAATTGCAGGTAGTACCCGTTCTGTTCCAGCTCCTTGGAGAGCGGTACACCGGAAAAATCGTCAACCTGCAGCGAGTACTTGAGCAGGCGTGACAAGAGCAAGATCATGCGTGAAACATCATTCTCCCCCTCAGCCAGCTTGATTGCCTTCCAGTTGATGGTATCGAGGGTGTTGAAGAGGAAGTGGGGGTTGATCTGCATCTGCAGGGCACGGTACTCCATCGCCTCTTTCTGCCACCTGAGGTAGTCCTGCTCAAGGAAGGTCCTGATCACATGGTGGTTGAGGTAGTCGAAGATGTTCCGGTACTCCTCAGGGCCTTCTCCCTCAAGGTCTGCGTCGGCAACCTGGGAGAGCTGGTTCATCACATTGGCAAGGAACTTGCGTTCCTGCCGGTTGGTTCGGTGGGTAAGGTAGAGTCCCAGAAGCAGAGCCACCACCGTAAGTCCGATGGTGTAGTACATGAGTGTGGTGGAGAGGGCGTAGAGCTTCACCTTGTACATGCCCAGGCTGTATTCCCACCCGTACTTGTTCGATTTGGTCTGGAAGAACTGCATATCCTCCTCAGGATAGGGGAAGGGGAAGGAGGGGTTTGCAAACAGAAGTTCTCCTGAGCGGTTGCGCACAGCAAGCACTTCCCCTTCGATCAGATTGTAGGCTCCGGAAAGAGCTTCCTCCTTGATGTCGAGCACGATGACCCCGACCTTGGTGTTCGCCTCACGGATGATGGGCCTGAGGATCCGGATCACCGACTGCTCGGTGGGAGTTCCCTCCTTGAGGGTGACACGTTCGGAAAAACTCTGGCTGGTCGGGGAGAGCTGTTGATAGGTGGAAAACCAGGAGCTGTCCTCCAATTGGCTGAGGGGTATGAAGGCCAAGTCGGCGGAAAGCACCAGACTTTGGGGATTCTCCAGATAGACATAGATGTTGTGGATATAGGGCCTTGCATTGGCGGGGGCGGAGAGGAAAGAGCGGATGAGACGGATCTCCCGGTAGTTATCCAGATCGACCCTGCCTCCTTCAGCAAGCACCCGCTGAAGGCGTGCCATCATTTCGGGGTTGGTGCTGAACATCAGGCTGAGGCTGTCCATCTCGTCCAGGATGACGTCGTAGTAGGCCCGAACCTCACCAAGCTTCTGGTTTGCCTGCAGGACTGAGTTGCTGCGGATGAAGTTGCGTGACAAGGCCATGGCGCCTCCCCCGAGCAGGAATGCCACGATGACCAAGGGAAGACTGTGACGGAAGAAGATCCTGATGACACGGTTTTTCATCCTTTCATCTCCACCCTGTATTGCTGAGGACTCTTCCCCCAGTACTTGCGGAAGGTTCTGCAAAAATTCTGGGTATCCTGATAGCCCAGGGCACGAGCAATATCCTTGTTCTTGTACCCAACCTTGCCCGCAAGCATGGCTTTGGCCATCTCCATTTTCTCCTTCAGCAGGTACTCCTGGAAGTTCTGTCCTGTCTCCTCCTTGAAGAGCCGGGAGAGGTAACTGGTCGTCACCCCAAGTTCGGAGGCAATGTTCTGCAAGGAACAGGAGCCAAGGCGTTTCTCCACCAGGGCAAAGGTCTTGCCTACCAAGGGGTTTCTTCCCTCAACCTCGTGCTTGGAATTCTCCTTGGGCAAGGTCCCATCAAGGTTCTCCCTGATCTTGAGGAAGGTCTTGGTGATCTCCTCAAAGGAGGCGGGCTTCACCAGATAGTCCTGCACCCCAAAACTGATGGCCTGCTTGGCATATTCGAAATCGTTGTAGGCGCTCATGATGCAGAACAGCGGGGGCGAGGGGAGCTGCTTGAGTGAAGCGATCAGCTCCAGCCCACTCATGAAGGGCATGCGGATGTCGGTCAAGAGGACGTCGATCTTGTGCTGCTTGCAATAGGAGAGTGCGCTTCTTCCCTCCAAAAAGGAGGCAGCAACCACAAAGCCTATCGATTCCCACGGAAAATAGTGGGACAAGCCTTCCAAGAGTTCTTTCTCATCGTCTACAATCACCAAGGTATACATAGCTCTACTCTACTACACTATTTGGGCGAAAATGTCAAAAATTGATACCCGATGTCAAGCTATTCGTTCTGGTGTTTTGCCCAAATGGCCAAGAGAATGGGGATACTGAGAAGGAGGGAGTACATGAAAGAGACTCGAATCTGCATCATTGGTGGCGGTGGACGCCTCTGGGCCATCCAATTCATGAAAGATCTTGCGTACAATACCATGACCCATGGGACACTGGTGCTCTACGATATCGATAAGCAGGCAGCACGAAACAACGTAGCAGTAGCCGAACAGGTGCTGCGGGTGAACAACAGCGAAGGCCGGTTTGCAGTGGTGGCCATCGACGACCTTGGCCAGGCGCTCAGCGGCTGTGACATGGTCATCATCTCCATTGAGCCCGGCAAGACCGAATGCCGCTACGGAGATTTGGTCCTCCCTGAAGAGTACGGCATCCTGCAGTCTGTCGGTGATACCACCGGACCTGGCGGCATCATGCGCGCCCGTCGCGCTCTTCCCATTTTCTTCGACCTTGCAAAGAACATCGAGCAGTTCTGCCCTAATGCATGGGTGATCAACTACACCAACCCGATGACCCTCTGCACCGCAGCCCTCTACAAGGCATTTCCGGCCATAAAGGCGCTGGGGTGCTGTCATGAGGTGTTCCATACCCAGAACTTCCTGGCCAAGAAAGTGAGTGCCTGGTTCGGCGTCCCGACTCCCGACCGAAGGGAGATCAAGATAGATCTGACCGGGGTGAACCACTTCACCTTCGTGACCAAGGCCACCTGGCATGGTCATGATCTTATGGAAAAACTCGTTGAAGACATCAAGGACCCCTCCACCTTTGCCGATGGCACTGAAGTTGCCCTCAAGCGCCTTGACGAAGAGAAGTGGTTTGATTGCGACCAGAAGATAGCCCTGAGCTTCCTCCGGGACTTCAACACCCTTGGTGCTGCAGGCGACCGCCATCTTGCCGAGTTCGTACCCTGGTTCCTCACCAGTGATGAGAACCTCCACACCTATGGTGTCATCCGCACCCCGTATGCATGGAGAATGCGCAGCGCAAAGGAAAAGCGTGAGAAAGTATTCAAGGATGAGGACCTGAAGGCTTCCCTCTCCGACGAGGAAGGGGTGGATATCATGCGCTGTCTCATGGGAGACAAGTCCATGGTCACCAACATCAACCGTCCCAATGAGGGGCAGATCAGCTACCTGCCTTTGGGAAGGATTGTGGAGAGCAACGGGGTAATCGAAGAAGATACCATCCGTCCGATCGTCGCTTCCGATCCCCCGCTTTCCATCCAGAATCTGGTTCGGCAGGTGAGTGATGTGCAGGAGATGACCCTCCAGGCAATCTGGGAGCAGGATGATGAACTGCTGTTCACCGCCTTCCTCTCCGATCCCCTGATGAACCTCTCCCGTGACAAGGCCCGTGAGCTGTTTGACAAGATGCTGAAGGCTTCCGAGCTGGCATACTGACCAATAGATCAAACTGCACAGTATTTCAGATGAGGCCGAGCAGTCGGCCTCATCTGCATATTCGCGCTTATGTTGTACCTCTTTCTTCCAATAGCCATGTATAGGCAGGAATCACATGGATGATTCGCCCAGATTCCTCATCGATGATTTCTTCTTCCTCGAATGCTGTGATAATCCATCCTTCACGCAGTTCCAATTCTCTCATACCATCAAACAGAGCGTCACATTCACGTTCTCTGGTACCATTCTGACTTTGCATGGTCCAACACACCTGCAGCAACCGGATATCCGAATCAGGGCCAACAGCGAAATCAATCTCGTCCCCTTTTTCGGTTTTGTAGTACCAGATCTCTTTCATGCTTCGCCTAAGTTCAATGAACACCATATTCTCAAGAATAAGGCCGGCATTATCTGAAGTTGCCTGGCTGAATGCTTGTGCTATTGCATGATCGATTGCGTATACTTTTTTGGGATTCACAGCTTGGATTGCAGTATTGTAGGAGCGAATGGGTACGGTGAACAACAGGTAGCTGTCTGCAAGTTTGTCCAGATAGTCGCTGATCAGGGCCGGGGAGAGCATTTGTCGCTCCCCTGCCAACCTTTGCTTGAGCTTGTTCACCGAACTAAGGCGGCTCATGGTTCCCATCAGCAGCTGTACCATGCGCTTGAGTTGGGTAGGGTGAGGTATGTTGTACCGAAGGATCAAATCTCTGGTAAGTACATCGTTCACGAGATTCTGAAAGTACATGGGAGCCATACTATCTTTGGGAAGTAAAAGGCGTTCCGGCATCCCTCCTTTCTTGAGATACTCGTTGAAAGCTTCGATGATTCTATCCCTACTTGCTATATCAGCAATTGCTTCGTGTATGTTGGAAGCACGGAGAAACTCCCGAAAAGAAAAGGGAAACAGTTCCCAGGTGAATGTCCTTCCACCCAGTTCTGTGGCAATCTCTTTGGAGAGAAGCTTTGCAGACGAACCAGTAATATAGATTTCGCATTTCTCAGTTGATTGTAATCTGTTGATGAACGGACCCCACTGGTGGACATACTGTAGTTCGTCGAAGAAGAAGTACACGTTCTTCGCATGATTTTGGGGATACATTCCATAGTATGTGTCAGCAATGATTGTTGGACGGGCACTCTCAAGTCTGAGAAAATCCAAGCGATCATCAGAGAAGTCTATATAGCAGATAGCTTCCTTGTTCACCCCTTCTCTTAAAAGAGCTTGGATTTTTTCGTGTTGCCAAGTTGATTTTCCACCTCTCCTAATACCCACAATCACGGTTGCCTTTCTTGGGACAGGGAGAATTTGCATATCTCTGCTCACGATAGGATATTGCTCGAGAAAGTTCATCTGGTGTTGTGCGATTATGAGCCGTAAGGTTTCATTCATACGATATGATACGTTGATTTCTGCAGATAGTCAAATAGTTTACAAAAATTTGCAAACTATTGGCAAAAACCTTACAAAATCTTGTAAACATTTATTGGTTTTTCAAAGGCAATACCTCTTCTCTCATGAAGTCGATGAAGGCTTCCGCTTCTGTGTAGATGCCATTGTGCCCTGAGTTCCCAAGCCACAGGTAGTGCTTGCTTGGAGCGCTTGCCTTGGAAAACCAGCGTTCGGTGATGGAAGCAACACAGCTGTAGTCATAGTTTGCATTGACCACGATCAACGGAATGTCGAACTCAAGTGCTTCGTCTTCCAAACTGCGATGCCTGATTTGCGGGTAGACCTCTTTTACACCCCTGATCACTCCCTTCACTAGGTTGATGCGGCTGATGAGAGTGTGCTGGGGGGCAAGGAAGAGTTTTTCAGAACGGAAATTGGAATCTGAAGGAGCGGATGGGCTGTAGGAGTAGAGACGGGAGAGAACTGCATAGTATGCATCCCCGTCACCTCTGGGCATGCCTTC
>LVBG01000051.1 GCA_001603115.1 Spirochaetales bacterium Spiro_05
GTCATATCGGTGATGACCGCAATGCCATCGATCTTGTCGAAGGCATCGATGGTCAAGGTCTTGCCCAGGCTTCCATCGGGAAGATAGAACTCCTTCTTCAGTCCGAACCATTGGCCGTCCACCACCCAAGAGAGGGTACGCGGGTAGTCTTCAGCTCCTTGGGCAATGCTTTCTACCACCAAGGCAGAAAGGCCGTTCACCGTTTCAGTCCTGAGGACGGTGTGCCTGTCCATGTCAGGATGCCTGCTCCCCATATCGTCATAGGTGAAGTCCGACCCCATGAAGGAGTCGTTCTTGCTGTCGCTGGCGATACGCTTCACCCGCTTGAGGGCGGGCAGGTAGATGTATTGGTCATCGTTCCTCCCATCCTCATAGCTGAAGCTGAGAAAGCTAGTGTTGCGTACATCACTGGGGGAGAGAAAGAACATCAGCTTGCTTTCCACCCCATTACGATTCTGACGGTATTGGGCGATACTCCGCTCCCTGGTCGATCCCCGGGCATTGGTAATGGTCATGATCAGGTTGGCGCTCATCGTATCGCCACTGTCACGGTTGTAGACTTCCCACATTACCTGTTTGCCGTCAAGTTCTGTGGCTGACAGGGTGAATACGATACTGAGGATGAGAAGCATGAGAATGCTTATTCGTTTCATAGTTGACTCCTTCCTATTGGTTGTCTCACGTGTTTCGGAAGAAACACATGCTTTCGGTCGAGATGCTGTACAGCCACCACCAAGATGGTGAGGGTACCCAAGGCACTGGTTGCCATATTGAGGACGATCAAGGCTCCTACCTGCCTATTGGGAGGAAATACGCTGAAAAGCAAGATGGCAAAACCACCCATCACCGCGATGGCATTGAAGATGATTGCCCTTCCGGTATGTGCCAGGGTCTGCTCGGTAGCTTCTTCGAGAGTTGCTCCTGCCAGCCGGGCATTGGTATAGTGCTCGAGGAAGTGGATGGCGTAGTCGACCCCGATGCCGATGGCGATGCTGGTGATCAAGGCCGTGGCACTGCTGAGGGGGATGCCCAGAAATCCCATGACGGCAAAGTTCACTATCGCGGTGATGGCGATGGGAACGGTCCCGACCAAACCGATGCGAAGATTTCTGAAGAGCAGGGTCAAGAGCAGTATGATGATGCCAAAGCTGATTACCAGACTGATGATCTGGCCTTCCAGCAACAATTCGCTGAATATGAAGGCCTTGTATCCACTGCCAGCATAGCCAAGACGGATTCCCATTTGTCCAAAGGAGTGTTGGTAGGTATCGACCACAGCAATGATTTGCTTCAGCAGTGCTGAGCTGTCACTTTTCAATTGGACCGTGATGTTTGCGCTGGTATATTCGTAATCGACAACCTGGGTAAGCGATTCCGGGTCGCCGGAGAACTCGTAAAGCAACAGGTATTGGCTGACCAACTCCTGGGAGTCGGGGATGCTGTGGCTGCCCTCCTCGTACTCGAGCATGACTTGGTTCATCTGCTTGATGAATGTCGAGATGGAGAGTGTATTCCCTACCATCGGGTTCGATTCCAGTTCTTGCTGCAGCGCATCCATGGTTTTCAGGAGTTCAGGATCCTTGAAGCCATCGACCTGGTCTGTGGTGAGGATGATGTTCAGTGTGGAGGTCCCCCCAAACTTCTCATTCACCAGATGGTCGATCTGGACAATTGAGCTGTTCTCTTCAAAATTTGCCAGGAAGCTGGTATCGATCCACACCTTGGAGGTGCCCCAGATACCGAAGACCAATACAGCCACGCTGATGAGGGCAATGCTCCTCGGATGCTGCAGCACCAACGCTTTGAGATGGCCGGAGAAAGGGCGTTTACCCAAGGCTTTCTTGGCCGAATGATAGGTGGGCTTTCCCAAGAGATGGATGGAAGCGGGAAAGAGCAAGAGTGCAAGCACCATCTCCCCGAGTACCCCGATTGCAGCAAAGAGCCCAAAATAGCGGACAGGAAGCACCTTGCTGCTCATCAAGGCAACAAAGCCTATCGCTGTGGTGAGGGCAGTCATGATGATTGGTCTGATCATCAGCTTCAGCGACTGCTGGGCAAGTTTTTCCTTGGTGATGTCCGGTTCTTCTTCCATGAGGTGGTGGATGGTGTTGTGCATGTGGATGCCATAGGCCACGCCGATGGCGATCAGCATGACAGGAATCATGGTATCGACAGCGTAGATGGGTACACCCAGCACGGTCATCAGGCCAAAGGAGAGAATGGTGCCGAAGAGGACGATGACCATATTGAGCACGGTATCGCGCACAGAGCGCAGCAGCAGGTAGAGGAGTATGATCATGGTGATGATGACCAAGGGGAACATGATGGCCATGTCTTTTGGTCCCAGTTCCGCCAAAGATCCTTCTACGACGGGTCGGCCGGCCATCAGGATGCGTTCGGGGCCTTCCCATTGGCTTATCCAGGATTTCAGTTCTTCCTGCAAGGCCTTGGAGTCTGCATCGTCTTTCAGTTCAGCAATGATGAGGGTTGCCGTTCCATCCTTGCTGACATTCCGTCCATAAATCATGGAGTTTGCTTCAACCTCAGATTGCATATCGGCAATGGCTTGGTCGCTGGTGTCGCCGGTATAAAAGGGTTCGACTTCCAAGAAACCATCCGAACTTTTGATGTTGTCTGCAGTGGTAAGACTGGTCACCGAACTGAAGGCATCGAACTCATCGGTCAGTGCAATGGTGATGGCATCGATTTTTTCCAGTGTCTGCTGGTTGTAAATGCTGCTTGGATGTTCAACCACAAAGAGTATGGCATCGGTAATGCCAAAGAGCTCTTGGGCTTCATCGCTGGCAACGAATGCAGGATGTGTTTTTGGCATGTACTCATCCAGGTCTGTCTCCAGATCGGCATTCTGTGCGATGGAGACCCCAAACCCGACGGTAAGTGCAGACAGCAGCAGCATGATGGTGATTGGTCGTTTTGCAAGTGCAATGAAAAAATGCATGATACCTCCGATAGTTAACGTTTACTTACTACTATGATGAAAAAGCTCCCCTTCCCAGGATCCAAACAAGATGTATGGCTAGTGCAGGGCGAACAGTGTGATGAGGTTCTTTGCGATTACGCTTGCTTGGGAGTGCAGGGATTGCGTCTCAGGATTCAGATGCCATCGCGAAACGGAAAGGCGGATGGTTCCGAAGGTTATCAGAGCCAGCTGCGAGGCCTCAAGCTCTTTTCGGCATTTGCCTTGCTCCATTGCCCGGCTGTAGAATTGGGTGATCTGCACAAGATTCTTGGCAAGCAATTGGTTCAGATGAGGTTTGAGCTCGATATCCACATTGAACGTCTCCTCTGCAAAGAGCATCAGGCTGAACGCATCATTATGCTCGAGCAAGGTGAAAAGGTTGGTGATGAACTGCAGGAGTGCATCTGCATAGGAACTCTCAAACCTGAGAAGCGAGGCAAATTGCGGAGCGAGCAGGGAGTCCAGATGGTCGATGATGGCCAAAAGCAACTCATGCTTGCTTGCAAAATGGCGATAGACTGCTGCTTCCGAGACGCCGATTGCTGAAGCGACGTTCCTTATGGTGAGTTTTTGTATTCCCTCTGCTGCAGTCAGTCTGATGGCTGCATCAATCAATTCTGCTTGTCGTTGGGTATGCATGGCTCTCTCCTGTCAGTTAACGATGACTAACGTACTCTATCTATTTCTTTTTGGCAAGCGTTCACCGGATAAAAAGTGTGGGCAATCCCAGCTTTGTGCTTGCATGCTCGGTATAGTGATAGGATACTGAGCGTATGGACAGATCAAAAAGCATGGCCCAGGCAACCGAGGTGCAATCAGCACAGGCAATCATCAGACGCTACCTTTCCAAGCACGGACAGGG
>LVBG01000052.1 GCA_001603115.1 Spirochaetales bacterium Spiro_05
ATTTGTGACAATCCCAAGCACAAGCAGAGACAGAGATAACAGGGTTCGGCGCAAGCCTTCCAACTCTATAAGAGAAATTCAGGAGGCCATGAATGGCGAGAATTGCAGGTGTAGATTTGCCGAACAAGGCAGTGAAAATCGCCTTGACCTATATCTACGGGATCGGTAGATACTCGGCGGTTGAGATTTGTGAGAAAACGAATATCAATCCCGATAGCAACATCAATACCCTTTCTGGTGATGATCTTGCGGTGCTTCGCAAGGTCATTGAAGAGGAGTACAAAGTTGAGGGACGTCTGAGAACAGAAGTCGCTCTGAACATCAAGCGCCTTATGGACATTGGCTGCTACCGTGGCCTGCGTCATCGTAAGGGTCTTCCCGTACGCGGACAGAGGACTAAGACCAATGCCCGTACTCGCAAGGGTAAGAAGAAGACCGTTGCGTCTAAGAAGAAATAAGGAGCAGGTACCAAATGGCTACAGCAAAACGTAAAGTCAAGAAGACGGTATATGAAGGGAATGTCTATATTCAGGCCACCTTCAACAATACCATTGTTACCGTAACCGACCTCAACGGGAATGCGGTATCCTGGGCTAGCGCTGGTGGACTTGGTTTCCGCGGTGCAAAGAAGTCCACTCCCTATGCAGCACAGACCACAGCCGAAAAGGCTGCCAAGGCTGCTATGGACAGCGGACTCCAGGAAGTTAACGTATTTGTGAAGGGACCCGGTGTTGGCCGCGAAAGCGCCATCAGGACGTTGGGTGTGCTCGGACTGAAGGTCCGCTCCATCCGTGACGTTACCCCCATCCCCCACAATGGATGCAGACCTCGCAAGAGTAGAAGAGTCTGATGAGGAGATAGCAGATACATGGCAAGATATACTGGACCTAAGTGCAGATATTGCAGAGCCGAGAGGACCAAGTTGTTCCTCAAGGGAGATCGTTGTCATTCAGGTAAGTGCCCGATGAACGATACCAAGTCCACCGGTCTTCCCGGCAAGGACCCACGCGCTCGTTCCAAGAAGCCGACCGACTACGGTTTGCAGCTTCGCGAGAAGCAGAAGCTGAAGAGGACCTATTGCATGCTCGAGAAGCAGTTCAAGCTGACGTTCGACGAAGCTGCAAGAATCCCCGGAAAGACTGGTGAGAACCTGATCATGCTCCTTGAGCAGAGGCTCGACAACGTGGTGTTCCGTCTCCACTTCGCCGCAAGCCGCAATCAGGCAGCTCAGTTTGTCAATCACGGGCACATCTTTGTGAATGGCAAGCGTGTAAGCATTCCTTCCTATCGCCTTCGCCCCGGTGACGTTGTCAGCGTTGGTGCAAAGGGCCAGAAGATGCTTATGATCAAGGAGAACCTCAAGGAGTATACCAAGAGCGGTGTCTGCCAGTGGCTCAGCCTGGATGTGGATGCCATGAAGGGTACCTTCATTGCTGTTCCGAGAAGAAGTGAAGTCACCGAGCTCGAGAAGATTAACGAGCAGCTGGTTGTCGAGTTGTATTCCAGATAAGGAGTAACCATGGCACGCAAAAACCTTCTGAAGGGCTTTAAGAAGCCCAAGGGGATAACCTTCGAACACAGCGCAGTTGAGCCGAACTATGGAAAATTCATTGCCTATCCGTTTGAGAGAGGCTTTGGAACCACAATCGGCAACACGCTCAGGAGGGTGCTTCTCTCTTCGATCCAGGGGTATGCCGTCACAGCCGTAAAGTTCACCAGCTTCAATGAGGATGGTGTCCCCCATCTTGTCTCCAGCGAGTATGAGCAGCTTCCCGGTGTCCGTGAGGATATCGCGGATATCATTGCTGCCCTGAAGAAGCTGCAGATCAGGATGCCCGAGGATTCGGAGGGGACCAACCTCCTCATCGAATGCAAGGGACCGGGCGTAGTGACTGGTGCAAACTTCGAGCGTGACCAGGTTGAGATCACCAACAAGGATCTGGTAATCTTCACGATGATGGATGATGCCAACATCGAGATGGAAGTCCAAATAGACCTTGGTAGGGGCTATGTCCCGTCTGAAATCAACGAGAAGTATGTGGAAGAGATCGGGACCATTCCCATCGACGCCACGTTCTCACCGGTTACCCGCGTAAAGTATTCGATTGAACCCACCCGTGTCGGCTATCGTAGTGACTACGACAAGCTTACATTGGAAATCTACACCGATGGCACCATTGCTCCTCAGAATGCGCTCGCAGAGGCAGCGAAGATTGCGAAGGAATACTTCCAGATTTTCATCAACTTTGACGAGACGTTGATCAGCAACAATGATGAGGTGGATGAGGAAGAGGAGAGGGTCCGCAAGATTCTCAATACTTCGGTTGAGGAGCTCGAACTGACGGTTCGTTCCAGCAACTGCCTCAAGAACGCCAACATCCGCACGATCGGTGATCTCACCAAGAAAACTGAGGAAGAGATTGCAAAAACGAGGAACTTCGGCAAGAAGAGCCTCCAAGAAATCAAGGAAAAACTGAAGGAATGGAATCTCAGCCTTGGGATGACAGACTACAGTGTTCTGAAAACTGCAATCAAAGTACCAGGGAACAAGGAAGAAGAGAATGAAGCATAGGATTGGATTCAATGCGCTTAGTAGGAACTCTGCCCACCGCAAGGCCCTCAAGCGCAACATGGTGACCTCACTGTTCAGATATGAGCGGATCGAGACCACCAAGGCAAAGGCTCTGGAAGTTCGCAAAATGGCAGAGAAGATGATTACCCGTGCAAAGGTTGACAGTGTTGCCAACCGCCGTCAGATTGCAAAGGATATCAACGATGAAGCCATCGCTGTAAAGCTCTTCACAGAGATCGCTCCCTTGTTTGTCGAGCGTAAGGGCGGGTATACCCGTATCCTGAAGACCGGCAACCGCCTCGGCGACGCTGCTGAGATGGTCATCCTTGAGCTGGTTGAGAAGACTGCCAAGAGTGACAAGAAGGCTGAGAAAAAGGCTGAGAAGACTGAAAAGAAGTCTGAAAAGACCGAAAAGAAGTCCGAAAAGACCGAAAAGAAGGCCTCCAAGCCAGCCAAGAAGGCTGAGAAGAGTGACTCAGAGGAGAAATAAGCCTTTGTAGGGCCTCTTCACCAACAAACTGTCCGAAAGGACGAAGCCGCTGTTGTAATGACAGCGGTTTTTCTTTGCACCCACAGTATAGGTTATCTTCGCAAATTGTCATGCTAGCTGTACTTATAGCCATGTTTCATTTGCTATCAAGCCTTGACAATTCACACCAGCGTACGTATTATTGTACCATTATAATAGGGGGTAGTATATGAACAGTATACTGAGCATCCTCCTTGGTTGTCTTATTGGTATCATCTTAGGTTGGTTAAGCCGTTGGCTGTATGCGAAATTTAAGCTTACCTCAGTCGAACAGAGAGCGATCAGGCTGAACGAGGAAGCGATAAAGGAAGCGGAAGCAAAGAGCAAAGAGCTCTTGCTTGAGACTCGGGATCAGTTGTTGAAAGAACAACAACAGCAGGAACGAGAGGCTAGAGAAAGACGGATTGAACTGCAAAGGTTGGAGAGAAGACTTCTTCAGAAGGAAGAGAATCTCGAGCACAAGCAGGCTGAATTGGATGCTATCAAAAAGCAATTGGGAGATCGGGAAGCAGGTCTTTCCCGAAAGGAACTTGAAGTTGCCGAAAAAGAAGGCAGCCTGATTATTGAACTTGAACGCATTGCCGCAATGTCTGCTGATGAAGCCAAGGCCATCATCATGGAGACGATGCAGAACGATGCGAGGAGAGACGCCCAGCTCATGATCAACAAGATTGAGCAGGAAGCCCAGCTCTCCGCTGACAAAAAGGCTCGTGATATTGTTGTGACCTCCATCCAGAGGCTTGCTACTGAGGTCGTCAGTGATGTGACGGTCAGTTCAGTCAGCCTGCCCAGTGATGAGATGAAGGGTAGGATCATCGGTCGTGAAGGCCGAAACATCCGTACCCTCGAGACGTTGACTGGTGTGGATGTCATTATTGACGACACGCCTGAAGCGGTAGTCATCTCTTGTTTCGATCCGGTACGAAAGGAAATTGCCCGTGTCGCCCTCGAACGCTTGGTCCAGGATGGAAGAATTCACCCTGCACGCATCGAGGAAGTGGTGAACAAGGTTACCAAGGAAATTGGCAGAATCATCGCGGATGAAGGGGAGAAGGTCATCTTCGATCTGGGAATCCACAATGTTGGGCCGGAGACCATCCGTGCTCTTGGAAGACTGCATTTCCGCACCAGTTATGGTCAGAATGTACTCAGTCACTCCAAGGAAGTTGCCATACTCTCGGGTATGATCGCCAGCGAAATTGGAGCGAACAGTGAGCTTGCGATGCGATCTGGTCTCCTCCATGATATCGGCAAGGGCATTGAGACAGAAAGCGATGCCAACCATGCTGAGCTGGGTGCCGATATGGCAAAACGTCTTGGGGAAGATCCGAGGGTGGTCAACGCTATTCTTGCTCACCACAATGACACCGAGCCACAAACGATTGAAGCGGTTATTGTCCAGATAGCCGATGCCATCAGTGCCGCCCGCCCGGGTGCACGGCGTGAGACCTTGGACAACTACATCAAGCGTCTTGAGTCACTTGAACAGATTGCTGAAAGCTTTACCGGAGTGGATAAGGCCTATGCCATCCAGGCCGGACGTGAATTGAGGATTCTGGTGAACAACGACCAGGTCAACGATGATGGGGCCAAGGAGATCGCCAAGGGCATCGCCAGCCGCATCGAGGCTGAGTTGCGCTATCCGGGCAGAATCAAGGTGACCATCATCCGTGAGATGCGGGTCGTCGAATACGCTAGGTAGGTTGTTCGTGTCTGATACTAAAACACTGGTTGCCCTGCTGCTGGGGGATGTCTGCGGACAGCCCGGAAGCAGGGCCCTTTTTCTCGGATTGCACTCGCTCGTCAAGGAGTATCGCGCTGATGTGGTCGTAGTCAACGGCGAGAATGCCGCCAATGGCTTCGGCCTCAACGCGTCCTTGATGGAGCAGTTCTTTGCGCTTGGGGTCTCTGTGATTACCAGCGGGAACCACATATGGCAGCAGGAAGACATCAGGCTCTTGCTCGATAGCGAGAAACGCCTGCTTCGTCCAGCCAACTATCCCCCGCAGGCCCCAGGCCATGGGTCGGTAGTGGTGGATGTCAAAAATTATAAAGTAGGTGTGCTCAACTTGCAGGGACGGCAATCCATGCCGAGCATCGACTGCCCCTTTCGGGTAGGTATGGAACAGGTGAATCGGATGCGCAAGCAGACGAACCTCATCCTGGTGGACTTTCATGCGGAGAACTCCGAAGAGAAGGAGGCCCTGGGTCTCTATCTTGACGGGAAGGTCAGTGCGGTTGTGGGGACTCATACCCATGTGCAAACCGCAGATGAGAAGCTGCTGCCCCACAAGACAGCGTACATTACCGACCTTGGTCTTTGCGGTCCCTCCGATAGCGTCATTGGTTCCGATCCAAAGATTTCCATAGCAAAACAGCTGACGCAGATGCCCCTGCGTAGTGAAATCTCCGATACCGCACCTCTTCTGCAAGGAGTGT
The DNA here is from genome assembly GCA_001603115.1 of Spirochaetales bacterium Spiro_05. GTDB lineage: Bacteria > Spirochaetota > Spirochaetia > Sphaerochaetales > Sphaerochaetaceae > Sphaerochaeta. Next base: position 5,541 of record LVBG01000052.1, read on the forward strand.
GTGTCACCTTGGACACCTCAACCGGCCAAGCGCTCGCCATCGAGCGGATCTCAAGGTTGTACCAGATCTGATGGCTAGCCGTACCGTTGCCTTGCTACAGGCATTGCAGGCACAGTTTGAAGAGTACACCAAGGATCAGCTCACGGCATTCATCGTGTGCCGCAATGTACTCGTGGATGGGGTCTTGGTCCCTGATCCTCGCCAACGGGTGCGTAAGGATGCTTCCTTCTCCTTCACCTTCGATGCCTATGTCTCACGAGGTGGGTACAAGCTGGAACATGCTCTGAAAGCGTTCTCCTTGGATGTAACGGGCCTCGTGATGCTCGATGCGGGATCTTCTACCGGAGGATTCACCGACTGCCTGCTGAAGCATGGAGCTTCCCTGGTGCACAGTGTCGATGTGGGGTACAACCAGCTTGACTGGAGACTCAGGACCGACAGGAGGGTGAAAGTTCTCGAAAAGCAGAATATCATGACCCTTGAGTCGCTCACCCCCCAACCGCACGCTGCGGTCTGTGACCTTTCCTTCCGCTCAATAGCCGGAGCGGCAAGCCACATTCTCTCGCTCTGCTCTGAAGGACCGCTGGTCTCGTTGGTCAAACCGCAGTTCGAGGTTCCTCGCAATCTTGAGAACTTCAATGGCATCGTCTCTGACCGGAAGGTGTTGCTTGAGGTGATGGACCGAGTGTATGACTTGCTTGAAGAAGATCAGGTGGGAATCCACGCGGTAGCGAAGAGCCCGATTACCGGGCATAAGGGAAACATTGAGTTTCTTACCCTTCTTACAACCGAGAAAGGCATGGACAGGATGCAGTTTCACCAACAGGTCTCAACACTGATCAGTTGCTCTTCTCCCCTTCAACCAATACCACTACATCCTTGACTCTTGGGAATCCCAGGGCAGTCATCTTGATTTGAGAATACGCTCGCTTCAGGTCAGAAGAGAGCAGATACTCCTTGCTCAAATCAACATAGAGAATCCGGTTGGAGAGAGTGAGCCCCCTAAGGCGGGTGTCGGGATGGATATAGCTGACTGCTCCCAGTTTGATCGCCTCTAGGGAGGGGCCGTTCAAGAGAGCTTCGAAGGTGTCGTGATAGGCACTTCCGCCCAATCGTTCTCCTTTGGTGGAGAACAGTTGATAGGAGGAAGGGGAGTCGGCAAACGCTACTTGCACGGTCCTGAGATTTGAGGCTTGCCCGCCTCCAGATTGTTGATCTTGCAAGAGGAGCAGGACACCACTCTCGTCAAGTGCCGAACGCACTTTTGGATAGCCCAATGCCACAACCAACAGCGTGAACAAGAGCCAACTGAGGAGGACCAATAGTATCCTGCTCACCCTTCGTTTTTCTTGCTGGTTATCCTGTTCCATCCTGGTATTCTATCAAAACACCTGTCGGGTTTCCAGCTTTACATGGGAGGATAAAGTCCGTATAGTACATTACATATGAGGATATTCAAGGGGATTGCAGCCTCTGAGGGTTTGGCGAAGGGAAAGGCTCTGGTTCATCATCATGCCTCGATGACAGCTGAGAAGCAACATATCCTTTCCGACGGGGTGGCAGGGGAGCTGGAGAAATTCAGGACGGCTCTTGCTTCTGCCAAGCGGTTGCTGGAAGAACACAATACCAAAGACATTGCAAAGGATTCCAGAGAAATTCTGGAAACCCATATGCTCATGCTTGAGGACCCAGACTATATCCAGCAGATCGAAGACTATATCAGGACAAACCTGGTATGTTCGCAATGGGCTGTTGACTCGGTCACTACCAATATGGTCAACCTGCTTGAGGCTACCGATGATGAGCTGTTGCGCGAGCGTGCGATTGACTTTCGTGATGTCTCGTTGCACCTGATCGATGCGATCAAGGGAAAGGGGGAACGGAGAATGGAGCATCTTGATGAGGATGTTGTCCTCATTGCCGATGCGCTTATGCCTTCCGAACTCTTCTCCATGGACAAAACCCACATCTTGGGAATCAGCCTTGACGGTGGGGGAAGGGCCAGTCATGTAGCCATTCTGGTCCGGGCTTTCAACATTCCTACGGTTCTTGCCACCAACGGGGCTTCCAAGACCGTAAGTGATGGGGAAGAAGTAATTGTGGATGGGACCTACGGTGAGGTTTTCATCAGGCCGGACCATACGGTTTCCCAGATGCTCGACGAGCGTTTCAACCTTTGGCAGGAGCATGAGGTCGAGTTGCACCAGATGGTTGAGCTTCCGACCAATACCACCGATGGCCATTCGGTGTTGCTGAAGGCGAACATCCAGACCACCAGCGAGGTGGATGCGGTCAAAGCCTGTGGAGCTTCGGGTATCGGGTTGTTCCGTTCCGAATTCCTGTTCATGGAATCCTTGGAGAATCCTTCCGAGGAGCGGCAGTTCACTGTCTATCGCCAGGTACTCGAGGCCATGGCCCCCAAACCGGTTACCATCCGTACCATCGATATTGGTGGAGACAAGATGGTAAGCGGTCTGGGTATCGATGAGAAGAATCCGATCCTTGGCTGGAGGGCGGTCAGGTTCTGTCTCTCGCGAAAAGATATCTTTACCGTTCAGCTCAGGGCGTTGCTCCGCGCCAGTGTCTACGGAAAGTTGCAGGTCATGTTTCCCATGATCAGTGGGGTGGAGGAACTGAATGCGGTGCTGCATCTCTTTGAACATGTCAAGGATGAGTGCAGACGAGAATCCATTCCCTTTGATCCCGATATCAAGGTAGGGACTATGATCGAGGTGCCGTCTGCGGCCTTGTGTGCAGATATCCTGGCAAAGAAGGTTGATTTCTTCTCCATCGGAACCAATGACCTGATCCAATACACGATTGCAGTGGATCGGGGCAATGAGAAGATTGCCTACCTTTACCAGCCATTCCATCCCGGAGTGCTCCGGTCCATCAGGATGATCATCCAGATGGCCCACCAGAACCAGATACCGGTAAGCCTCTGTGGGGAAATGGCTTCCGATCCTCTCTGTTCCGTGCTGTTGGCAGGAATGGGGCTGGATGAACTGAGTATGGGGTCGCAAAGCCTGTTGCAAGTCCGAAAGATTCTTCGTTCCGTCTCCTACGAGGAGGCGAAGAGTCTTGCGGACCATGTGCTTGGTATGGACTCCTACCTGACTATTACCACCTATATAAGGGAGTGGATGCATGACCGATTCGATCATTTCACCACCATCTGAGAACACGGAAACCCAGGCAAAAATCCCGGTGATTTCCATCATAGGACGGCCCAACGTGGGCAAGTCCACCCTTTTCAATCGTCTCATCGGCAAGAGAAGAGCCATTACCGACCCAACCCCGGGTGTTACCCGCGACCCCATCCCAGAGCGTTGGCTTTTGGGAAACCATCCTGTCACCTTGGTTGACTCCGGTGGTGTGAAGGTCGACCGTGAGGGGCTTGACGGCCTGGTTGCTGACAAGAGTCTTGGGCTGCTTGCCAAAAGTGATGCCGTCATTTTCATGATGGATTGCACCGAGGTTACCGCCGAGGACCGCGAGCTGCTTGAGTTCCTTCGTCCCTACTCTGAGAAGTTGGTTCTGGTGGTCAATAAGATTGACGACCCCAAGCGCGAGGATTTGCTGTGGGAGTACTACGAGTACGGCTATCAGCGGATTCTGGGTATCAGTGCAGCCCATGGTCTGGGTATCGAGGAGCTCGAGGAAGCGCTTCTGGGTATGCTTGATCTCATCAGCCTCGATGAGGCTCCTGAACAGGAAGACCGGGTCAAGCTTGCCATCTTGGGGAAGCCGAACACCGGCAAGTCAACCCTTGCCAATCTGTTGGTAGGTGAGGACATCTCCATTGTCAGCGATATTGCAGGCACCACACGTGATGTTGTCATGGGTGCGTTCAGCTACAAGGGCAGCGACTTCACTGTCCTTGATACCGCTGGTATCCGTCGCAAGAGCAAGGTTGATGAAGATGTCGAATACTACTCGGTAAACCGCGCGATCAAGACCATTGATGAAGCAGATGTGGTGCTCTTGATGATTGACAGTGTCGAAGGGTTGGCGGACCAGGATAAGAAAATTGCCAATCTTATCGTCAGACGAGGAAAGGGCATCATTCTGGTGCTTAATAAGATTGATCTGCTCACCGGCATCGGCAATGAGCTGGAAGCCATCAAGGACAGGGTGCGCTTCCTTTTCCCCATCCTTGCCTTTGCTCCGATCACTTCGATCAGTGCTCTCAAAGGCCAGGATATCGGAAAGTTGCTCGATACGGTATGGTCAGTCTGGAAACAGCTCAACAAGCGTGTTGAAACAGCAAAGCTGAATGATGCGATTCGTGAATGGGGTGAAGCCTATCAGCCACCCCGGGGAAGCAGTGGTCACTTCAAGGTCTACTACGGAACCCAGATCAGCGCGAACCCGGTCAAATTCCTGTTGTTCGTCAACCGGATCAAGGATTTTCCGCAGATTTACATCCAATATCTGAAGAACAATATCCGAAAGGAATTAGGGTTCACCCAGATTCCCATCGAGATTGACTTGCGTGAGCGCAAGCGCAATGCTTCCTTGCATGAGCGCGGCCCGAAGCCGTTGGAAAACGCTCCTCCCAAACGTGAACCGAAGCGCAATGTAGGAGGCAGGGCTTTTGCCAAGCCCAAGGCGAATTCGCCGGGAAACAAAGCCTCGGTGGACAAGACGCGTAAACGGATTGAGAAGCAGACCCAGAACCGCTCGGCCAAGAAGCGGGGTTAGGGATGGCTTTTCTTGTAGAACAGGGAATAAAGGTGCTGTGTCTGGATATTGACGGCACCCTCTATCCCAAACGTATGCTCAACGCAAGGATGATCAGATCCTCATTTCCTTCGCTGCGTCTTGCCATGGCGTTCAACTGGGCCCGTGCAGAGTATCGGAGGGTGCAGGAGGGGAAGCCGACTGAACCAGAGAATCGGGAAGGACTGCTCAAGCGTCAGGCTGTCCTGGTTGCCGGTCGTATGGGGCGTTCAATTACTGAACAAGAAATCCTACGCACCCAAAAAGCGGTGGACAAGCAGTTCTATCAGGCTTGGGCACGCTCATTTAGATCCATCAAGGCCTATGCAGGAATGCGTGAAGCCTTGGTGGAAGCAAAGCGTTTAGGGCTGAGCATTGCAGTCTTCAGTGACTTTCCTCTTGCTGAAAAGTTGCAGACGCTCGGTATTGCAGACCTGGTTGATTTGGCCATAAGCTCGGAAGAGAGTGGCTATCTCAAACCAAGTGCAAAGGCATTTGCCTTTCTGCTTGAGCGTCTGAACGTACGAGCGGATGAGATTTTGTATATGGGTGACAGCTATTCCAAGGATTGCCAAGGATCCAAAAAGGCAGGAATGCACTCCTGCTTGATTACCTCCTCCCGCAAGCGTATCTATGATGATGCTGATCTTGTAGTCAGCTCTTGGAAGGAGTTTGCTTCTCTGGTACTCTGATTCTTAGGAGGTGCGGTATGGGTCTTGAACTTCTGCTCCCGGTAGTCCTGTTTCTGATTACCTTGGTGATCATTTATCTGCTTCGTGCGGAGGACAAGAAAAATCATCGCCTCGACTTCGTCAAGCAACGAGTGCAGGCAATCATCAAGGATGTAGAGAATACCCGAGCGCAGTTCAAGGATACAGCACAACAGGTAGAGGAGAAAATCAATCATAAGATTGATGCTTCAAACCAGATGCTGCTGAGAATAGACAACCAGCTCTCCGAGCTTGAGGTGCGCAGTGAGGATTTGGCCAAGCTGCAAGGTGTGCTCAATACGTACCGCGATTCGCTCACCAAGTTGGGTGCCACCACCGCCCAGGTGGAGGCACGAGTTGAGCAGGTAAAGCAGGAAGCAAATCGCATCGAGCAAATCCAGGGTGTCATCGATGGCTTCGATACTCGGTTGGAGAATTTCAAGCAGAGTCTCCAGTCCATGATCGATGAGGCAGGAGATGCCATCCAGAAGCAGCAACTGCGGGTGAAGCAGTTGCTTGACAGCTCCTACGCCAAGCTCCAGGAGTATGAGAGTGAAGTCCAAGAGGTTGAGCGGGCCAATCAGGGACGCGTTGCTACCCATGCAGAGACCTTGAAAAGCAATGAAGCTGCTTCGCTTTCCGTTCTTTCAAGCCAATTGGCAAAGATTCGCATGCTCGGAGACGAGAGTGAACAGATCATCGCCCTCAACCAACGCACGTTGGAGGAACAGCGAGAGCTCTCCTTCCAAGACATCAACGAGCAGAAGAAACAGTATGAGCTGCTGAAGCAGGAAATCGAAAAGACATTCATCGAGCAACAACAGCAGTTGGGCTCACTCTCCAAGTCGGTACAAGATCAGGCGATAGAAGCCTTCAGGCTCTACTCAGACCATTGTTCGACCGAGATGGAAGCAGTGTTCGGTCATACCATTTCCAAGACAGACCAAGCCTTCCAGACTATGGTGAGAACGGTCACCTCCTTCATGCATGAGCTTGGGCAGCGGATGCAGCATGCCCAACAGGTGAGTAATGATCTTTTAGGTCGTGAACACGCAAATCTTCAGGCATATGCCGATGAGATCCAGTCTCTGACACAACAACACGCGAATGCAGTGGAGATGCTTCGCAAGGGTGAGCGAAAGCAAGAGGAGTTGCAGCAAGTCATAGCCCATCTGAAGGAAGAAGCCTCACACTTGCATACCGAGCTCTCCCGACTGACGACTGAGAAAGAAGCGCTGGAAGATCATAACGAGCAAGAGAACAACTCTGCTCTTTTGTTTGCAGCAAGTCTTGCGGCACTCTCCGCACAATTGCAAGAGAAGCAAGCAGAGCTGAATACCGTCGAGCATGAGCTCCAGAAGAAAGAATCTGAAGTAGACAAAGAACCAGAGACCGAAGAGGAACCTGAGGCTGAAGAGGCACCTGAATCTGAAGAGGAGCCTGAATCTGATGAGGAGCCTGAAACTGAAGAGCAGCCTGAATCTGATGAGGAACCTGAATCTGAAGAGCAGCCTGAATCTGAAGAGCAGCCTGAATCTGAAGAGCAGCCTGAATCTGAAGAGCAGCCTGAATCTGAAGAGGAGCCTGAATCTGAAGAGCAGCCTGAATCTGAAGAGCAGCCTGAATCTGAAGAGGAACCTGAGGCTGAAGAGGAACCTGAATCTGATGAGGAACCCGAATCTGAAGAGCAGCCTGAATCTGAAGAGCAGCCTGAATCTGAAGAGCAGCCTGAATCTGAAGAGCAGCCTGAATCTGATGAGGAGCCTGAATCTGATGAGGAGCCTGAATCTGATGAGGAACCTGAATCTGATGAGGAACCTGAGGCTGATGAGGAACCTGAATCTGAAGAAAAGCTCCCCAAAGAACCCTGGGTTGAGTATATTCCTGAGGGTGAGGAAGAAGAAATTTCCTTGGATGAGGATGACGAGAAAACTACTTGACGCTTGCTCGTTGCTGTGAGTATGTTATCGGCATGCCCAGGGGTGGGCTACTCTTTACGCTACACACGATTATGAACAATGGCCTTGCAGGGTGCAACATTCCCTGTGCAAGGCTTGCAAATAGACATGTGCCAATCTTTGGGGTTGGGGCATGGGAAACTGAGGGATGGAATGGATAAGAAAGACAAGAAAAGCAAGGCTGAAGCACAGCGAGAAGAAGTCATTGCTGACGAGAACGTCCAGGCAAAGCAGGAAGAGACCGGAGCAGAGCAGAAACAGGATGAGCCGGTCATGAGTGAGCTTGAGAAGAAGGAGTTGGAAGTCGTGCAATTGAAGGAAAAGCTTGCTGATGCGCAGGGAGAGATTGCTTCCCTGAAAGAGCAGATGCTTCGCGATCGTGCAGATCTTGAGAACTATAGGAAACGATTGGTTCGGGACAAGGAAGATGCAGTAAGGTTTGCAAACGAGAACCTGATCAAGGATCTTCTTCAACCACTTGATGATTTCAATCGTGCTTTGGAAGCAGCAGAGTCTACCAAAGAGTATGCCAAAGTGCATGATGGGGTGGTCATGGTCAATTCCCAACTGCTCTCCACCTTGGAGAAGAACTGGGGCCTGGAGCGTATTGATGCGGTAGGAAAGGAGTTCGATCCTTCCGAGCATGAGGCTTACCAGGTGGTGATCGATGACTCTTTGGAGACTGAGACAGTCATGGAAGAGTACATCGTCGGCTACAAGTTGCACGGAAGGGTTCTCAGGCCCTCAAAGGTAAAAGTTGGCAAGCCAAACGTTTGACGTTTGGTATAGGTATGAGTACCTTAGGCACGTGGGGAATACCCACACCATCGTGATTGATAATGAGCTAATTTGGAGAGGAGAAATATATCATGGGAAGAATTATTGGAATTGACTTGGGAACCACCAATAGCTGCGTCGCAGTTATGGAAGGAAATGATCCTGTTGTCATCGCAAACAGCGAAGGACAGCGGACCACTCCCAGTATTGTTGGATACACCTCAAAGGGCGACCGCCTTGTTGGCCAGCCGGCAAAGAACCAGATGGTGACCAATGCTGAGAATACCGTGTATTCCATCAAGCGCTTCATGGGTAGAAAGTACCACGAAGTACCCTCTGAGCTGGGCAAGATTCCTTATAAGGTTGTAGCCGGAAACGGCGATGAAATAAAAGTTGAGATTCGTGGAGAGTCCTTCTCCCCACAGGAGATTTCTGCTGCAATTTTGCAGAAAATGAAGAAGACTGCTGAAGATTACCTTGGTGAAAGCGTAACCGAAGCTGTCATCACTGTACCCGCGTACTTCAACGACGCACAGAGACAGGCTACCAAGGATGCAGGCAAGATTGCAGGCCTCGATGTCAAGCGCATTGTGAACGAGCCTACTGCAGCAGCTTTGGCCTATGGTCTGGGCAAGGATACGAATAGGGAAGAAAAGATTGCTGTCTACGACCTTGGTGGTGGTACGTTTGATATCTCCATCCTTGAGCTGGGTGACGGCGTGTTCGAAGTGAAGTCCACCAACGGTGATACCCACCTTGGCGGAGACGACTTCGACCAGAGAATCATCGAGTGGATGATCACTGAATTCAAGAAGTCCAATGCTATTGACCTGTCCAGTGACAAGATGGCATTGCAGAGACTGCGCGAGGCGGCTGAGAAGGCAAAGATCGAGCTCTCCAACTCGACCAGCACCGATATCAACCTGCCGTTCATCACCGCTGATGCAAGCGGTCCGAAGCACCTGCAGATGACACTCTCCCGTGCTAAGTTCGAACAGCTGGTTGCTGACCTGATCGAGCGATCCAAGCTCCCGGTCAAAAACGCTCTTCGTGATGCCGGTCTGACTGCTGCTGACATCGATGAGGTGATCCTTGTTGGTGGTTCCACCAGAATCCCTGCAGTCCAAGCGATGGTTCGCGAGCTCTTCAGCAAGGAACCCCACAAGGGTGTGAACCCAGATGAAGTGGTTGCCATGGGTGCTGCAATTCAGGGTGGTATCCTCGGTGGTAAGGTCAAGGATGTCTTGCTTCTGGACGTAACTCCGCTTTCACTGGGTATTGAGACCCTTGGTGGTGTTTGCACTCGTTTGATCGAACGCAATACCACGATCCCAACCCGAAAGAGCCAGATCTTCTCCACGGCTGCCGATGGGCAGACTGCGGTGAGCATCCATGTTCTGCAGGGTGAGCGTGAGATGGCATCCCAGAACAGGACGCTTGGCAAGTTCGACCTGATCGGTATTCCTGCCGCTCCCCGTGGTGTCCCGCAGATTGAAGTCACCTTCGACATCGATGCCAATGGTATCGTACATGTCTCTGCAAAGGACCTCGGAACCGGGAAGGAACAGAAGATTCGCATCGAGTCTTCCGGTGGCCTCTCCGATGCAGACATCGAGAAGATGGTGCGTGAGGCTGAGGTTCATGCTGAGGAAGATAAGCGCGAACGCGCCCGTATCGACGCCCGCAACGAAGCGGACAGCCTGATCTACTCCACCGAAAAGTCCCTCAAGGAGTTTGGGGACAAGATCGGAAGCGATGACAAGGCTAAGATCGAGCAGGCAATTGCTGAACTTAAGAGTGTGATGGAGAACCAGAGCGCTTCTGCAGAGGAGATCAAGGCCAAGAGCGAGACTCTGCAACAGGCTTCCTACAAGCTTGCTGAAGAGGTCTACAAGCAGAGCGCAGCCCAGGGTGGCGATGCATCGGCATCTCAGGGTGAGGAATCTGCTGCTTCTGAGGAGGCTCCGAAGAAGAGTCCCAAGGATGCAGAGGATGCAGACTTCGAAGTCGTAGACTAAGGAGTCGGTAACAGGGTAGTATACCGTTACGGCTTAACATCATGTCGGCTTCGGCCGACATGATGTTTCTCAGCCCAAATTGTTCTAAGGAAGTCGCATCGTGGCGAAACGTGATTACTATGAAGTGCTTGGAGTCTCGAAGACTGCAGCACTGGACGAAATTAAGAAAGCATATCGCAAGCTGGCGATTGCCAACCACCCGGACAAGAATCCCGGGGATAAGGCGGCTGAAGAACGCTTCAAGGAAGCTACGGAAGCCTACGATGTCCTCGGAGATGAGAAGAAGCGCAAGATGTACGACCAGTACGGCTTTGCGGGTATCGATGGCGCCAATGGTGCCGGACACGACTACTCCAATGTCTATCGTGATTTCAGTGACATCTTTGGTGGTGGTTTTGGTGGTGGTGGGTTTGAGGATATATTCAGTTCCTTCTTTGGAGGAGGCGGAAGGTCACAAGGCCGTGGGGGCCAGCGTGGACCTGAGGCAGGATCTTCCCTGCGCTATGATGTTGATATTGATTTCAAGGATGCAGTCTTCGGGACGAAAGTCGAAGTCGCCTATTCACACCAGGTAGGGTGTGAGGAGTGTCATGGATCAGGATCGGCCGGCGGGAGCGGGACAAAAGTATGTCCTACGTGCAACGGAAGCGGACAGGTTAGGAGAAACAGTGGATTCTTTGCCATTGCCAGTACCTGTCCTACCTGTAACGGCAGCGGTCATGTCATCGAGAATCCCTGTAGTTCCTGTCATGGTACAGGTCTCAAACGCAAACAGCAGAAGGTCAAGGTTACCATTCCGGCAGGAGTGGATACCGGTAGCCGCGTAGTGCTCAGGGGAATGGGAGATGCAGGTGCAAACGGTGGACCCTCCGGTGACTTGTATGTCTACATCAATGTCAAACCCCACAAATATTTCATTCGGCAGGATTACGACCTGTTCTGCCAGATTCCGATCTCGATCACCCAGGCCTCGCTTGGCACTGAGATTCAGGTCCCGACCATCGACGGGCAATCCATCAAGGTCAACATTCCTTCTGGAATCCAGAGTGGCAAGATGCTCAGGATTCGGGAGCGGGGAGTCACGAGGCTCAATTCCACTGACCGGGGTGATATGTACATAAAGGTCATGGTACAAGTTCCCAAACGGTTGGGAATGAAAGCCAAGAAGCTCATGCAGGAACTATCGGATGCGCTGGGAGAAGATACCAGCCCGAATCCAGTTCCCTTTGAAGAATAACGATTACTTGACAGGGCTACCGGATGGTAGCCCTGCTGTCCAACACACGAGGAGCACTACATGGGTGAGAAAATCATCGGCGTTCATGCAATAGAAGAGGGGCTCAAGCGAGCTGTCTCAGGGTCGGTTCTGTATATTTCACGAGGGATGGGAGCGCATACCCAAGCTTTGGAGCGCCAGGCTCAACTCACCGGGGGAAAGGTCATCGTCAAGAAGATTGCCAAGGTTGAGATGGATCGGATGGTTGACCAAGCCGATCATCGTGGAGCAGTACTTGATTTGATGGTGCCTACCAAGGGTAGCCAGGCACGGATACAGAACCTGTCAGTCAGAGAGTTCTGTTCCAGGCTCAAGGAAGACGAAGGTGCCTTGGTCTTGCTGCTTGATGAGATTACCGATCCACAGAACCTTGGAGCCATCCTGCGCTCGGCTGACCAGTTCTCTGTTTCGCTGGTGGTGATACCTGAACGACGCAGTGCTCAGGCCAATACCACCGTGGTGAAGGTCTCCTCTGGAGCCGCCCACTATGTTCCCATTGCGACGGTCACCAATCTTAACCGTGAGCTTGAGTATCTGAAGAGCCAAGGGTTCTGGGCCTATGGGGCCTCCATGGATGGACAGGCCGTATACAAGACTGTTTTCCCCAAAAGAACCGTTCTGGTCATGGGGAATGAGGGCAAGGGTATCGGCCAGCTTACCCAGAAACTGTGCGATCATATGGTGACCATTCCTATGACCGGACATATAGATTCACTGAACGTATCGGTGGCAACAGGCATCTTGCTGTATGAGGTACGAAGGCAACAAGCAGCGCAATAATTTATGCAGAATTGGGTATATCAGAAAGGATACGGGCACCTCTCGTATCCTTTTTTTCAATATCTATGCAATGGTTTTGCACCCAAGTGCATAAAAAAACAATCTTTCCTTGCGCTCAGCGATACTTTTACGTATCATAATATGTAGGAAATTTTCCTACGTAAGGAGAGAAGTAGAAATGAAAAAGACCTTTGCTCTGGTTCTTTGTGTCCTTTTGGCAACAGGATTCCTGTTTGCACAAGGAACGAAGGAAGCCCCTGCGGCAAAACCTGCTGCCACAGACTTCCACATTGGCGTGGTCACCGGTACCGTATCTCAGTCCGAGGATGACCTTCGTGGTGCAGAAAGGCTGATCAGCGAATATGGTTCTGCCTCCAGTGGTGGTATCATTCAGCACGTCACCTATCCTGACAACTTCATGGATGAAGCTGAAACGACCATCAGCGTCATCAGCGGCCTTGCCGACGATCCGAAGATGAAAGCGATCATCGTCAACCAGGCAATCCCCGGCACCACCGAGGCATTCCGCCGCGTCAAGGAGAAGAGACCCGACATCATCACCATCGCTGGTGAAGCTCACGAGGACCCGGGTGTAATCCAGACCTCTGCAGACCTTGCTGTCAACAATGACTTCGTGGCCCGCGGCTATCTGATCATCCGCACTGCTCACGAGCTCGGCTGTGACACGTTCGTGCACATCTCTTTCCCCAGACACCTCAGCTATGAGACCATGAGCCGCCGCGTCGCCATCATGCGTGCCACCTGCCAAGAGCTCGGAATGAAGTTCGTCCTTGAGACTGCTCCCGATCCGACCTCCGACGTTGGTGTTGCTGGTGCCCAGCAGTACATCCTCGAGAAGGTGCCCGCTTGGATTGAGACCTATGGCAAGAACGCTGCATTCTTCTGCACCAATGATGCCCACACCGAGCCCCTGCTCAAGCAGCTGCTCGCCTATGGTGGCTTCTTCATCGAAGCTGACCTCCCAAGCCCGTTGATGGGTTATCCTGGCGCTCTGGGCATCGACCTCTCTGCTGAGGCTGGCGACTTTGCCGCAATCCTCAAGAAGGTTGAAGCTTCTGTCGTAGCAAAGGGTGGCGCAGGCCGCTTCGGTACCTGGGCTTACTCCTATGGTTACACCACCACCGCCGGTCTCGGCCAGCATGCCATCAACGTTGTCAAGGGCGAGAGCGAACTGCTCAAGCTTTCTGACATCATGAAGGCGTACGGCAAGTACACCGCTGGTGCCAAGTGGAACGGCGCTTTCTACACCGATGTCAACACCGGTGTAAGAGCTCGCAACCACATCCTGATTTATCAGGATACCTATATGATGGGCAAGGGCTACATGGGCAATGCTGACCTCATTGTCCCCGAGAAGTATTTCTCCATCAAATAGGGGTATCGTATTGCATCCTTTGGGGGGAGAGTGCTACTCTCCCCCTTTATCACCGTTTATGGGCTTGTAAGGAAGGGGACGTGGTTGTCACTGCTGTCTTTGTGGAGACAAGAGTCACAACCAAGTTTGGAAGGATAGAATAGATGAATGAGAATGAAGTGCCATTGCTGGAGATGAGACACATCAGCAAGGACTTTTTCGGTAACCAAGTGCTCAGTGATATCAACTTTGCCCTGAAGAAAGGAGAGATCCTGGGGCTGGTAGGTGAGAATGGTGCCGGAAAATCCACATTGATGAAGATTCTCTTCGGTATGGATGAGATCCATCAGACCGGTGGATACGGAGGGGATGTCCTGATCAACGGACAGAAGGTGCAGTTTGCATCCCCCATTGATGCTTTGGCTGCAGGTATCGGTATGGTGCACCAGGAGTTTTCCCTGTTGCCCGATTTCACTGCTACCGAGAACATCCTGCTTAATCGGGAACCTTTGAAGTATACGTGGCTCTCCGAAGTGTTCGGGGAGAGAATGAACATTCTTGACCGAAGCGAGATGGAAGAGATTTCCAAGCGTGCCATCGCTCGGCTCAATGTTCCTCTTGATTCGGAGATGGTGGTCTCCCAGATGCCGGTTGGACACAAGCAGTTCACCGAAATCGCCAGGGAACTGAGCAAGGAATCGACCTCGGTGACCGAGGGCATCAAACTGTTGGTGTTGGATGAACCGACTGCAGTGCTCTCCGAGCAGGAGGCTGACAGCCTGCTTCATGCCATGCGCAAGCTCAGTGAAACGGGGATTGCCATCATTTTCATTACCCACCGCCTTCAGGAAATCCTGGATGTGTGTGATACGATCATGGTCATGCGTGATGGCAAGATCATCAAGACGGTACCGGCTGAAGGCGTCGTAATCACCGATATCGCCCGTTGGATGGTTGGACGAGATGTAAACACCGCCCAGCGTCAAGCTCGTGAGTTCGATTATGAAAACAAACCCGTCATTCTCTCCTTGGAGAACCTGTGGGTGGATATGCCTGGTGAAGTAGTCCGCAATGTCAATCTGAATGTACACCAAGGAGAGATCTTGGGCATCGGAGGAATGGCAGGGCAGGGTAAGTTGGGTATCCCCAACGGGGCGATGGGTCTCTTTCCTGCGGGAGGTAAAATTACCTTCGAAGGCAAGCAGATCGAATTGAACAATCCTCGCAACTTCCTGAATGCCGGTATGGCGTTCGTCAGTGAAGACCGTCGTGGAGTGGGCCTGTTGCTGGATGAGACGCTTGAGTGGAATATCTCCTTCACCGCCATGCAAGTGCAGGAAAAGTATCTGAAGAAGTATCTTGGGGGGGCCATCAAATGGCGCGACCAAGATGCAATCGAGGCTGAAACAAGCAATTACGTGAAGCAGATGGAAATCCGTTGTACGAGCACCAAGCAGAAAGCGAAGGAACTCAGCGGAGGCAATCAGCAGAAAGTCTGTCTTGCAAAAGCGTTTGCGGTGGCCCCCAAACTGCTGTTTGTCAGTGAGCCTACCCGAGGAATTGACATTGGCGCCAAATCTCTGGTTCTCAAAGCGCTTCGCAAGTACAACGAGGAGAGTGGTACCACGATTATCATGATCAGCAGTGAATTGGAAGAACTCCGGGCTATCTGTGATCGGATTGCCATCATCAGTGATGGAAAAGTGTTTGGAATTTTGCCGGCAACTACTGATAGTGCCCAGTTCGGCCTTCTCATGGTTGGCCAGACCAGTGCCTTGCAAGAAGGAGGGAGCGTATGACCATAGAGAAGCTGACTTCTTCAGTCAAAGGCATGGTGACGTCGTTTGGACTTCCACGAGTCATCATTGCGTTGTTCTTGTTGGTTCTTTTCATTCTTGCTCCTTTTGTGGGAGTGAATGTGGGGACCAGCCTTTCTGATACACTCAACAGGTTCGGCATGAATGCTGTCATGGTGCTTGCCATGGTGCCGATGATTCATAGTGGGTGTGGTCTGAACTTCGGCCTTCCGCTTGGCATCATCGCAGGCTTGCTTGGCGCTACCATCTCCTTGCAAGTGAACATCCCCGGTCCGACTTCCTTTGTGCTCGCAATACTCTTTGCAACTCCCTTCGCAGTCATCCTCGGTTGGGGATACGGGCAGTTGCTGAATAAGGTAAAGGGTGGTGAGATGATGATCGCCACCTATGTGGGCTTCTCCAGTGTGGCCTTCATGTGCATCATGTGGCTCTTGCTTCCGTTCAGCAACCCCACCATGGTCTGGGGGTACAGCGGTACCGGCCTTCGTACCACCATCAGCGTGGAAGGGTACTATTTGCATGTATTGAATGACTTCTTGTCCATCAGGCTGAGTGATCACCTGCTCATCCCCACCGGTATGATCTTGTTCTTTGCCCTGCTTGCCTTCATTATCTGGGCCTTCCTGCACACAAAGACAGGAACTGCGATGACCGCAGTCGGATCAAACCCCGTGTTTGCTCGTGCCAGTGGCATCAACGTCGACAAGATCAGGACCTTGAGTGTGGTGATGTCGACCTGGCTTGGTGCCATGGGTATTCTGGTGTATCAGCAGAGTTTCGGGTTCATCCAGCTCTATATGGGGCCCTTCTATATGGCCCTGCCTGCAGTTTCAGCCATCCTCATCGGAGGAGCCTCAGTGAATAAGGCCTCCATCCTGAATGTCGTGGTGGGAACATTCCTCTTCCAGGGGATTGTAACCATGACGCCTTCGGTGATGAACTCCATGATTCACACCGACATGAGCGAGGTCATCAGGATCGTGGTCTCCAATGGAATGATCCTGTACGCCTTGACGAGAAAAACGGAGGCTGTACGATGACGCTGCATATGACCAAAACCCAGAAAGTACTTCGATTCATGGGCAACAACACCGTTCCTATCCTGTTCCTCATCATTTGTGCGTTCGGGATTCCTCTCAGTGGCTATTCGGCCAATTACCTGGTAAGTGAGGTTATTGTCCGTATCGCCCGAAACTCTTTCTTGATTGTAAGCTTGTTGATTCCCATCCTTGCCGGTATGGGACTGAACTTCGGAATGACGCTCGGTGCTATGGCAGGCCAGATAGGTCTGATCTTCATCAGCGACTGGGGTATAGCCGGAATTCCGGGTATGCTGCTTGCCATGATCATCTCCACCCCGATTTCCATCATATTGGGATGGTGGTGCGGCAAAATCCTGAACATGGCAAAAGGCCGTGAGATGGTCACCAGCTACATCATCGGCTTCTTCATGAATGGTATCTACCAGATGATCGTCCTGTATGGCATGGGTGCCATCATTCCGATAAGGTCAAACGCACTGGTCCTTCCCCGTGGCTATGGTATCCGCAATACGGTCAATCTGATCGGGATCCGTAAGTCCTTGGACAACCTCTTGACGGTTCGGCTCTTTGGCATTCCCATCCCCTTGGTGACCTTTGCAGTCATCGCTCTGCTCTGTCTCTTCGTGCTTTGGTTCAAGAAAACCAAGCTTGGACAGGATATGCGGGCAGTAGGACAGGACATGGAAGTGGCACGGGCGGCAGGCATCAGAGTGGAGCACACCAGGATTATCTCCATCATCATCTCCACGGTATTCGCTGGATATGGCATGATCCTCTACTTGCAGAACATCGGTACGCTGAATACCTACAACAGTCACATGCAGATTGGCATGTTCAGTGTCGCTGCCTTGCTGGTTGGTGGTGCCACGGTTGCGAAGGCAAACATCCGAAACGTCTTCTTGGGTGTCATCCTCTTCCACCTGATGTTCATCGTCTCCCCGATGGCAGGCAAGAACCTCATCGGTCAGGCACAGCTTGGTGAGTACTTCCGTGTATTCGTCTCCTACGGAGTCATCACGATTTCGCTCGTCCTCTATGAGGTACGCAAGAAGCGTGACCGAGGTCTTGCCGGATTGGTGCTGGCAGCAGAACAGGAGGAGACCGTATGAAACTGAATCTTACCAGGACGTTCTGGATACGGACCGCAACGATTGCGCTCATTCTCGTCTTCTCCGTGTTTCTCTTCTTCATCGGCAAGCAGCACACCGTCTTGGTCGACAACAAGGCGGTAACGGTGAACGGTGTTGAGCTGAAAGCCCTCCAGCTTGTGGAGGTGGAGGTCAATACGCTTGGCTCAATGGAACTGGCGGCTCGTGACAGGGACAAGTTTGATGTTACCGGCCAAAAGCACAAGGTCACCGTCATCTATACCGATGCAAACTGGGAGGAACATACCATTGTCCGTACCTTCAGGATTCCCTTGATGCAGGACATGGTGATGATTCTGCTTCCTGCTCTGGTGGCCAATCCAGAGGGGGATCAGAGCCTTTGGCTTGAGAATTACGAACTGCCCACCTATGCGATGACAGCCCCTGCTGAGGAGCCGGTTGTTACCGATGATCTTGCGGTATTGGTAGAAATATAAATAGAGTGCGAGGCACAACAGGGGGATATCGAAGGATATCCCCTTTGTTGCATACTCGTGAAATATCAGAAAAAGTACTACATAAGTTATTCATGTATATAGAGAAGAGATAAAATTTCACAAGGATTGGCTTCTTGGGTACATAGTACACTGCCTGAATTATGCCCGAGTTCTGTCGGTATTCATTGACGGGGCAGAAGACAGAGGGTAGGATGAAGATACAGAAAGGTCATGGTTCGTGTTTCCTTCTAGACAATGATCTTTCTCAGAGTCGTAGATGATTTCTTCAGACCGTTCCCTTTGCGTGGGGGGATCGAACAGAAGGCGGCTGCCTGGGATGGTAGCCGCCTGTCTTGAGAGAAAAGGGTATGGTCGGTAATGAGGCTTCGCGGGGTGCGAAGCCTCATTCTTGGTCCGACGGGCATGCCGTCAACCGTTGACTATCCGGTGTTTGGGAAGCACGCAAACGCTCTCGGTGAGGAAACCCAAGAATTCTTGTTCAGATACAGGTTTTGAGAAGTAGTACCCCTGTACATTCGTAATCCCTGCTTCTTTCACCGCTGCAAGCTGTTCCTCAGTCTCAACCCCTTCTGCAACCATCTCTTTGTCCAACGCCGTCAGCATCCCTGCGATGACCTTGAGCAGCTGGTATTGGTTGCGGGAGTTTGAAACCGCACTCTTATCGATCTTTATCGTAGAGAAAGGACGTTCAACCAACGTTTCCAGATTTGCATATCCTGTACCAAAATCATCAAGCAAGAATTTGATCCCATAATCCTGATAGGTCTTCCATGCATCTTGTGAGCTCTTCAGCGAAGAAAGAAGCATCGATTCAGTCACCTCAAACCTAATCAGGGTGGAGTCAATCTTGTGACGCCTCAGGATCTGGAGCAAGCGCTGGGCCACCTCTGCTGATACGAGATCTTCGGCTGATATGTTTATTGATACATGCGACAGTGCCAAGCCGAGGGCTTGGTGGTCTGAAAGCAGCGTGCAGACCTTATCCACCACAATTTCCGTAAGCTTGGTGATAAGTCCCACCTGCTCTGCCAATGGGATGAACTCTCCTGGGCTGATCATGCCCAAGCGATCATCTTGAAGTCTCATCAACGCTTCCGCACAGAGGATCCGGTTGTCTCGCACATCGATGATAGGTTGGTAGTGAACAATTACCCGTGACGTGTCAATTACTGCTTTCCTGAGTACTGAGAGGATCTCAAGCCTTCTTTGGCGCAAGTGTATGAGCTTTTGGTTGAAAATGATGACTGAGAAACGTCGATTCTCCTTGATGGCGGAAAGCGTGAATTCAAGTGACTCAACCAACTCATCAGCCGTATTCAACTTCAAGGGCGTTTCCGCGATGGCAATGTTGACATAGAAGGTGAGATGGATGTCTTCGATCATCCATCCCTGTGCTGTTCTTGATTTGATGGACCGGACTTGTCTGACTAGCTCATTGTGAGTGAGGTGAGGAAAAATGAGCGCAAACCGATTTCCGACCAACCGGTAGGCCTCACCTTCCAGCTCTTTGAGAAAGGTTGCGAATACCTTGAGAAGATCATCTCCCACACTCGTGCCATACCGCTCGTTGATCAACCGAAAATTTTCGATATCAACCATCAGCAGTGTGATTCGTTCCTTATGGAGGGTTGTGTGTACAAGCTTGTCATAGAAGGCTTGGTAGTTGGGGATGCGAGTCAGCCGGTCGAGAGTCAGCTCTTTTCTTTGCCATACAAGATAGCTGAGCAGCAGGATGAAGCTGCTGCTCAGTGCCAGCAGGTATGGCTGGCGAAAGAACTGGAAGAAGAGCAGGGAGAGGAGGAGAAAGGAGATGATCAGTGAGAAGAGCAACCTGCTGAATACGGTGACAGAACGCCAACGAACCACCAAGCATACTGTAGCTATGAGGATGTAGAGGCTGCTGAGCAACAGCATGCTGGGAACCCCGATTCCACCGCTGAGCCTTGATCCAATGAATTGGAACAATCGATTCAGAAAAAGGTCTGACATACTTGCAAGCGAAAACAAGCAGAACAGCGTCACCTGCAGTTTGGTCAGCAAGGAGAGGACCTGTTTGGATTGGAGCACCCATTGTTCGATGACCAGCATCCACATCAGGATGAATGCCCCTATGCTGATGGTGTGAATGATGGAGAGAAAGCGAGTCATGGGCAAGCTGAGTCTGAAAATGCCAGCCAGCTGCAGATGGAAAAGTATGGAGAAGAGCAGATACGCCAAGGACGCATAGGTGACCCAAAGCAGGGTGTCTTCTTTTGTTTTTTCTCGAGTTCTTCTCGAATACTTGTGTGCAAATACGATCGATGAGACGATGATCAGCGAAAGTACTTCAGCAACGATAAGTTCCATTCATCTCTCCAGGGAAGCAAAACAAAGCAGTACGATGCGCTTCATGTTCATCGTACTGCAATTTGCAAATTTCTGCAAAATCTTTTGGTTGTGGTTCAGTTCTCGAAGAAGCGGTCACCGATATCCTTGCGGTACCATGCTCCCTCAAAATTGACGTGGGGAACACCCCTGTACGCATTCTTGTTTGCGTTCATGATGTTGTAGCCAACACCGACAACGGTAACACATCGTCCACCTGTGGTAAGCAGCTTTCCCTCAAGCTCCTGCACACCACCGAAGAAATAGCGGGGAGCTCCTTCAAACGTGTTGAGCAGCAGTGAGGCAGGCATGGGATCCAGCGGTTTGCCGATGATTGGGGCCTGGGGATACCCCTTGGAGGCAATCACCAGTGCGACCGTCGATTTATTGGATACTTCCAAGGTCAGAGAGGAGAGCGTATCTGCCTTCATGGCATTGAGAATGTCAACGATGTCCGTTTTGATGAGGGGGACGAAGGCTTGTGCTGCGGGATCATTGAATCGCACATGGTAGTCCACCAGTATCGGGCCATGCTTGGTAATGATGACGCTGATGGTCAGCACGCCCTTGTAAGCCATTCGTTCGGCTTTCAGGCCAAACAGGGTAGGTTCGATGATGGTGTCGATCAGGGCTTGTTTCACTTCCTGTTGGAGTGGTACTGGGCAGATGGAACCCATACCGCCGGTGGGAAGCCCTCCCTCCTCAGCCTTCATGTAGTCACTGGAGGTAGGAAGCATCAAATACCCTTTGTTATCCAAAAAGAGGGTGACCGTAATGGGAAGCCCTGCAAGATGCTCTTCAAGAATGATGGGGCCGGTAGCCAGCAGTCCACGAGAAAAATCCATCAAGGTATCATAATCGGAGGAGTCTACCATAACCCGGCTTGGGGCAATAGCGTTGCTCTTCACGACAAAGCGTTCTTTTTCGTGGCGTTTGAGGTAATCGGAAAGCTTCTCCTCATCTTCGAAGAGCACGTGTGATGGAGTAGGGATGTTGTGCCGGTCGGAGAACATGCGTGAAAAGTTTCTGTCGCCTTCCAGTTTCAGGGTCCTATTCGGGGCCCCAAAGGTGTCGATGCCCCTTTCATTGAGGTAGTCGATCACCCCAGTGAACAGCGGGGCCTCAGTACCTACGAAGACATAATCGATGGCATGTTCACAACAGGCCTCATGGACTTGTTTGGGATCAGAGGGGTCGATGGCAAGATTGATGGCAATGGATTGGGTGCCGACGTTGCCTGGTGCAACAAACAGGCCATCGATCAGACGACTCTGGGAGAACCACCATGCAATGGCATGATCCTTCGCTCCGGAACCTAATACTAGTACTCTCATTGCACTTCCTTCCCGATCAGATTACTCCAGTAAACGTACCATTTTACCGCTTCACAGGTCAACAAGTCCTCTGAGGGCAACATGGTAATGCTCTGCCTTGGTGGCTTGCACCACCGCTTGCTTGATCGAGGATGTATTGGGCACTCCCTTGAGGTATGAACAGGTATGTTTGCGCATGAGGGTGCACGCTGTTTTCTCCCCGAAGGTTTCGATCATCAGGTCCAGATGCCTCAGAATTGCCTTGTGGCGCATGGCAACAGTCACCTGCGGCATTACCTCTCCGGATAGGATTGCTTTTGCCTGAGAGAAGACAAAGGGGTTTCCAATGGCTCCCCGTGCGAACATCACCCCGTCGATGCCGGTCTGTTCAAGCATCCGTTTTGCATCCTCAGCTTTGAAGAGATCCCCAGAGCCGAAAACCGGTACCTGATAGTGATGGTCGGTGCAGTACTGCTTGAGTGTGGTGAGCTTGGACCAATCAGCAAAGGGTGCGTAACCCTTGCTTCTTGTCCTGGCATGGAGGGTGAGCATGGAAGCTCCTCCATCCAGTGCTGCTTGTGCAAATTCCAAAAAATTCTCACTCGACTCATCCCAGCCGGTACGGAATTTGACGGAAACAGGGATATCAGTGGAGTCAGTGATGATTCTGACCACCTCGGTGATCAAGGCCGGGTTCTTCATCATTGCCGAACCAGCTCCAGTCTTGGTTACTTTGGGAACAGGACACCCACAGTTTATGTCAATGACATCACAATGGTAGGGTTGCAGCTGTTCGAGAGCCTCTTTCAGCGAGTCGGTACTGCCCATGAAGAGCTGGATCGCATACTGCTTCTCATTCGGTGCACGGTCCATCAGACAGAGGGTTTTTTCCCCTTCGCGGGCCAGCCCTTCGGCACTGACCATCTCGGTATAGCTGAAGTCTGCACCGTTTTCGATGCAAAGGGTTCTGAATGGGATATCGGTATATCCTGCCAGGGGTGCAAGAAATACATTCCCTGGTACGGTGACAGGGCCGATCTGTACTGAGTGATAAAGGTTCTGTTCGCTCATAGGTCCTTTGGCAAGGCAAACGCCTTGAGGCTGTTAGCATAAAGACTTTCTGCCAGCTCTTCAAGAGATGTTTGTCTCAGCTCTGCGAGGACTTTCACCGTTTCGATGAGATATTGGATCTTGTTACGTTCCCCCTTGTAGGGATAGGGAGTCATGAAGGGAGCTTCGCTCTCCACCACGATACGGTCATGGGGAAGACGCATTGCAACCTCATGCAAGGCCTTGCTGTTGCGGAATGTCAGATTGCCTGCAAAAGAGAAGGTGAGATTCAGATCGAGAGTCTGTCTGGCAAACTCCCAATCCTCCCCAAAGCAGTGCAGAATACCCCCCTTTGGAGGAAGCTTTTGCGAGAGGATGGGCAACAGGTCATCACCGGCATTGCGGTTGTGTATGATAACCGGAAGATCCAGATGCCGTGCAATTTCCAGATGCTTGAGCATCAGCTCGATCTGCAGCGTCTTGTCTCCTCCGAACATATGGAAGTAGTCCAAACCCGTCTCGCCAATTGCAACCACCCCCCGTTTGTGGGCGTGGGCGATCACCCGCTCTTCCCAATCCTTGCCAGGATTGGTGACCTCTGTGGGGCTGACTCCGACGGCATGGAACACAGAGTCAGAGCTTTCCAGGTTTGCATAGGTACGCTCAAAATCTGCCAGACTGTTGCAGATGCTTACCACGTGCCTGACAGACTTGACCTTGGCCATCTGTACAGCGAGCAGTTGCTCCATCTTGTCGTCTTGCAGTAGCCCAATGTGGGCGTGCGTATCAAACAGTTGCATACCGACTCCTTGAGAAGAATCTCACATGTAGGGAGATGTGTCTAAACTATACCATGGGTTATAGTGGTCGTCAACGTTGTAACTCGAATACTGTCAATTACTTATATCGTTTGAATGATGGTTTGACAAATTCATGGCCACGTGGTAGCTTTACAACGTTACTGCCATTTTGGCAAAGGATTTGCATGAAAAAAGAACGAATGCGCGCCGCCGATGCGCCGGTTCAGCGAAACCGACCATCAACCGGCTATATATATTTGGTAAAAAACCCCTCTTCCAACGAAACCAGCATCTGTGCCTGGGATTCGGTTTTGTACCCTGGCACCAGTGTGGTTGCACCGACTCGCTATGGCCTCGATCTGGGTATCATCGTCTCCAGTGCCGATCGATTGGGAGGAGCGTATACCCCTGGTTGCGACCAGTGCAGGGGTGCATGCCTGCACGGTGAGTGTGCGGACAAGGAAGAGGAAGCGAGCGAAGAGCAAGCACCTGCTGTGGATGAGGAGATTGAGTTGCTCTACCAATCAGAACCGGATGAGGATCCCTGTGATTCGTGTGCGGGATGCAACCCTCAGCCTGAACCGCAACAGGTAACTCTCTCAGGGGATATCATCTGGATAGACCGACTGGCAACCCCATCCGATCTGAATCGTTATCAGGAGTTGGTGGAGAAAGAAGATGAGGCGATGCGCATCTGTCGTGAGAAGATCGCCCACCACAAGTTGGACATGAAGCTGGTTACCGCCCACTTCTTGCTTGGCGAGCCGAAGATCATCTTCTTTTTCACTGCAGATGTCCGCGTGGATTTCCGTGAGTTGGTCAAGGACCTTGTATCGGTTTTCAGGATCCGGATTGAGTTGCGTCAGATCGGAGTCCGTGA
The DNA here is from genome assembly GCA_001603115.1 of Spirochaetales bacterium Spiro_05. Classification (GTDB taxonomy): domain Bacteria; phylum Spirochaetota; class Spirochaetia; order Sphaerochaetales; family Sphaerochaetaceae; genus Sphaerochaeta. Next base: position 30,030 of record LVBG01000052.1, read on the forward strand.
TGAAAGCAGGGTGCTTGGTGGTCTTGCCGTCTGTGGCCGGGATTTTTGCTGCCACAGTGTCACTGACAAACTGAATCCGGTTTCCATCAAGATGGCCAAAGAGCAGAATCTTTCCTTGAATTCCATGAAGATAAGCGGACCGTGCGGGAGGTTGCTTTGCTGTCTGTCGTATGAGTTTGATTTCTATGTGGAAGAAAAGCGACACTATCCGCCGGAAGGAAGCAAATTGAAGGTGGGCTTTGACTTGATGAAAGTTATAGAAGTCAACATACTGTCGAAGAAGATTTCTTTGAGTGGCAGTGAAGGAAGGATGTTGAGCATCCCCCAAAGTGCTGTCTTTTACAACGAGGAAACCAGTCGTTGGGAGATAACAAAGGAGTATGCAGACGAATTTTTGTCCAACTGAAGTAAAGCATTGTATTGACCGATTTTAGAGACTGTGATATGTTTTTACACCGTCGGCCCTGTGTTGCCGACATCATCTTTAATAAATGAACTACGTATTCAAGGTAATATGTTTGGAGGTATTACGTGATTAACAGGTCTGCTGAGAAAAGAGAGCGACAGAACCGCGTTCGAAGAATGAGGAACCGTGCTGCAAAGAGCACCATGCGCACCGCAATTAGGAAATTTGACGCCGCTGTGGTCGCCAATGACAAAGATACTGCCGCTTCTGCTCTTGCACTGAGCCTCAAGCTGCTTGATTCAACTGCAAGCAAGGGTATCATCCACAAGAACACTGCCAGCCGAAAGAAATCCAGATTGGCAGCCCGCTTCAACAAGCTGAACGAACCGGCCACAGTACAGGCATAATTTCAGCTCGTTGGATTGAGTACCGATGCTTATATCGGTGTATAGCGCATGCGCGAATATAGTGTTGAAGGAGTAACCATGGCAGGACCAAAGTTGACAAAAGCAGCCATAATCGAGAGTCTTCATGAGAAGCATGGACTGAATAGGGCCGATATCCACAAGATCATCGATGAGTTCTTCGAGGAAATTAAGGAAGGGCTGAAGAACGATCAGGTCATCGAACTCCGTGGCTTCGGGACCTTTGAAGTTCGTACCCGCAAAGGCAGGGAGAAAGCTCGCAACCCCAAGACCGGTGCCATCGTTGCCGTCGAGACACATGGGGTCGCCATTTTCCGTCCGGGCAAGGAGCTCAAGGATTACGTTTGGGACCTACGTGACAACAAACCGGTGAACGACTAAGCCATCACGCCTCTGATGTAGGAGATACTCTCTTGGTTGATTTACACGCACGACGGAGCCTCAGAACGGTTTGTTCTGAGGTTCTTGTGTTACTAGTATCGGCATTTATCCATTCGATCGCCTTTCCCGGCCTTGTTTCAGCCAACGGTGTGGGATTCATTGCGTTCTTTTCCTTGATACCTGTGTTCCTCGTCATCCGTACCACAACATGGAAGCTGGTTCCTTTCTACGGCTTCTTTTACGGATTTGTATTCTACCTTTTCTTCAACTACTGGCTTAAAACCTTCCACCCTCTTGCCATCCTGATCGTGCCGATCATCAAGGGAGGGGAGATGCTGATGCTCTTCCCCGTCTTGAAGGCGGCACAGAAGTTGTTCAAGAAGTACGGGTATCTTGTTGAAGCGTTGGTGTACGTGGCTTACTCCTATCTCAGCCAGGATTGGTTCGCCGGGTATCCCTACGGTACGCTGGGTTCAGCCATCTACCGGTATCTCCCACTTATCCAAAGTTCTGAGATCTTTGGTATCTGGGGTGTGAACATGCTCATGGTCCTCCCTCAGACATTCCTTGCCTTCCATGGCTATGAGAAACTGAAAGACCGATCAATCTCGTTCAAGACCACAGTCCGAACCCATCGCCTGAGTGTCATCGCCTATCTTGTGTTGTTTGTGGCAAATCTCATCTTCGGCATAGTGAGCATCACGTTCTGGAATGGCCAGCAGCCAGAGAAGAGCTGGCGTGTGGCCACCATCCAGCACAGTGCAGATACTTGGAAGGGTGGGTATGCCACCTATAAGAACAACTTTAATATTCTGCGCAGAATGAGCCTTGAAGCGCTTGGTTCAGATCCAGACATCATACTCTGGTCGGAGACCGCCTTCGTTCCTTCGGTTGCCTGGCATGAGAACTATCCCTCAGACCCTGCCACCTCGGCATTGGTGGAAGAGTTTGTCGCCTTTGGCAAGTCCTTGCCCATTCCCTTGTTGACCGGCAACCCTGAAGGGGTCATCGACGATCCTTCCCTGCTTCCCTTGCTCTCAGATGGTTCTTGGAACCGAAAGGATTACAACACCGTCATCTTCTTCGAGGACGGGAAAATCAAGAATACCTATCGCAAGCAGCATCTGGTTCCCTTCACCGAACATTTCCCCTATGAAAAGCAGTTGCCATTGCTCTACAACATCCTGCTGGCCAACGACTACAACTGGTGGGAGAAGGGCCACGAGCCAGTGGTGTTCGAGACAGAGGAGGGGGTGAAATTCTCCACTCCGATCTGTTTTGAGGACGTGTTCGGGTATCTGAATGCCGGCTTTGTTGCCAGTGGTGCTGATGTAATTGTCAACATGACCAACGACGGCTGGTCGAAAGCAGTCTCTGCAGAAGTGCAACATCTTGCACTGGCTGTATTCCGCTCCATTGAAAACCGTCGGACCACGGTCAGAGGGACCAACAGCGGAATGACCTGTGTCATCGATGTCACCGGAAAGATTGTCGACC
>LVBG01000053.1 GCA_001603115.1 Spirochaetales bacterium Spiro_05
CATGTTGCTGGTCATGCAGGTTCGGCACCAAGGCAGTGCCGCCCAAAAGCACTATGTCCGAATCATAAAAGGATGGCGGAAGGTCCGTTGCATCGAATGCATACGCTGCTCCAATGGTGTTGATGAAGGAGCGTTCACCCTTTCCGCCGCGCATCGAGGGATCATCGAAAACCTCAGTGGTGGGCGTACTCATCGTAGGAACGGTTTTCAACTTTGCCTGAAGGGGAGTCTTGGCGATCGTTGCACGTACCAACTCTGCATTCTCATCAGAACCAACCACTCCATGAAAGGTGACTTCTACGTTCTGGTCTGCAAGAATCTGGGAAGCGTGCACCAATGCCACCACGGCAGGACCGCCAAGGTTCTTTCCATCAGCTGCTCGTCCACCAGAGAGGAGGGTGATGATGTCCCGGTGGTTCTGCTTTGCATAGAGTTCAAGATCCTCGGTGAAAACCAGCCCCCCTTCTATGAGGCCCCCATCGCCCCGCTCCTTGCTCCACAGACGGGAAAAAGCCCCCTCTTGATAGGAGCAGTTTCGGTAGATTGAATCAATGAGACAGCAACCGGTTCCTTGGATTCGCATGCAACATCCCCCTTGGGTGAGAGTATAGGACAAAATGGGAGAGGAGAGAAGAAAAATGCGGTCATGTGCAGATTTTTGCTTTCAGCAAGAAATGCTCTTGCTTTAAATATAACAAACGATATATAACGTATGTAATATTAAGGAGACTGCAATGCCCCCAAAAGAACGGATTACCGAGCAAGCGATTGTTGATGCATCTTTGGATCTGGTGCGTAAAACTGGAATTGCATCGCTCCATGCACGCGGTGTAAGCAAAGCCCTTGGCTGCTCAGTCCAACCGATATTTCATAAGTTTGCCTCGATGGAGAGTCTGAAAGAAGCTGTTCATCAGAAAGCAAACCTTCTCTTTGAAGAGCAGCTGAACAAGGGCCTTGCCTCCCATCCCATCCCATTTCTGGGAATGGGGCTTGCCTACATCAACTTTGCAAAAGGCGAGAAAGAGCTCTTCAAGTTCCTGTTCATGAGCGATGCCCTTCCCTCCAAAGAGGTAGTCAATCTTGCAAGTGATGAGGCAAACAAGCCGATCATAGCCATCATCTCGCAAATGACAGGCTTGGAGTATCAAAAAGCTGAGCAAATCTTTCTGGGAATCTGGCTGATGGTCCACGGCATTGCCTCCATGATGGCCACCAATGAGTGCACCCTTGATGAGGCACAGATCGAAACACTTTTGAAACACACCTTTACCGGTTTGAAACACGAATATGGAAGAGAGGAACAGGCCAATGCATACTGATCAGGGGAAAAAGGGTTTACGGAGAGCACTCATCGCAATTTTCATCTACATCGCATTGGTCAACGTCGGGGATGCACTCGGAGAAGCCTATGGCATGGGCAGTGTGATCACCGCGCTCCTGGTGTTGGCACTTGCCGCAGTCCTGGTGAAAAAGCATGCACGCAAAGAGCTTGGGCTCATCATCCCATCCTTATCCAACCTGCAGAGGTGGGTTTACTTTCTTCCGCTGGCGCTGATGGTACTTGTCCAGTGGGTTGCCGGTCTTGAGCCGGGGATTGGTGCAGCTGGGGTGGGGGAAGCGGCCCTTTTGATGCTGGGAGTAGGGTTTGTCGAAGAAGTGGTGTTCCGCGGTTTGCTCTTCCAGGCGATTGAGCGGACCGGCGGCACCAGACGGGCTGTCATCATCAGTGGTGTTACCTTTGGGCTGGGGCATATCGTGAATCTGCTCAGAGGGTACAGTGCATCCCAGCTTGCTGCACAAATAGCTGTGGCCATAGCCGTAGGCATCTTGCTTTCGCTCATCATGGCACAGACGAGAAGCAGCATTGCAGGGGCGGTGTTCCACATCCTCTTCAACTTCAGCGGGACGGTGACCAACCAGGAATCGGAAGTGCAGGGAATCTTGCTGGCCAGTCTCTTGGTCATTTCCCTGGTATCGGTGGTTCTGCTTCTCCGCCCTTCGCTGCAGAAGAAAGCGGCTGTTTCCTGACCACCACGGTAGTGGACACATAATCCTGGAGCATCTGCTTCTTCCTTGAGCAAAGGAGGAGCAGGCTCCCAAGACCGAAGAGCATTGTCGCAGCAAGCAATCCAAGATAGCGAAGCAAGGCGCGAGCGTACCGAAGGGGTTCTCCCTGTACCGATACAATACTGATGCGCATGAGCCTGCACCCGATGGTACCCCTGTCTTTGGTCCACAGTAGGGTGAGGTAGAGGCAACGAACCACAAGCATCGCCATGAGTACCGGGATGCTGTATCCAAGCAGGAAGATGCCGCTTCTCTCTCCGAACAGCCCGTTCAGATACCATGCGGCAAGCGGGGAGAGCAGCATGGCGGTGATGAGATGATCAAGAAGATATGCACCGCATCTTTGCCAGTAGGATGCATAGCGTTCCGTCTCTTGCACAACAGGCTTCTCCTTCATGCTTTCAGTGTAAGGTGGGCAGCGTTGGTTGTCCATCCAGAAGAAATCTGAAACTGCTCGGCCAATATCCGTACGATGAAGAGGTGATGCCGTTTCGTGTGGAACTTTCAAAAGAAGGTCTGCCTTCCCCGATCTCAATGGTAACCACCCCTGCAGAACCCAGTGTGAGCAGGCCGCTGTGAACGGCAGCGCTGTAGATGCTGGAGTCGTCGGTATACTCATAGGTTCCCCAGAACTGGCCGGGAAGCAAATCTGATGGGAAAGAGATCCTTATGCGTTTGCCGATCTCGCTTCTCCATTGCATGGCTGATGTCTGTCCATCGGCTGGTATGGCCGATGGCTCGACCTCTGCGGTAAACTCCGGTACGGTTTTCCACACTTTGAGATCATCGAACGAAGCCCGTACGCCTTTCTGGGTGAAAAATCCATATCCACCGCTGGGAAGACTGGTGTCCCTGAAGGAGTAGACCTGCGTGTCGTTGAGGAAAAGGGTGAAGGTGTCTTGCATCATTTCCACCCGAATAAGGTTAATCCCATGCTCTTGGAGTTTCGGCTCAAAAGACCACGGGTGGAGCACGTTGGCATTGCCCCCCTCGGTTTTGCCGACAAGGAAATAGCCTTTGCCTGCAAGCAGGACAAAATAGTAGTTGCATTCATTCACCACTCTGAAGAGGATTCCATAGCCATGGGTGTCCGGACCACCGGTCCATATTGCTTGGGCTTGGACAACGCCATCAGCAATTTCCTGGGTTCTCCATGCAAAGGCATCTCCTGTTGCACTGAAGAAGTTGTACCGTCCACCACTGAGAGTGATTCTGTTGTCCGTGAACCATCGGTCATGATTGTCGGAAAAGGATTCGTCCTTTCCTAATTCTTGACCTGCAAAGAGCAGCCATGGCAGCAAGAGTAGAAAGGCCATCAGGCATACGGATTTGCATTTCATGTGCCTCTCCTCCCTTTGCTCTCATACCATATGATGGAATGAAGACATCACGGGGCGGGAAATCCCGCCCCGTGAGTCTTGTCAATCGGCGAGCAGGATCAGTGCATCGTGCGCCTTGAGGGTGATCGCTTCCGACACCGGCCTTCCATTGTTGGTAGCCGGATCGAGCTGACCCTTGATGCGCCTGAGGTTGGTTCGGCCCAACCCTCCCTTGATGTCACTGAGGCTGATCGTCTTCTCCTCGTTGGTGGCGTTCACCAAGACGATACCATGCTCAAAGTCACGTCTGAAGACGCCTGCATCGGCTTGGTGGATCTTGAAATTGGATAACTCCACTGCGCCTTTGCGTCCCACATAGAGAGTGGAGAGCAACTCCTTGTTCTTCTCCACGGTGATGAAGAAGGAGGCATGGCCACTGGCTCCCTCCATCTGTGAAGGAATGTTGTAGTAGCCCTTCCATATATTGCTGGAAGAGAGCGTAATACCGGGTAGTGAGGTGTGGGTGGTGAGGTTCTTCCAGTCAAACTCGATCAGGTACTGTTTGCTCTCACCCTCCTTGTTGCGTACGGTAACAAGGTCCTTGTTCTTGCTTCCCTTATCCCCGAGTATCACAGGCTTGGCCAGGGAGAATACTTCGGTCTTGTTGGTGATCAGCTGTTCAGCTTCTCCAAGCGCCTTCCCCAGATATCCCTTTCCTTCCACAGAATCAATACTCGCACCCCTGCTGTCCACCAGCATCTCGTCGAAGAAGTAGGGTGCACTTCTTCCATCGACCAAGTCATACTCATAGAAACCGTCGGTAAGCAGTGCAGTACCGAATGCAAGGCGGTTGAGGGCCAAGTCTACCTCGTCATGGGTACGCTTGCTCTCAGGAAGTCCTTCTTTGAATTGCGGTGTTCCCTGCAAGACGATAAACGATGGATCCTGATAAAGCGTTCGGAACTGCTGATAGTCACTGAGGAATCCACTCCATTGGGACTCAAGGAAACGCTGGGGATCCTGCAGCTCGTACCAGTTCCAGTTGAAGGAGCGCATGAATTTCCCATTGGTGTACGGATCAAGGATAGGGTCGAAGTACTTGCCTGTTGCCAGAAGTTCATCATTGCCTACCTTCTCTCGCAAACTGCGCAGCATGGTAAGCGAAGCGGCCGCGCTCATCTCGGTGATCCACTGCGGTGTTTCATCCTTGACCTTGTTCAGGTTATAGTCGGCATCGACCTTCTTCTTGGTGAATATACCGGGAATCAGGTCGCTTCCACGGGTAAGCGGGTTGGCCAGCAGCAGGCCATCCCAGCTTCCATCGGCAAGATGGAGGTCCACCGCCGATTTGCCCCAATAGTCGAGATACCGTTCGCCTTTTTCATTGTACGGACAAAAGGCCGAGACATTCATGGGAATGGAAGACCAACCGTCTTGTGTATTGATGACTTCTCCCTTTGCATCGGTAAGATACCAATCCTTGCTTATGCCGGCGATGAAAGCCTGCTCGGCGTTGGTCAATTGGTGGAGCGTGGGATGTGGAAGACTTCCATCACGTGCCGTTTCGTGTGTCTCAAAGGAGGGGAGCAACACAATGTTCGGGTTCAATGCTCTCAGCCGCAGGGAAGCAGCCGGATCATTGGTCGAATACATCGCATGCATACCTACCACCACATCACTGAGGGCAAGCCTGCGCTCCAGCTCGTCAAATGACATCCAAGGCTTATCCCCTTGTGCCGATCCACTCCCGTCACGGGCTACCCATTCCGCCATGGAACTGAAGTAATTACCAAGTCTCGGATAGGGGGCATCCTTCAGTTTCTGGGCTGGATGCTCAGCAATTGACTGGGGTATGGTGATTTGCTTTGAAATCTTGAAGTTGGTCACTTCCACCGAAACATCGCCGGAGAAATTTGCTTCCAGGATATAGATATCATCCTCGGTACCCGTTTTGGCTGCGCCTATGTAGTGGCCCTCTGTAACCTGATACGCAGGAATGCTAATGGCTCCTCTGTCCAGCCTGGTATCGGTTCCGCTGTAGATGCGTACCCAACCCAGTTGGTCGAGGTTCTTAGGATTCTTCAATACCTTGTAGTCGAACTCGAGCAGGATGACTGTATCCTTGGGCAATGTGACCACAGATGAGTTAGTCCAGAGTTTCAGCCACCCTGTGGTGACAATGCTTGCACCTCCGGTGGGGATGGAACTTTGGCCGATGGTGAAATCGCCATCACCACGGAGCATCAGCGAATGGGTATGCTGGTACTTCTTGCAATCCTCATAAGCCACCACAGTATTGTTCTTCAAGTCTTTGATGGTGATATCCGTAACAGCGATGGATCCCTTGCCAACCACATTCATCAGCAGCTGGTAGTCTGAATACTGTTTCAGCTGGGCTTGCATGGTGGCAACGCCCTGCGAACCGGCAGGATCGGTGATGAATATTGACTGTTCCACCCAATTGTTCTGTTGGGCGCCTGTATTGGAGAAAATGATGGTTTCAAAACCTTCATCAGGAGTTTCCAGCACCTTGTACCGGAAGCTTACTTCATACCGACCGCCAGGGGTGAGAGGTATGATGTTTGGATTGGTCCGGTAGTATTGTCGGTACTTCTGTGTACCATCACTCTTGCCGATGACCCAAGGATTGTCATCCTCTTGCGGGAATATTCCTGCCTCTCCAAGCTGGAATCCCTGTGTGGGTGCATGAATGACTGCTGAAAAATCTTCAACTCCCAACAACTCATACTCACGCGAGAATCCAGCAACTTCTGATGGAAGGGTAAGCGGCGCCGACTCCAATTTCCTGAAGGTTGGAGTGTACATCAAAGCCATGTTGTCCTCTTGTTGTGTAGATGAGCAGGAGGTGAAGAGCAGCAACAGCAACAGGACCAGGACCGTGAGAAGTCTTGACTTCCCTTCTGTTCCGTGGTCGTACATAATTCGCTCCTTTCAATAGTGTTCCTTATCCTAGGAGAAGCCCTAAATCTAATTATGTCAACTAGTTAAGTATTTGAAAGATATAACTATGGGACAAGTTTTATAACGAAGTGAAGTGCAAGGGATTCCTGTATGCAAAATAAGATTTTCGTCCTATTGCTATTGCTCATACATCTTAACGAGAAGTGAAGTACTGAGAATTAGCTGATTACTGCTACAAAGATTTGCAAGGAAATCGAGAGAATGTACCATAAGATTGGGAAACTTTCCTTTCGGCGATTGGACAGATGTATGGTATCATGAGAAAAATATTGCTATGTGGGGATGTGTATATGAAACGGATTGCACTCTTGTGTCTTCTCCTTCTTCTTATTGCAGGCACGCTGTGTGCCTCGAGTGTTGTGGATGCAGTGAGTTCCATCATAGGTTCCGGCTTGGATATGGCAGCTCGGAAACCGGCGACAACCGTACTGTTGGATGGAAAAGAGGTGAGTCTTGGAGGCAGGGGTGTAGGAGAGCTGAAAAGAACCTTCAAGCAGCATGACTTTTCCCTGCTTTCCCTCTCAGAACGCCAAGAGGTGTATGGAAAAGCACACATCAGCCTAGGGTGGCCAGCTTGGAAAAATCTGCTGGTAGGCTTTGGTGAGGGGTCGAAGTTGCAAGGCGATTTCGGTGGCATGCTCTTCGGTCAGATCAGCGACTGGACCACATTGACCATCGCAGGCGCTGGTTTGGGAATCGTGTTGCTGGACATCCTGTTTGTGCAGACCTTCAGTCTCTCCAAACAGTCCATTCAATTGAACAATCCTGATGATCCCTTCAACCAGATTGGATTGGCAGCCATGGCTGTCGGGGGTGGTGCGTTCGTAGTGGGACGGCTCATCCAGGCACTGATTCCCCTCACTTTCGGTTCACGATACAACAAGACACTGCGCAAAGGACTCATGCTGGACAAGAACCTTTCCGATACGCTTACCTTGGATGTCTCCTTGGTACCCATTTCAGATTCATTGGCGATCCGCTGGGTAGGGAACGTGTCTTTCAGTACAAAATAATTGATATACTTGGTAAATATGTGTTACTTACAGGCTAGATTCTGGAACAAGGAAAAGAACGTTCTTATACTCATTGTCATGAAACCGATGCATATCCTGATTTCCGTGCTGCTTGTTGTCGCGCTGCTTTCCGGCTGTACCACTGCTGTCGTCGATCATCCGTATCAGGCTGATCTGCACGAGCTGTATTCCTCCTTGCCTTCCGCACACAAGGATTTCTTTCAGGGAAGGGAGAAGCAATCCTTCAAGGACTTCTATGAGGAGGCGCTTGGAAAAGCTCCCGGCATGGATGCCTCCCAGTTGTATTTTAGCCTCAGAAGACTTGCTTCCTTTGCACAAGACAGTCACACCACCGTTGGATTGACACAGGAATTTGTTCAGAGTTTCCATGCCATTCCTGCACAGATGATATATCTCGGAGGTTCTTGGCACCTCAGCGTTGTGGAGACTTCCTCTGCTGGCTATCTGGGTGCAGAAGTGGTTGCGATCAACGGTGTGCCGATGCAGGAGGTGGAAGCACTGGCAAAGCCCCTCTTCGGCCACGATAATGAGGTTTGGTTTCGCCACAGCCTTTCCGGGCAACTCAATCTGACCGAGCTCTATGCGTATATCGGCATTGCAGAACAGCCAACGAACGAAGTGACACTCACGATTGTCCCTCTTGGTGAGACGGAACAAAGAACGATTCGATTGCTCCCCGTAAAAGCAACGGAGTATGCCAATCGAACGTTTGCCATCCTGACACAGAATCCTGCGCCTACCGGACCTTCCCAATCCTACTACAGGGCCTTTCTTCTGGAAAACGAGCCGATACTGTTCATCCAGTACAATGTATGCGCAAACGATCCATCCTTGCCTATGTCTCGCTTCACTGAAGAAGTCCTCAAGCGTATTCAGCAAGATCAGATACCAAAGGCGATCATCGATTTGCGATACAACAGCGGTGGAGACTCCAGGCTCTTCGAACCGATGATAGCCGGCCTGAAGCAAATTCAGAAGGATTCTGGTCTTTCCCTGGATGTCCTGATAGGGGAGAATACGTTCTCCTCTGCCCTGATGAACGCAAAGCAGTGCAAAGAACGGCTTGCGTGCAGGTTGGTGGGAACGCCGACTGGAGGAAGTGTGAACCACTATGGGGAGGTGAAACACTTTGTGCTGCCAAACAGCAAATTGCCGGTTTTCTACTCCACCAAGCACTTTGTGATGGACAAGCATCACAAGGGCACTTCCCTTGAGCCGGACCTGTATGTAGATGCGAGTGTTGGGGATTTGCTTGCTGGGCGGGATACGGTGGTGGAAACCTTGCTGGATACCCTGTAGAATATACCTATGCAACGCTACGTTACGGCAGGGGAACTGAGCCAACTCTGCAACCTGCACATCCAGACCCTCCACTACTACGACAAGATCGGGCTGCTCAAGCCCTCGGGGAGGAGGGCGAAGGATGGGGCGAGGCTGTACACCTTCGATCAGGTCTACAAGTTGACCACCATCAGGTATCAGCAGCGTCTGGGCAAATCCCTTGCTCAGATTGCCGATTACATGGCATCAAGGGATGTCACCACAACCCTAGATGACCTGAACCAGCAGATGGAAACCGTGCACCAAAAAATGGCGGAACTGAAGTTGGTGGAGAAGATGCTTGAGGAGAAGATAGATTTCCTGCAACAAAAATTCTCTGTCATCCAGGAGACGGATCCCTCCAAGGTTGACGTGATTGGGTTCCCTCCTCGCTTTTATGTGGCAGCCGAAGGGGAGGAGTTCCAATTCGGTAACGACTACTTCTACGTCTATCCCACTGTTGTCTTCCACGAAGCGGGAAAGAAGTCGTTCGGTGTCTATGTTTCTGAGGATTTCAAGGCTGAACATCCGCTTGCCCAGCTTTCCCAGATTCCTGGGGGACGGTATTTCTGTGCGTACCACAAAGGATCCTATGAAACCATCTTCACCACCATCGATGCCTTGAAAGACCTGGCAAAGAAGCGGGGTTATGCAGTTTCTGAACGGAGTGTCTGCTTCAATATCATCGATCAGTTTGTCGAACCGGACACCTCCAACTATCTGACCGAAGTGCAATTGCAGATTCTTTCCTGAATAGCTGAAGTTTTCCCTTGCACCTCTAGTTGCTATATGCTGTACGCTGGGGCCATCTCGTAGTTCTGGGGAGGTACGAATGGCGCAAATATTGCTGAAACACGCAACTATTGTCAGCATGAACAAGGAGAGGCAGGTCTTCCTCGATGGGGATGTCCTGATCGAGGACGATGCGATTCTCTCCGTGGGCAAGGTTGACCCTGCCATGATCGAGCGAGGCGTCCAAGTGCATGATTGCACGGGAAAGCTCATTCTTCCCGGCCTGATCAACACCCACGTGCACACCTCCCAGCAGCTGGGAAGAGGTCTCGGCGATGATGTGGATCTGCTCACTTGGCTTCATCAGCGAACCTTTCCTTACGAGAGTTCGCTCACTGAAGAGGACTCGTATGTCTCGACCTTGCTCTGCTGCATCGAACAGATCCGTGCAGGGGTTACCAGCTTTGCAGAACCTGGCGGGCAGTTCGTACGATCGATGGCCAAGGCGGTGGACCAAGCGGGGCTGAGAGCAAAGCTTGCAAAGTCGAGCATGGACTGTGGCGATGGCCTTCCAAAGATTTGGAGACGCTCAACCGATGAAGAGCTTGCAACCCAACTTGAGGATCTGAAAGCCTTGCATAAGAGCGCTGATGGAAGGGTACAGGTTTGGTTCGGTCTCAGAACCCTATTCAACAACTCAGATGATCTGATTCTCAGAACCAAGGACCTGGCCGACACCTACAAGGTAGGGGTGCATATGCACGTCGCTGAGGTGAAGGAAGAGGTCGAGTTCAGCAAAGCAAAATTTGGAGTGGGGACCGTGCAGCACCTTGAGGACCTCGGTGTATTGGATGAGAACTTTCTGGCTGTGCATACGGTATGGCTGACCAATGATGAAGTCGATATCTTTGCAAAAAGAAAGGTGAAGGTCTCTCACAATCCAGCGGCTGCCATGCGGGTATTGGGCTTTGCCAAAATCCCCCAGATGCTTGAGAAAGGCATTTGCGTCACCATAGGAACCGATGGGGCGCCGTCGAACAATCGTATGGACCTCATCGATGAGATGTGGCTGACATCACTTATCCACAAGGGCTGGAGACTTGACCCTACGGTGGTGAAGGCGGAACAAATCCTGGAGATGGTGACGGTCAATGGGGCCAAGGCCTTGATGGAAGAGAAGAATCTTGGCTCATTGGAAGTGGGAAAGAAGGCCGACCTCATAGTCATCAACCCCGCCAGTGCAGGAATGTATCCCCTGCATGACAGCATCGCAAATCTGGTAACCAGTATGCACTCATCAAATGTGGAAAGTACGATGTGTGATGGCAAATGGCTTATGAAAGACCGAATCTTGCTGACCCTCGATGAGAAATCGATTCTCACAGAGGCGCAACAGCGGGCGGACAGTATACGAGAGCGAGCAGGCATCAGGTTGAAGCATCGCTTCCCTGTCATCGATTGCAGACCAGAAGGAAGGTAAGGCATGAAACGGAGTGAAATGAAGCAAGTGTATGATGGCCAGAGAAAAGCGGACATGGTCATCAAGGGCGGAACGTTGGTGAATGTGCTCTCCTGTGAGATGTATCTTGCCGATGTTGCGATTGCAGACGACCGTATCATCACCACCGGTGATGTATCGCAGTACATCGGGCCAAAGACGAAGGTACTGGACGCCAGCGGCAAGTATGTGGCTCCGGGCTTCATCGATGGGCACATCCATCCGGAGAGCTCGAACCTTTCCATGCGCTCCTTTGCCAAGATTCTTCTCAAGCACGGTACCACCAGCATCATGACCGATTTGCATGAGATCGGAGTGGTATGTGGCTTGGAAGGCATCGAGGCAACCCTCGAGGAAGCAAAGAAGACCGATCTTTCGCTCTACTTTGTGGTTCCCTCCCATGTTCCGTTCTCCCCGAATATGGAGACCAGCGGAGGTCAGTTCGATGCCTCCATCATCGCGCGTGCTCTGCAACGTGAAGACGCAGTGGGTTTGAGCGAAATCGTTGCTCCGTATGTGGTGATGGGCTATCCCGATCTGCTGGAAGCGATGGAAATGACCCGGTCGCTCAACAAAAGCCTGCAAGGACATTTGCCCGAAACATCCGGTCCTGCATTGGATACCTGTCTTGCTCTGGGCGTACATACCGACCACGAATGCCTGCATACCGAGGAAGCCCTGGAGAAGATCCGCAAGGGTTGTCATGTCATGATGCGCGAGGGTTCAGCTGCGCGGAATCTCCCTGATCTGGTGAAAATCATCACCGAACACCATGTGGACTCTACGCTTTGCTCCATCGTCACCGATGATCTGCACACTATCGATGTAGTCGACAGGGGGCATCTTGATGATTCACTGAGAACAGCCATCTCCTCTGGAGTGGAGTTTGTGAAGGCTGTGCAGTTGGTTACCATCAACGCAGCCCGCTGTTTCCATCTCGATTGGGAGATCGGCTCCATCGCTCCTGGCAGACGGGCCGATATCACCATTCTGGACAGCTGTGAACAACCAAAGGTCACCGAAGTCATCTCCAAGGGTAAGCTGGTGGTGGAGAAGGGTACACTTCTTGTTGAATATCCCATCGAGACCCATGATCCCTTGCTGCTGAAAACTATTACCCTCCCCAAGGGGAAGATAGAGGCCAAGGATCTGGGCATCGCCGTAGACCCGAAGGCAAAACAAGCCAAGGTATTGGGAATGCGGACACTTGATTGGATTCCCATCACGATTGCACAAGAGGGAGTGCTTCCAATAAAAGATGGATTCATCCAAGCCGATACCACCCAAGATCTTTTGCTCATCGCCCAGGTCGAGCGGTACGGAAAGAATGGGAATATCGGCAAGGCGTTCATGGCAGGATTCAACCTCAAGAAGGGGGCGATGGCTTCTTCAGTAGCCCATGACAACCACAACATCATCGTTTTGGGAACCAATCTTGAGGATATGGCACTGGCGGTGAATCAGGTTGCCAAGCTTGATGGCGGGCAGGTGATGGTAGTCGATGGCAAAGTGATCGAGGAGATATCCTATCCCATCTGCGGTCTGCTCAGTGATATGGATGCAGAACAGCTGTCAGAGAGGAAGAAAGCTTTGATCAAGGCATCGCGAGATGCAGGATCGACGATCGGATTCCCGTTTTTGTTCCTCTCGTTCATCGGATTGGCTGCCATCCCTGAGTATGCGATCACCGACAAGGGGTTCATCGACGTACTCAAGCAAGCAATCATCGAGCCGGTGCTCGAACTGGTCTATTGAGTTTTCCCAAGGCAACGGGAAGCAAAAGCGACCCGTTGCCATTTCACTTACGGTAAGGCCAACGCTTCCAGCTCTCTGGCCGCTTGGATGATCTTTACATAGCCAGGATCGCTAATCGAAGCCTGGGGGGTGGTTTTCCGTGCTTGGGTACTCAACCACAGAGGGTCGGTTGCGATGACGTTCTGGCATCGGGAGCAGAAGAGCGCTTGTGCATCCTTGGCGTTTCGATAGCTTTGCAGGGTCTCTTCTGTGAAAGCCACTGCCTCAAATCCTGCTTCTTCCGCCAACTGTTGGGTCTCATCCAATGCCAGGGAAGAGAGGCTTGTTTCTGCTTTCTCCGTCAAAAAGGCGAGGTAGAGAGCAAGCTCCAAAGCAAGAGGACGGAAGAGTCCGAGCTGTAGGGCTGATGAGGTTTGTCCAAGGAGCATGGCCGAAAGATTGCCGAACTGAGCGTATGCTTGGGCGATACGGGTTGCCCCATCTCCGATGGTTTGCAGTAGTTTTTGTTGCATGGTATCTTCTGTCATGGTAGTGTCCTTTGCATCTCTGCATACTCAGTATACCCTGAGGAGAATACTTCATACAGCCTTTTGGTTTGGCATCTGGCAGAATAGCAAGGGCAGTCAAGTTTTCCTGCATCACTTCACCTATGATTGGGGACAAGGAAGCAAGAGGATGGATGCACAGATACACGATGCGGTAGTTCGGATGCTCGCTTACATTGAGGATCATCTGCAGGAGGAGATTACCCTGGTGCAACTGGCCAGGGCGGCTTGGTACTCGCCCTATCATGCAGCCCGCTTGTTCAAGCAGGTGACCGGGTGCACTCCCTTTGCCTATATCCGCAGCAGGCGCCTTTCAATGGCAGCCCACCTGTTGGGAGAGGGCAAGCAGACAATCACCGATGTAGCGTTTACGTTCGTGTTCGACTCACATGAAGGATTCACGCGTGCCTTCACCAAGCAGTTCGGCATGACGCCTTCCGAATTCCGCAAAGCGCTTTTTGCCTACCAGACCCAAACTTCCCAATCCAGCAGTTCAGAAGGAGACCATGAGATGCAAACCGTATTTGTCCAAGTAGTGGAGCGCACCAAAAGAAAAGCAGTGGTGAAGTTCGCTCATAAGGCAACCGACTACTTCGCCTATTGTGAAGAGGTTGGCTGTGATGTGTGGGAAATCCTTTCGTCCATTGAGGGAGCACTCAATGAGCCGATCGGGATGTGGATGCCAAACGCTTTGAGAAGGCTGGGTACCGGTGAGTATGTGCAGGGGGTCGAAGTGCCGATGGGTTTTGCCGGTCCCATTCCTGAAGGGTTTGAACTTATTGAGCTTCCTCCTTGCAAGATGATGGTCTTCCAGGGCCCTCCCTTTGAAGAGGAGAAGTTTGAGAGTGCCATCACCGATCTTTGGGAAGTGATGAAGACCTACGATCCCACGCTGTATGGCTATCAGTGGGCAGACGAGGAGGGGCCTCGCTTCCAGCTGGCACCCATGGGCTACCGTGGGTACATCGAGGCAAGGCCGGTACGGGAACTGAATAAGCGGTAAATGAGGTGTGTGGCTGTCCTGAAAAGGGCAGCCCACTCCTTACACGGATTTGTGTTTGAGATAGCGCCTAAGGCATCTGACCTGACTGGCGACAAAGAGGACGAGCGGGGAAGGCAAATCCTGTACAGCCACCCAGTTTGCTTCAGAGAATTCAGCGATGAAGGGCGGCGTTGTTTTCTGATCCAACTCATATGCGTAGACTTTGTAGTGGAAATATGGCACATGAAGCGCCCATAGAGGTACTAGCTTTTCCGCATGTTCTACCGCCATGCCCATCTCTTCACCCGATTCACGGATGGCTGCCTTGGTATAGGCAATCTTGCCTTTATCATCAAAGCCGTCTTTCATTTCCCAGCCACCACCAGGAAAAGCCCAACGATGATTCTGCGGACTCATGCTCCGCTTGCCGATGAGGATGCTTACCTGTTGTTTCTCATCTTTGTTCCAAAAGATGATGCCAGCTCCATGATAGCTGCGAATTCTCTTCATACTCACAGTCTACAGAAAAAGTCGGCAAGAGCATATAAGCATGGCAAAAAGTTACGGTAAGAGAAATTTTTTATGGATGCGAAACGCTCCCACTATGCTCCGTGAGCTGTTCCCAGCACCATTTTCATCTGAAAAATGATTGCATCTTGAATATTTCATGCTACTGTTGGAAAAAGCAACAACCTAGGTTGTGCGACGATGCGTTCCCTCCAGATGAAGACCCGGTAAGCGGAATCTGCTCGAATAGGTCCGTATCGATGCATGTACCTTGGGTATACACAAAGGGGTTTCCATGGATGTAAAACACTATGATGTGGTGGTTGTCGGTGGAGGCATGGCAGGTTTGACTGCAGCTGCCTACTGTGCACGCTCTGGCCTTTCCGTGTTGCTTTGTGAAAAGCAGGAACGTCTGGGAGGCCTGGTAAACTCCTTTGAGCGCAATGGGTTTGTCTACGACCAAGGCATTCGTGCCATCGAGAACTCTGGCATCATCTTCCCGATGCTCAAGCAACTGGGGATTGAGTTGCCATTTGTGCATAGTCCGGTGACTCTGCAAATCTGTGATGAGCGCCTCCTGATTGAAGATTTCCACAGTCTCGAAACGTATCAACAGATGCTGACTCGCCTCTATCCGGAGAGTGAGGGTGCCATTTGTGCCATCATGGCTGAAATACGCAAGATCACCGGCTACATGCAAGTGTTGTATGGTATCGACAATCCACTGTTTATGGACAACTTCCAAGACTTGCAGTATGTCTTTTCCAAACTCTTCCCCTTTCTGTTCAAATCAATCCACACCATGAGCAAAATCAAGAAGCTGCAAGAGCCGGTAACTGAGTTCCTTTCCAAGTTCACAACCAACCAGTCCTTGATCGACATCATTGCCCAGCACTTCTTTGCCGACACCCCGACTTTCTTTGCCCTCAGCTATTTCGGGCTTTACCTCGAGTACCAGTACCCCTTGGGGGGAACCGGAGCCTTGGTGCAGGCCATGGAACAGTATCTGAAGAAGAAAGGTGTTGTTCTGCTACCCGCATATTCGGTCACATCGGTGGATGCAGAAAACCGTCTTGTTGATGAGAAATTCTCCTTCACGCACCTCATATGGGCAGCCGATCTCAAGACCCTGTATCGTTGTCTGAAGCAACCCTTGCCTCAGCGACAAGCACAGCTGGAAGCACAGAAAGGGGGAGACTCCATCTTCTCATTCAATATTGCCTGCTCCCTTCCTCCCGCATATTTTGCAGAAAAATCGAGTCCACACCTCTTTTATACCCCTACCAAAGAAGGTCTTGGAATTGTTCCTCTTACCGCCCTCGATCCTTCTTGCCAAGAGAGGAAGGTCATTGAGCAGTACCTTGTCTCATATTTGGAGAACACCACCTTTGAAATCTCCCTTCCTGTCCTGCGCGATCCTTCGCTTGCCCCAAAAGGTTGCAGCGCTCTGCTTGTCAGTTGCCTGTTCAGCTATGAGCTGACCCGACGCATTGAAGAACAAGGTTGGTATGATGAGGCAAAAGTACTCTGTGAACAGACCATTCTCAGGGTATTGTCAAAGAACTTGTATCCAGAGCTTCCCTCTCATCTGTTGGAAAGCTTCAGCTCAACCCCCACCACCTTGGAACGACTTACCGCCAATAGCGAGGGAGCCATCACCGGCTGGGCCTTTACCGGAGGAAAGATTCCGGTTGTCCACAGCATGCAGGAGATCACCAAATCGGTAAGGACAGAGTTTGATGCCATCAGCCAGGCAGGGCAGTGGGCTTTCAGCCCATCGGGCCTGCCCATATCCGTTATGACGGGAAAACTTGCCGGTGACCGGGCCATCAAGGCTGTGAAGCAGGCTCGCAATGGATAAGCAGAAGGGCATCGCATTCTGCGCGCTTGCATGTTGCCTCTGTGATGAGAAGAGCTCCTGCAGAGGCTGCCGCCAGGATGACTGCCCGGACAAAGAAGGGTGCAAACCCTACCGGTGCGCTCAATCGGAAGGCTATGATGGGTGTTGGGAGTGCCCACAGTTTCCCTGTGACTTCAGTCTCTTTTCCTCCTTGCGAATCAGGACCTTTGTCTCATTCATTGCTCAGTATGGAAAAGATGCCTTGTCGGAAGCACTTCAACGAGGAGAAGACAAAGGACTATGCTACCACTACCCAGGCCAGCTGATAGGGGACTACGACCTCCCAAAGAGCGAGGATGAGTTGGTCTCCTTACTTTTGTCGCGCTGATTTTTCTCTTTTATGCTATGCTGAATCCATGATAGACCCTCAGAGAATCCAACTGCTTAATCAAAAGCAGTTTGTTGGGAGTGCCCGCTTTCTGGTGTATTGGATGCAGGCTTCCCAACGTGTGAGACAGAATGATGCTTTGGCGTATGCTGTTGAGCTTGCCAATTCGCTGAATATGCCCTTGCTCGTCTATTTCGGCCTTTCTGCCGCCTTCAATGAGGCAAGCGTACGCCACTACCGTTTCTTGGCCGAAGGTCTCTTGGAAGTGCAGCAAGCGTTGAAGGAACGCTCGATCAGAATGGTGATACACCAGGCAGGAGTTGTGGAGGGATTGAAAAAACTCATTCCCTTTGCAGCCGGTGTTGTTGTCGACCGTGGATACACCAGAACAGACCGGCAGTGGAGAAAGGAGGTGGCAGAGATCCTTCCCGTCTCCCTAATCCAGGTAGAGTCGAATGTGGTGGTTCCCATCGAAAGTGTGAGCGACAAAGAAGAGTATTCAGCGGCAACCCTGAGACGAAAGATTGAACCCATGATCGACTACTTTGCCCAGCCTGTTGAACTGAAGGAGGTCAAGCACTCTTCACTCTCCGTCGAGGTTCCCTTTCCCAGTGCGAACCTCTCCGACCTTCCGGCCCTGTTCAACATATTGGGGGTGAAAGACAGAGGCGGAAAAGCTCTGCAGCTTCGGGGAGGGGAGGGGGAAGCACAGAAAAAGCTCTCTTTCTTTCTATCAGAGCATTTGGATGGGTATGCAACAAAGCGTAACGATCCCTCTCTGCAATGGTCTTCCGGCTTGAGCCCCTATCTTCACTTTGGACAGATCAGCCCCGTGGATATTTACCATCAGGTACGCTCCTATGATCTTGAGGATGTACCGGTCTTCCTTGAGGAGCTGATCGTGCGGCGTGAACTTGCCATGAACTATGTGTATTTCAACTCCCTGTACGACCAGTATGAAGGGCTCCCCTCTTGGGCGCTGAAGACCCTCGCCCATCATGAAATGGACAGAAGGCCCTACCGCTACACCTATGCACAGTTGGAAGCTGCCCAGACTCATGATCCCTACTGGAATGCAGCCCAGAAGGAGATGGTGGAGTTTGGCACCATGCACAACTACCTGCGCATGTATTGGGGGAAAAAAATCCTGGAGTGGAGCGCAAGCCCAAAAGAGGCGTACGTCACTGCCCTCTCACTGAACAACCGGTATCAGATGGATGGACGTGACCCCAATGGATATGCAGGGGTTGCCTGGTGTTTCGGCAAGCATGACAGGCCTTGGGCGGAACGGGTCATTTTCGGCAATGTCCGTTACATGAATGACAAGGGCTTGGAACGAAAGTTCAACATCCAGGCGTATGTGAACCGCATCGAGGCACAGCTGAAATCCTAGCTTCCCAGTTTCTTCATGTGTTCAATCTCAACGATCAGAGCCCCCTCGTCGTTTTTCACCAATCCAAGAATCACCAAGGGCCACTGGGTGCACAACAGGTGGTGGTACTTGGCAAAGAGCTGGGGAAAGAGCACCGTCTCATACAAATCAGTCTCATCCTCAAAAGAAACAAAGCTCATGTTCTCCCCGCCTTTGGTAAGCACTTGCTTCTGGGTGATCTGATACCCGATGAGGGTGATGTAGCGGTTCTCATAGGATGCCAGATCACAAGCCTTGACCCGTTTTACGTGCTGAAGGGAGCGTGAGAAGAGAAGCAGGGGATGATGATCACGTAAAAAAGAGAGGGAGGCGAACTCCCGATGCAACTCATCCTCACTGCTCTTTCTCCTGCTTGTCAGCTCTTGGGTGGGAAGCGGGCGAATGGTAGTGGAAAACAGTTCAGGTTGCACCGTTTCGTTACGCGGTTTGGCAGAGGTCAAGAGGATTCTCAGTTGTTCGCTGCGATAGAGCGAAGGGTTGAGTGAATCGAGTGATCCTGAGCTGACCAGTGCCACCCAATCCTCTCGGCAGAGCGGTAAGCGGGATGCAGCTTCCTGGAGCGATACGAACGGCCCGCCTGTCCTGCGCTCTTGCACGATGCGCTGCATTCCCTCACGGGTGAGATTCGCAATTGCCATGAAGCCAACGAAGAGCGTGTTCTGGTGTGCATGGTAGGTGATGCGGCTATCGTTGATGTCGGGGCCAGCAACCTTGATTCCCATTCTTCTTGCCTCGCTGATGTAGGCATTGGCTCGATAGTACCCCCCTTGGTTGCTCAATACCGCCGCCATGAAGTAGGAGCCGTGATGAACCCTGAGGTAGGCACTCTGGAAGGAAACCATCGCATACGAAGCAGAATGGGGCTTGCAGAAGGAGTACCCATCGAAGCTGAGCATCATCTTCCAGATAGCTTCAATGACGTGCTCTTCTATTTGGTTCTTTCTGCACCCAGAGAAGAACTGCTCTTGGTACATCTTCAGCTTCTCCCCATTCGCTTTCTTTGCGATGACCTTGCGCAGGCGATCTGCCTCGGCCTCAGAAAATCCTGCAAGTGCCACTGCTGTCTTGGAGACATCTTCCTGATAACAGAGGATGCCATAGGTTTCATCAAGAATGGCTGCAAGGCGTGGATGCAAGGGTTCCCAGCTCTTGCCTTTCAGCCTTTGCACGTACTCATTGATGAAAGCATTTGCTGCGGGACGGATGATGGAGGAGTGGATGACAATGTGCTCAAAGTCCCCCCTGCCTGTCTTCTTCTGCAACTGGCGCATGGCAGGTGATTCGATGTAGAAGACTCCCAGAGAATCCCCCCGTGCAAGGGCTTCGATGGTGGGCTTGTCCTGGATGGGGTTCCAGGTGCGCTCATCGATGAAGATCCCATCCTCCTTGAGATTTGACAGTGAGTCACGAATGACGGCTAGGGAGCGGTTGCCCAACAGGTCAATTTTTACAAATCCAGCAGCTTCGGTACCCTCTTTCTCCCAACTGAGCAGGGGATACTGGTTGGCCGATCGGCAGATGGGGGTATAGCAGGTGAGCGGCCTTGGGGAGATCACCAAGCCGCCGCAGTGCATCGAAAGCTCTTTGGGAAGCCCTTCGAGAGAACTTGCAACCCTGCAGATGTCCGACCAAAGCGGATCGGTGATGGAGGAGAGCCCACTGACAAAGAGTTGTCTCTCCGCAGCGGTGATCTGGCTGTCACTCAATCCATGGCACCGGCCCGTTTCTCTCAGTGCTGAGCGGAAGCGGAACGTGTTGTGGTTGGCCACCCGGGCACAGTGAGTCGGGCCGAAGCGTTGCAGCACAGCCTCAAAGACCCCATCACGCTCATCCCACGCAAAATCCACATCGATATCCGGGGGATCGGTCCGTTCAAGGGAGAGAAAACGTTCGAAGTAAAGGTGGTGGGCGATTGGGTCCACATTGGTGATGAAGAGGCTGTATGAGACGATGGAAGCCGCCCCTGAACCTCTGCCACAGGTCCTGCTGCTCAGGCGAACGATATCGTGCATGACAAGGAAGTAGGGTGCAAACCCTTTCTTGCCGATGATGTCCAGTTCGTAGTCGATGCGCTCGAAGATAGCATCATTGATCTCCCCGTATCGTACCTCAGCGCCTTGCAGAACGCGCGTACGCAGCTCCTGCTCGACAGAGGTTCCTGTTTTTGTGCTATAGGTTGGGAAAATCAGGGTTGAGGGGAAGGGATCGTAGGCAAGCAAGGCTTGTGCATGGGCTACTGCCTCCGGCCAGCTTGAGAAAGCCTCATCCCATCGCCTTTGATCAAGCAGATACTTGGGCTTTTCGACGGTGTCTCCCTGTCCAAGGGATCCAAGGGTTTTGTGATGGGCAATTGCACAGAGAATCCTATGGTTCTCCTCATCCTGCTTTTCCAGAAAGAGGGCATCGTCCACGGCAAGCAGGGGGAGTCCGCTCCTGACTGCTTTCAGACAGGTAGGGGTAACCTCTGCATACACGGTAGGATGATGCTCCAGTTCTTTCAGAAAGGGCATATGGGTGGTTGCAAGAACCAGATTTCCACTGTCTTCTTTCAATGCTTCCAGATAGGAAAAAGAGGGATCTTGCTCCCGCAATGAGAGCAAAAGGCACAGCCTCTCATAGCCTGTTTGGTCTTGTACAAAGGCGTGGATGATCTCACCTTGCTCGGTCAGAGCGGCAGCACAGATCAGATCAATTCCCGAGGCTTGGGCTTTTTCCCTGCAGGCAGGATAGCCGTAGAGATTATCCAAGTCGGTGATGGCAACCTTTGAGGCCCCCTCCTTCTTGAGCCGTGCAAACAGGCGCTCTATCCCTACCGGGCCCCATTGGAGGGAGTAGGCTGTGTACAGGCCAAGTCTAGTGTGCATGGCAAAGCGCCGTCGCATGGCAAAGGATTGCCGGCCCGAACTTGGTTCGCACCCGGTCCACTGCACTTTGCAAGGAGGAAGAGCGTTCCAACTGGGTGGGGATGAAGAGATCGCTTTGTCCCAAGGCAGGATGGAGGTCGGAGAGCCTGAGGGTGAAGGCCAGCAGGCTGACCCTTCGGTTTACAGCCTGCAGGGCAACCTCCCAGAGAACCCGTTCGATATCCTGGTCGAGGATCCACTGCTCCTTGGTTCGCTTGGATGCCTCACTGCTTCTTCCATCACTCCAAGAGAGGGTGAGATGGATGAGAGAGCAACCAAAATTCTCACTGCGCATCTGTAAGGAGGCATCCTCAGCTGCACTGACCAAGGCTGCCTTGAGGGATGCATGGTCAAGTATCGGTTCGGCAAAACTGACCTTGCGGATGATCTGCCGCTGCTTTGCCAAGCTTGGACCGAGCGAAGAGCGGTCGAGGCCTCTGGCTGCATCGCGCAGCGCCAGCCCCTTCTTGCCCAGAAACGCGATGGTCTGCTCGTCATCGAGTTGGGCAAGCTGACCGATCTGGGTGATGCCAGCAACACGAAGCAGGGATGAGATGGCCTGGCCAACTCCGCTGAGCAGGCCGATATCCTGTGAAGCAAGGAAGGAGGCCTCTTCGCCCTCCCTTATCTGGGCCAGACCGAAAGGACGTATGGTCCTTGTCCCGATTTTCGCCACCAGCTTGTTGGATGCGACTGCCACCGCCCCATCAAGCCCGATGCGTTCGCGGATTTCCTTGCGGATGCGTACGGCACTGTCAACCGCAGGTCCGAAAAGACGGGTTGTTCCGCTCATGTCCAAGTACACATGTCCCCCTTTGTCACACTGAAAGTGGGGAGTATAGGTTTGCACGACTGAGGTGATGATCTGCTCAGCCTTGTTTGTTGCCTGTACATCAGGGGGGAGAATCAGAAGCGAGGGGAGCATCCGCTCGGCCAATGTTACGGGCATACCTACCCGGATGCCCTCATCCCAAGCCCGTCGTGAAGGGTTGAGAATGACTCTGCGCGCAGAGCCTTCCAAGGCGATGGCAAAGGCCTTGTCGGCAAGCTGGGGATCTTTGGCAACGGCCACCGCCGCAGCGAAATCGGTCACATTGAGATGGATGATGCTTGCACGATCTCTTTGCATGCACCCCCCTTGTCCTGGGCAAGCAGCTGCCTCAGCCTTCGGGCGTTGATGACTGCCTGGGCTCTGCGATGGTTGTTGAAATAGACCAAGACGGTATCGGCTCCCACCGCAAGGGAGCGTATCCTCTCCAAGAGAGCTGCCAGTTCCTTGTCGCTGTACAGATAGTCGTACCGGCTTGCCGCATCGGAGCCCCACCATGTTTCCTTGTTTCTCCCATGGAGTCTCAGATAGGCAAGAGGTGCAGTGAGGACATCCATGACCGGAGGATTTCCACTGATCGAAGGAAGGTCGAGGGAGGCGAAGGCCACCTTGCGCTCCCTGAGCGAATCGAGGGTCCTGTTGTTGTACCAATTGCCATTGCGGAACTCCACCACCAGCGGAAGGGGAGAGAGCACCCGTAACAGGGAGTCGAGGTACCGTCTTCTCTCCGGTTCGTAGTGGAAGGATGAGGGAAACTGCAGAAGTACTGCTTCCAGCACTGTGGCTGCAAGCAAAGGTTCAAGCGAGCGGCGAAAGAGCGTGGCTTGCTCCCTCCAGTGTTCTGGTTCGATGGAATGGGTCAGGCTTTGGTGGGCCTTGATGGAGAAGAGCAGGGAGGGGGCGCTCTGATGCATCAGTGCAAGCTGGGTTGCCTCAGGCATGCGATAGTAGCTGAAGTTCAGTTCGACGGTGGGAAAGAGCTGTGCATAGTGGGCAAGGTACTCCTCGCTCTTGGTCCCTTGGGGATACACCGGACCGACCCATTCCGTATAGCTGTAGCCTGATGTGCCGATCAATATCGTACTCATATCTCAGATATACTATATAAATGTTAAGTAATCAAGAGGAACCTACCGCCCGGTTCCTTCCTGCCTGCTTGGCTTGGTAAAGGTAGGCATCGGCTTGCTTGAGAAACAACTCAACTGAGTTGAGCTGTTTGGTGTAGCAGGTATAACCGACACTGATGGACATTGACCCCAAGTTCTTTCCTGCATACAAAAGCGTAAGGCTATGCACCTGCTCAACAAGTCCTTGGCAGAGTTCGTCCAGCTTATTCTGCTCCAAGTGAGGGAGCAGGATGGCAAACTCATCACCGCCATAGCGGCAGATGGTCGAGGAGAGATTGAAGTAGGAGAGCAGCTTTTCAGCAAGCTTGGCCAACACAAAGTCTCCTGCATCATGGCCGTTCTGGTCGTTGAAACCCTTGAAGTGGTCGATATCCAGAAGGATGATGCCCCACGGTTCTCCCTCTTTCTGTTCACGCTTGAGCTTGTTGGAAAGGGTCTCGTCAAAGTAACGGCGGTTGAAAAGGCCGGTGAGGTGGTCACGGATGGCACTTTCGTTCAGCTGACGCATCTGGGTCTTGATGAGGTAGTTTGCGATCATGCTCAAGAGGGAGACGAGGAGGACAAAGAAAAAGAAACTTGGCCAGTTCTGCAGCTGCAGCGTTGCAGATGAGGCCACCAGTACAACCAGCAGGATAAATTGAATGGCTGCAAGCGCAATGGTTACAAGAGAGGGGAGAAAGAGACTGGAGAGCATGATGGTGATGATCACATAGCAGAGGGGGAAAAAGTCGGGAACTCCTGCTTTGAGATTGATCAGGATGGAGGGCCACGTTCCAGCCAAGGCAAGAGCCACTGTCAGGTAGGCGGAGAGCAAATACCGGTTTTTGTATTGGGCAATCATCGCTGAGATCAGCAGGATAAGCAGAGCCCCCAAAAGCATAAGGTAGGCCGGCCTGTTGGGAGAAGGAAAGGAGAGAGGAGCCAGCGAAAGGACGAATGCAACCGCAATCATGATGAGCATCATTGGGTGTATCAGCCGTAAAAGTCTTATGCGTAGGTCGGTGCGT
>LVBG01000054.1 GCA_001603115.1 Spirochaetales bacterium Spiro_05
CCCTCTCAGACAGGAATAAATCATTTGATGAATGTTTGGGAGAATTCATATTCGGGCCAGTTTGCTGAGCAGATTCTCATCTTCATCCGTTGACAGGTTGGAAAGGCGTGGTATACTTTGGCTAGGTGTTACGAAACACCTACAGACAAAAGGTAGGTATACGTACCATCAGCACGAAAAAAAGGAGAAAAAAATGAGGAAATCACTGTTGAAAATGGTGGCTTTGAGCCTCATGGTACTCATGGTAGCCGGATCGGTTTTCGGCGCCGGAGTCCAGGAAACATCCAAGGATGTAACGGTCAACATGTTCCAGCTCAAGGTTGAGATCAAGGATGCCATCGACGGCTATGCTGCCAAGTATTCTGCAGCAACTCCTGGTGTGACGGTCAAGGTGGAAACCCTTGGGGGTGGTGCTGACTACGGTGGGGCGCTCAAGGCAAAGGCCCAGTCGGGGCAGATGCCTGACATCTTTGTGATCGAAGGCCGCGGCGGCTATGACATTTGGAAGGATTACATTGCTGACCTCAGCGACCAGAGCTGGGTAGCTGACACCGATCTTGCTTTCAAGGTTGATGGCAAAGTGTATGGCTTCCCCGTTGCAATCGAAGGGTACGGTTTGGCTTACAACGCCGACATTCTTGCCAAGGCAGGAATTGATCCGGCTACGTTGACCACCCGTGCAGCCTATGAGAAAGCATTCCAGACGCTTGAAGCAAAGAAAGCCCAGCTTGGTATCGACGCACCTGTTGCCATGGCAGCATCTGTTGCCGGCGGTATGTGGTGGGTGGCTGCCCAGCACAACCTGGCTACCTATTGGGGTGGCGGTCTTGACTTCAACGATACCAGCATCATCGAAATGGCCCTCAAAGGCAGGTTGGATGACGCTCGGTTCCTGCAGTATGCAAAGTATCTGCAGCTGCTCTTCAAGTATGCCGACCAGAAAATCTTGCTCAACGGCAGCTATGATGACCAGGTTGGTGCATTTGCCCAAGGCAAGACTGCATTCCTGCATCAGGGCAACTGGGTTGATCCCAACCTGAAGCAGCTTGGTGTCACCTTCAAGGTAGGGTATGCTCCTCATGCATTCCTCGACAAAGAGCAGAAGGGCCTGTACCTCTTTGCTCCGAGCTGGTACTGCGTCAATAAAGAGAGCCCGAATGCAGAGGCTGCAAAGGCATTCCTGACTGCAATGGCTACCACTGCCGATGGTCATGACTATATGGTAAACCAGGCTGGCATGATTCCTGCCTTCAAGTCTGTCAAACTCCAGCCCGCTGGTCAGTTGAGTCAGGCTTTGATGGCTGCAAATGCCAAGGGTGGCAACTATGGGGTATTCTTCGGAATGCTTCCTGATGGTGCCGGCCAGAACGTCTTCGGCCCGATCTTCGATCTGTTTGCCCAGAACCAGAACAATCTGGATCGGTTCATTGCCGATATGAAGAGAGCTGTTGCCGGTCTTCCCAATATGTAAGGTGCTGTGTCTTGCACAGGGGTCTTTCCCCTGTGCAAGAACTTCTGTTCATCGTACGCAACTTCAGGGAGTACACATACATGAAACAAAGTCGTGCCGTCAACATACTGTTTGTAGCGCCTTGTGTCTTCGCTTTCGTCATGATCATCGTCATCCCGTTCTTCTTCGGTCTTTATTACTCGGTTACTGATTGGAACGGTGTCAGCAACAATGTTAATTTTGTTGGATTGCGCAACTTCAGCAACCTTGCGAACTCTCCTGACTTTGTGTATTCGTTTCTCATTACGATTGCCTATACATTGATCAACATCGTTCTGATCAACATCGTGAGTTTCGTCCTCTCCTTGGTGGTTACCAGCAAAATCAAGCGACGGAACTTCTATCGGGCCGGTTTCTTCGTTCCGTATCTGATCGGGGGAATTGTGTTGGGCTATATCTGGCAGTTCATCCTGAACAACATCCTCGTGAGTCTGGGTACCACCTATTCGATCAAATTCCTTGAAACATCCTTTCTCAGCCTTCCCCATACGGTCATCTGGACCATGGCTGTGGTAAACACCTGGCAGTATGCCGGGTATATCATGCTGATCTTCGTAGCCTCCATCCAAAGCATCCCGTCCTCCCTCATGGAGGCGGCAAGTGTCGATGGGGCTCCCTTCTTCTCCCGCGTTCTTCATATCCTGCTGCCCATGATGGCAAACGCGTTTACCATCTCCTTGTTTCTTACCCTGACAACATCATTCAAGCAGTTTGACATGAACCTGACCCTTACCAATGGTGGGCCTGCAACACGGTTCATGGACACTCCGGTCAAAGCCAGCCAATTGTTGGCTATGAATATCTTCAATACCGCGACGGCAAACAGGATGGCTGAAGCACAAGCCAAGGCAGTGGTGCTCTTTGTGGCACTGTTGGTGGTTTCGTTGATTCAGGTTACCGTGAACAAGAAGAAAGAGGTGGAGATGTGAGTGATACCCTCAAATTGAACAAGAAAAACCGTATCTTGAAGCCTGAGATGGTGGTGTTGGAGCTTTTGACCATCCTGCTCTTCGTCCTGTTCATGTTCCCCTTCTTCATGGTGGTGCTGAACTCGGCGAAGACATCCAGGGAGATCATTTTCAATGCCATAGCCCTCCCTGCATCTTGGAAACAGTTGGTCACCAACGTATCCTTGATCTTCAACAATCCGACCGTCGACTATCTGGGAGCTTTCTTTGATAGTATTCTCATCACCGTGTTCTCCCTCTTGGTAATCGCTGTTTGTTCTGCAATGGCAGCCTGGGTGATGGTGCGCAACAAGACATGGTGGTCAACACTGCTGTTCATGGCTTTCGTGTCGGCCATGGTCATTCCCTTCCAGGTGCTGATGTATCCTCTGGTTCGTTGGATGCGCGTAAGCGGGAACTTCATCAATATCCGTTTGCTTGGTACCATTCCGGGCATCGTTTTCGCCTATCTTGGTTTCGGAAGCCCCCTGTCGATATTCATTTTCCATGGGTTCATCAAGAGCATTCCCTTGGAGATCGAGGAGTCTGCAACCATCGATGGTTGCCCCAGAAGCAAGATTTTCTTCAAAATCGTTTTTCCGCTTTTGCAGCCGATCATCGTGACGGTCCTGATTCTCAATGGCATCTGGATCTGGAACGACTACCTGTTGCCACTGCTGGTCTTGGGGTCAAATGGTAGGGTGCAGACCATCCCGATTGCCGTTACCGCCTTCGCCGGTGCGTACCTCAAGCAGTGGGACCTGATCCTTACGTCCACCCTGATCGCAATGCTCCCGATCATAGTTCTGTACATCTTTGCGCAACGATACATCATCAAGGGTATGGTTGAAGGTTCGATAAAATAGAGGAGAGAGAAGAGATGAAAATTGTTCTGGTTGGTGCTGGGAGTATCCAGTTCGGCTATGGTACGCTCGGAGACATCTTCAACAGCACCTTGCTCAAGGGTTGTGAGATCACCTTGCTTGATATCAATGCCACCGCCTTGGAAGTTGTATTGAAAACCACCAAGGAGTTCTTGCAGAAGCACAAGCTGTCCTACACAGTGAATGCCACTACTGATCGAAGAGAGGCTTTTCAGGGAGCAGACTTCATCATCTCTTCGATTGAAGTTGGCAACAGGTTCCAGCTTTGGGACGAGGATTGGAAGATTCCGCTTCAGTATGGGGTGCACCAGGTCTATGGGGAAAATGGGGGGCCGGGAGGTGTTTTCCACTCCCTTCGCATCGGCAAGGTCATATTGGACATCGTCAAGGATGCGATGGAGATTTGCCCGAATGCCTGGATCTTCAACTATTCGAACCCGATGACAGCAATCTGCACTACCGTAAAGCGTGCATATCCTGAAGCCAAGTTTGTGGGTATGTGCCATGAGATCGGGTGGCTGGGACGTTGGTTGCCCCGCATGCTCAATCGCAAGCATGAGGATCTTCACTACCGTGCAGCCGGACTGAACCATTTCAGCTGTATGATTACGCTCACCGATCGCAAGAGCGGCATGGATCTGTATCCCGAGGTTTTGCAGAAGGCTGAGGCCTTCTTTGAACGTGAGCCTGGGTACAGTGACCTCTTCGATGAGTATCGCAGAACCGGGACGCTCAGTGCTGCTGAGAAGTTTGACAAGGGTGAGACAAACCTGAAGAGCGCATATGAGTTTACGGACCGCCGCCTTGTGCAATTCATGCTGAAGAACTACCAGTTGCTTCCCATTACTACAGACAGCCATTTCGGCGAGTATCTGAGTTGGGCTTGGGATGTGGTGGACCATCGTGGTATCCTCGATTTCTACGATGTCTACAAGATCATGCTCAGTCAGGAAGTGCCGCATGGAATTCGCCTTGAGACCAGTGAACGGGTCATCCCGATCATCGACGGAATCCTTGGCAACACCAACTATGAGGAGGCTGCAGTCAATGTGCAGAACCTCGGTCTTATTGAGGATTTGCCATCATGGTTGGTTGTGGAAGTACCTGCATTGATCAATAAGAGTGGGGTGAACGGTATCAAGATGCCGGATCTGCCCAAGGGCTATCTTGGACTGCTTCGCGGGTATACCAGTGTGTATGACCTTACTGCCGAGGCAATCATTCATGAGAAGAGGGAGTACGCCATCCAAGCGTTGTTGGCAAACCCCGTGGTTCATCAGGCTTCGCATCTGGAGGCGATGGTGGATAGGGTGATCAGCAAGCAGCAAAAGTGGCTGGGGTATTTGAAGTAAGAAGTGACGGCGGATGGGGGTATACTTCCATCCGCTGAATTTTGTATGCTGGGGCGTATGGCTACCATCAAGGAAATTTCCCGAAAAGCAGGAGTGAGTCCCACTACCGTTGCGAACGTATTGTACGGTCGGACTGCCAAAGTGTCTGCCGAAACCCGGGAGAAAGTACAAGCGATCATCGAAGAAGAGAAGTATGCACCCAATATGGGTGCAATGATGTTGCTGAAGAACAATTCAAAGATCATCGGTGTCATCATGTTCACTGAACCAAGAAAAAATGAGACGGTTCTGGAAGATCCGTTCTCATCGGCAATCCTGGGTGCGATGGAGCGCGAAATCCGGGAAAGCGGCTACTATATGATGCTGTATACCACCAGTGATGAGGCTGAAGTGGTACGCCTTTCCAAGGCATGGAAGATGGATGGCCTCATTTTGGTATGGGTTCCGGGCAAGATTTGCCGAGTCATCAACTCCAGCATTGATGTTCCCTGTGTCTATATCGACTGCTTTTTCGAGGATGATGAGCATCCCTACCACAATATTGGCCTGGAAGACAGAAAGGGCGGATATGAGGTGACCAAGTACCTGCTCTCCATGGGGCACAGAAACATGCTGTTTCTTCCCTGCAATCCCATTTTTCCCGGTGGTGATACCGAACGCTTTGCCGGTTGTCAGGATGCCTTTGCAGAACAGGGCCTGGTTCTTGCAGACGATGCCAACAGGCCTTTGCCCTACGACCGCAAGAAGCGGCAAAAAATTTATCTTGAGATAGCTGGCAAGAACAATAGGTACACTGCCTTGGCTTTCTCCTCCGACTTCTATGCATCAGAGGCGCTCACGTTCCTCCAGGAGCAAGGGATCAGGGTCCCTGAGGACATCTCCATCACCGGTTTCGATGACAACATCTTTTCTCGTCTTGTCCAGCCACGTCTTACCACGGTCCACCAGGATTCAAGCAAAAAGGGAACCCTGGCAATCCAGATGCTGGTCAAGCTCATTCATGGAGTGCAAGTGGAAGAGGTGAGGGTCAAGCTCCCGATACGGTTGGAAATACGAAATTCAGTACAAAAGCTCAACTGATGAAGAAGGCTGCCGTTGCAATAACGACAGCCTTCAGTAAGTGCCCCTGGCGCGATTCGAACGCACGACCCCTTCCTTAGGAGGGAAGTGCTCTATCCAGCTGAGCTACAGGAGCTAAATTCAATTTATCGTAAATCCTTACACATCAAGCATCTAAGATTCTCGACGTAAATTAGTCTACCATTGATTCAAGCTCTGTGTAAAGCCCTTCCGTCACCTTCCTGTTACAAATTGACACCAGTAAAACCTATGGTGTTAGTTGTACTAATAGGGTAGTGCAAGATGACCAGTTGCTGTATGGACTTTCTATTATTCTCGCTTATCAAATACTTTACTTCGAGCCAAGATTATTCGGTATCAGTAGTCGATTCAAATGCAAACATGCCGTGTAACTGCACCCCTGTGGTTGAAAATCAACATATTATGCAGACGGTACATTATCTATATTGCATCTTTCTTGGCATATACCTCCTTCAGTGATGTTGTGTGCGGATAATCAATAAATACCAAGAAGTCCTATGTACCCCAATGTCGTTTCTGTCGGTTATTGAAGATGCCCTAGTCAGGATTTGCATCCTTCTCATGTAAGGAAAGGGATTTCCCACAATGTGGGCATCTCATTTGGTTTTGGCTTTTTGTGGCATTCTTGAGGGTGTTCAGCTTTATTTCTTCCATAAAACCGGAGCTGATAATGCCTGTGGGAAGAGCAACAAGGCCAATCCCTAATAATGCAAGGCTCTTTTCAATGTGAGTAGCGAAGCCGCTTCTTTCGGGACTTAATTCTCAGGTCCT
>LVBG01000055.1 GCA_001603115.1 Spirochaetales bacterium Spiro_05
GGAACAACACTAAAGAGTGCCATCCTGCTCATGATTGGGAAGGTACACCTGAGCAGTTACGATTATCTTTAATATACCTATATTCAATATTTTCTAAAACCATTTTTTTTATTTCTGCTGGGCTATCACATCCAATCTCATCATATCTCATCTTTTTTTCTTGTGGCTCTTTATTTGATTGATACAGATTTGATGGATAAGGATTTGATACCTCCATATTTAATAAATCAGTATTTAATGAATTAGTATTTAATATATTAGTACTTAATTGGTGGGGGTTTCCCAAGATAGGCTCAGCCTGTTTAGGTTTTTCCAAGATTGGATTTTCCAATATAGGTTTCTCCTGTGCTTGATTATCCAAGATGGGATTATCCAGTATTGGATTTTCCCCTTTAGGTGGTATATCAGTTATATCAAGGTTTTGAGGCTGTTCAAAAATAGTATATTCTGTAGTAGTCAGTTGCCCTTTTTCATTCCTTAACCGCCTACGAATCACATATCCATTAACTTCTAGTTCCTTTACACCACTGTTAATACTATCTATGCCATCCTTACATATACAGGCAAGTCCCTTGGTCGTATAATCCCAGTTCTCCGGTAAAGAAAGCATAAGGGATAATAAGCCTTTTGCTTTTAAGGAAAGGTCTGTATTTCTTAAATGATGGTTTGACATCACTGTATAATCCCGTGTTTTTTCCACTCTAAAAACTGCCATAAATATCACCTCTTTTCCTGCTTAAATATTGTTTATCTTTCTTGATCCCTAATTCGTTTTTTATGCCAGCCTTCAAGCAGTTTAATAATCGTTTCTTCCATTTGTTTTGGTGTATATGATTTTGGAAAATACCTCTTTAACTTATCTCCTGTAAGGGTTACCTTATCTAAGTCCCCCTTCTTTTCTTCACTCATTATGGCACTCATAACTCCAAGGCTTAACTTCCCCTCATTACTAAATTTCTTTAATCTCTGTGCCTGTGAAAGTGAAGGTGTTGCCTGTTCCATATCCATAGCTTCAAGTAGGTCAATTTGCTCCTCATCTTTAAGGAAGGATAGTTCCACAGCAGGATTGAAGGCTATTTTCTTTTCATCTACCATCGAAAGTATTTCTGGGATAAGGTGAGTAAGACGGATGTAACGATAGATTTGATTTTTACTTTCGCCAATTTGCTCAGCTAAAAGGTCGCTTGATTTTTTTCCTAATAAATTATTCCCAACTTGGGAACTATTTTCTTTTGATGGTCTACCTGCTTGCCTTTTCATTGCTGATAACTTCATTTTATATGCAAAGGCTCTTTCACTTGGTAAGATATTTTCTCTCTGCAAGTTGCTGTCAACCATGATAATAATGGCGGCATCATCGTCAAGGTTGCGAACTATGACAGGCATTGTTTCAAGTTCTGCAAGTTCACAGGCTCTTTTCCTTCGGTGTCCTGCCACAAGTTCGTAGCCACCCTCATCACGGGGTCTTGCAATGGCTGGAACTAATACACCATATTGTTTAACACTTTCTGCTGTATCAAACATGGCTTCATTATCGATTACCTTAAATGGGTGGTCTTTAAAGGGATGTAATTCTGTTAAAGGGATTTCAATTATCTTTTCCCTTGCTTCATCAGCCCTACTTTCCTCTGTGGAAAATAAATCATCTACTGATGCCAGCTTTATGTTTTTGGCGGAGCTTTTCAATTTTCAACACCTCCTTGGTTAAATTACCATACCCTTCAGCAACTTTTCCCTTTGGGTCATGGGCAAAAATACTTTTTCCCTCTGCACTAATTTCTGCTGCCTTTACTGAACGAGGTATATCTGCTTTAAATACTTTAATACTGCCTTCATAAGTTTTCCTTACTAGACTGCTAATGTCCTTGGCAAAATTAGTACGCCCATCTACCATAGTCAATAAAATACCATCAATTTTTAGTTTCGAATTTATCTGCCTGCGTACCTTTCCAATGGTCTGTAAAAGCTGTTCTAATCCCTTTGCAGGTAGATAATCAGCCTGTACAGGAATGATTACACTATCAGATGCAGCAAGGGCATTAATCGTTAACATACCTAAAGAGGGCATACAGTCTAAAAGTATATAATCATAATCTTTCTTTACCGTATCAAGGTATTGTTTAAGTATGGTTTCCCTGCTCATAGCATTAACAAGGGATACTTCCATACCAGATAATTCAATGTTTGCTGGGAGTAAGTCTACTCCCTCATGATGTTGTAAGATGCCCTCTCTAGGCTCAATAGGTGTGTCGATAATAACCTTTCCCATTACTGTTGCAATGGTTGTTGGAAGCTTATCCGGCTGTGGGAATCCTAAACTAATGGATAAACTGCCTTGTGGATCTGCATCTACAAGCAAAACTTTTTTCCCTTCCATAGCCAGTCCTATACCTAAGTTGGCACAGGTTGTTGTTTTGCCTACACCACCTTTTTGATTTGTGATGGCAATTATTTTTGCGTTCAAATTTCTTCCTCCTTTCAATTTTGGGTACAAAAAAACCGCTTACTTTATTTTTCAATAAAGAAAACGGCTTTTTCTTTTTATACTTAATTTAATTAGAATTACATGTTATAAATATTGCTAAATATTTTAATTTAATCATACATCAACATATCTACACACTCCATATCTAAAACTACTGATACTTCGATTTTATTTCTCAATTCCTTATTTCTAAAATCATCACCATCTTTAGTAAAAGTAACATAGTTCGTAAAGTGTTGAAAATTAAGGATTTCTACGTATCTTTCCTTTGCATTCCTATTACGCATTCGATATGATCGGTATGGGGAAACATATCCACCGGCTGGATGCCCTTCACCTGATAATCGCTGAAGCGCAGCAGGTAGCGCACATCCCGGTCCAAGGTCCTCGGGTTGCAGGAGATGTAGACAATGCGCCTCGGCTCGAGCTTGATCGCTGCTGCCAGGAACCGTTCATCGCTACCGCTGCGGGGAGGATCGAGAAAAAGCACATCACAGCCCTTTTTCTCCTTGGCCAAATCCTTCAGGTAGGATGATGCATCGGCTGTGACGAAGTGTACGTTTTCCAAGTTGTTGCGCTCGGCATTGGCCTCTGCATCCCTGACTGCCGTTTCGTTGAGCTCGATACCCAACACTTCCCCTGCCCCGCTCTTTGCGGCAATGAGGGCTATGGTCCCTGTACCACAGTAGGCATCGATGACGAAGTCGGTACTCTCAAGGCGAGCCATTCTCATTGCAAGGGTATAGAGCACCTCAGCCTGGGTAGGATTGACCTGGAAGAAGGAGGTGGGAGAGATACGGAAGGTGAGAGAACAAAGCTCCTCCTCGATGTATCCCTTCCCCCAGAGAACCTGTACCGGTTCGTTGCCAAGCACCATGCTGGTCTTCTCTGCATTCAGCTGCTGGGCAACGGTGGTGATCTCGGGATGCTGCCCCTTCAAAGCGGCGATGAAGTCTGCTGAGGAGGGAAGCGGAGTGCGACCGCAGATGAGAACCACCATGGCTTCCCCTGTCTTGTTGCTGATCTTGATCAAGACATGCCTGAGATAACCAAATCCCTCATCCTCATCATAGGGTGAGATGGAAAACCGGGTGGCAAGGTTGCGGATGCTCTTGAGAATCTTGTCTGCAAGCGGATGCTGAACCATACAGGAACGGATGGGAACCAAGAGATGGGTTCCCTCACGATAGATGCCGCTGACCAGGCTTCCCTTCCAGTCATAGCCGAAGGTTGCCTGTATCTTGTTGCGATAACAGGTCGGATCTTCCATCCCCTGGATTGGGGCGATCGGGGCAAACTGCCCGAGCAGGTCCTCCAGATGGTGCATTTTCATGTCGAGTTGATGCTGGTAGGAGTAATCCATCAGCTGGCAGGCACCGCAGGTACGGAAGAGTGGGCATTTTGCATATCGTTTCATACTCTCTACGGTGCTGGGAAACGCCCTGTTTGTCAATTGTGTTTCCCGCTTCTCTTTGCTATGCTTGGGCTATGAAATACGTGCGATTCACCTACCAAGACAAGGTAAGCTACGGCTTGCTCACCGACGATACCGTCCAAGTGCTCGAGGGTTCCCCTTTCAGCACCTACACCATGACCGATGTCCAGCTTAAGGCATCCGAGGTCACCCTGCTCACCCCCTGTGACTACTCAAAAGCCATCTGCATCGGGTTGAACTACCGTGACCATGCCCAGGAGTTCCAGCTTCCCATCCCCACCGAGCCTGTGGTGTTTCTCAAGCCCTCCACTGCAGCCCTTGCTCCGCTGGGAGTGATCGAATACCCTGCCATGTGCAAGCGGCTTGACTATGAGGCTGAGCTTGCCATTGTCATCGGCAAGAAGGCACGCAACCTATCCGTCGAGGAAGTCGGTTCCTACATCCTTGGGTACACCTGTGCAAACGACATCACCGCCAGGGACCTGCAGCCAAAGACCGGCCAGTGGACGGTGGCCAAGAGCTTTGACACCTTCTGCCCCTTCGGTCCCTACATCTCGGACGAAGTCGATCCTTCCAATCTGACCATCGAGAGCAGGGTGAACGGGAAGACCATGCAGAAGTCCAACACGAAGAACCTCATCTTCGCCGTCCCCTTCCTGGTAAGCTATCTCTCCCAGATCATGACACTGTTGCCCGGGGACATCATCCTCACCGGGACTCCGGGAGGCATCAGCGGGATGCACCACGGTGACACGGTGGAGATCCGCATCGAAGGCCTGGGTGTGTTGAAGAATACCATCGGCTGAAACAAGGGGCTTGGGAAAATCCCAAGCCCCACATAGTACGTTTTCTTTCGCTCATTTCACGCGAATTGTTCCTGCCCGATCGGAGGACTGGAAAGCTATCACAGCACCCATCTCCGTCTCCATGACACTGCCAGCCGATGTGGTTTCGATGCCCTTCACGTTGCGAAGGCATACCGACCATCTTCCAAGTTCCCCGGATACCGCAACCGTGTACTCTTTCCTTGCATGGGTAACGGTGATCTGCGCCTGTACCGATCCGTCGTGGCGATGAATCGTACACGAGGCCTCTTTGCCCTCCTCAAGGGCGAACAGATGGAAACTGACTTGGTCGGAGAAATCGTAGTCGGTGCTCTCCATCTCCCGTCCTATAGCTATGAGGCTGCCTTCGCGCACATAGAGCGGAAGACTGAAGTAGTCATAGGAGCGCTCATAGTAGCGATGTCCCACAAGTTCCTCATTCTCCAAAAGGTGCGTCCATCTGCCTTCGGGCAGGTAGAACTGGGTTCTTCCCTCCTCACTGAAGATCGGGGCAACCAGCAGAGAGTCGCCGAGCAGATACTGGCGATCAAGATACGCACAAACAGGGTCGTGTGGATACTCAAGCACCATGGCCCGCATCATGGGCAGTCCTTCGTTATGGGTCTTGCATGCCTGGGCATAGAGGTAGGGCATGAGGGAACACTTCAGCCTGACAAAGTGCTGCAGTACATCACTGGCCTCCTCATCGTAGTTCCAGGGAACACGATAGGATTCGTTGCCATGGAGCCTGCTGTGGCTTGAGAGCAGCCCAAAGGCAACCCATCGCTTGAAGAGATCTGCCGTTGCAGTCTTCTCAAAGCCTCCGATATCGTGGCTCCAATACCCAAACCCAGACAGGCTGAGGGACAAGCCGCCC
The DNA here is from genome assembly GCA_001603115.1 of Spirochaetales bacterium Spiro_05. Classification (GTDB taxonomy): domain Bacteria; phylum Spirochaetota; class Spirochaetia; order Sphaerochaetales; family Sphaerochaetaceae; genus Sphaerochaeta. The sequence goes on from LVBG01000055.1 coordinate 5,622, forward strand.
CTGATGCTCTCTGCCATCGACTCATAGGTGGCTGAGCAATCCCCGCCCCAGTGCACAGGAAATTTCTGTCCACCTACGGTTGCTGAACGTGCAAAGACCAAGGCATTCCCTTTCCCACGCTCCTTCTCCAGGAGCTCGAAAACCGTCTGGTTGTAGAGATACGTGTAGTAGTTGTGCATCTTGTCCGGGTCGCTGTGGTCGTGGTAGACCACGTTTGTGGGAATGCGCTCACCGAAATCGGTCTTGAAGGTATCGACTCCCATATCCAGCAGGAGCTTGAGCTTTCCCTGGTACCAGGCAACCGCCTCGGGATTGGTGAAGTCGACTAAGCCCATGCCGGCCTGCCAGCGGTCCCACTGCCAGACACTTCCGTCAGCCAGCTTGACCAGATAGCCATTCTCCATCCCCTCGTCGAACATGACTGACTTCTGGGCAATATAGGGGTTGATCCAGACACAGACCTTGAGGCCCTTGTCATGCAAGCGCCTCAGCATCGCCTCAGGCTGGGGGAACATGTTCCTGTCCCACAGGAAGTCACACCACTGGAACTCCTGCATCCAGAAGCAGTCGAAGTGGAAGACCTGCAAGGGAATCTTACGCTCGGCCATCCCATCGATGAAGCTGTTCACCGTCTGCTCATCATAGTTGGTGACAAACGAGGTGGTAAGCCACAGACCGAACGACCATGGCGGCACCAAGGCAGGGCGTCCGCTGAGCAGGGTGTAGGAAGAGAGCACATCCTTGAGGGTATCCCCTGCGATGAGATAGTAGTCGAGACACTGACCGGGAACAGAGAACTGGACTGAGGTGACCACCTCGGAGCAGAGCTCGAAGGAGACCTTTCCAGGATTGTTCACCAACACCCCGTATCCTTTCGAGGAAAGGTAGAAGGGGATGTTCTTGTAGGCTTGTTCGCTGCTTGTCCCCCCATCCTCGTTCCAGATATCCACCACCTGCCCGTTCTTCACGAATGGGGTGAATCGCTCACCAAGACCATACAGGGTCTCTCCCACCGAAAGATTGAGATACTCGAACTGATGGGCATCAGTCTCATCAACCACCGCATGACCACCCAGAAGGCCGGGGGAAACCGTAAGAAGCTTCTCTTGGTAACGGAAGGTGAGGTCCATCGGGCCACTTGTTCCCACTTCCACCGAAAGCTTCCCGCTTCGAGCGGTGTATGAGGCATCGTGCTGTTCAACGGCCAATGCATCCTTCGTATCGGGGACAAGGTCGAAATGAGGCCCCTTGTTGTGTGCTCCCTTGAAGTGGTAGGACCTGATATGCAGCACATCAGGCAGCGGACTGGTGATCTCGGTGGTAAGCAGTGCGGTATTGAGCGTCGATCCCCGATGCTCAATCTTCTTGACCGCTGCAAAGGCAGAGAGTTTTCCCGCTTCGCTTCGGACATCAACGGTGGCAACCTTGTTCAGGTTGCGAACGTTCTTTCGGATATTCCAATACCCATCCCTGAATTTCATGATGTACTCCCTTATGTTTTCACAGCTCCTGCGACCATTCCCTTGATGATGTAGCGTTGCAGACTCAAGTAGAAGATAACCGCAGGGAGGATGGTCAACAGGACGCCGGCCATGGCGAAGTTCCAATCGACCTTGTAGAGACCGAAAAAGTTGTAGGCTGCAAGCTGGAGAGTCAGTGATTTCTTCGACCCACTGAGCACCAAGAGCGGCAGGAGAAAGTCATTCCACATCCACATCGTGTTGATGACGATGACCGAGACGGTCACCGGCTGCAGCAAGGGGAAGATGATCTGGAAGAAGGCTCGAAGCGGGCCTGCCCCATCGATGAGCGCACAGTCATCCAGCTCCTGGGGGACCGACTTCACCGCCCCATGGTACATGAAGAGAGCCAGGGAGGCTCCCAATCCCCAGTAGAGGACACCAAGGCCCAAGGGAGAACCGATGAGGTGCAACTCCTTGGCCACCTTCACCAAGCTGATCATGAAGGAGTGGAACGGTATCATCATGGGTGCAATGAGGACCATGAACATGACAAAGCTGTAGCGGGTTTTTGTCCGGGAGAGCTTGTAGCCGGCCATGGAGCTTACCAGTACCACCCCACTCACCCCCACTGCTGTTGCCAACAAGGTGTTGAGGAAGTACTGGGGGTAGTTCATGATGCGGAACGCGTTGGAAAAGTTTTCGAACACAAGACTTTTTGGCAATGCAAGCACATTGCTTGTGATCTCACTGAAGGTCTTGAACGAGTTGATCACCACCAAGAACAGCGGATAGAGGTAGAAGAGCGCCACCACGGAGAGGATGAGCGTGGTGAAGGTGGAAGCGGGGGTATACTTTTTCATACTTCCACCTCCCGGCTCTTGAACAGGCGTACCTGGAAGATTGAGAGGATGAGGATCATCAGGAAGAGCACGACCGACTTGGCCGTCCCGTAGCCGAAGCGGTTGATCACAAAGGCGGTACGGTAGATATCCAGGGCTATGGTGGTCGTCGAGTTTCCCGGCCCCCCGTTGGTAAGGCTGAAGATGACATCGAAGGCCTTCAAGCCGTTGGAGAGTGAGTGGAACACACTTACCGTGATTGCGCTCATGATGAGCGGAAGGGTGATGCGGAAGAAGCGTACCACTCTCCCCGCCCCATCGATCATGGATGCTTCTATGAGGTCTCTGGGAACCGTCTGCAGCCCTGCTATGTAGATGACCAGGTAGAAACCCAGAGAGTGCCAGACCGAAACCATGAGGACGCTGAAGTAGACAAGGTTCACATCACCCAGCCAACTGAACATGAAGAAGTCCAAGCCGGTTGTCTGGAAGAAGGACTCAAAGCCGGCGGAGAAGATGAAGCGCCAGATGTAGCCGATGATGATCAGGCTGACGATGTTCGGCACATAGAAGGCGGCGCGCAATGCATTCTTGCCTCGGATATCACTGTCCAGCAGGACTGCCAGTAGCAGTGCGCACAGGTTGACGACTAGTACGCTGCCCAAGGTCAGACGAAGGGTGAAGCCGAAGGCTTTCCACATATCAAGGTCATCAAGGAAGAGTTCCTTGTAGTTTTCAAGGCCGATGAAGGTCTGCGCGCGATCCAAGCCATTCCACTTGGTGAAGGAGGAAAATACGCTCATGAGAAAAGGTATTTCCACAGAGATGAGGATGGCCGCGAGTGCAGGCAGGGTGAACAGTGCAAAGGTCAGGGCCCTGTCCCATTGTTTTCGTTTCAGTGGTGTCATGCTTTCCATCCAGTGGCCGGAAGAGAGACTTCCGGCCACAATCGAAGGTGAGAATCAGTTACTGGGCAGCCTTTGCAATCTTTGCATAGGCGGAGTCAAGAGCATCGAGCGTCTGTGCCCTGTTGGTGATACCAGCGCAATAGCCCTGGAGGATTGCTCCCAGCTGCTGCTCGGTTCCGGTGGGGAACATTTGGTAGAACCAGGGATACCCTGGGGTGCCGGAAGCCAGAAGTGCAGAGGTTTCCTTTGCAATCTGGGAGTCGGGAGCTGCTGCACCGATGATCGGGGAGAGCTGCTTGACCTTGCCGGGGATCCAGTTTCTGCCATACTCGCTGGTGGTCAGCCATCTCAGCCAATCAAGGGCTGCATCGAGGTTCTTGCCGTCCTTGGCGATACGGATGGTCTGGTTGGAGTCGAACATGATGCCGGCGGTTGCTGCATTGTTGCCGATCGGACCTACGAGGAAGCCAATCTCAACTTCAGGGTTGGTCTTGCGGATGGAGTCCTCTGCCCAGTTGCCCTGATGGATCATGGCAACCTTGCCGGTTGCGAGCGAGGAGGTCTGGTCATTGAAGTCAGATTCATTGGGCTTCGGTCCGCCGTACTTTTTGATCAGGTCGAGCAGATCGAATACCTGGCTCATCTGGGGAATATCCTTGAACTTCAGCTCGCCTGCATTGAGCTTGGCGACAAAGTTCTCATACCCACCGTAGTTCTCTGCAGGAACGTTCGCAATGGCCTGCCAGGCAGTCTGCGGCAGTACCCAGAATTCCTTGAAACCGGTGGCGAAGGGCTGTACCCCATTGGCCTGCAATTTCTTGGAAACGGCCTCAAAGTCAGCAAGGGTCTTGGGAAGGGTGGTTATTCCGTTGTCGGCAAACACCTTCTTGTTATAGATGAAGGAGTGGGACTGTACGAGGAACGGATAGCCAAGGACCTTGCCATCAACAATTACACCCTGGAGGGCGGAGGGCTCAATCTTCTTGATGAAGTCCTCATTGGTCAGGTCATAGACATAATCCTTGTAGGTGGAGTTGTCTGCATATGCGCTGCTCATGAAGATGTCAGGGACATCGCCGGAGTTCAGGCGGCTGGTGAGCACCGAGCGGTAGTCGGTCTGCAGGACGGTGATGTCAAGGGTGACCCCAGTCTCTGCCTTATAGGCTGCTACCATATCATTGTACTGCTCAGCGAGCTCGGGGCTGTAGAACAACACGTTCAAGGTAACAGGACCGGCTGCCTGTTCCTGCTGTCCAGCTGCAAAGAGCGGACTGAAGGCCAACAGGACGGCCATTACTACGAACAGCATCTTTTTCATAACGTTTCTCCTTTTTTTGTACCAAGATTCAAAATACTCTGGTATGTTATACGTATAACACACGAATATATGGTTGTCAACGAAATCATTGTTGTGAGAAGATATTCGGAATTGCAGGAGTTTGCAGGAAAACTATGGGATTGACACAGAAGGAAATAGCCAAACAACTCGGAGTCTCATTCATGAGTGTGAGTCGTGCGCTCAATGGCACCGGCTATGTGTCCGAATCCCTGAGGATGCGCATCCTCACCTATGCCAAGGAGAACGGGTATGAGCCCCACAGGGCGAGCCAAGTACTGGTTCGCAATACCACCCATCGCCTGGCTCTCTTCTCATCCTCCCTTCCCCACTACTTCTGGGATGAGATCGAGAAAGGGGTGCAGGTAGCGGCGCAGCAGCTCAAAGCCTTCAACTACGAAACAACCTACCATCGCATCCCCGAGCAGGATACCCAAGCCTACCTCTCCGTACTCGAAGAAGAGTTGGAAAAGGGCTTGGATGCCATAGGGCTTGTCTATCAGCGAAAGTATGATATGCAGGCCATCCTTGCATGCATCGAGAAAGCAAACATCCCCTATGTGACCTTCAATGTGGACAGCCAGACAAGCAACCGCAGGACTTTCATTGGTTGCGATTACCGCAGTGGAGGCCGCTTGGCTGCGGATTTCATCGCCCGCACCCTCCAGTTGTCTGCAAAGAAGGAGGTCTTGGTGCTGTTGTGTGATGAGGAAGGGCAACTGCAGGGACGCGGACCGGATATCAACAAGCTGCGGCTCGACGGGTTTCTCTCCTTCATGAAAGAGAATTTTCCAACCGTCACCATTCATACTGAATATTTCAGCACCAAACTCCAGGTGGGGTATCAGGACAACCAGATCCTGGAACTCATCAAGCAGTATCAGGACCAAGTACAGGCCATCTACATGATCTCAGCCTTCAACACCGACTTTCTCCACGCCTTGGAGTGCCTTCCCAACCACGATTTCGTCACCATCCTCCACGATCTTGACAACTCGGCGATCAGGCACCTGAAGACGCGCCTGCTCTCTGCAGTCATCGACCAGAGTCCCACCTTGCAGGGGTACTATACCGTCATGGCACTGGAGCGGATTGTTGAATCAAAGGGGAAGTACGCCATAGCTGATCTCAAGCTGGAACACAATCTGGTACTCAGCGAAAACCGCCACCTCATCGAGGGCCTCATTGCAGCAAAGCTGATGCAGTGAAAACCGTTTCCATACCACCTGTTCTTTCTATGCAAAACACGATTTCCTGCATACACCCGAACACCCACCAACTTGAGGTGCTAGTGGGTATTGCGCGCAGGAATGTGGAACAGGTACTCATTGTTTGTCACTTGAGTATTTCTCAATAGAGATAGCTGATCTTCACATCCTTCCCATCAAAGTAGGTCAGGTCCCCCTCAGGATAGTGCCAGGTTGCCTTCAGCGTAGAGGGAACAGAGAGTCCTTCGACACTTCGGTAGTCGGAACACGCTGCCGTCCAGCGTACCTGCTGCAGCGAGCCGTCAAACCCAGCCGCCATGCGATCGTCAGTGGTGAAGCTCAGCATCTCTCCCGTCTCTGCGAAGGTGAACACCCCGCTTCCCTCCATGCCAAAGGCACGGATGGTTGCCTTGACCTCCAGTGCGGACAGCTCCTCCCACTCAATGAGCGGACTCAAGGCGACCGAGGGAAGGAAGAAGGCCTCGGCAAGGTAGGTGACCAAGCACGCCCTGTCCATGTGCTCACCCTTCTGGTTGAAGAGGCGGAAGAACTTGGCAAGATAGCCTTCCATTGCCCCCACCCCCTGTACATAGGAGTCCAAGCCTTCGAAGGGAAGGTGATGGATGGAAGAGAGAATCTGGGCGTATCGCAGTGGTTGTTCGGCGCCATTGAGCTGGGTATAGGTGATGACCACCCAATCCTTGCCCTGACCGAGGGAGAAGTCGGCTTTCTCGAACACCGCCTTCAGACCGCTCATCTTCGGCTTTCCGATATACCCTCCCTTGAGGAAGAAATCTCTCACCGCCTGAGGCTTATCCTCAAGATCCTCCAAGGTGAAGAGTCCTTGGGAAGAGGCCATGGTTGCAAGGAAATCCTGCTCAATACGGGAGAACTTGCGCTGCACTGTTGAAGGAAGAAGAAGCATCACGAGAATCACCGCCACCAGCAGAATACCAACAATCGCCACCACCTTACTGCTCCTTCGCATACTTCGACTCCATCTCACTCAGATTCCCATGCCACCGATCCAAAAGCTGTACCAAGGTCTTCAATTCCTCATCGGAAAAACCCTTGTAAAAGAAGTGCAGGAACTCTCGTTCTGCTTCCTCCCTTCCCCTTAAGTGAACCAAGCATGCCTCGGTAGGACTCAGCTCCACAACCCGCCTGTCCTGCTCGGACTGCCTGAGACTCAGAAAGCCCTTCTCTTCCAGGATTGAGGCCATCTTCTTCACATTCTGCCTGCTACTGCCCAACTGGGAAGCAAGCTCTGAAAGAGTTGTCTTGGCATTCGGCTGCTTGAGCAGGACTGCGAGCAGCAGCCACTGCTTGGTGGTAATCGCTTCATCCAGCCGGTCACCTACCAGTTGCAGATGGTTGGCTAGCAGGAACAGAGAGCCGAAAAGATGTGCTTGCATTATGTGGGTGTCCATAACGTCTCCTCTAGGTAACTGGTTACGTATATTAGGTAATAGGTTACTCTTTGTCAAGACAGCTTGACCTTTTCCCTGCCGAAGAAGAGTATGCACACATCATGCAATCGATACTCGTGACTGCGTCGGTCATCTTCATCTCAACCAGCATCGACGATCTGGTGCTCCTTATGCTCTTTCAGGCACAAGCTGGCAAGAAGAGTGAGAGCCTCTCCATTTTGGGAGGACAGTTCGTGGGAATCGGAATCTTGGTGATCATCAGCCTGTTTGGCGCCTATTTTGCCACCAGGCTGCTGCAAGGGTGGGCAATAGGATTGCTCGGGTTGCTGCCTCTCTTTCTGGGCATCAAGAGCCTGGTCAGCAAGGACGGGGAAGAAGCATCTCAGAAAAATCGGAAAAAGAGCCTGCTGGCAACCGTCTCGGCCGTGACCATTGCCAGCGGGGCGGACAACCTGGGCATCTACATCCCCTGGTTCACACTCTTGGAGAGAGGCGACCTGTATCTTGCCCTCGGAGTCTTCGCCCTCATGATCCTGCTCTTCTTCGCACTCTCTGCCCTGCTGGCAGGCCTCCCTCAGGTACGGCTCCTGCTCACACGATTCTCCTCAGTCCTGGTACCGGTCGTTTTCATCTTCCTCGGACTTTCGATCCTCAGTGAGCAAGGAACCTTCAAAGCCCTGCTTCAAGCATTCTGAGCATACGCATCATCATGCACACCGGCAACTGCACGGCCACTTGGCTCGTTCATCTTACGGAAGGCAAGATCCCATTCCAAAGCCTTTGCCGTGGAACAGGCAACCGAGTCCTCGCGGGGAACACAGCGCGCCGCACTCTCACTGGGGAAGTGTGAAGCAAAGAGACAGCGATAGTAGTACTCTTCCTTGGTGGCGGGCGTGTGGATCGGGAAGCGCTTGGATGCAAGGGCAAACTGCTCATCACTGACCAGGTTTGCCGTCATGCTCTTGAGCGTATCAATCCAGTTGTACCCAACCCCATCGCTGAACTGCTCTTTCTGCCTCCAGACGATCTCAGGGGGAAGATACTCCTTGAACGCCTCCCGCAGGATCCACTTTTCGATGCGCTTGTGCTCACCGGCAATTGGGCAGAGCTTGAGATCCGGGTTAAGGTTCATCGCCACATCCATGAAGACCTTGTCCAGGAAGGGGACGCGCCCCTCAACACCCCACGCGGCGAGTGATTTGTTCGCGCGAAGACAGTCATACAAGTGGAGCTTGCTCAGCTTGCGCACCGTCTCCTCATGAAATTCGCGTGCATCGGGAGCCTTGTGGAAGTAGAGATAGCCTCCGAAGAGCTCATCACTGCCCTCCCCACTGAGCACCATCTTGATGCCCATCGACTTGATCACCCGCCCCAGGAGATACATCGGCGTTGCCGCCCGTACCGTGGTGATATCACTAGTCTCCAGATGGTATATGACATCACTGAGGGCATCCAGGGCTTCCTGGATGGTAAAGTGCACCTCGTGATGGACCGTACCAAGGTACTCACTGGCAATCTTGGCTGCCTTGAGGTCCGGTGAACCTTCCAACCCGATGGCAAAGGAGTGCAGGCGCGGCCACCAGGCCGTCTCCTGGTCATCACTCTCCACCCGCTTCTGGGCGTAGCGTGCCGTCACCGCGGCAATGATGGAACTGTCCAGACCTCCGGAGAGCAATACCCCATAGGGAACATCGCTCATGAGCTGGCGCTTGACCGCAGCCTCCAAGGCTGTGCGTACTTCCTCTATGCTGCCGCCATTGTCCTTCACCACGTCGTAGCTGGTCCAGGAGCGGGAGTACCACTGCTTGGCCTGTCCATCTTGGCTGTAGTAGTACTGGCCGGGCAGAAAAAGCTCGATGGCACTGCAGACCCCTTCCAAGGCTTTCAGCTCACTGGCCACATAGTAGCGGCCCTCTGCATCCCACCCCTGATAGAGCGGAATGATGCCGATATGGTCACGGGCGATAAGGAAGGTCTCCTTGGTCCGGTCATACAAGGCAAAGGCAAAGATTCCGTTCAGTTCTTCCAGGAAATCGGGACCCTTGTCCTGATAGAGGGCGAGGATGACCTCGCAGTCACTCTGGGTCAGAAACTCATACGTGCCCTCATAGCGCTTTCGGATTTCCTTGTGGTTGTAGATCTCCCCGTTGACTGCCAGCACCAGATTACCATCTTTGCTGTACAGCGGTTGACCTCCTGACAACGGGTCGACGATTGCAAGACGCTCATGGCAAATGATCGCCTTCTCTGATGCAAAGACACCGGACCAGTCAGGACCGCGGTGACGAATCTTTCTGGACATCGCCAACAGGGTCGAACGCTGACTCATCGCCTTTGCTTGCATGTCAAACATCCCTACAAATCCACACATGCGCTACCTCCACACATAAAAAAGGCGTTCCTCGCCCGTTAGGGTTTGGAACGCCTTTGTTCTTGGAAGGATGGTATCTGCTTCAGAGCAAAGATGCAAGAGCCTTCTTCACGATTTCCAACGCTAGGTCGATATCCTGCTTCTGCACCACCAAGGGAGGAACGAAGCGAAGCACATCATACCCGGCACTGGCTACCAGCAAGCCTTGGGCAAAGCAAGCATCCACCACCGTGCGTGGACTGACCGTCAGGACCAACCCGTTGATAAGGCCCATCCCCCTCACGGAAGTACAGAGGGTGGGATAGCTCACCACCAATGTTTCAAGCTCAGTGCGCAAGTAGGCTCCCATCTCCTCGACATGTGCAAGGAAGGCGGGATCTGAGAGACGACGGGTCATCTCGTTGACCCCCGCCATGGCCAAGGCATTGCCCCCGAAGGTGGATGCATGGTCTGCAGGCTCAAAGACGCGGTTTGCCTTGCCCACCGTCAGCATGGCTCCGGCAGGCACCCCGCCGGCCAAGGCTTTGGCGGTGGTCAGCACATCGGGCTGAACCTCATACGCCTGGTAGGCAAACGGTTTTCCGCTGCGCCCCATACCGCACTGCACCTCATCATAGATGAGCAGGAGGTTGTGTTGGTCACACAAGGCGCGCAGACCTTGCAGGAACTCCTTGGAGGCAGGGACGATGCCCCCTTCCCCTTGGATCGGCTCAACGATGATGGCGCAGGTAGTCTCATCGATCAGGGAACTGACACTCTCCAAATCATTGAAAGCAGCATACGAGAAGCCTTGGGGAAGCGGATCGAAGTGCTTGTGGTACTTCTCTTGCCCTGTTGCCGTAATCGCAGCATAGGTCCTTCCGTGGAAGGAGTGGACCATCGAGATGATGCCGGTGCGGATGGGGCTGCTCTTGTGGCCGAATTTGCGGGCAAGTTTCAGGGCAGCCTCATTGGCCTCGGCCCCACTGTTGCAGAAGAAGACCCGGTCCATCTGTGCAAGCTTGCAAAGGTTCTCAGCAGCTGTTACCGCCTCTGTATTGAAGTAGAGGTTTGAACAGTGCAACAACCCTTGGTCCAGCACCTTCTGCAAGGCTGTGGTCAGCCCGCTGTCGTGGTACCCCAGGGCATTGACGGCAATGCCACCGACAAAGTCGAGATAGCGTTTGTCCTCCTCGTCGATGAGGTACATTCCCTCCCCACCCTTGAAGACCACCGGAACCTGACTGTAGGTATCCAGCAGATAGTGTTTTCCTTTCTGTATCGTCGTTTGCATACTCATGCCTGTTTCTCCTTGGTGACCATGGTGCCAACACCCTTGGTGGTGAAGATTTCCAACAGGATTGCGTGCGGCACCCGTCCGTCGAGGACGTGCACGCTCTCCACTCCCTTGTCCAAGCCGTCGAGACAGCACTGGACCTTGGGGATCATCCCCCCCTTGATCGTCCCATCGGCAATATAGCCAAGGGCTTCCTGTTCGCTGAGTGTCCTGAGGATGCTGGCCGGGTCGTCCTTGTCCTTGAGAATCCCCTCCACATCGGTGAGAAAGATCAGCTTCTGGGCTGAAAGCGAGCCGGCAACCGCGCTCGCTGCGTAGTCTGCGTTGATGTTGTAGGTATTGCCCGCTGCATCAACCCCGACCGGAGAGACAACCGGAACAAAGTTGTTGGCAAGCAGCGTTTCCAGCAGCGTGGTGTCCACGCTGTCGATCTGCCCGACAAAGCCAAGATCCCTGCCTTTCTCATCCAGTTTCCTGGAACAGAGCAGGCTTCTTCCGTCCTTGCCGCTGATACCCACCGAGCTGATGCCTACCATCTGGAGCTCATCGACCAGAGCCTTTCCGATGGAGCCCGAGAGCACCATCTCTGCCACCTTGGCAGTCTCCTCATCGGTAACACGAAGCCCGTCCAAAAACTGGCTCTGCTTTCCCAAACGCTCCAGCAAGCTGGTGATCTCCTTGCCCCCTCCATGCACCACCACCGGCTTGAGGCCGATGTACTTGAGCATGGCGATGTCCTGGATGACCGAGCGCTTGAGCTTCTCGTCCACCATCGCCGAACCACCGTATTTCACGACCACTGTGCTGCCGGCAAACCTCCTGATGTAGGGGATTGCCTCAATGAGCACCTCAGCCTTGAGAATCTCCGTTTCCATCCTATGGTTTTTCAACTTCTGTAATCTCCATTGATCCTGACATACTCGTAGGAGAGGTCGCAGCCCCAGGCTGTCCCCTCCCCATCCCCGTCAGAGAGTTGCGCCAGCGTGACGATCTCCTTCTCAAGCAAGATGCTCTTAGCAAGATGCTCATCGAAGGGAAGCGGAGTTCCACCCTTCACCACCTGGATTGTTCCCTTCGCAGAGGAGAAGAAGAGATCGATACCACTGGGGTTGAAGGATGCCCCGCTATACCCCATCGCACAGAGGATCCTACCCCAGTTGGCATCGCTGCCGAAAAAGGCAGTCTTGACCAAGCTGCTGGTGATGACCGAACGGGCGAGGGTCTGGGCGGTGATTTTGTCCATTGCGCCTTTGACCTGAACCTCCAGGAACTTACCTGCGCCTTCCCCATCGCGCACGATGGCTTTGGCAAGGGAGGTATGCACTTCCAAAAATGCTTCTACAAACACCTCCCACTCAGGGTGGCTGGGAGAGAGGGGTGAGATTCCGCTCATCCCATTGGCCAGCACCAGGACCGTATCGTTGGTGGAGGTATCGCCATCGACACTGATCATGTTGTAGCTGTCCTGGATCGAGGAACCAAGCAGCGTTTGCAGCACATCCTTGGAGATGGCAGCATCGGTGGTGATGAAACTGAGCATAGTGGCCATGTTCGGATGGATCATCCCCGAGCCCTTGGCCATGCCGCCGATGTGAACAGTCTTGCCTTCGATGGTAAGCTCGAGCGCCACCTCCTTGGTAAACGTATCGGTGGTGCAGATGGCCTGTGCTGCCTCCAAGGCAGCTTCACGCGTGGAAGAGAGAACAGCAGCACAGGCTTTGATGCCGGCCGCAATCTTATCCATCGGAAGCGGAACCCCAATGACCCCGGTCGAACAGACAAGGACTTCCTCCTCAGTGCATCCCAACTCTTTGGCGGCAAGAGCTGCCATGGTTTGGGTATCCTGCTCGCCCTGAGCAGCAGTACAGGCATTGGCATTGCCGCTGTTGACCACCAGAGCCTTCACAGACTTTGAGGAAGCCACCAGCTTCTGGTCCCAAAGTACCGGGGCCGCCTTTACCAGGTTGGTGGTGAAACTGCCTGCAAACGTGCAGGGCTTTTCACTGACCACCAGAGCCATGTCCTTCTTGCGCTTCTTGATGCCACAGGCAACGCCATTGGCCGAAAATCCGATACTGGCGGTAACTCCGCCGTCAATCATCTGCATACACTCCTCCTAGAGGGGGCTGGCAACCGTGGAAGGAAGGCCCGTAGCCTCCCCAAGGTTGCACCGGATATTCATATTCTGCACTGCCTGACCGGCAGCACCCTTGATCAGGTTGTCGATTGCACCGATGGCAATCACTCGGTTCGTACGCTTGTCCACCTTCCATCCGATGGCACAGGTATTGGTATTGCGCACGAATCGCGTCTCAGGCAGTGTTTGGCCGAGCAGGCGGACAAAATGCTCATCTGCATAGAAGTCTTGGTATGCTTTGGAAATATCCTCTTCACCAACCCCTTCCTTCAGGTTCGCATAGCAGGTGGCAAGGATGCCCCGGTTCATGGGTACCAGATGGGGGGTGAACTGTACCAAAAGCGGAGCCTGGTTGAGCAAACCCAACTCCTGCTCGATCTCCGGGGTATGACGATGGTTGGTCACCCCGTATGCCTTGTAGGACTCATTGCACTCGCAAAAGAGCGAGTCGATCTTCTCACTTCTGCCTGCTCCGCTCACCCCGCTTGCAGCATCGATGATCAGGCTGGTCGGATCTACGAGCTGTTTTGCGATCAAGGGGGCAAGGGTAAGGATGCTGGTGGTGGTATAACACCCGGGATTGGCAATGAGGTTTGCCTTGGCAATCTGCTCGCGCTTGAGTTCGCAGAGTCCATAGACAGCCTGATCCAGCAGATCCTTGCTGAAGTGGGTGGTCTTGTACCAGGATTCGTACACCGATGCATCGCTGAGGCGGTAGTCAGCGCCAAGATCGATGATGATGCATCGCTCGAGAATGGCAGGGGTAACCAATTTGCTTGCCATAGCATGGGGAAGAGCAAGGAAAAGAACCGAACAACGCTTGCTCGCTTCTTCGATATCCTCTTCCTCAAGCAGCAGATCACAACTGGAGAAGAGGGAGGGATAGATATCCGAGAAACGCTTTCCCGCATAGGAGTGGGAAGCGAGATAGGTAATTTCAACCAATGGGTGGTTTGCAAGAAGAGCGACAAGCTGCGATCCTGCATAGCCTGTGGCCCCGATGACTCCAACGTGTAGCATACCATCCTCCTTACGTGATAGTGGTATAATTATACAGTAATTGCCGACCTTGACCAGTATCTATGCATATTATTTCGAAAATATTGTATAAATATTAATTAAACCAATGGACTTTCTCCTCCGAGAACACCAATCCAAGCTTCTTCTGCAGCTTCAGGCTGGCCTCATTGGTCTCTACTACATGGCAGTACGGGGTGATGGAAGCATCCAGAAGCCGGTTGATATATGCTTTCTCCAATTCAGAACCCAGACTTCTGCGGCGGAACGCAGGAAGAATTTCCAGCATCCCCATCGCACCTTCGCTGTGACGACCCAT
>LVBG01000007.1 GCA_001603115.1 Spirochaetales bacterium Spiro_05
CAACTTTCTTCTCAGCTGACCGTGCAAATACTGCTATATAATAAAGTGCTACTCAACACCTCCATCCCCTTCTCATGAGGGGATTTTCTTTATGGTTTATCCAGGAGGGCAAAATGGAAGACCATGAGGAGCCTACGTTAGTCGAGCTTACCCAATATCAGCTTCGGTTCATTGACGAATACATGAAATGTGGGAACAAGCGAGAGGCGATGATGAAGTGCGGTTACAAGGGTAAGGGTAAACGCTCTACAGTGACCAGCAGCGCAGCCAAGCTCTATAACCTACCCAAGGTAAAGGAAGAGATCGAAAGACGGCGCAGGGAGCTTGCAGAAGAGAATCTGATCGACTCCAAGGCTATTGTGAAGCGTCTTACCAAGATGTTCAACGGAGAGTTGTCCAGCCAGTTTGTGACCAAGCAGGGGCAGGTGGTTGATGTCCCCATCACGTTCAAGAACCAGATCGAAGCTGCAAAGGTGCTGGTGAACATTCTCGGACTCGCTGAGGCTGACAACAAACAGAAAGAAGAGAAGCCTGTTGAGCAGAAGCTTGCAGAAGACCTTGAGGAGCAGACCAAGTTCTTCCTTGAGCAAAGTAAGAAGAAGGCTATCGAGGTCAAGGGCATCCCCGAACCCAAGAAGGCAAAGGAATGATATTCCCCTACTGCAAGGTGATTGAGAGGCCTTCGCATTGACAAGGATTGAGTATCACCAACAGATCAGGTCCCTCATGGCTCAGGCAGAGCGAAAGGGGACCTTGACTGAGTGGATGAGGATGATGTGCCGCAATGACATCTTCTTCCTCGCCACCTACGTCCTCGGCAGGACTGACATAGACCACATCACAGACCAGAACGGCATTCCTCATTACAGGGATTGGCTGTACGAGCGCTGTATGGAGGTCCAGGCAGAGCCGGATGGGTACATAGATATATGGGCCAGGGATCATTACAAATCGACCCTAATTACTTTCCTCAAAACAGTTCAAGACATTTTGGTGGACCCGGAGATAACTGTCTGTATCTACTCATACTCCAGTTCTACGGCCACCAAGTTTCTTCGTCAGATCAAGCTTGTCCTTGAGGGGAATCGCAAGCTCATAGACCTGTTCCCGGACATTCTCTTCGATGACGTGTCCAAACCCTACTGGATTGACTCCAATGGGGACCGTCAAAAGATGATCTGGTCTGAGGACGGCATCCGTGTAAAGAGGAAATCCAATGCGAAGGAAAACACTGTTGAAGCGTCTGGGTTGGTCATTGGTCAGCGTACTGGTGGTCACTACAATCTACTCATATACGATGACGTTGTTACGCCTGATTCTGTCACTTCCCCTGAAATGATCGCCAAGACCACGAAGCAGTGGCAAATGAGCTTGAATACAGGCTCCTCCGGCAATCTTCGTGTTCGTATCATCGGGACTCGCTACCACTATGCTGATACATATCAGACCATCATCGAATCTGGCTTTGCCAAGCTTCGTATGTACCCTTGTGTCGATGAGCGTGGGAATCCTGTTCTGTATGATCGTGAGACCATTGAGCTGAAAAAGAAGGCAATGGGCAGTGGTGTCTTCGCCTCCCAGATGATGTGTGACCCCAAGCAAGCCTCCACGATGGGCTTCAGCAAGGAGTGGCTCCAGATATGGGACGGCCAGAGCATGGCAAACCTCAACACGTACATCATCGTTGACCCCGCCGGAACCAAGTCCAAGAAAGCTGACTACACAACCATGTGGGTGATCGGACTCGGTGCTGACCGAAACTATTACGTCCTGGATATCATCCGTGACAAGTTCGACCTCACCGGGAAGACGAATATGCTCTTCCAACTCGTTCAGCAGTTCACCTACCGAAACAGAAAGCCCATCGTGTTCTACGAGAAGGTGTCCATGCAGTCTGATATTGAGCATATCCAGTATGTCATGAACCAGAGAAACTATCGCTTCGCAATCAACCCTGTCGGAGCCTCTACTGCGAAGGGCCAGAGAATCGATGCGCTTGAGCCTATCTTCCGTGAACGGCGTATCTGGCTCTGCAAGGATGCCTGGCACTACAACTGGGAGGGAATGAGGGAAGACATGATGTCATCCTTCATCCGGGAAGAGTACATCCCCTATCCTTTCTGCGCTCACGATGATGCCCTGGACTCACTGTCAAGGATTGCTGATACGGAGACAGGCTCGCAGATGGTTTTCCCCGATCCGGTGTCTGTCGAGAACCAGGTCAGGTCCTTGCTCGAAGGCCGTGGGCTGAAGTTTGAGGACGCAATTCCAGTATCTTATGAGCCAATCTAGAACCAGTTAAGGGTGATGAGCCTCCATTTTTCGTATGAGCTTCTTTCAACTCTTGCCATGTAGCGAGTTTTAATTATCGCACCAAATGAGTTTGATGCCTCTACGTATCCAGACACTATATACTGTTGTGTTTGACCTTGTTTTTCAATTTTTACTTCGGAGTTGCTTGGTCTTGGGAATGTTGCCGAGCTTGGAGATTTAAGAGACTCCTCTACAAAATGTTGTGCAGCATAGTACGCATCCGATGACCAGTCTATTGTTTTCCAGTTCTTCTCTTCATCCGCTATCATCTTAGCTCCTTGAGCCGAGATGATAATGAATATTAGTACTAACACTCCGAGTCCAATACCAATAATAGCACCACAACCCATCGATTGTTTCTCATTGTCCTCACTCATACACACCTCCAATTTTGCATATATTTTACCACCATATTGTGCTTTTAGTACAATTTATTCACGTTACCTCGCAACAACATTGACTTATTGCATTTTTCTACACTGAGTCCATGAATACTGTAGTAGTTGGTCTCGATAATGGTTCCAAGGACTATCTTGGCCGAAGAGAGCCGATAAAAAAGCAGGGTGATGACCCGCTGGCGAAAGCCATTGCAGCCAAATGGAGCAGACTTCAGACCATCCGTCAGAAGACCGAATCTCTCCGTTGGGAGGCTTGTGCTTATGTCCAGCATAGGATGAATGAATTCAGCAACGAGAATAGTCCGATAAAAGCGGTGAAGCTGTATAACACCGCTGGTATTCTTGCTTTCGACACGTTCATCAACGGCTACCACGGTAATCTCATCACTCCCTCCATGCGTTGGTTCAAGCTCACTGTGGTCGGTGAGGACTTTGAGGAGTCTGACACCATCTACGGTGCGAACGACTACCTAGAGGTCAGCGAGAACCAGATGTTCGCAGAGCTGAACAAGACTAATTTCTATCCCCTGGACAAGCTTGCAACCAAGGATGCTGCCGTTCAGGGAACAAGCGCTGAATGGGTCTATGACGATGTTGAGCATGGAGAATGCGTATTTGAGACTATTGCTCCGTGGGACTTCTGGATTGACAAAAACTCTCGTGGAAGGATCGATACCATCTTCATCCGATTCACCATGACTTCTGCTGATGCTCTGGATAGGTTCGGGGAAAAGACCCCTCCAGACTTGAGGAATGAGGTGGAGACCGATGCCGGGCATACCGAGCATGAATTCATCCTTGCAATCTATCCTCGCAAGAAGCTCAGAAGTGACAAGGGCAAGGTACTTATCTCCACCGAGAAGCCCTATGCAGCAGTGACCTACTACCCAACCGAAGATTGCATTGTAGAGGAATCCGGCTATGACGATTTCCCTGTGGCAGTCCATGTGTTCGAGCCAGACGGTTCCAGCGTCTATGGCAAGGGCTTGGTAATGAAGTTCCTCCCGGAGCTGAAGAGGCTCAATTCCATGTCCAAGGACGAGCTTGTAGCCATCCAGAAGGTATCCGATCCTCCTATGGCCGTTCCCGAATCACTGAAGGGACGATTCTCCCTCAATCCGGGGGCAAGGAACTACCTAGGCAACAGCGAACAGACACCTCAGATGATTCAGAGCGTACAGGACGTTGGTTGGCTCAGTCAGGAAATCAAGGAGCTTGAGGAGAAGATCGGACGACTGTTCTTCAATGACCTGTTTAACTTTTTAATGCGTCAGGACAAGGTACTCACCGCTACCCAGACACAGGCAATCAAGAGTGAGGAACTTGCACTCCTCGCTTCGATTCTCGGTACGACCCAGTACATGAAGATCAACCCCATCGTTAAGCGGGTGTTCAGAATCATGTCCAAGGGCCGAAGGATACCTACTCCTCCAAAGGAACTGCTGAGAATCAAGAACGCATTGCTGAAGATTGAGCTGGATGGACCTCTTGCAAAGAATGTGAAGATGTTCGCCATGCAGGATGGTCTCCAGGCTTCCCTTGAGTGGATGCAGAACCTCCACGCAATGCAGCTCACCAACACCTTTGACAACATCGACATGGACCTCTTCGTGAGAAAGGCCATGATTGCCGCCGGGCTACCGCAGTCTGTACTGAGGGAGCTTGCAGATGTGGCTCAGATGAGAAAGCAGAAGGAGGCGATGATACAGCAGCAACAGCAGATGCAGCAGATGCAACAGGCTTCTGAAATCCAGCGGAACATGGGCGGGCAGGGAAATCTCAATAATGCGGCGGGTATGAACTGATGATAACCAACCATACCAAGCTGTCCAACGAGGACATGATTAACCGCCATGCCGTGAGGAAGGCCTACAACACCCCAGACGGAAGGCTTGAGCTTATCAGGCTTCTCACCGATCTGGGGACCTTCAGAGAGGTAAACCATGAGGAACTGCCACTGAGGAATTACGGAATCCGCAAGTTGGAGGAACTTGGATTCTTGGACATAGAAGTGGTTGTGGAGGTGGTGAACTTCCTGTTCTCGCTTCCTCTCGCCTTACGACCGACTGTCGAAGAGACAGGCGAAGTGACAGACGACCTCCTGTAGGTCGATTGGAGATATAGATGCACGTTAATGGAGAACAGCAGAACGTTGAGACTCCTGCGGACCCGAACCCGGAGAGTACGCCGGATTTGAATCCCAATGGTGAGCAGACCGATGCTACCCCTGCAACCACGCAACCCACTGCTCAGAAGTGGATGGCACAGCTCCCTGACGAATTGAAGGGCAACGAGAACCTTTCCAAGTATTCCAGCTTGGGTGAGGCTCTGAAAGGCCTTCTGGATGGAAGCAAACCCGACACACAAGAAGGTGGAGAGGGATCACAGGAGACCAATCCTGCGATTGACTACAAATTCACGAAAACTTTCGTGGAGGGTGCTGACGCTGATGGAACCCTATCCAAGAAGCTGACCGAAACCCTCAAGTCGCTTGGCCTCCCGCAGGACAAGGCAGAACCCATCTACAACGCACTGGTGGACTACCAGAACGGCAACATCGAGACCTTCATGAAACAAGGCAAAGAGATGTGCGAAGCCGCTCTGAAAGAGAGCTGGGGCAACAAGTACGATGCGAAGAATGCCGCCATGAAGAGGGCCTACGACAAGTTGGTGAAGGAAGGCTCTGAGCTTGACAAGGGACTGAAGATGACCGGGGCGCATAACAATCCGTTCGTTGCACAGATTCTTGCAGAGCTTGGGGAATCAATCAGTGAGCATACTCCCCCGAACAACTCTTCCGTTGGAAGTCAGAAGTCTTCGGGGTCCTTCCTTTCAAGGGAAGGCGAAAAGTATCCGTGGCAAATGTAAGAAGGAAATAGCAAATGGCTTACGAATACATGACTCTGGCAGAGCTGACCAAAGGTCTTGGCAAACCAGACATTACGAACGTGGTCGATGAGATCACCCGCACCACTACCATGCTCTCCGATGCTTCGTTCACCGAGGCTACCGGGATGCTGGAACACATGGGCTTGAGAAAGACTTCCTTGCCGACCAACGAATGGGTTGCAATCGACCAGGGTGGTAAGTCCAGCAAGGGCCACAAGGAATTGTTCAATGACAATCTGGGTATGATTGAGTCTTGGGCAACCGCACGTCAGAAAGAAGGCATGATTGCTCCCAATCCCGAAGCTGCTTATGCAGAGGATGAGCGGGACCACGTGACTTCGATGGCTCTGGATGTTGAATCTTGCCTCATCTACGGTGGTGCCAAGCCCGGCCAGTTCAAGGGTATCATGCCCCGGTTCAACAAGATCACCGAAGCTGCCGACCTTGCCAATATCCGAAGCAAGCCGCAGTTCATCACCTTGGACAACGGTGGTGAGACCGATGAGGCAATGTCTTCGATCCTCATGGTCATCTGGGGCGCAGGTGCCACCAACATGCTCTATCCCCGCTATGCGGCGAACAAGGGTATCCAGATCACCAAGGGCCAGTGGCAGGTCATTGAGGAAGGTGGGGAGAAGTTCTTCCAGAGAGACACCCAGTTCCTTATGAGCACTGGTCTGAGCCTTATGAACCGCTTTGCAGCTTTGCGTATCGCCAACATCGATACCAGTGACGCTAACCTTGCGACCTCCATGCCGAAGCTCAAGAAGAACCTGTTCAAGGCCTTCACCCTGCTTCCTCAGCAGTTCAAGAGCCGAGTACGCATTTACGCTCCCGGTTCCGTCCTCGCTGGTCTGAACGACTACTACGCTGGTCTGGTTCAGCCTGTCACCTATCAGGGAGCAATTCCTGTGAACGCAATCGGTGACGTTCGGTTTGATCGCTTCGTCCTTCGCCAGTGTGACTCCATGCTGGATGCGGGTGAAGATGTCGTTGATGGTGGAGTACAGGCATAAGGGGGACTGAATGTTGTACGAAAAGAAAAGAACCTTTGGGCGTGAACCCATTGACCTGAAAGATGCTGCTCTTGCGATGGTTGGTGAGACCGGGGCAAGCGCCGCTGTCTATGCCGGAAGTCTCGGTCTGAGTGGAGCCCCTGCAACCGCAGGGACCCTCGACTACGAGTCGGACAATCAGCATTTCCCTGAAGAGAATACCCTTGAGGTAATCGGTTGGGAGGATGCTGACTCTGCCGCTGATGGGGCCACTCTCACCATCACTCTCCAGTCCAGTGCTGATGGTACTGTTTGGAAGAATGAGGTTGAGTTTGCCCTTGCGCAGGGTGACATCAAGAAGGATGAATTGATTCGAAGATTCTCCATTCCCGCACAGGCAGGTCGGCACATGCGCCTGAAGCTGGTGGGTGGGGTTGAGGCGTTTACCGCTGGCAAGATTCTTGCCCTCGTGAGACCTCTGTGATCGATTCTCTTCACAAGAAGTACGTCTGTGTCTCCTCTGTTTACAGGGGAGGCCAGTTGTACAACCCCGGAGATATCCTGCTCACCGAGGAGGAATACACCGGGACGAAATTTGTTCCCGCTTCCTTTGATGAGAATGTGCCTCAAGTGGAAGTGAGACCGAAGAAAAGAATGAAGACGACCCCGGAGGTAGGGGCCTAGCTTAACTTTCCGTGGGTTCCTCCTGCCCACGGATTTCTCTCATTTTCGAGGTGACATTATGAACAAGCTTGCCCTGTACAATCTTGCACTCTCCCTCCTGGATATGAAGATCAGCGATCTCCAGACCCAGACGAAGGAACTTACCTTACTTGAGCTGAATTACGGCAAGGTTGTCTCATACTGTCTGAAGGCGTGGGACTTCCCTTTCCTCGTGAAGATGCTTGTCCTCACTGAAGTGAAAGAGGATGCTGACGGCTATCCCATCGCTTGGGGGAAGTACCAGTACGGCTACACAGTCCCCCCAGACTTCAGCAGAGCCATCAGGATCAACGCAGATGAGCGCATATCTTACGCATACAGGTTCGGCAAGCTCTGGTGCAATGAGGACAATCCTGAGCTTGAGTACATGCCGAATGATCTTGAGCTGGACGATGATGGAAACTACACCGCACCGAATGATTTCCTTGCTCTCGTTGCCTATCAGCTTGCTCTCCATGTAGCTCCCATGCTGGACCCTCAGAGCCAAGCGCAGAGCATTGCAGCACAGATGTATCAGCTCACCCTCGCTTCCATCATCGAGAGCGAAACCAGAAGCAACAACAGGCCAACCAACTATGAGTCCTCTAACCCTTGGGAAGGTGAGCTTGTGATTACTTCTCAAGCAGTGAGGGACGCAATCATCAGAGGGGAGATTTGATGGACCACCTCGTAAACAATTGGATGTTCGGTGAGGTAAGCCCCAAGCTTGGCGGGCGATTCGACCTTGACATGTACTGGCAGGGTTGCGAAACCCTCAAGAATTTCCGCACGCTCGTACAGGGAGGAATCACCAGAAGGCCTCCTCTCAAGCATATCGGCACATCCAAGGATGGTAGGCTCATTCCTTTCACCCTCAGCTCCGGCCTTTCGTTCCTCATTGAGTTGAGCGAAGGGAAACTCCGAGTCTGGAAGGATACCATAACAGGCTTGGAGACCGTCATATTTGCCTCCACAGGCCTTGATTATGCAGAGACACCATATTCCTCATCCGAGGTCTGGAGCGTGCAGTATGCGCAATATTATGACAGGCTCTATCTGGTCCACAGGAATCACAAGCAGAAGATCCTTTTGTACAGTGCAAACGCATTCTCCTTCACTGATTTTAATATCACCAAGGACGCTACCACGATGTTCGGCCAGACGGCCAACAACTATCCGGGCGTGATTGGAATCTGTCAGAACAGGATTTGGCTTGCATCGACAATCAACAACCCTTACACGATATGGGTGTCCCGTCCTCCCTATAGTGGCTCCAACAACCACAGTGACTTCACCACCTTCGATGTAGTCCAGGTCGAGACCGAAGTCATCAAGTCTCCAGATGAGTGGCCGATGACCACGAATGACGAAGGGGACCAGATCATTGACTTCTCCAACAAGGAAGCCTTCATGGAGACCAAGACCGATGATGAGGAAGTGATCTCTGCAAAGTGCGCAATGGAGCTTGAGCTTGCAAGCGGACGCAACGACACCATTCGCTGGATTGCGGGCATGGACAACATTTTCATCGGTACTGCTGCAAACGAGTGGATGTGTCCCTTTGACATTGACCCCACCAAACAAAGTGCATCTCTCCAGTCTTCTTATGGTAGCAGGGAGGTCCTTCCCCAGACGCTCCATGACGGCATCTTCTTCGTGACCAACGGCAACACTCTGAGAGAGTTTGCAAGAACACAGAACGGCTCCGCATCAAGCGACATGACCTTCACCGCAGACCATATCCTTGAGGATGTTGTCATGCAGGTGGTGACGCTCAAGGACCCGAATCCGATGGTCTTCTGCGTACTTGCCGATGGAACGCTTGCAGTGCTTGTCTACGAGAAGATGTACGGTGTACAGGCATGGGCCAAGTGGACCACTGATGGGAATTTCATAAGCCTTGCAGTCAAGGAAGACCAGTACGGCCAGAAGCTCTATGCAATCGTTGAAAGAGGCCTCCACTTCTTCTTGGAGCGGTTTGACTTCGAGGAGACGGAGTATTTCATCGACAGGCATACGGAGACCATTGAGGGTGACAAGCAGTACGTATCCCTCATGGTCGGGAACAGGTTCGACATGAATACCGAAAGCGGACCAAGTATCGGAAAGTCCAAGAAAGCAAGAGAGGTGTGGGTGCGTTGTCTTGATACCGGGAAGGTAAGCACAGGTGTTCTTGAGAACCAGATGCAGACAAGCCCTTCGGAGGTCGGGGACGGCGATTACCGAATCCCAATCTCAGGCGGTGCGATGAAGGAGCTGAGGATAAGAATCCAGTCCGTAGGGGATGATCCCATGACGCTCCTTGCGATGACGTATGACGTGGAGGTGAATTGATGGACCCGGTGACAATATCAGCCTTGATTGGCGCAAGCGTAAGTATCGGGCAAAGCTTGTGGAGTGCTGGTTCTCAAAGAGAAGCCAATAGAGCCGCAGCCGCAGAGAGCGCCAATGATGCAGTAAGGCAATACAATGAGCTTCTGAGGCAGAAAAGGTCTGCTGCGAAACAGTTCAATACAACCATTCAGCAAAGGTACGGACAGTCGTTCCTTGACAAGATCAGGTCTGGTGCTGACACCTCATCGCTTATTGAGAGTCTCTCACAAGGCAACACAGCCTTTGCAAAACAGCTCCAGGCATATTCTGACGATGCAAAGCAGTCGATGGAAAATTCGATGGTGGGCAATCAACAGGCGGGAATGCTTGCAGGAATGCAGGGAGACCAGAACGCTCTCTCAGTCTTGCAACAGGCAATACAGGCAGAGCAATCCCAAGGCGCTGCCATTGCTTCACAGGCAGCCAGCGGGATCAGAAGCGACAGAGGCACTGGAAGCAATTCACAGACCATACAGGAACAGGCAAACCGGCTTGCAGAAGAGTCATTGCTGAATTCCATCAATGCACAAAACACTCAGACAGTCTTTGGGATGAAAGAAACCCAGATGACAGCTTCTCAGACAGCCTCAAAGCTTAGGAGACAGGCAGACATTTCAGCACAAGAGGCGAAAGAACAAGCCTTGATTGAATGGGGTTCCTACAATGCCAAACAGGAAGACCTGTCAGCTTCAATGGAGTCTTTCAAGAATGACTACGAGTATTACAAAGACAAGGCCGATGATGGCGTGAATTGGTTCAATTCCCTGTTCGGTGCTGATGACTACACAGGTGACATCAAAGAGACGTTCGACAAATTTGAAGACGATGAGTTTTAAGGGGTGATTCTATGGCATATGTAGGTGTAAACAAGGCTCAGGACGTAAAAGAAGATTATCTCATTGGCGCAAACGCAAGAAATTCCATTGTGGGGACAGTTGCCAATACTGCTCTGAATATTGGTCAGCAACTTCACCAGACGAAAATGATGGATGATCTTGAGGATATGAACACTGCTGCCGAGCTTGAGCTTACGAAGGCAGAGAATGATGTGTATCAGAATACGCCAGTGGAAGAAAGGGAAGCGAAGCTGGCCGAGCTGTACAACCAGTATTACGAGAACAACGTCACCGCCTACAAGACCAATGACACGGTGAAGAAGCAGTTCAAGAAAACCCTCAGTGCCAGAAGAGTGAAAACCTTGAGCAAGTGGGATACCCAGCATACCCAGGAAACCATCAGCCTCTCCAATGCTCACAATGAGAATAGTGGCAACTCACTTGCTACCAGCTCCAATATTGTCGGCTTCCTCAAGTCCAATGGGTTGATCGCAGAAAAGAGACTGACAACCGCAAAGAAAGAACCCTCTCTTGCGGATGGATTCGTAACGGCAAAAGGCTCTACATTCGGATCGGAGGCAGATGCTCCACAGGATATTGCCCTGTCTCCCAAATTGCAGGAGATGTATGAGAATGGGGCCAGTGAGTTCGAGTTGGCAGTTGCCGGGTTTGAGTATTACGCACAAAAGCGGCACCCGAACGACAAGGAAGCACAAGCCGATTTCGTAAGAACCCGCACAGATGTTCTGAGAGAAACCTTGCCGAACAACGACTTGAATGTTCTTTTCGACACCACTTTCTCAGTGAAAAATGCGGATAATTGGGATTTTGAGAAGAATTTTGCAGCTTATGAAGCAAGCCTTGAAGGTGAATCGTATGGGGGACAACCTCTTTCCGATACCAAGAAGGCAGAGCTTCTTAGGAGCTATAGTGACAAGTATTCAGATTTCGTCACCAGAAATACCAGAGCTGCAAAAGACATTGTGACAAGCAAGGTTGCTGAGCAGATCAATGCCCTCAAATCAGAGATGCTGCTTGATGGGAACAAGAAGGTGACTTCCGGGGAAATCTCCAAGATTTACGATGAGGCATTCAAGGACAGCCCTCACCTCAGACGATACGTAGCCGAACAGGAGACTGCACACAAGACACTTGGCCTTCAGAGCGAAGTGCTTTCCCTTGAACAGGAGTACAAGCGTGGCTTCCTCCGAAACGGCTCTGGTACGGCAGAGGAGCAGAAGCGCTTTGATACCATTTCCACCCTGCTCAGTGACGATCAGAGGCTTGCGCTCCAGCAAAAAGCCTTGCAGGAAGCCAACCTCAGCCATGAGATCGGCCAGTTCGTAAAGACTGGTGTGAGCTACTCAGATATCCTTAGCAAGTCTGACGAGCTTGGGAATGGCTTGAGGTCGGGCAATTACCAGTCATTGCAGGAATTCTATGACGCAGTTGAACAAAATCGTGCCGTACTTGGAGATGGTTTTGCCAACGGTCTTATCAGCGAAGGCAAGGGGTACTTCTCTGACAAGGAATCAATGAAGAACGATGCTGTCAAGCAAGCCCTGACCAATGCAAACAAGGACCTCTCGTTCTCGCAATATAATGAGACGCTCTCCAAGACAAGGATTGAGGAAATTGGGGCAAAGTACGGCCTCACCAAGGAGGAGAATCCCAACTTCTATCTTGAGTGGGAACAGCACGCAAAGAACGTGTCGATTACTAACGCTCAGAAGGTATTCAACAAGGAGAACATCAACAACACCATACTCCCAGGACAGGTGGATGAGATTGCAAGACAGTATGGTCTTGAGGAGGGCGATGCTGTCTACAAGCAGATGCTTGATACTGCAAAGGCAAATGAGGCTAAGGTGCATGAACAAGCCCTCGCTGCTGCAAAGGGGTTTGCAAAGGAAGGGGAAAGCACCACAGGAGCAGTCACCGAGGCGGGATCGCTTGTCAGCCAGTACACCGATGGAACAATGAGCCGGGCAGATGCACTTTCCAATCTTGCTGGCATGAGCAACAAACTCACTGAGAGTGAGTACCTCAACGTCTACAGTTCCCTTGCAACCGCCTCCACCATCAAGGGCGTGACCAACCAAGCCACTTTCGAGGAAAAGGTCTACAGGCCGTTTGTAGAGGAGTCTGAGGCCATCATGCCCGGACAGAGCAGACAGCGGCTCATTGATGCGGGCCTTGACCCCATCGATTTCGCCTCAGAGCTTGCACAGCTTGAGGATACTGAAGTCATCAACCAACAGAGGCAAGCGGTGGCAGAAGTCTCCGATGACTTGTTCTATCTCGCACTGAAGGAAATGAACATGTCCGATGAGCTGATTGCCTCTATGGGAATTGCCTTGCCGGACACCTCCTTCCAGAGGACGCTTGAGTACATGCACAACCATCCAGATGAGAAAGAGTTGACCGCAGAGGAGATTGCCAGAGCGAACGTGGAGAGTGCAAAGACCAAGATGCTTGGCAGTACACTCCCCTCCGGCAAAGCAGCGCCCAGTGGTTCCAGCTATGACGATATCAAGAAGCAGTTCACCGAGTCTGCAAAAAAGGTCCATGCAGAGCTGACAAAGGGTATGGGCAACTTTGCAAAGCACAACAACCCGCAGTCCATCAGTAGGCTTGATATGCTCAAATTTGTCTACGAGGACAGCGCTTATGACGGTGTTCTCTACGATATGGTCAGAAGCGGCGAAATCACGATGGATGAGTATTCAAAGCGTGTGGCCGAGGATATCTCCATCTACAAGGGGCCGGAGTACAAGAAAGTCCAGGATGCCCTCAAGGTCTTTGAGGATTACATCAGGCAAGACAACAACTACACCATCGATGCAAACGATGATCGCACCTACATGGACCCTCTGGCAATCGACAAAACCATCGAAGGATACAAGGCGGCATTCTTTAGCGAATACCAGATGGCCCTTTCCAATTCGAACGGCGGTTACGTTGACCCGAAGTTGATAGCCGAGCGTGTGTACACCAATCTCCGTGACACCTCCTATGCAAACAAGGCAAAGGATATGATGGAAATGCTCAAGGGTGATACGACACAGATGTTTGGTTCTTCAGGCCTATTCACCTCTGGGGAGAAGGACATTTATGGTGCTTACAACAAGATATTCTCCAACAAGTCCATCTTCTTCGGTCAGCAAGAGCTTGAGAATTATCTGAGTGACCCGAATGGAAATGACGATGGGATATCCCAGACTTCAAGGACTGCATACTATCTTGGCATGGCCTCAAGAGGCGCTTCTGAAACCGAGATTGCAAATGCGGTTGCCCTTGATGCGGCAAGGTATCTTGGTATCAATATCCATGCAGACGCAGGTGAATCAGACATCAAGTCGATTATGAACAAGCAGTCCGGGGGTATCAGGGCAAGATGGGAGCAGCTCAGCCTCATCTCCAAGTGGTCTGTTGACATCCAAAGAAAGGGAGCCAGCCAGATCAGCGAAGAGTTTGTCTCCATTGTCGGTGAAGATGCGAATGTGGAGCCATTCTTCACACAATCTGGTATGGGGGTATCAGTCGGTGAGACCCGGTTCTTCTATAAACCCGGCAACAATAAAACAGACCCCTCATTCTACTACTTCGACAAGAATAACCAGAGACACACCCTTACCAGCACAAGCAAGGCGATGGAAGAAGCCCAGAAGAAGTTCACGAATTCCTTTGGAAAGTCCATCCAAATGAATCCGAACCGCAGGGGCATCTACGCCAAGCAGAACAACCTTGTCATTGAGAATGATGATGGAACAATCCAGGCAAATTTTCCGGCAGTGGTGAAGACCCTGCAAGAGCATATCAGCGGCCTTCAAGCAGGGATGGAAAGTAATTCGGCCCAATACCTTGATGCACTGAACAGGCAAGCCCTTGAGTGGAACACCATCCTTGGGGAAGAGGTGAAGGAGTATTACACGAATGTTGAATACTTCGTTGACCTCCCAAAGCTCCAGCAGGCTTATGAATCCGGCTCGATACTGAGTAGGCCGATTGAAGACTTCATTGGATATAGACTGGTAGGCAAGCATGGGGCGACACAGGCCAAATAGGAGACGCAATGTACGATTTCACCATACAATACGATGAGAAGAAGTGGAAAGAGATTGAGGATGGTATCCACCAGATTTACAGCAACCACCCGGACCCCAGGTCAGCAGAAGCCTCCTATTCGGTTGCCAGCGTCATCTCTGATGCCTTCCCTTCCATCAACTTCAACGAGGCTATGCGCAATGCTCCCCAGATCGTAGAGAAGTTCACAGGCCACAAGCTGGACACCAATAACATCTTCACGGAGTTTGGCAATACATTCAAAGCTCAGTCGAAGCACCTCAAGACCTCTATGGACTACAGCAATGCAATGCTTCTTGCCGCAAGAGAAGGTCAGGACTCGGACAAGTTCAGGGCACGTATCCACGAGCTGATTGAGGAAGAGCGCCTCCAGCCTCCTTCCTACAGGAATGACTACAAGGATATGAGCATCTTTTCCGACCTGCTTGTAGAGAGTGCAAGGCTTGCTCCTTCTGCGCTTCCTACCATCGGTATCTACGCAGCCGGAGGAATGCTTGCCCCATTCACTGGTGGAGCTTCCCTTGCCGCTGCAAGAGGGCTTGGCTCTGCATACAGTGGCATGATGGAAGCGGGATCGGTGGTCAAGGAGCTTATCAAGGCAGAGGACGAGCTTGGGAACAAGCTTGATGACGACTACATTCTCTCTGCTTGGGGCCTCACGATGGCAGGGATGACCGCTCTCAACTTCGCCACCAGTGGCTTTGAAAAGGTAATCGGAACCTCTGCTGAGACTGCGATGAAGAACGTCTTCAACAAGGGGGCGGTCAAGAAGCTTGTCCAGAGCGGTGCTGTGAGGAATTGGGGGCGCAAGGTCCTTACTGACTATGTAGGAAAGGGTATTGTCGGGGAATCCATCGAAGAGGCTTTGGAAGAGTTCATCGGCATGTTCGTATCCAACTACGAGATGGACAAGAGCAACCAGGAAAAGGGGACCCTCTTCAAGGAAAACACCAGAGAAGAGATTGTCGATGCAATGAAACAGGTTGCTCTCTCCACCTCAAAGGGTATGGTGTTCGGCGGTTTGCTTGCACCTCTCTCCTCTGCTGTATCCGAGTACAAGAGAAGCGATACCGGGACCAAGCGTAACGCAAACAAGTTCACAAAGCCCACTGATGAATCGGTCACTGTTGATATGAGCGAGATCAAGTACAAGGAAGTCAGTGCAGACAAGAACATCGACAAGGTTGACGCTCCCATCAAGGTTATGAAGATTGGGGATAGTTACAAGCCTGTTGATGAGACTGCCGCTGTCCAAGCCGCCTCACTGAAGAAGAACGGAGCAAGGGCGCTGAACGTTGAGGTTGTTGGAAGCCAAGCCGAATTCAATAAGGATTCTGTCAGTGCTGCAATGAATTTTGCAAGGTCGATGCAATACGACTACAAGGATGGAGTAGTCCTCTTTGATGATGCAGAGGCAATGCTTGAGGCGGCAAGAGCCTATTCGCTCAAGTATGACAGCGTGAAGGGATACCAAGAACAGGATGGGCAGATTGTCATTGACCGTGAGAATGGCAACGGCACTCACAAGCTCGTATTCCAGACCAAGGACTTCCATCAGCAGAACGAAGGCCTCTACACCTTGCCGGAGGATATGGAGCCTGTCCAAGCTCCCGCTGAACCGGGTACTGAGCCTGTCATCGAAACCAAGCCGGAAGAGAATATTACCCGAAGGGATCTTCAAGAAGAAGCCACCATGCTTGAGGGAGATGAAGCCCCGCTTCGTACCCCACAACCTTCCATGAAGCCAGAAGAGGTTGTCAAGCGTGAGTACAGCCACTTCCAGAGAACGCTGAAGCGCAAGGGAGCCACTGATACCGAGCAGAGGTACATCAATGACACCCTCCTTCCCAAAATCCATGACGTGATGAAGCAGCAGTTCCCAAACATGTCTGAGTCAGAGGTTTATCATACAGCCATTCCATCTTCCTATTTCGCCTTTGTAGCCTCAAAGGTGGCAGGGATGACTACTGATGAGTTTTTTGCCAAGCACTTCACTCCAGAGGCGTTTGTGGCCCTTACTGCAAAAGATCAGCAGAGTTTCCTCAAGTCACAAGCTGGCAAAAAAAGCATTGAGATTCAGACTGGCAATTCCGCAAACGAAGCTTCTCTCTTTGGCCTTACCATACCCAAGAAGGGGAAGAATACCATTGGTATCGGCAGTAGCTATTCTCCGCTCACTGTTGTCCACGAGATGGGCCATGTGATGGTGAAGGTCATCAAGGACACCGACCAGTTCAAACCCTTCATGGAAATCTACAAGGATCAGCTCACCCAAGACGGTGGGGAGATTGGTGTCAACTTCCAGGAAGCGTTTGCAAAAGACCTTGAGCAGTATTTCATCGATGGGAAGGTAAGAGACAGCAGTCTGAAGACCGTCTTCCAGAAGATCAGCGATGGTATCCGTGAGCTTCTCCACCTTCTCAATCCGATGCTGGACAACGAGACACGTAGGGCTTTCGACAAGCTCTTTGACTTCAAGCTTGAGGAGACAGCAAAGGCAGACACAAAGGTTACTGCACCTCAGATGGAGCTTGACCTATTCGGGGACCCGGAGGAGGTTGTCGATGCTCTTGGGAAGATTTCTTACCGAGGCCCACGACATATGGACGAGGTGATTTCTGATTATGAAAGGTCGAAGGACATAAAAGGCACAGACAGAGATTGGGACACAAAGAAGACGATTGCTCCTCATTGGTTCTGGCTTAACAGACTGAAGTTCACAGAGAATGAGAACGGCGAGACATTCAAGCTCCATGATGGCCCCATTCGGATGGGCAGTGAAAACATCAGCCATATTCTCAATGAGCATAGTGGCGACAAAGTGACCATGTTCCATATAAGCAGGATTGCAAGAGAGATTTCCAACCCTGTAATGGTCATCAAGTCAGCATCAACAACTGATTTGAATAAGGATGGTCCTGTATTTGTCACTCGATACTATGTGAAATACAAAGGAACCATGCAGCCCTTGTTGATTGCCATGAGAAACAACTTTGAAACCGTTCCTGTGAGAGATGAGAATGGCAAGACAATGCGAGACGAAAACGGCAAGCAGATTACCGAAAGGATTCCAGAGGGTTTGAGCATCAACAGCATGTACCCTTGGAAACCGGATTACAATAAAGGCAAATCTCTCGCCCAATACGCAATGGAGGGGAATATCCTTGCCATCAACAGCAGGGCATTTGATAAAGATGGCTTGGAGTACATCGGCAATCCATATTCACCCGAACTCAGTGAAAGAATAAAAACGAGGCCAGTGGAACGACTGAAGACCCTACCAGGGAGTCTACCCGATGTTACCACATTGGCCTCTGACAGCAAGATACTAGACATAGCACGATTCGTCAATGAAGAAAACATGTCAAACTTCTTCGATAAAGAAGTAGCAAAGCCAGAGGGCTATTTGTTCATGGACGATAGTATACCTGAGTCAGATCAGATTCTTGCCAAAATCAGCAAAGCAATAACCCTTGATGAAGTCAAAAGCCAGCTTGCCAACAATGAATATCCCTCCGATAGGGACCTCATGCAACACGCAGGGGACCCGGACGTGGATTGGGAAATCCAATTCCGCAGAATCATGCTGCAAGACCCTGACGTGTTCAAG
This sequence comes from Spirochaetales bacterium Spiro_05, assembly GCA_001603115.1. GTDB lineage: Bacteria > Spirochaetota > Spirochaetia > Sphaerochaetales > Sphaerochaetaceae > Sphaerochaeta. The sequence continues at coordinate 18,203 of LVBG01000007.1, forward strand.
GCCTTCAACAAGGCTCTTGATACGGCTATGGGCGATGCTGGAGATACGGAAGTCACCGCCGAACAGGTCCTCAAGGTGCTTGGAGAGCAGAACAAGGACAAGACCGATCCCATGCTTGAGGAGGTCGGAAACCCTCAGCGGTTTGTAGAGCGTCTTATGTGGCAATCCAAGTTTGTAGGCCCGACAAAAGCTGACAAGACCTTCTACACGAAACTCAGCAACCCAGAGTTCATGGCTGATGTCTTGAAGGTACTCCTTGCCAATCACGACCCTGCAAACGAATATTACCGAAACAGATGGGAACACGAGAAGTATGTCCGGGCATACGATGAGAACGTGCATACTGGATACTTGGTCAGAAAAATCAAGGAGGACCTGCGCTTCGAAATCCGGGAAGTACGTAGGAAATACCTTGGGTATATCGGTGAGACTCAGCAGCTCTCCTATGAAGATGCAGTAGAGGGGACCTATCTCGATAATGGCCTTGAGGTGGAAGCGTTCGGCAATGAGGAAATCAGAGGCCTCATGGAAGATAAGAATACCGACCCTGTTCTCAAGGAGCTTATCCGCAAGAACCTTGCAACCGGGGACGTGCTTCAGAAACTTGTAGAAGAGACCACTGCCCAGATCGAACAGCTCCAGATGGAAGTCATGGACGCTGAAGGGAAAGCAGACCAAGCGATTGACGACCTGGATACCGTACAGGGTGAATTGGATATTCTCCAGAATGAATTCGGCAAGCAGGAGAGAAAGTACAGGAAGCTCCAGAAGACCAACACGAAGAATTATGAGAACTTCCGCATGATGGATAGGCTCAACAAGACGAAGGCCAAGAGAATCCAATACATGAAGGCCCAGCGTCAGTTGGAGAAGTCTCTTTCAGCCATCAAGACCATTGCTCACAGCAACAGCGATGCGAACGATGGAAGAATCATGTTCAACTTGAAGACCTCCATTGATGCACTCTTCGCTACGAAGGGAGAGGACCTCACTTTCCATTTCGCAGACAATGGCTTGAAAGCGGACGCTATCCCGGATGCGCTCAAGCCTTTCTTCACCGTTGATGTTACTGGAATCCATGCGAAGAACATCCAGAAAGAGATGGACCTTACTGACGTGTTCGCTATCCACCAAGCAGTGAAGGAAGTGAGGACTGAGGCGAAAATCGAGAAGGCTGCAAGGGATGCCCAGCTCAACAAAGAGGTGTTCGGTGTTGCCAGGGATTATGCCCATTCGACTCGTGGTGCTTGGTTCAAGACTGATGCAGAGCGCAAGGCATATATAAACAAGGAGCTTCTTGAGAACGAGGTTACTGATTCCAAGAACAAGGGCCTTTCCTTCTTTGAGAGAAACTTCCTCACCATGACAAGGCTCATCAACAAGATTGACCCGGAAGGCAATACCATCAAGCCCTACATACTTGGGGGAGTAGATAAGAACGGTGTGTTCCACCGTGGTATCGAAGGTGTCATTGATGATGAGAAGCGTGAGGAATTCAGACGCTACAGTGAGATGCGACAAGTCATGAAGAGCCTCAAAATCAAGGAAAACGACCTTCTGAAGGAGCATATCGTACTGTCCAACAGCAATCCTCTGGACCCTAATGCGAAGACCGTTACAAAGAAGCTCACCGTTCAACAGGCGATGGGTGTCTACATCTTCGCAAAACAGCCGGACGCTTATTCCAAGCTCACCTCCTCTCATGGGAACAAGTTCCTTCTCATCAAGGATGACAAGGGGAATGTGCTTGTGAACGAGGTACAGCAGGTCATCGACAGCCTCAGTGCAGACCAGAAGGCCTTTGCAAACTACATGCTGAAGGATATGGCAAGCAGGTGGAGCGAGATTGATGAGGTCTACTACAGGATCATGAACAAGCGCCTTGGGATGATTGCAAACTACTTCCCCTTGGTACGTGTTGATATGAATAAATCTATCGATGACCTTATGGAAGACCAGTTCCTCCGAATGCAAGAATTGCCGGACGACAGCAGTACCAGAGAAAGAATCGGGGGAGACTACATGCTCAACCTTGACGCATTCTCAATCTGGAGCAAGATGGTCCCCAAGCAGGAGCATTACATTGCAGGGGCAGAATTCTTCCACAAGACGAACAGGCTTCTGAACAAGAACGGAGGGGATGTCTACAACCTCATTGCAATGAATGTTGGGAAGGATTATGCAACCTCACTCCAAGACTATCTGAACCGGGTGGCACGTAGACGCTATATCTATGATGATGCTGATACCATGCTCAACAAGGTCAGAAGCAATCTGGTCGTAGCAAGACTCGGATTCAACATGCTCACCGTTCTCAAACAGCTCCCGGCACTTGGTTTGTTCGCAATGGAATTTGGCCCCATTCGGCTCTTTGAGGCGATTACCCACATAACCACTGACTATAAGGCAACCTGTGATTTCATCTATGACAAGTCTCCTCAGATGAGAAATCATGGCATGTCGATTGACTTCAACTCCTTCATGCAGATGGAAGCGAAGACAAAGCCCGGAAGGGTTGTGAAGAAGATTGGTGAGGCCGGGATGACTCCCATCCAGTTCGTTGACGGTATCATCAAAAACACCCTTTGGTACGGTGCTTATCAGAACAATATTGCAAAGGGTATGGAGCCGGAATTGGCGGCAATGGAAGCTACCAGATGGATCAATGACACACAACCTGGTGGGACTGCAAAGGACTCTGCTGCTATCTATGAGACGAACAGCACTGCATTGAAGTACATGCTTATGTTCACCAACCAGCTCAACAAGAACCTGAACATCATGTATGACATTCCTTACCAGCTCAAGAATAAGATGCTTGATAAGGTAATTAGGAACGTGATTGGTCTTGGACTCTCCCTTGCTGGCATTGTTGCTCTGGAGGGTGGCTTCAAGGATGGGGATGACGATGACGATGATTTCTGGGATGAGGTGCTTACCAACTTTGCAGCACAGATTGTCTCAATGGTCCCCATCGCTGGCCCGGAAGTCTCAGATTACATGAGAGGCCGATTCTATAGTGACAGTGGTATCCCGCTAATCTCTGACGGATTGAGCCTTGTGAGTGCAATGAAGAGTGGCAAGCCGAAGAGAATCAAGGACAGGTCAGTCAATCTTGGACTTGGATTCATGGAGTTCACAGGACTCCCCGCAGGGCAGATGAAAAAGATATGGGATGCGTTCACCGAAGATGGTGAGTTCAATCCCTGGTATCTGCTTGGGAGGGATTTTGTGGAGTAATGGATATTTTTTCAATAATGGTCGTGGGTCGATGTTATTACAAGTGTGGTTTGCCAATAGTTCAGAAATAATTCGCTTTGCAAAGCTCATAATAGTTACAAAATCGGATGAAAGAGTAATAGAACAATGAAATATATGATTGGCAGGTTTGAAAAGTCAGGATTGCCTTCAGAACCGATTAATTAATATAGTGTTACAAATTAGATAATGAAACATGATAATAATCCATGAATTAACAGCCAATAAATGTTAATATCATACTTGTCTAATATTGCTCCTTCACCAACTATCTACTGGAGATAAACCAACAAGCTTTATATGAATTATTAAAGAACATTAAAAAAAAACAGCTAATTCTTATTGTAAAAAGGTTGGGAAAATATGAAAATCTTTGGAACTATTCGCTCCTTCAAGCAATTATCTGTTATGATTACTTGTTAAGTGACGTATGGAATTAGATGCGAAATTTGGTGAAATTATGAAGTATAAATGCATTGATTTATTTTGTGGTGCTGGTGGGCTATCAAAAGGTTTTTTTGATTCTGGATATGATATTATCGCAGGTATTGATAGTAATGCGGAAGCACTGGTTACTTTTCAGAAAAATCATCCCACTGCGAAAGCTATATGCTATGACCTATCGAATGATATTTTTAAATCAACTGACAAGGATATTATTGAATTATTAGGTAGTAAAGTTGATATCTTAATTGGGGGACCCCCATGTCAGGGCCTTTCGATTGCTGGGAAAAGAATTGCCGACGACCCAAGGAATAAACTGTATAAAGCATACATAAATTTGATAAAGCATTTTAAACCCATTGCAGTAGTATTGGAAAATGTTCCTACAATCAGGTCTTTGTTTGAGGGGAAAATTGCTGATGCAATAATTGATGACTTTACAAAATTAGGTTTTTGCGTATCCGTAAACACTGTATATGCATCAGACTATGGAGTTCCTCAAAAGAGACGAAGAACTTTTTTTGTAGGCCTCCTTAAAGAAGCTTTTACTTTCCCATTACCTTATACCAAGCAATCTCCTATTACTTGTGAACAAGCAATTAGCGATCTCCCGTTATTGCAAGATGAGCTGGGAGGGCCTTGTTTGCCCTATTCTTATAAACCTGTTTCTGATTACCAGAAATTGATGCGGGAAGGAAGTCAGTTTATATATAATCATGAAGCAGTTGAACATACTAAAAGAACCAAAGAAATTATTAGAATGGTTCCAGATGGGGGTAATTATAAAGACTTGCCACGTGAATTATGGAATACTAGAAAAGTGAACATTGCTTGGACAAGGATGAACAGTAACAAACCATCCTTTACAATTGATGCTGGACACAACCATCATTTTCATTATAAAGCCGATAGAGTTCCTACTGTTCGCGAGTGTGCAAGAATACAATCGTTTCCAGACAGCTTTATTTTTTATGGTAAAAGAGGTAGTCAGTACCGACAGGTTGGAAATGCTGTGCCACCATTATTGGCAAAAGCCATCGCAGATAAATTGAAGGAGTATTTATATGTACAATCCTGATTTACAGTATAGATGTACAATTATTAGGGGCAAAGCTCAGACCGAACTAGATAATCTCTTGCCGACATACTGTCAAATAATCAATAGGATTTGTCCCCAAAATTCGGCAAACTTCGCTGAAGCTTTTAATAAAATGCTTTCGAATAGAATCCATATTTTTAGGAAAAAAACATTGGATAACCATAGGACAGAAATTGCAGGAAAGTTGTTTGGGTTATGGTATTTAATGGATGGAATCGTCTATTGTTCTAAACAAGCAATTCAATATTTGGATCATCAAGATAATCCGTTATTATTTAAAAATATTATAATAAAATTCCAATTCCCTAATGGAATGGATAAGATTCAAACGATTAGAGAGCGTATGAGTAATCATATCAGATTTCGGCCTGCACCATTTATCTTAGGGGCACTCCAATATGCAGAAAATATTAAAAACGCAAATTTGAGTAAGCGCGAAATAGGATATTACATTTTAAATAATCTTGATGTATTGCAAGGGAAGGTCCATTACTCCGAAGTTGTTGAAAGAATTTTTCGTGATAGGGAAGATGGTGTTTTCCACCGAGTCGAGGTCCCCAATAAAGCAATCTCTTATACAACCCAACATATTACAGAGCTTTTAAATCTATTTGAACTTGCCAATTTGGTAAGAATTTCAAAAGCTATCAGGACGGAAAAATTTGTCTCACTCAATAACTCTGAAACGGTCTTGATATCACAAATAATTAATTTATATAGTTCAGGAATTGAAATAGATCCGTATACATATGACATGAATTCGAGAACAGGAATATCCAGCTTTTTTGCAGATTGGGATAGGTATTATTCATCACCGGTCGAAGGAGATTTTTCACTAAATACAAAGATTTCAGGTTTACTAGATGATGATACAGATTCCATCATGATCGATAATTTATATAAAATTGATAAGTCTGTTTTGGGCTCTCAGGACGCTCTCGCCATAGGTGATGAAGGTGAGAAAGTTGCAATGGAGTATGAAAAACAACGAGTTAAGCAGTTTAGTTCAAGATTAACAAATAAAGTAATTTACTTTGGGAAGCAAAGAGGCCTTGGATATGACATTTCATCGATTTTTGCAGGAGGTGCAAACCCCGAACATGCAATTTATATCGAAGTTAAGACTACCAAGAGAGTGACAGCCCCACCTCAAATTTTTAGTGATCAATTTAATATGACCAGGAATGAGTGGATTGCTGCTGAGCAGCATTCAAATAATTATTTTGTATATAGAGTATATCTTTATAATAATGGAGTTAAAATCTATAAAATGGAATCCCCCTTTAAGTTAAGAGAATCAGGTTCAATATTTGCAGAACCAATGAGTTATCATATCGAGTTTGATCAAGGGGCGGGGAATTTTATTCATGAAAACTGATTGTTATAGGGCTATTTCTCTTTTTAGTGGTTGTGGCGGTTCTGACTTAGGATTGAAAGGTGGTTTTAGTTATCTAGGAAATGAATATCCTGAGACTGGAATTGAGATTATTCATGCTTCTGATATTAATCAAAAAGCAGTTGATACTTATAATCATAACTTTGCTCATAAAGCAATTTGTGCAGATGTCTTAAATTTGGATTTTTCAACATATTCCGCTGATATCTTGGTGGGAGGGTTCCCCTGTCAAAATTTTAGTACAGTAAATCCAACAAAGAATCCTGAAGACGTAAATAATCAGTTGTTTTGGGAACTAGCAAAGGTAACTGAGCAAGTACTACCCAAAGTAGTGATTGGAGAAAATGTTAAGGGATTTTATTACCTAAAAAAAGGTAAATATTTCAATATGATTAAAAATCGTCTAGAGGAGATAGGTTATAAAGTTTACTCTTCAATCTTAAATTCTGCTGATTATGGGATTCCGCAATTACGTGAAAGAGTGATAATCATTGGAGTAAGGAATGATATCCAGAAGCACTTTGTGTTCCCTAATAAAACTCATGGGCCAGAATCCAGAAACAAAATTCAATATACACCATTGAAAGCAGTGATTAGTTCACTGTACCCAGAAAATAAGAAGTATTTTTTTAGTGAAAGAGCTGTCCTTGGAGTAAAAAAGGCTAAACCAAATATGAAGCGAGCCCTAGCCCAAGACTTGGAAAAACCATGCTTGACAATTACCAGTCATTTAGCAAAAGTTTCTCTAAACTCAAGAGATCCTGTACTTTTGGTAGATGCAGAAAAAGAATTATACAGACGCTTCACTCCAATCGAAGCTGCTAAAATTCAATCATTCCCTGATACTTTCCGGTTTGTTGGAAGTGAAGCGGATGCCTATAGACAGATCGGGAATGCTGTTCCCCCTGTTTTATTTTGGCATGTGGCAGATGCAATAATAAGGCAACTTTTGGTGTAGTATTTGCAAAAGGGATTATTATTCTTCTGAGGATTCAGTCCTTCAATTCACTCTGCAAAAATATTGTATTTAGTCATCAGGTAGTTCTAAGCATGACTAATACACTTAATATAAGGTATAATTATTTATTATAAAAATTTAGCTAATTATACCTTGATTAGTCGCTAAAAGTATCTATACTGTCTTTAGGAGGCAAATCATGCCAATAGGTGAAAGATACAAAACAGGACAGGACTCTCCTGCTCACGCACGCTATGCTTGGGATGGGTATACTGACGGAACTCGTTCACCATCTCCTACGGAAGCAGAGAAGAGTATCACACTTGAAACAGGAGAAAAATTTCCACCAATTAACTCATGCGACAAAGGTGCTTGGTGGAAGATGACATCCTATGTTTGATAGGCTGTTTACTTCTGAGTTACTTCCTTCATTTTGATGTAGGATTAGGGTTCAGTCCTTTTTGCTGAACCCTAGAATAGCACAATTTGTAAAATACTCATCCATAATCTGTTCCTGGCGTTCAGATTCTCCGTTGATACTGTTTTTCCGCAATGCCTCAAAAATGACCTTATCATTACGCAACCCAATATTCAGTCCATCCCCTATTCTATCCACAACCTTTGAAAGCTTGTTGATATCCTCTCTGATTTTCTTTGTCTCATCAGTTTTCTTGATGTGATTATTGAATATGGCGAGGAGTATCGGGCCATTTAGCAGCGCAATACCCCCGCCAATAAGAGCTAGCATGACAGGATCACTCATTTGTCTCCCCCAGGCTCTCAATGTACCCATCGATATGATGATACTTCTTGGGATTGAACAAACCAACCAAACCAAGCTTATCCCCAATTCTCGTGAGTTTGCGGACATGCCTAAATCCAAGAACCGCAGGAGGCACACACGTTACTACATCGCTTCCATTTGCGTACAGAACAGCTCCTTCAAAGCGATTCGCAATGCTCTTGAAGTTCTTTGCCCCAATCACTCTTGGTGATCCAAACGTAATCAAGCGCATGTTGGTTCGTGCGTGGAAAAAGTTGAACCAAAAATCCTCGTAGCAGAGCGTTGCCATAGCTCCCCCATATGACCAGCCTGTCAGAGTGATTGGTTTATCGAAGTCAGCAGCCGCCTTGAGGAAGAAATCATTGATCTTCTTCCATTCCTCCAAGAATCCCCCATGCACATAGAATGGGGTCGGCATCTGCTTGTAGGGCTTCTTGGGGAATGCAAAGTTAATCTTCCAATCAGCCTTTGAATTGGATGGACAGAAGATGATGACTACCTCATCGGGGTATTCAAGAATGCGATATTGAGTATCAGTACCAATGGTATCCCACTGGTCAATTTCTTTGAAAAGATTTGCAAGCTCAAGATGTGTCTTCATGTACTTACCCCAAAATCCTGAACAACAATCCGTTGTCTGAACAATCGAGATAGGTCCTCTCCTGACCATCCTCATCTTTGACTGTGCTGGAGAACACCACATAATTGTATGAATTGTAGATACCCTTCTTCGCAATCGTCTGTCCGGGGAGGATGATTTCAATATCATACACACCCATGAAGACCATCGGGATATCAAGCATTTGCTTGCTCTTGATTCCAAGAGACAAGTTACCCTCTTGGATGATAAATCGTGAAAGAGGTTGCTCCATCAGGACGTTTCCATCCTTGAGGATTCTCATAGTCATCTCAGTGCCTTCCAATTCCATATTCTGCTCCTTACATCACCCCAACACGCCCAGTGTTGAGTACTGCTGCTGTCAATTTCTCTCCGATGATCCGATTCCCGCTGGTGGTAGGATTGTCGTAATAGACCAATCTCCCCCCTACCCAACAGTTGTCTTGACCCCAATACATATCAATGTCTGCCCATCCTCGGTTCACCCAGACTCTCGCACTGTACCAACCGGGACCATGACCAAATGTCTCCATGTAGATGGTTCGTTCAATCGTTCTGCTCGTAGTATCGGATTCATACCAAAGAACATGTTCAGTGACCGCACCAACAGAGTTTCTGAAGTACACAATTCCATCCCCTTCAGCCCACCAATACGCAGTGCCCTTCGTCCGCAAATAGAGAATCCTGCCTGTGGTCTGGTGCATATACGTGTAGGTTGCATTGATCGAGGCTTTACCCGCCGTATGTTCACAATGATAGTTGGTGTACTTGCCTGTGTTTTCAGCATTGAGTTTTGCCGCTGTAATCAGCTCACCAGTCACCCATGCCATCAGTTAGCTACTGCTCCCCATACCTTGTATGAATTGACAGCTCCACTAGCATCTCCATTTACGTATCCGGTGATTTTTTCTGAGGACTCAAGAGTGGTAACTTTGACAGGCGATTTGAATTCAAATGTTTCTGATATTTCAGCATCCAAAGAAAACCCGACACCCAACCCATCATCAGAAACAGTCGCCTTGTAGTTATCAACAATCAGCAACTCGTGTTGGCCATACGTACTCGATGCAATATTCGATGGAGCGATAGCTACAGATTGCTTAGCATAAGTAATGATTCTTGCTGTAAAATAATCACCCGCTCCAACAATCCAAGTATTAAAATAATTGGAGAACTGACCTGTTGAATAGTCATATATGGGAAATCCATAGAGACCTCCCATCTCAAGTGGTGAATTAGCCCCAGTCCGAGATAATGTGCAATTTATCTGAATACTAGTATTTTGTGATGACGCAAAATCCTGCCCTCTTGCAATCATTCCATCAATTACTATTGGGTTATCAATAAATGCAATGTTTACCTCAGTGATTCCAGACGCAGATACCTCAAAAATGCGATTATCGATGCGTGATCGCACATACAAAAGGTTATTCATATACATGAACCCATTGATATTTCCGATCAAATCAGTCTTCAGAGCAGAGCATGTCGTCAGATTGTTGCTGACGATTACAAATCCGTTCTCACCAAATATCACGGCGTTTGATCCATCAATATCCAGAATCTTGCAATGAATATTTTGTTTGCCAACCAACCCATTGAGGGAAACTTCTTCTTGAGCGGTAGTGGTGCTGTCTGAAGGCTTCTTCACCAGAACCAGTGTCCCTACCCCTTCCGCATCAGGAGCTTTCATCATAAGGATCATGAACCTAACCGCGCTGTCATACGTCCATCCGTCAAAGGCCTTGAAATAATGAGAATGTGTTGTGCCAACCACACTATTCAATGCAGTGCCATAGCTACATATCAGAGCAGCAGTCCCGCTTTGCCCCAACCCCAGACTGTACTTCCTAGTAACATATGAGATATTTCCAGGGCTACCTACAGTCGAGACAGACCAACTAGAACCATTGTTGGTTGAAAGCATACTAAAACTAGGCGAAATTCGCTCCGATGATACGGAACTCCCATTCCACCATTCATGATCAACCGTAATCCCCGTTTTGAAGATTACACGTATATTGCTCCCATTCCTAAAAGCTCCAGCAATAGATATTCCTGCCAACCCCGAACCGCTAAGCTTATAGTAATGGTTTGAGTATTCAGCAACCAACATTTCCTTTGCATAGACAGCAGAGAAAGACCTCGCATAGGATGTTGATAGCAATCCCGACCTATGCTGGCTCTTTAGATTCTGATACAGTACGGAACCCTGCATTCCAAATGTAATATTCTTGTATAAGTCACCTGACCCTTGAGAAATTGCCATGATGTTGTTTTGGAAAATGAAGTTCCCGTCAAGCTTGACCTGGAAAGCCGTTGACCCACCTACTTGAACAAGTATTCCGTTCTGCGGGTCCAACCGAATTGTAGTTTCTCCTGAAACAATCTGGAATGAGCCATCCTCTGCATCAAGCTTGAAACCCAACCCGGTGTCATACTTGCCACTTTTCAAGGCATATGCAACAGTAACCATATTTGCTACGAAATCTGCAATAAAGGCCTTGTTAGCCGTTAGCTCATCAATAAATGCTTCAAGTACAGCAATCTTCTCAAAGACTTGCGTAACACCATTTGCCTCTGCCCATTTATTAATGTTCTGCATATCCCTACTTGCAAGGATATCCATGAAATGTGAGCGCTCAAACTGCTGTGACCTTTCTGGGAACACCATCTGAAGGCTGTAGATGGAAGAGCCGTTCTTGGTGAACGAGCCAATTACCCAGAAGCCTTCCCCAATGGAAGAGCCTCCATTGTAGGGAATCCACCGCTTGGAAGTGCCATCAGCCACAAGCTTTGCAAATTGGACTGTACTACCATTGAAGGTGACATATCCCTGCCCATCGGCAGTGAGTGCTTGAGAATAAGCAGGGACAACAAGCCTCTGTGCATCGCCGTATATATTCCCGGTGGAGGCTGTAAGCGTCCCATCATCAGCGAATCCCTTGAGATACAAGGTGGTGCCATTTGCATATAAGCCAAGTTGCCCAGGATTGCCCATCGGGCCTTGAGGTCCGGGGTCCCCAGGAGAACCAGGACTGCCTGTTGCCCCAGTAAGGCACATCGGGGTACTCCAGGAAGACACATCACCGATACTCCGAGCCATTCCTTCACGCCGCCAGATGAACTTGTTAGGTTCACTTGTAGGCATGGTAGAGGACCACCCTGTGGTAGGGGCGGTGGTATTGCTGGTGTTCTTTGCGTATTGGTAGAACGTTGTAAGTCCATCAACAACATGGCTCAGAGTGATCGATGCAGAAGCCTTCATGTACCCTCCTCAGTTTACTTCACAGAAGAACGAGGCTTTAACGCTTACCATGTCGTGGGTGACAGTGAGTGTCTTGCCGGATTTCGGGAAGGTGATACCACCAATGGTGGTGATGTTGGTCCCATCCTTGTCGGTTGCGGTCCATGAGTAAGTGAGGGTGGTCCCTGCCGCATCGATTTCTGCTTCGTTCTGGTAGACCTTTGCAGTCAGTACAGTGCTCCCTGTACCATTCACAAAAAAGTTTCCGGCACTGGAATGCACCACCACCTGATAAGGGTCGCTTACGTCAAGAATCGTGATTCCCTCAGAGATGAACGTCTGGCTATGTGTGTCGGACGAAGCGTCAGTGTCAGTGATCTTGCAGCGGAACATTGCAAAGCTATCTACCATTGCAGGGGTGACGGTAAGGGTGTTGGTTGTCTGCCCGGATACCACGGTCCAAGTGGAACCATTGGTGGTCTTCTCCCAAACATAGGTGAGACTGGTGGTATCAGCGGTAGTCCCTCTGAGAAGCTCTGCCTTGATGGGAAGGCTTGCAGGGAGGCTGTTCTTGAACTGGTTGCCAGAAGGAGCAAAAGCCCTTGCAACAACGAAGGAGGTACCGTTCGCTACCCGGTTGAAAGAGATGACCATCTCATAGGTGAGATCGATATTGAGAATGGGATCGTGGTAGACAGCAACGAACTTGTACTCGACCTGCCAGATACTCCCTGTCATCTTGTCCTGGTTGACGGTGAGAATCTTGGTGGAAGCAGCAATGGTTTCCCCATTGGTGCCAGTCACCACATCAGTCCAACTACCTCCCGAAATACGCCTCTTCCAGGCACCAGATACAAGGGTTGCTACAAGATCGGTAGCACTCCCGGCTTTGGTCAGCTTGGGGGTAAGAGAGAGAGCGGTGGTTGCCCATGACGGATTGTATGTCTGGGTAGCGGTATCATACAGGACGGTACGAGGATGGTTTGCCTCAATGCTTCCAAGCAGAGTAATCCCATCGTTGTAGTCCATGATTGTAAAAGAGCCTGAAGCTTTCGCCATATCCTTTTTCTCCTATAGGTCAACGTCACATACAAAGACAGAGCGACTGCTTACATCATCGGGAGTGAGCAGAATACTCTTCCGTCCAACGGCCTTGCTTGAGGTGTTCCACTGCTCATCAGCGATGGGGTCCCCACTGTTTCGGCTCCAGTTGAATCTCGATTCGTCCAGCGTGTGAGTGATATCCTCTTTGCCTTGCCACACGATTGCGGTCATGGTCGTGTAGCATTGTCCCGATCTGAAGGTGTCCCCATTGGAGGAGAATATCTGCACAGAGATAGCATCCTCAGCGGGGATTTCTTCCGAAAGACTGATATGACCAACACTCTGGAAATACATGGTGTCGCTGTAAAAATGTTTGAAGGTGCAGCCGAATGTAGCTGCTTTGGAAATGAGGTCGTCTTTGTTGATGGTGAGGGTCTTCCCCGAAAGGTCATTGCCTAATCTCCAGGAAGCATCCAGTGTCCTGTCTTCGGTGATCCTGTGCCACGTGAAATCAATATCAAGATAGTTGTCTGTTACATCCACACCCTCATGGTGGACAGAAGCTCTGAGGGTGGTATCCGAACCATCAGCAGGAGCGAATGCCCCGGTGGAACTGTTGATGACTACGGTGTACTTGGTCCTGTAATCAAGACCACTGAGCAACCCGGTCTCAAGTCTGAAGATGCGCTCATCAACAATAGTCTTGCTGTCATAGTAGGCTTGGAAAAAGTCCTTGATACCGCCAAGGTTGGTTATGTCGGTATTCGACTCCATCTTGGTAAGGTCAAGGACAATTGCAAGGAAGGCCTCAAGAGCGTGGAATGCTTCGTACATCGCAAGCGTGGTAGTATCTTCACTGATATCGTACTCACCGATCTTCTGGATGGTGGAAGCTAGGGAAGAGTTGAGACTGATCCATTCACGCTCAAGTGCCTTCTTCTCCAGAGGTGTGATGATGTTGTCGGAACCCATCAAGCGGAGCTGTGAATACAGGTCACTACGGTCAACTGCAAGAATCTGAAGGCCCGCACGCTCAAGCGAAGACGAAGGTGTCTTCCTTGAAACGCCCTTCACCAACTTGATATTATCTGCGTATATTGTCCTTCCAAGCCTGTCGTCAACTACTGTACTCATAGCATCCTCTATGCAAAAGTTTAGTCTTTTGACAAGAGAATCTGCATGATTGGAGGTAACGAGACAGTGTACATTTGCGTATAGTGTACACGCCAGATATTGAGTATAACTTGCTCAAAGTTAGGAGAAAATCAGGGGGCTTGAGGCGGCTTCGATTATGTCGGAAAAGACAGGAATGTGGAATTTGCGTGAGTTTTGCCCGCTTTCGGCAGTATTCTTTATAAGTTTTAACATCAAACTCACCAGTACTGATACAGGTGAGTTTTTTTATTATTGGCGAGTCTCAGCACCAAAACCCATCTCCACACTCCGCTCCCACAGCCTCTCTGCCATGGCTTGGTCGAGTGCATGGGGTGCAGGAGTCTCCAGGGTAGTGAAGTTGAAGAACTTTCCTGTCGTTTCTTTGACCTCATCGGCTACCCCAAGGTAGTAGAGCGCTTGGGCTGAGAGCTTGGGGGAACGGGATGTGGGATTGATCATGTGGTGCTTGAAAAAGCGGTAGAGCTTTCCGTTGTTCTCCCCCATGTTCGTCTTCACATCCCCTGGATGCATGGCATTGATCGTGACAGCACTTCCCTCGAATACCTTGGCGAAAGAGAACAAGGAGAGCAGCTGTGCCGTCTTTGCAGAGCCATAGCTCTTCAGGCCGGTGTAGTGCTGCCTCTGCCAGCGGAGGTCATCGAGCTTCAAACCGGCAAGCGCGAAGCGATGACCCTCCGAGTTCACATAGAGGACTCTCGACTTCTCTTGGCTTTTCAGTTTCTCAACCAACCGATGGGTGATGATGAAGGAGGCGAGGTAGTTCACCTGGAACACCTCTTCAATTGCATCGTCAGTGAAGCGCAGCTTCGTGTTGTATACCCCGGCATTATGAATCAACACATCAATGGGCATAGGAAGCTGAGCCAACATTTCTGCAGCTGCATGAATTTCTTTCAGATGAGAGAAATCAGCAATGAAGTAAGTACAAGGAATCTGGTAGGCTTGTTCCAACTCCTGTTTCAGAAGCTCGGACTTCTCCTTGTTGCGGTTGATCATCAGAATATTGGCACCATGGCTGGCATAAAGCTTGGCAGTCTCATAGCCGATGCCTGATGTGGCCCCGGTGATGACTGCAAGCTTTCCGTGCAGGTCTTTCGTCTCTTGTCTTGGCTCTGCCTTGTTGTTTTTCAACATTGCACTGATATTCGACCATTGGTACTGTTTCCAGTAGGGATTGCCCATATGCTGCCTCAACCAAACTTTTTGTGCATGAATTTTCGATACATCCTATTGAACCTGGGTATGTTGTCAAAAATATCGCCCCAAAGATCATAGTAGTCGCGTTGCTCGATGATCTTGCCCGCCTCGTTGAGCGTCACCCTGCTTGCACCAAAGATCGATGAATTCGGATACTTCTTGAAGCTCAGGCTCATCTCCCACTCCATGAACAGCACATTACCGTTCTCTGCAGTGTTCTTCACATCCATCTTCAGGTTTTCCGAACGTTTTATGAGTCGCTCCGTCATCGCCCTGAAATCCTCAATGCCGCGGATTTTCTGCACGCTGTCACAGAAATAGATGGCATCATCATAATAAGGAAGGATATGTGACCAATCAGGTTTGCCTTCAGTATTGTAGATGTTGGTCCACAGCTCTTTGAGGTGCTCCTTGCTCTCTATTCGGTATTCCATGAGAACTCCCATTTCTTGCTCTCGTCGTTTTGTCATTTATACCATACCTCAGTGCCCTCTGGTTGGAGAATTATCCATGAGATGCGCAATTTGTTGGGAGTAAGTAATGAGGCAAGTAGCAAGTTTCAGCTTTCTTTTGCATAAAACACTCATCAATATGCACTATTTTGCATATCCAAATTGACAAAAGGGGCAACACCCAATAGATTGGAAGGAACGTTTGGGGTAACACAGCAATGGAACAAAACACCTCTGCAGCACCAACTGCGGAAGAGATCAAAGCACAACAACTACTCGATGAGAAAGAACCTGAGAATAAGCTTCGCACCTACAGCGGACCTTTGGGCACGCTCGTCACCATCCTCTTTCTCGTCTGGGCAGGTTTTCAGGTACTAGCCAACTCCTTTGGTATCATCGATGCCATGTCACTGCGCACCTGGCATCTGCTCTTTCTTCTGGGCTTTACGTTTCTACTCTTCCCTGCCCACAAGAAAGAGCGTCTCAAGCGTGCCATCCCCCCCGTCTGGGACCTTGTGTTGCTGGGCCTCACCTTCTTCACGTTCTGGTACCTTTTGCACTACTACACCGTCATCGCCCGAAGAGGAGGCTATCTCCAGCAACCCGACCTAATCATCGCCGGCCTTGCCATGCTTCTGGTACTCGAGGGGGGAAGAAGAGCCTGCAAGAACCTTGCCGTCCTGGGATTGGTCTTCTTGCTGTACAACTTTTTGGGCATGCTCATCCCCGGTGAGCTTGGCCATGTTGGGTTCAGCCTCAAGCGTGTGCTCAACCACATGATCTGGGGAAGTCAGGGAATCTTTGGAGTCGGCATCGGGGTCAGTGCCACCTACATCTTCCTCTTTGTCCTCTTCGGCTCCTACCTCAAGTACAGCGGCTTCAGCCAGTTCATCAACGACATCGCCCTCACCTTGGTGGGAAGAAGTGCAGGAGGCCCTGCAAAAGTTGCAGTCCTTGCCAGTGCTTTGCTGGGAATGATCAACGGATCGGCCATCGCAAATGTGGCCACCACCGGCACCATCACCATCCCCATGATGAAAAAGACCGGATACAAGAAAGAGTTTGCAGCAGCGGTTGAGGCTGTAGCCTCCACCGGTGGGCAGTTTGCCCCTCCCATCATGGGAGCGGTCGGCTTCGTCATGGCCGAGTTCATGGGAGTAAGCTACACAACCGTGCTGCTTGCTGCCTGCATCCCGGCCTTCCTCTACTACCTCACCCTGCTCTTTGCTGTCCACTTCGAGGCAAAACGCCTCGGTCTTTCAGGCCTGAGCAAGGAAAACATCCCCAATGCCCTGGTTGTCTTGAAAACCCAGGGACACTTGCTTATCCCACTGGTGGTCCTGATCGGCCTGCTCTCCTTCGGGTACACCCCGCTCTTTGCTGCAGTCATAGCCATCTTCGCAACCGTTCTCGCCTCTTGGATAAAGAAAGAGACCCGAATGACCTGGTCCACCATCGTGAAAGCCACCGTGGAAGGATCACGTTCAGCCATTTCGGTTGGAATGAGCTGTGCCATCATCGGTATCATCATCGGTACAGTCTCCCTCACCGGCCTGGGCCTGAGCTTCGGCTACATCATCCTCAGAGTCGTCGGAGAAGGCCAGCTCTACCTTGGCGGCTTGATGGTCATGCTCATGAGCATTGTCCTGGGCATGGGAGTTCCTGGAGTTGCCGCGTATGTCATCGTTTCGACCGTATCGGTACCTGTGCTCATCCAGACCGGAGCGGTCCCCATGGCAGCCCATATGTTCTGCCTCATCTACGCCTGTCTTTCAAATATCACCCCGCCGGTTGCCATGTCCAGCTATGTTGCCAGCGGCATCGCAGACTCCGACCAAACAAAGACCAGCCTCATCGCTGTCAAGCTTGGACTGACCGGCTTCATCCTGCCCTTCTTCTTTCTGGACAATCCCATACTTTTGCTCGGAACAGGGACGGACATCCCCTTTTTGCTCACCATCAGGGCCATCCTCACCTCATCGGTGGGCGTCATCGCCCTCTCAGCAGGCCTGCAGGGATATCTGTTGAGAAAGCTCCCTGTAGTGGGCCGTATTGCATTGGTTGCAGCCGGACTGCTCTTCATCGAGACTCAGCTGGTCACCGATCTCATTGCCTTGCTCTTGTTCGGGGCCGTCCTGGCCATTCAGTTCATACAAAATTCATCATCACTGAAGGAGAAACTCGCATGAAAAAAACCGTCGTTCTCGCCTTGTTGGTCGCACTGCTGACAGGATCCCTGCTCTTTGGGGCAGGAGCCCAGGAGTCTCAGACAACCAAGGCTCCAGTCAAAAAGACTGTGATCAACTTCCCAACTGCAGCAACAACCGGGGCTGTGTATCCCTTGGGATCAGCCATGAGCAACTTGTGGAATACCAAGCTTGACAATGTAAGGGCCAGTGCACAGGCCAGCGCAGGTGGCATTGCAAACCTCAACATGATCGCCGATGGCGAAGCCCAGCTTGGTGTTGCCGTCACCTCCATCATGTATGAATCCTTCAACGGAATCGGTTCATTTGAAGGTAGACCAAACCCGAACCTTCGGGTGATGATCGGCCTCTATGCAAATCCCAACCAGGTTGTAGTGACCAACAACAGCGGGATTGAAAAGCTCAGCGATCTTGCAGGCAAGCGTTTTGCTTCCGGAGCTCCCGGGTCCACTACCGAAGTTGAGACCAGCATCCACCTCAAGACAAGCGGCGTAAGCTACCCCGATGGTCTTCGTGTACAGTATGTCGGCTTCACCGAAGCGATCGACCTGATGCGCAACAAGCAGCTCGACGGCGCTTGGATCATGGCAGGAACGCCCAATGCAGCAGTCACCGAGATGCTCTCCACTGCCGGCGGAAAGCTCTTGAGCTTGGATGAGAACCTCATCAAGGCACTGCAGAAGGACTATCCCTGGTATGGCGCCTACACCATTCCTGCCGGGACCTACCCCGGCCAGAACCAGGATGTCCTCACCTCGGCCATCAAGATCACCGTCTGCACCGACGCTCGTGTTGATGACGATGTCATCTACGACATGACCAAGACATTCTGGGAAAACTTCGAGGAGCTCAAGGCAACACAGGCTCCCTTGAAGAATGTCAATCCCAAGGAAGCGGTGAAGGATCTTGCAGGACTCCCCATCCACGAGGGAGCTGCACGCTACTACCGAGAAATCGGCTTGCTGTAAACCCACCAACCCGGAGGCGCAAACCTCCGGGTTTTCTCTGTTTAATCAGCCACTACCCCTTCAGGGGGGAAACCAGCTGATCGACATCCAACATTCCTGTTTGCAGACGATCATAGAGCCCGTCCATCACCCTCTCTTCGAGCAGGGCTGACAAGCCCCGCTTGCCGAGGAATGTCCTTACAGATTCTTCCTTGGGGTGGAAGACCAACTCTTCTGGTGTGCCTTCCTGGATGATGTGTCCCTCATGGATGAGCACAATGCGATCCGCAAGGCGAAACGCCTCGTGGATGTCATGGGTGACAAAGAGAATGGTTTGGCCGAATTGGCGGTGAATGCGCTTCAATTGGTCTTGCAACTGCGTACGGGTCTGTTCGTCCACCGCACCGAACGGTTCATCCATCAGGATGATTGAGGGTTCGGCAGCCAAAGCACGGGCCACCCCTACCCGCTGACGCTGCCCACCACTGAGTTGGCGAGGATAGCGATCGAGGTGTTCTGCTTTCAAACCCACCAAGTCAACCAGTTCAAGAGCACGTCTCTTACGCTCTTCTTTCCCAATACCCTGCAACTTGGGAACGTAACTGATATTTTCCCAGACTCGAAGATGCGGAAACAGGCCTACTTGCTGGATGGCATACCCGATTGAACGGCGCAGCTCTTCGATGTTCCAGTCACTGAGCTTCTTCCCATGAACCCTCAGATACCCGGTGTCAAACGCCAACAGCTTGTTCACCATCTTCAGAAGCGTCGTCTTACCGCACCCGGAAGAGCCGAGCAACACCACAAACTGCCCATCCTCGATGTTCAGATTGATATCGCGCAGCACTACCTCCTCAGGCGTGTAAGATTTGCTGATGTGCTCGAACTCAATGGCATACGGCATCAGAGCAAGCCCTCTTTCACCAAGAAGGCCCTTGCCACTTCCTTGGGATCCTGCTTCTCAATCTCCACCTGATAGTTGAGCCCAATCATCTCCTGATTGGAAATGCGTGCGCTCAATAGCTCAAGCACACCGGACAACTCCGGATAGTTCTCCAGCGTCTGGCTGCGAACAACGGTGGCGGCATGATAGGCGGCAAATGCAGACCTGTCATCCTCAAGCACCACCACCGGTTCAACATTGAGCCTTCCGTCGGTTGAGAAAACCATGATCACATCGAACCCTTCGCTCTTAATCGCCTCATACCGCAGGCCGATGTCAATCTCCTTGACCGCCTTGAACGAGAGGCCATACGTCTTTGTCAGGTTGGGATACCCATCTTCACGCTCAAGAAAATCAGGATTGGCAGCAAAGGTGAGCGCAGGGCTGACCTTGACAAGATCAGAGACGGTTTTCAAGGCGTAGCGCTGGGCAACTCCCTCGGAGACAGCTACAGCGTAGGTATTGTTGAATCCGTAAAGGCCACTCCATACCAGACCATACTCCTGTTGATAGGCTTGCTTTACCTGCTCATACAGCTTTTGGGCATCTTGCTGTGACGCTCGCTTCAGCACAAAGAGCCAACCGGTGCCGGTATACTCGGGATAGAGGTCAATTTCTCCCTTGATCAGTGCTGGATGTATGTTTGAGGTACCGCCGCCAATACCCAGCGTCTGTTTGACTTGGATATCGCTCTTCGCTTCGATGAGGAGGGTAAGCATCTCAGCGAGAATATACCCCTCGGTGACCGGCTTGCTCGCAACCACCACCACTTTTTGCTCCTTCTTGCACCCACCGAAGGCAACCATTGCAACCAGAATGAGCACCAGGATGATACGCTTTGCCATTGCTTACTCCTCCTCCCCCAAGAAACGGGAGCGAACTTTTCGTTCCAAAATCTCCAATACCAAGTCGGTAATGATTGCAAAGAGGGCTATCAGGAGACTGCCTGCAATCGTCATTTCCGGGAAATTGGTGGATATGCCTCTCCAGATTGCCCTGCCCATTCCTCCGGCACCAATGAACGAGGCTATGCCACCCAAAGCAATGGTCATGACGACCATGGTCCTGAAACCTGTGAACATGACAGGAAGGGCCAACGGAAACCGAATGGTCCAAAGCAGCTGCCTCCTGCTGGTGCCCATCCCTACTGCTGCCTCAATGATCTCCTCGGGGACTTCCTGCAAGCCGGTGTAGGTGCTTCTGATCATGGGAAGCAGTCCATAGAGGACAATGGCGATGACGGCACTCTTGAGCCCAATCCCTGATATGGAGACCAGTATCCCAAAAAGAGCAATGGAGGGGATGGTATAGAGAAAGCTGGTGAGCCTGAGCAGGAGCTGTGCCGCCCATCGGCTTTTGGTCATCATGATACCCAAAGCCAAACCAAGGAAGGTGATCAGGGAGACGCAGATGAGGGTGATGATGACGTGCTGGATCATCAGCTCAAGGAAAAAGGAAGATCGTTCTTGCAACAGCTGAAAGACGCGCTTTACCATCTGAAAAACCTTCTTTGCCTCGATGATACCACCACTTGGCGGATCTTCCCAGCAAAATAGCCTTGACGAGCTTGGCCACACCCCTCATGCTCTTCTCATGGAATGCCGATACTTTGACGAACTCCAATTCAGTGCCGACCACAATCGGGATATCAAAGCGCTGGGCAAGATACTCAAGGACAATCCTGAGCATGCCAGCCTTATCGAGCAAGGGCGGAGTGCGATTACCGTCTCAGATGCAGGCGAGCTCGCCAAGCTGTTGTCGTCGGGACTGGCACAGTTTGGCCCGGTGTACCCCTTGCTGGCCATCAAATGCTGGCATGAGGAGATCTGTGCAGCCTACCAACGAAAAGGCATTGGAGACCAAATCCGAATCGCAACCTTGTCGGACATCAAGCTCTGGATGCAGGCATATGAGAAGGCCCATGATGGGCAGACAGGTCTGGAGCAGGTGTACTGGATCAGTCGCCACCTCTGTGCGAAGATCCTTCGTCTTGGCCGGCTGCAATACGAGCCAAGGATCTTCAGCCAGCATGTCAGAATCTATCGGGACAACCGTTCAGCAAACCTGCTTACGTTGGCTGAAGGGAACCTTTGCTGCACAGAACTAGGGTATCCAGCATCGGAAGAGCCAGCATCATTCACCACCGATTGGTATGAAGATGCCACGATCATCACCGCTTGTCAGGTGGATACGCTCAATGCACGCATCCTGAGCAAGCCAACCACCTTCCTGAAGGCGGATCTGCTGCCCCTCGCTGACAAGAACACTGAAGTGGTCTTCATCCACATCCCAGCCGAGGGGAAGTTGGACAAAGAAGCCGTGGATGAATCCCTTTCAAAGGCAAAGGAACAGTTTCCCTCCCACTGTCTGTTCTTCTGCGTTTCCTGGTTGCTCGACCCTGCCCTCTTGCTCGTGGCGCCACAAGAGAGCAATATCGTCAGCTTCATGCTTCGCTTTGCAAAATTCCCGGTTCCCTTCCAGGAAGCACAGATCTTTGAGCGTGTTTTCGCAAAAGGCCTGACCAAAGAGGAGTGCATGCTTGTGCAACCCACATCCAGCCTGCAAGCAAACATCCAGAGAGAACTTGCAAAGGGAACCGAATTCCGCACCATCGGCGGATTCATTCCCTGCCTTTGACTATCGGTTTTCCCATTCTGAGAGGAAGGAACAGACTGACTGGATATCTACAGCCTCTTCCCTGATGCAACGGCTTTGCAGTCCTTCATAGTCCTCCTCTTGCGAGGCCTCAAGCAAACGCTTTGCCCCCACAAGATTGCCGACCATCACCCTTCTCATCAGGGACGGGACGTCCAGACTGCTCGTTTGGCAACAGGTAGGACGCTCACATATCTGGCAGCGACGGGCTTTGAGCTTGACCGAACGCGTTCTCTCATCATCAGAAGCGTAGAGCTGATCGGCTGTGTACGGAGGGGTGAGCAGATGCACGTACTGCTCCATCCCGCTCCTATGCACAAACGTTTCCAGATTCCTCAGGCCAAGCACTGCGTTGGCAGCGGCTATCCCGCTGGTAGTCACCGTGGGAGTACCGGTTCCCAGAACGGTGGACTCTCCGCAGCAGAACAGCGATGGATACTCGGTTCTGACATGCAGGCGCTTGAACATATGGTTGCCCAATAGCTGCTTGGGCCCTGCAACAGCCCCTCCATTCTTCAAGGTGTATCGTTCGATGGTCTTCGGGGTGGCGAGCTCTGTATACCGTACATGCGCGGTGATGGCGGGAAAGCGACGGGCAACGACGGCGAGCAAGCGCTCAATCTCTTCTTTCTTCTGTGCCTGGTACGTCTTTGCATCCAAACCATCCCAATTCCTGAACGATGGCCCGATGGCGAGAACCACATGCTCGTCCTCCCCGCAGACGGTATGATCATCCACACTCGGGATATACACCGTCACTTCCTCCTCATTCAAGGAAGAGGGATCACCGACCAGCATCTCCACGGCCAAAGCGTCTGCATCGACGGCAGTTCTGTCCACCACACTGTAGAGCACCACGCTGGGATAGGTTGGAACCTGTCTTGCAGCCCATGTCCGCCTCTTGGGCTCGGAGTACTCGGCGGGAATGAGCTTGCCGTAGAGGTTCCACACCGTACCACTGTAGATCAGTTGGTCCGCGTACAGAGCCGACCCATCATCAAGCATCACCCCGTTTGGCTTGTTGCCGGAAAAGAGAATCCGAACCACTTCACGATTGGGAATCATTTTAGAACCTTGTTCCTCGATGACCTTCTCCAGCTTGCCCGGCAACATCAACGATGAGCCGGCTGGGTAGTAGCTGCCGCCCACATGGTTGTCTACGAACATCACCGAACTGAGTATGGCTGGCGATTCCTCCACCGTAGTGTAGCAGTAGGTGGACGTAAGCTTGTCAAAGAACGAAAAGATGGCGGGATCGGTGAAATACTTGGACAGGAGGCTCTTGGCACTCTTGTTGAGATAGGAGAGAAACCGAAGATAGGAGACGGGATGGGAGAGCATGGCCTGCACGGCTGATTTCCTGTCTGTCTCATCGGGAGTGGTATAGGAGGGGTGCTCTACCATAACATGTGTGTAGAGTTGCTCCATGTCAGCATAAAAGCGCTTCAGATTCGCCTTCTGGCTGGGAAAGAGATGGGCAACCTCTTCTATGAACAAATCGATGTCAGCGTGAAAGTTGATCTTTTCTCCCTTGTAGTGCACACAGTACAAAAGAGGATGGGCGATGATGTCGATGGGTTCCTGGAGGCAGTTGAAGAGGAAGCGGTGTGCATTGAAGCCTTTCTCTCCCCACCCGAAAAGCATCGAAGACCCTTGGTCGAAGAAGACGTCCTCTCGCTTGAAAGAACCGCAACTTCCGCCCGGACAGCAGCTCTTGTCGACAACAGCCACCTTGAGGTTTCGCTTTGCCAAGAGGGCGGCTGCACTCAAGCCGCTGAGACCTGCACCGATGACCAGAACATCATATTTCATACACTGTCCTCTTATTCGTAGGTATTGCCTTGTTGTACAGCTTGGCAAAAGGCCTGAAGAGCGGTATCCCCATCCCAAGCATCCTCTTTGGGATCGATAGTCAGTAAACAGCCCTGATACGTACTACCGGCGGCAAGCTTGAGCATTCGCTTGCGACACTTCTGGGTATCTCCCCCGCTGCAACTGATCACCAGGTATACCTTCTTTTGGGATAGGTCGACCTTCCTGAGCAATGAGCCGATGGGAGGGCTCACCGTAGATGCCCAGACGGGAGTTGCGATGATGACGGTGGAGAACGCGGATAGATCGGGAATGGGCGTTGCAAGCCTCACCGGCCAGTGGAAAGTCGCATCCCTTCCCCCACGATAGAATTTTGCAAATCCTTTGCTAGGATAGGGTCGCTTCACCACAAGCTGCAACCACTCACACCCAAGTCGGGAAACGATTTTTTCACAGAGAAACTGCACATGCCCAGTCAATGAATAGGAGATTAGTATACACCCCATGCCGACCCCTCTTTGGAGCAGTATAGCATGCCCGATCTGAGTTTGATATCACGCAAACTTACTTGCAACAAACAAAAGCGTCCTGTATAACAAGGACCATGCAGAACCCGTACTACCAGAACATGATCGACTCCCATTTCCACCTGCTTTCGATGGAAAAGAAAGGCTTGGACATCACTAGGATACTCCAAGACATGGATGCACTTGGCATGGAAGGCCTTGAGATCGGCCTGGATGCCGATGACCTCGGCCTGCGCAGCGGGCGCTTCAAGGCCTACCCGTTCATTCACCTCAGTGCCGGTATCGGCCCCTGGGGCGTGAAGGATGGCATGCCTACCATACAGGAGCAGCTCTCAGAACTTGACTCCCAATTGACTCGTCACAAGGTTGCAGCCATCGGAGAAATTGGACTGGACAATCATCATGCGTACGGAACGGTGCATGCACAAGAGGAGCTGATGAGGGCCCAAATGGAGTTGGCACGGCACTACGGCAAACCGGTCATTTTCCACAACCGGGAGGCTGATGCACAGTTTCTGTCACTTCTTGGCGAGCAACCCTTTCCCCAAATGGGAATCTTTCACTGTTTCCAGGCAAGTGAGGAATTGGCTTTGCTTGCCATAGATCGGGGCTTCTTCCTTTCTTTTGCAGGGAACCTCACCTATAACGCGAACAAAACCCTGCAAAGCCTGTTTGCGACCCTCCCTTTGGAGCATCTCTTGCTGGAAACCGACAGCCCGTATCTGAGTCCCAATCCACTGAGGGGAAAACCGAACAATCCTTTGTATATCGAGCACCTCTATAGCTATGCAGCTCATCTGAGAGGGATGGAAGTGACTGCCTTGATTGAGGCTGTCAGAGCTAACTTCCACCGATTTCTCGCTCAGTAAAACACCGTTTGGTGAGCTGAACCGTATCCTTATCTCCTCTCAGGGCGGAGAGGATTCCGTGTGCGAGGTCATCAGCAACAATTCCTTGAAGGTACTCTCTTTCCACCAAAGGCAGGTATGTTGCATCAATTACCCAGGAGAGAGCACTTGTGCTCAACAGATCCATGGCCCATGGCCCAAGCTCCGGAGCGAAGATGGTCAGCAATCCCTGTTGCTTTCCAAGCGTTTCCAAACGCTTGGAAAACGCTTGGTCTGTCTCACCCTCTTGCTGTACAACCGTCCGACTGGAATCGAATGCATGCTGTTGCCGCCCCTCGGAGGTCAGCACAAGAGCCGATCCCCTTGTCCCCAACTCCTTCTGAGCCTCTTGCCAATCGAAGCTCTGGTTCGGTATCAGATAAGAGAAAAAACGGGACTCATCGGGATGGGCATCGCCTATTCCGATGAGATGCATATTTTCCAAGCCAGTCAGCTTGTGCTTCTCCACAAGTTCAGTCAAGAGCGGAGAAAGCACCACATAGAGGGTACTTGTTTTGTGTTTTTCAGCAAGGCCGGCAAGGAGGCTATCGTCAAGCTTGGAAGGGACAACCTCTACCGATGAAAGCCTATAGCCACTGAGCAGGAGCTGTCTCTTCAAAGTCCGTTCATTGGCCCGATATACGGTTCGATAATAGGTGGCATCGACGAGACAGACTATGTGCCCAAAAAGAAGGAAATAGGTTGCAAGTGTTGCACAGAGCAACAGCATAACCAGAAGAGGCAACAGAATCCGCTTTCTCATACCCGTGAATGTAGCAGGCCGGCCTCGTGGGGTCAAGAAACGGATGTATACAGGTTGACCACTTTCAGGAGATTGGATACATTTGTACCGAAACGTATTTACCATTGCATAAGGAGCTATTTATGACATCCTATAAGGAACTCGGTCTGGTCAATACCAGAGACATGTTTGCAAAAGCAGTCAAGGGCGGTTATGCCATTCCTGCCTATAACTTCAACAATATGGAGCAGCTGCAGGCCATCATCCAGGCTTGTGTGGCAACCAAGTCCCCCGTCATCCTCCAGGTCTCCAAGGGAGCACGTGACTACGCCAACATCAACCTGCTGAGAAACATGGCTCGTGGCGCTGGTGAATATGCCGCCGAACTCGGCTGTGCCATTCCCATCGTCCTTCACCTTGACCACGGCGACAGCTTTGAGACCTGCAAAGATTGCATCGACAACGGGTTCTCTTCTGTCATGATCGATGGTTCCCACTTCAGCTTTGAGGAAAACATCGCACTTACCAAGAAAGTTGTTGAGTATGCTCATGCACACGATGTAACCGTTGAAGGTGAATTGGGTGTGCTTGCCGGCATCGAGGACGAGGTCAGCTCGGCCGTCAGCCACTACACCAAGCCCGAGGAAGTCGTCGAATTTGTCTCCCGCACTGGCGTTGATTCCCTGGCCATCTCCATCGGCACCAGCCATGGTGCGAACAAATTCGAGCCCTCACAGTGCACCCGCAATGCTGATGGCGTATTGATTCCTCCCCCGCTGCGCTTCGACATCCTCGAGGAAATCGAGAAGCAGCTTCCCGGCTTCCCCATCGTCCTGCACGGTTCCTCCTCTGTCCCGATGGAGTATGTGAACATGATTCTTGCTTACGGTGGCACGCTCAAGGACAGCGTTGGTATTCCTGAAGAGCAGCTGCGCAAGGCGGCAAAGAGTGCTGTGTGCAAGATCAACATCGACAGCGATGGCAGACTTGCCATGACTGCAATGATCCGCAAGGTTCTCGCAGATAAGCCCGGTGAGTTTGATCCCCGCAAGTACCTCGGACCAGCCCGTGATGAGCTGAAGAAGATGTACATGCACAAGAACATCAACGTACTCGGTTCTGCAAACAACGCATAACCCACTTTATGATCGATGGCCACCAGGCATACGCCGGTGGCCTTTTTTCTTTGGCTCTGGGGGCGATACTTTGACACGCTCCTATGCTTGTGATATATTGTTCTGCGTCGGCCTTTTAGGCTGACTAACCCTCAACAC
The DNA here is from genome assembly GCA_001603115.1 of Spirochaetales bacterium Spiro_05. Lineage (GTDB taxonomy): Bacteria > Spirochaetota > Spirochaetia > Sphaerochaetales > Sphaerochaetaceae > Sphaerochaeta. The sequence continues at coordinate 45,871 of LVBG01000007.1, forward strand.
AGTGGTTTTCACCGAAAACACAAGGAGATCGATTGGCTACGAAGGATTTGAGGATCAATAGACAGATCCGCGCGAGAGAAGTGTTCGTCATAGATGCTGATGGAAATCAGAAGGGCATCATGAGTGTGTTTGACGCTGTCATGCTTGCTGAGAGTGTAGGATTGGATTTGGTGGAGGTGTCCCCCAACGCAAACCCGCCTGTCTGTAAGATTCTCGACTTCGGAAAGTACCGCTACGAGCAGGAAAAGCGGCTCAGGGATGCCAAGAAAAACCAGAGTGTCATCAAGATGAAGGAAATTCGGATGCAGCCCAAGATCGAGCGACATGATCTTGAGACGAAGTCCAAATTCATCGGGGACTTCTTGGGTGAGGGTAACAAGGTCAAGGTAAGCATCCGCTTCCGTGGCCGTGAATTGGCTCACACCGAATTGGGTAAGGTAGTGCTTGATAAGATACTTGCCCAGCTTACGGAAAATGGTGTAGGCTACAACCTTGACCGAGACGCACTGATGGAAGGCAAGATGATGAGTATGATCGTCAGCCCAGCCAAGGTCAGTGCAGCGCAGGCCAAGAAAGACAACCAGTAAACAGTATCCCGCATGGGATGGTGAATATGCTGCTCCAAGGGGATCTTGTTCCTTGTGAGCGCAAGTTTGGAAGGTGCACAAAATGCCCAAGATGAAAACAAGAAGGTCCGCTGCGAAGCGGTTCCGCGTCACAGGAACCGGGAAGGTCCGCTACAAAAAGCAGGGTCTTCGCCACATTCTCACCAAGAAGAGCAGTAAGCGCAAGGGTAACCTCCGTGCTTCTGGAATCCTTGAAGATATGGAAGCAAAGAGAGCCAAATCCATGCTTCCGTACGCGTAAGGGGGTGGGAACATGCCAAGAGCAGTAGACGGAACAAAGCGTAAGGACAGAAGAAAGAAGATTCTTGAGCTGGCGAAAGGCTATTATGGCCGCAGAAGCACAAACAATCGCGTTGCAAAAGACGCAGTTGCAAAGGCTGGCCAGTACGCATATCGCGGTCGTAAGGAGCGCAAGCGGGATTTCCGCAAGCTCTGGATTGCAAGAATCAATGCTGCTGTGCAGGCTGAGGGGTTGAACTACTCCACTTTCATGCATGGTATGAAGCTTGCCAACATCGAGATCAACAGAAAAGCCCTCTCCAATATGGCTATTGAAGACAAGGGAACGTTCTCTGCTCTCGTTGCACAGGTTAAGGTTGCCTTGGACAAATAAGCCAGACAACTCGTCCGGATACCCAATAAGGAGGAATCATGTCAGTCGTTGATACCGTGAAAATGCTTGAACTGCGGACAAAGAAGGCTGCAGGCTTGATTGCCATGCTTCGCAAGGAGAAGGCAGAGCTGCAGGAAAAGTTCGATTTGGTACATGCACACAACGCTGAACTTGAGGAGTATGTGGAAAGTTTTACTTCCAGCAACAAACTCATCGAGGAAAGCATTGCACAGGCTATGGAGAATCTCTCTTCCATCGACGGCCTCGACGATGTTCCTCTGTTGGACGACGCAGCGCTTGAGTTGGAAGCTGCAGATGGATTTACCAGTGGAGACGCTTTCGCCAATGACGAAGTCGACCTGGATGCCCTTCTGGAAGATTCCCCCTCTCTGTAGTGTTGCCTGAGTATTCGGACACTGTCCATAACGGGGCCTTCGGGCCCTGTTTTCTTTTTCTGCAACCCCTTTCACAAAGCCCTTTCTTATTGTACCATGTACGTGTGGCAAGCAATTGCCTTGATATTTGACAAGTTTCCTGCGGTGTGCGCCTGGAGCCACAGTCTCTTGGCTCAACATACACAAATGGGATACGGCATAGCTGATTTGCATTGATCCGACGCCTTCGGGGTTTAATGGAACAGAATTTTCAGCACAACTGGCATCCCCCTTGAACCAAAGGTTCAAGAGCATTCTCCGGGTACGGCACCGCAGGTTTTCTCTTGTATACAGGAACAAATCATCCATGACACAACAGCAGAACGCCTTGGAGAACATTATCTTCATCTCCCTCCCCCCTTCCATGGAGAGGGATATCAACAACTTTCATGTCGACAGCTCCATCAAGATTCCGGTTCAACTTCCCGATGGCAAAAAGCAACTTGAGCGTGGGGAAGAGATTACCCTCGAGCTCATCATAGCAGGGATGCTGAAAATCCTTGCCTACCAGGGCGACCATCCACATCTCTCCTATTACCGCTCATTTGTGCTTGCAGTTCAGCCGGATGCTCCGCAGGAACTCAATATGGCTGCCATTGCGCAAGAACAGAAACAGAACTATGAATTTGCCGAGGAGCTCTTCCTCGTCGTCTCCAGGCTTGCTCCCCAGGGAGCCTCCTACGTCAATCTTGCCACGCTGTACAGCCGAATGGCTGCTCAGGACAACAGCAAGGGTGAACGGTACGACCACTTCCAGCAGAAAGCGCTCCAAACACTCAAGGAGGGCCTTGAAGTGGTTGGTGATGATGAGCAGCTGCTTCGCGAAATTGGATTCTTCCATCTCTACCAAGGCAATGTGGAAATCGCAAAAGAGTATCTGGACCGTTATCTTGAAGAGGCTCCTGCAGGGGAGACAAAGAACCATGTCCAGAAGATTTTGGACGATATCAATGCCAAGCTCAACGACGACCAGAGACTGATGCAGGCATACGATGCCATCCAGATGAACAAGGAAGACGAAGCACTTGACCTCCTCGCCGCCTATCTTGAGCACAACAGTGAGGTGTGGAACGCACATTTCCTCAAGGGCTGGGCCCTTCGCAGGCTCTCCCGCTTCCAAGAGGCAGAAGAGGCTTTCCTTGCAGCTTTGGCGAAAAGCAAGGGCAACAGCGATATCTACAATGAGCTTGCAATCTGCAATCTTGAGACAGGCAAGGCTGAACTTGCCAAAACCTATCTGAATACCGCAGTTGATCTTGATGGGGAGAACCTCACCTTGATCAGCAACCTTGCCTACCTCCATCTCAAGGATGGGGAACTGGATGAGGCACGCGAGTTTTTGGAACTTGCCCGAAATCTCGATCCGAATGATCCCGTCATTCATCAGTTGATCGAGGATTATGAGCGAGAGAGCGGAGAAACGATCTCCTTCCCCGTTGTCCAGGAGTTTATGGATACTGCTGAGGTCATCAGTGCCGAGAAACGTGAAAAGCCGTTTGCTGTTCCTGGAAAGGAAGAGACCGATGACATCCATGCAGAATTCAGTGAAGAGGAACCATTTTGATGGTGCTCACCAGCCACTCTGAAGAAGATACCCGAAAAATCGGGTACAGGCTGGGCATGGTGTGCAAACCAGGAAGCGTAGTTTCTCTCAGAGGCAGTCTCGGATCGGGCAAGACGGTGTTCGCCAAAGGTTTGGCCCAAGCACTGCGTATTGAAGAGCCGATCGTAAGCCCTACCTTTACGCTGATCCAAGAGTATGAAGGTTCCCTCCCCCTGTTTCACATGGATCTCTACCGCATCAGCTCAGCAGAAGAGTTTGAAATGATAGGTGGGGAAGAGTTTCTCTATGGCGAAGGGGTAACGCTGGTTGAGTGGAGCGAAAAGATTGCCGAGTTGCTTCCCGATACGACAATTTTTGTTGATATTAGGATTATGCCGAATCAAGACCGAACCATCAGTATAGAGGGGATTGCACTATGAACATCCTCTCCTGTGATACAGCAACCGAGGTGATGCACCTTTGCTATGCACGACTGGAAGAGGGTGAGAAGCCCTACTTCGATGTCGAAGCCGCACGTCTGGGCAACCAGCATTCTGAATTGCTGATGCCCAGGATACTTGAGCTTTGCCGGCGCAACTCCATCAAGATCAGGGATCTCGACCTCTTGGTATGCACCAATGGTCCTGGATCCTTCACCGGCTTGCGCATTGCCATGAGTACACTCAAAGGGCTTAGTCTTGCTTCAGGCATTCCCATGGTATCTGTCCCCACGTTGGAGGCATACCATGCATGCGTCAGCTACTTCCCAGGACCAATACTGGTTGTCATGGACGCGAAGAAAAAGCGTTTCTATGCAGCACTGTTCATTGATGGCCAGCGGGTGACTGAAGACCTTGATGCAACAAGCGAGCAAATTCAGGCTCTGCTGGAAAACCACAGCAACGTGCTGGTGGCAGGAAGTGATGCCTCTCTTTTGCTAGAGCGACTTCCCCAACTTGGGCACAAACTTGTGGTGCCGGGACAGCAGTTTCTGAATCTATCCCTCACCCTCTGCTCCTTGGGCCTAGCCAAGTACCGGAAGGAGGGAGCAGATTTGCCCACCCAAGGTCCTGTATATGTCAGAAAGAGCGACGCAGAGATCGCATTACTCGAAACCATACGTTCACTGGAGGAAACACATGATTGAACAAGATGTCCTGATCATTGGGTCAGGGGTTGCAGGAATGTCTGCTGCTCAGTATGCAGCACGTGCTGGTCGCTCGGTAACCTTGCTTGAGTCCATCGCTCCCGGTGGACAGACCATGTACATCGATATGATCGAGAACTATCCTGGCTTTGACCAGCCGATCAGCGGATATGAAATCGGCATGAAATTCCACGCTCAGGCGGAGCAGTTCGGAGCAAAGCTTGTCTATGCAACCGTGAGCAGCCTGAGGAAGGAAGGGGATGATTTTCTCGTTGAAACAGCTGACGGAGAGACCTACAAGGCAAAAGCCGTCATCTATGCAACCGGTGCAAAACACCGCCATCTGGGGGTAGAGGGTGAAGAGCAGTACAACGGCAAGGGAGTATCCTACTGCGGAACCTGCGACGGCCCCTTCTTCAAGGGCAAGAAAATTCTGGTGGTTGGCGGCGGTGACACGGCCCTCACTGATGCCATCTATCTCTCAAAGCTCAGTGAGCACATCACCATCATTCACCGCAAGGACCGCTTCCGTGCCCAGGACAACCTGGTAGAACAAGTGAATCGCAACAAGAACATCGAACTTGTCATGAAGCACACCGCCACTGAAATCAAGGGGGATGGGAAGAAGGTGACCTCGGTCATGCTCAAGGACTTGGAAAAGAACGAAGAGTATGAACGGGAGTTTGATGCGGTGTTCATCTTTGTCGGAATGCTTCCCCAGACAGACTTACTGGACAAGAGCGTGCTCGATGAGAGTGGATACGTCATCACCAACGAACGGATGGAGACCTCCACCCCAGGCCTGTATGCAGCAGGAGATGTACGCACCACGGTCTTCCGCCAGTTGGTAACCGCAGCAAGTGATGGGGCCATCGCAGCCCATTGTGCCAGCGAATACATTGACGAGCTAGAAGGCAATGCATACCGCTAAATAAGGGGTGTGAACTTATATATCACACATTTCTCCTTGACGATGGCAGGTCGTTAGTGTTCTAATTGAGCCATGAATATTTGCATGGTATCCAGTGAATCTGTACCCTTTTCCAAATCGGGAGGGCTTGCAGATGTGGTGGGTGCACTCTCGACTGCCCTCGCCTCACTTGGTGAGGATGTACGGGTGCTCCTTCCTTTTTATGGAAGCGGAGAAAGCACCTCCCTCACTGAGTTGCCCTTTACGCTTGAGCTTTCATTGCTCGGTGGTAATGAGAGGGTCACCTTCAGTGAGACCAAGCTGAACAAGGTGACCTATTATTTTCTCCATCATCCTTACTTCTCCGCTCGCAAGGGTATTTATGGTGATACTTCGTTCACCCCGTATCCCGATAATCTCAGACGTTTTGCCCTCTTGAACAAGGCCGCGCTGGCTCTTTGCAAGGCTCTGGACTGGGTGCCCGATGTACTGCACTGCCATGACTGGACCACAGGCTTCGTTCCGTACTTGCTGAAAACCGAACAGGATACCTTCTTTGGGAAGACACGGAGCATGATGACCATCCACAACCTCGCCTACCAAGGGGAGTTCTCCCGTTTGGAGCTGCTCGGAACGGATATCATGCCCGATCAAAGGATGTTCAGTGGGGAAAGAACCTCCAAGCGAACCAATATGCTTAAAACCGGTCTGGAGTTTGCGGACCTGCTGACTACGGTCAGCCCTACCTATGCGAAAGAGATCCAAACCCAAGAGTTCGGATGCAATCTGGAAGGGTTGCTCGCTGCACGCGCCCAGCAGCTGAGCGGCATCATCAACGGCATCGACTATGAGGAGTGGAATCCCGAAACCGACCCATTCCTGGCCCATCATTTCAGTGCCTCAAACCTTTCGGGCAAAAAGCTGACCAAGGCCGAGATACAAAAAGAGTTCTCCCTTGAGGTTGATGACTCCATCCCTCTTTTTGCCATGATCAGCCGCCTCGCCGACCAAAAGGGTTTTGTGGAGCTTCTTGAAGGTTCTCCCTGTGCCTTGGAACGTATGCTTACCGAAAAACGCATGCAGATGGTCATTGTAGGAACTGGCGACCACGCCATGGAGAAGAAGCTTGTGGAGTTGGGGAAGAACCATCCCAATCTTTCGGTATACATCCTTTTCAGCAATAGAGCAGCACATTTGCTTGAAGCGGGAGCTGATTTCTTCTTGATGCCGAGCCGCTATGAACCCTGCGGTCTCAACCAGTTGTACAGCCTTCGCTATGGCACGCTTCCTGTTGCACGGAAAACCGGAGGCCTTGCAGATAGTATCATCGACTTGGATGAGAACCAGAGCGAGGGAACCGGAATCCTCTTTGAACGGATGAGCGGACATGGTATACTGGAGGCAGTGGAACGCTCGCTCAGGTGGTATGAACAAGGAGAGCAGTCCATGAATGAGATTCGCACTCGATGTATGAACTGGGATAGCACCTGGCAACGCTCAGCTCAGTCGTATCTGGCACTCTATGAATCCAGCATAAGGGGGAATTACGTATGCGTCTGAAAGAAAAGGCAATCGCTATTGTACTTGGCGGAGGAAAAGGGACTCGTCTGTATCCCTTGACCATGGACCGAGCAAAACCTGCAGTACCCTTTGCTGGAAAGTACCGTTTGGTGGACATCCCCATCTCCAACTGCATCAACAGTGGAATCAGGCAGATTTACATCCTTACGCAATTCAATTCAGCCTCCCTGCACAACCACATCTCAAACACCTACATTTTTGATACCTTCTCAAATGGTTTCGTTGAGATTCTGGCAGCAGAACAGACCAACCAGACCGATACGTGGTATCAGGGAACAGCAGATGCTGTTCGCAAGAACCTCAAGCATTTCCATGACCAGAATGCTGACTACTACATCATCCTCAGCGGTGATCAGCTCTATCGCATGGACCTCAAGGACATGCTCGATCGTCATATTGCGAGCAAAGCCGAACTGACCATTGCCTCCAAGCCCATCAGTAGGGAACAAGCTACCGGTCTTGGCATCATCGGTTGTGATGAGCAAGGCATTCTCACCAGCTTCTATGAAAAACCGGCCAACGACTTGGATATCAGCGAGTTCAAGGTCCCCGATTCCTACATGTTCAACTCATTGAAAAAGCATGTTGGTCCCTCCAATGAATATCTGGCAAGCATGGGCATCTACATCTTCAATGCCAAGACCATGGAAGAGGTGCTCAACAACGACAAGACTGACTTCGGCAAGGAGATCATTCCCGATGTCATCAAACAGAGACGGGTTGCAACCTATCTCTTTGATGGTTTCTGGGAGGATATCGGTACCATCAAGGCTTTTTATGAGACCAATCTTGACCTTGCCTCGATCAACCCGCAGTTCAACTTCTATGATGAGCAGATGCCGATCTACACCCACCGCCGACACCTGCCGGCCACCAAGGTGAACTTCTGCAATATCTCCAGTTCCCTTACCAGCGAAGGATCGATCATCACCAACGCCTACATTGTCAACTCAATCATCGGTGTTCGTACCCTGATTGAATCCGGAGCTTCCCTCGATGGTGTCTACTGCATGGGTGCCTCCTACTACGAGACCGAGGAGCAGAAGGCTGAGAATGCCAAGCGTGGGGTTCCCAACATCGGCATCGGAAGGGGCACGATCATCCGCAGGGCTATCATTGACCAGAATGCTCGCATCGGAGACGGGTGCAGGATTGGTATCGATGACATCCCCCGAGAGGAAGGCGATTATGCGATGTACTCCATCCACGATGGGATCATTGTCATCAACAAGAATGCGGTCATCAAGAATGGAACTGTCTTGTAGGCCGTAGTGCATGACGTATTTCAACGGGAGAATCCAATTCTCCCGTTTTTCCATTTTTCAGAGAACACCAGTTTTTGCAGAAAGGAGCTACGAATGGACCAAAAGAGACTCATCCAAGAAATCCAGGAGGGGCAGACCGTCCTGGGAATCGAGCTTGGTTCCACCAGGATCAAGGCAATTCTCATCAATTCAGAGAACGAAGTCATAGCACAAGGTGGCCATGACTGGGAAAACACCCTGCTCGATGGTATCTGGACCTATGCACTCGATGATGTGTGGAAGGGCATCTCTTCCTGCTTTGCTGAACTGAAAGCAGAGGTAAGAAGCAAGTATGGAGTACCCCTCAAGCGCACCAAGGCGATGGGAGTAAGTGCAATGATGCATGGGTACCTTGCCTTTGACAAGGAAGGTGAACTGCTGGTCCCATTCCGTACCTGGAGAAACACCATGACAAGCGCAGCCGCTGAACAACTCAGTGAGCTCTTCGATTACCCGGTTCCCGAGCGATGGTCCATCTCCCACTTATACCAGGCCATCCTCAATCAGGAACCACATGTGAAGAAGCTTGGTTATCTCACGACGCTTGCCGGGTATGTGCATTACAAGCTCACCGGCAATAGGGTGTTGGGAATCGGGGATGCGTCAGGCATGTTCCCCGTCGACACGGAAGCCCAATGCTATGACAGGTCCATGCTTGCCAAGTTTGCAGAAAAGGTTGCTTCCTACAAGTATGCATGGAACCTTGAGGAGTTGCTCCCCTCGTTTCTCAACGCAGGTGAAACAGCAGGCACGCTTACCAAGGAAGGGGCACAATGGCTCGATCCCAGCGGTGAGTTTGAGGCGGGCATTCCCCTCTGCCCGCCTGAAGGGGATGCCGGGACTGGCATGGTTGCAACCAACAGTGTGGCCAAGCGTACAGGCAATGTATCGGCAGGCACTTCGGTGTTCGCCATGATCGTCTTGGAAAAGCCTCTTTCGAAGAGCTACAACAAGTTCATCGACCTGGTCACCACCCCCGATGGTTCGCTGGTTGCCATGGCCCACGGTAACAACTGCACCGGAGAGTACGACCATTGGATGCGCCTCTTCTCAGAGGTGCTCGACACCGTCGGATTCAGTATGAAAAAGGGAGCACTGTATGACAAGTTGCTCTACAAAGCCTTGGAAGGTGATCCTGACTGCGGTGGACTGCTCAGCTACAACTACCTTTCCGGTGAAACCATGACGGATCTCAACGAAGGTCGTCCGCTCTTTGTTCGTGAGACCAAGAATTCTTTTACGCTTGCAAACTTCATGCGCTCACAGCTCTTCACTGCCTTGGGAGTTCTGCGCATCGGCATGGATATCCTCTTTGAGGAAGAACATGTCAAGATTGACTCCATCAATGGGCATGGAGGATTCTTCAAGACTGCTGAAGTCGGGCAGAAGATGATGGCAAGTGCACTGCATACCCCCATTTCAACGCTGAAAACCGCAGGGGAAGGTGGTGCATGGGGAATTGCCCTGCTTGCCTCGTACTTGGGGCATAAGAAGAATAAGAGTCTTGCGGACTACCTTTCCACTGAGGTCTTTGCCAATGCAGAGAAATCAACCATTGCTCCTACCAAGGAGGACATCGAGGGCTTCAACCTCTTCCTCAAGCGTTACAAGGACGGACTTCCCATCCTTCGCGCTGCAATCAATGCATTGGACTGACGTGATGTACTGAAGAGAAGCTAAAGCAACCGGCCAGCTCGAATGAACTGGCCGGTTGGTTTGCAAGGATATGCTCAAAGCCTCTAGCGAAGCTTCCAAGCCAAATCAGAGAGGAACAGCTGTTGCTTCAGTGAAGAGACGGTCGTCTCCTTATTGATATGGACAAACTCAATGCCCATGATCTCACACCAATCCTCAAGCATCTGTGCAGTGGCATCGTAGCTGAGGGTTGCGTGGTGTGCTCCACCTGCAAGCATCCAAAGCTTTGCCGCCGTATTGAGATCGGGCTCTGGACGCCACATCACTCGTGCAACCGGGAGCTTGGGCATACGGTAAATCGGCTTGACCACCTCGATCTCATTGACGATGAGTCTCACCCTACCCCCCATGTCGACCAAGGAGGCGAGGATAGCCTTGCCAGGGTGGCCTTCAAATACCAAGCGTGCAGGAGGTTCTTTCCCACCGATACCGAGTTCATGCACTTCCACCCGGGCTTTCTCCGTGGAGATCGAAGGACATATTTCCAGCATATGGGCACCAAGAGAGAGCTCATTGCCCTTCTCCATGTGGTAGGTATAGTCCTCCATGAAGGAGGTTCCACCGCCCATGCCTTCGGTCATACGCTTGATCAGGCTGGTCATGGCACTGACTTTCCAGTCCCCTTCCCCACCATAGCCATATCCCTCGCGCATGAGGTCTTGGCTTGCCAATCCAGGAAGCTGCCTCATCTGCTGCAGATCTTCAAAGGTATTGGAGAAAGCCTGGGCACCCTCTTTTTCGAGGAAGTGGCGCATTGCAACTTCCTCACGGGCCTGGTAGCGTACCGTCTCCAGATCCTTGGTGGCGAACTCATACCGGGAGCGATACGCTTCCATCTGAGCATCCACTTCGGCATCAGTGACACTATCGAGTACCTTGATGAGATCTCCGACACCCCACGTGTTCACCTGCCAGCCAAGCTGCATCTGCACCTCGACCTTATCGCCTTCGGTGACTGCCACATTGCGCATATTATCCCCGAAGCGCATGACTTTCAGCTTGCGGCTCTCCACCGCTCCGACGGCTGATCGCATCCACGAGGCAAGTTCATCCTGGACAACCTCATCTTCCCAGAAACCAGCAATGATTTTGCGACCGATGCGCATGCGTGCAGCTATGAACGCATGCTCGCGATCGCCATGGGCCGATTGGTTGAGGTTCATGAAATCCATATCGATTTCAGTATCGGGAATCATGCGATTGAACTGTGTGTGCAAGTGACAATATGGCTTCTGCAAAAGATTGAGTGCGTTGATCCACATCTTCGAAGGCGAGAAGGTATGCATCCAGGTAACGATACCTGCACAGCTATCATCATAGTTTGCTTCTTTGATGCAGTTCTCAATCTCTAGAGGAGTTTTGGCTGTTGTCTTGTAGACCACCTTACAGGGAAGCTTGTGCGACTTATTAAGGCCATCTTCCATGAGCTTGGCGTGGCGTGCAACTTCGGCGAGTGTTTCCTCCCCATACAAGAATTGTGACCCCACCACGAACCAGAATTCGTAGGATCCTATCGGTTGTCTCTGCATCTTTTTCCCCCTCGAAAAAAAAGTCTTCCATTATCTATGCGTTTACGTTAACGCACTCTTCTGCACATTGTCCGACTTGTATGCCTTTCTGTCAAGCCAAGAACGCCGAATCTCACGGTAATGCTCTTTATACATAGTTTGGTCGTGATGTGCAAACTGGAATGTTCACTTTTCCGACAATAGACATTTCGAAAGAATATGGTATACTTGCGGTAACGTTAAACAACTTTGTTTGCATAACGTTTGAAGGACACAACACGAGCATGACCATATCTGAAATTGCGAAACTTGCAGAAGTATCGATAGGGACCGTGGACAGGGTACTGCACAATCGTGGACGCGTTGCCCCAGAAACCATCAAGAAAGTCATGGCTATCGTTGATGACTATGGGTACCAACCAAACACATATGCACGAAACCTCAAGTTGAGCAAGCAATACACCATTGGAGTGCTGTTGCCGCAGCTTCACTCAGAGTTCGGCTACTGGAACCTCATCTATGAAGGAATCCTGAAAGCTGCGAAGGAGTTGTATCCGCTTGCTGTGCGCATCGATCTTGCCCAGTTCGACAGGTCTCAGCAAGGGAGCTTGCTGAAGGAAGGGGAAGCACTGCTCAAACGCAAGGTTGATGCACTCTTGCTTGCTCCGGTGGTTCCTGATGATGCAAGACTTCTCGTTGGCAAGAAGCATTGTGTCGACTACGTCTTCATCGACTCCCCCCTTCCGCAGACAAACCCCGTTTCCACCGTTGTACAGAATCCATTCCGTGGAGGATATCTTGCGGGAAGGATGATGCATCTGCTCAACCCCAAGGGGGGTGCCTTGCTCACCATCCAGACCTACCGCTCGGCATATAACTCCAAGGAACGTGCCAGAGGATTTTCCCAGTACTTTGCTGACAAGGGCCAGTACAGGTCATACGAACTGGAAATCCAGGCAAACGCTGATATCGGTCAATCGCTTGATGCCTTCTATCGTGTGCACCAGGATATGAGTGGGATCTTCGTCGTCAATGATGCCATACACAGGATTGCCGACCGAGTTCTTCTGCTTGGAAGAAAAAGCCAGACAACGATGATCGGATACGACTTGGTCGAACCGAACCGCAAGGCGATGCTCGCCGGATCGGTCGATTGCCTGATCAGCCAACGTCCTGAGTACCAAGGCTATACAGCGGTCTATCAGCTCTATCGCAAAGGGCTTCTGAGCCAAGAAGCGGAACCGACCATCTGTGTCCCCATCGATGTCATTCTTCCTGAGAACCTTGTCGACGAACAGGATTGGTGCCCAAAGAGCTGAAACCACCGATTCCCTCTCAGCATTGGAAGGGACAGCCAATCATGCGTCTCCGTCAGATGTGATGCTCACTCATTGCATCTGAGCACAGCTGAGGCTGGAAACAGTCCTCATCGGAAGAAATCGAAAGTTTTTCTTAAAATAACATACCAAATTTCTCTGTTCCCAAAATTTGCCATGAAAGCGGAAAATAACATACCAAACTCAATATGATACTTCATGTACTTCTGACATAACCGACCTTAGGATTTTATGCGAGATGCAGTGTTGCCGCTACGCAACTATTCCAATTTTTGTGATTCCCTAAAAGGAGGAGAACATGAAAAAGACTTTGGGTATTTTGATGATTCTGGTTATGCTGGGTACAGGATTTCTGTTCGCTGCCGGCCAGAAAGAGTCCGGCCTCATCAAGGTAGGTATTGTAAATCTGCCACCAGAAGAGTCCGGTTATCGGCAGGCCAATGTTGAAGACATGAACACTGTGTTTTCGAAAGCCAACGGCTATGATGCAAAACAGACCAATACCATGGACAACAGCGAGCAGATTGCTGCTGCAAAAGGGTATATCCGAGACGGAGTTGACTACCTCTTGATTTCAGCAGCAAACGCTTCTGGATGGGATGACACCTTGAAGTCTGCAAAGGATGCAGGTATTCAGGTTATTCTCTTTGACCGTGCAATTGATACGGCCCAGTCCAATTATCAGGCAGCCATCCTCTCTGATATGGCGTACGAAGGCAAGAAGGCAGTGGAATGGGTGTTGAGCCTGGGTCTTGATAAGATCAATCTGATCCTAATTCGCGGACAGATGGGTTCTGCAGCTGAAATTGGCCGAAGCGCAGCAGTGCTCGAAGCCGCAAAAGCAGGCAAGCTCAACATCGTTGCAGATGGAACTGGTGGAGATAGCTGGAGTCTTGAAGAAGCACGCAAAGTTGTTGAAGCGGCAATTGCAGCAGGCAAGGATTTCAACGTCATCTACGCACAGAATGATGGTATGGCACAAGGTGCTGTCCAGGCACTCCAAGCAGCTGGAATCAGTCATGGAAAGGGTGGCAAGGTCAAGGTAATTGGATTTGACTTCAACCGCTTTGCACTTCGCAACGTACAGGCTGGTTACTGGGATGCTGACATGCAATGCAATCCCCGCCAGGCAGCTCAGATCTCCGAATGGATCAAGAGTGGAAAGATGCCCAGTGGCGTTGTCTACCAGGAAGAATTGCTCTTGACTACCGAAACGATTACTGATGACCTCATCGCGAAATGGGGAATCAATGCCGATCCTGGCAAGGGTGTAATCACAAGGTAAGTTTCAAATCACAGTAATGCTATGTGTGCAGTGTGGTACGCAAAGATGATTTTGCATACCACACCGCACTTAGCTCGTTTCGTATGAGTATAAGGAGATCTTTGATTGTTGTCAGAAACCATACTCGAAATGAAAGATATCTGCAAATCATTTCCTGGTGTCAAAGCTCTGGATGGTGTGGGCTTCAAGCTCCGAAAAGGTGAGATCCATGCGCTCATGGGCGAAAACGGAGCGGGCAAGTCCACCCTGATCAAGGTTATAACCGGAGTCTACGAAAAAGACGCCGGCTTGATTACCTTGCAGGGGGAGCCTATTCACTTCAAGGCACCGGAAGAAGCGCAAAACAAGGGAATAGGTACGGTCTATCAGGAAATAATGCTCTGCCCAAACCTGACAGTGGCTGAGAATATGTTTATCGGCCGTAGCCACAACCCAGTCGTCAACTGGAAGCAGATGAACGAGAAGGCAGCAAAGTTGCTTGACTCCCTCGGTATTCCGGCAAGCCCAACCCAGGAACTTTCAAGCTGTTCGCTTGCGGTGCAACAGATGATTGCGATCGCCCGCGCGGTCGATATGGACTGCAAGATTCTCATCCTCGACGAGCCCACCTCCTCTCTCGATGAAGACGAGGTACATAAGCTCTTCGTGCTCATGCGCGAACTGAAAGAGAGGGGTGTGGGAATCATCTTCATCACGCACTTCCTCGAGCAGGTATACGAAATCAGCGACATGATTACCGTACTCCGCAATGGAAAGCTGGTAGGCGAATATGAAACAGCCTCGCTCTCCCAATTTGAGCTCATCTCGAAGATGCTGGGCAATGAACTTGAAGATATTTCCAAATTGAAAAAATATGAGCCTATTGTGTCCGACTCCATAACCCCTGTCTTTGAAGCTAGAGGCCTTTCGAGTGCCGCAGGAGTAAGGCCATTCAACTTTACCATACAAAAAGGTGAGGTGAATGGGTTTGCCGGCTTGCTCGGCTCAGGACGCAGTGAAAGTGCCCGTGCAATATTCGCTGCAGACAAGGTGACGGGTGGTGAAGTGAGCATGAAAGGCAAGCGCGTGAAGATCAAAACACCGCTGCATGCCATAAAGCAAGGAATTGGATATTTGCCGGAAGACCGCAAAGACGATGGGATTATCGCTGACCTTTCGGTACGGGACAATATCATTCTTACCCTGCAAGTCCTGAAAGGATTTTTCAAACCCTTCTCCTTGAAACAGGCGCAGGTTTTTGCCGAAGAGTACATCAAGAAGCTGAACATCAAGACTCCGACTCCCAACACCCCGATCAAATCTCTCTCCGGAGGCAACCAACAGAAAGTCATTCTGGCCCGGTGGTTGCTCACCCACCCCGAGTATTTGATTCTGGACGAGCCAACCCGCGGAATCGATGTGGGAACAAAAGTTGAGATTCAGAAGCTTGTGATCAACCTTGCTGCATCGGGAATGAGCCTGACATTCATCTCTTCAGAAATTGACGAGATGCTCAGGACCTGTTCCCGATTGATAGTCATGAAAGACCGTGAAATTGTTGCGGAGCTCAAGGGAACGGAATTGACGGAGAACGATGTGATGAACGTAATAGCCCAGGGGGGAAAGACCAGATGCGTAAATTGATACAAACCTTTTCTCACCTGTTCCTTCCCCTTTCGGTAATGATACTGCTCATCATCATCAATCTGATAAAAGGTGCCGATTACTTCAGCATCTCCCTGGTCAATGGAGCACTGTACGGAAATATTCCGAACATCTTGTTTGGGGCTTCAGAGCTGGTCATTCTTTCCATAGGGATGACACTGGTAACTGCGGCTTCACGAGGACAGGACATCAGCATTGGGGAAAGTGCCACCATCACTTCAGCTGTATTTGTCATGTTTGTTCTGCAGGCCAGTGAGGTCACCCTGTTTACCATCGTGATAGCATTCCTCCTGAGTTGTGTTGTTGGTCTGGCTCTTGGTGCATTCAATGGTACCCTGGTTTCGGTATTCAAGGTTCAGCCGATGGTTGCATCACTCATCCTGTTTACGGGGGGCAGGTCAATAGCCTTCATGATTGACGGAAAGTTATCACCCATCCTGGCCAACGACATATCGAATCAGATAGGGACGGTGATTCCGGGTGTGCCGATACAGACCCCAATAATCCTGACCGTTGTCTTCATCGTGCTTGTTGCAGTGCTCTTCAAGACTACTACGCTCAAACTCTATGTAGAGGCTGTTGGAATCAACCCGAATGCGGCACGTCTGAATGGTATCAATCCGAAGAAAATCATCTTTTTGACATTCCTGATCATGGGTGTTTGTTCAGCAGTTGCAGGTTTCATCGCTGTGAACAAGGCAGGCCGCCACGATAGTGTGAACTTGCTCAAGCTAATCATGATGGATGCAATCCTCGCGGTGGCAATAGGCGGCAATTCCCTAGGTGGTGGGAAATTCAGCATTACCGGTTCGATAATCGGTGCGTACACGATAGAGATGCTGAACAGGACTCTGCTTAGGTTGGAAATAGAACCGGCGATGATCAAGGTCTTCAAGGCCATCTTCATTATCATTCTCATGGTAGTCGCATCGCCCGTTGTCAGGGTTTTTGCAAAAAAAACACTGGACAGGGTTCGAAATTGGAGAAGCCCCTCAAGCCAAAGTGCAAAGCTAACCACAACGAATATACCTACGAGGAAGGAGCAATAGGATGGCATCTGTGAGCGTAATCAAACCAAAAGCTAGACTATCGAATTCAAATATTCTCTTTCTCATCGCTGCAGTCATATTTGTGCTGATGTATATCTTTGCACTCATCAGCTATCCTGCCAGTTTTATGCAGTTCCAGACGTTCTTTGACTTGTTCAACCTCAATGCTCCACTCATCATCATGACACTCGGCTTATGCATCGTCATGATCGGTGGCGGCATCGACATCTCGATCGGCTCGGTCTGCGGGTTGATAACGATGGCCTGTGCTGTATTTCTGGAATCGAAATCAGGGAGCATCGGAGGTGCCATCCTCATTGCACTGGGTATCGGTATCGCATTCGGGATCCTGCAAGGATATCTCATAGCCTATCTGGAAATCCAGCCGTTCATCATCACCTTGTCAGGCTTGTTCTTGGCACAGGGATTGCTGACGACACTCCATAAGGATCCAATCAACGTCACGATGCCTGCATTCGTCGCTTTGAGGGATTTTGACATAGTGATCAACTGGCTTGGTACGAAAAACAGGCTGGGTATTTTCATCCCGTGTGAAATCAAGCCTGGGGCCATCATTGTGGTAATCCTTCTTGTCATTCTCGCTTCCTTGATGAAATGGTCGCGTTTTGGGCGCAACGTGTACGCCGTCGGCGGCAATAGTCATAGCGCCATGATGCTCGGCATCAACGTGAAGAGAACCATATTCATCACCTATGTAATCAGTGGATTGACTGCTGGAATTGCGGGATTTGTGTACATCATGACTACAGGGGCCGGCAATGTTGGAAATGCGGCGGGAGCCGAAATGAAGGCAATAGCCTCGGCTATCATTGGAGGCACCCTGCTCAATGGCGGAGTAGGAAATCTACTCGGAGCACCAATCGGCACGTTGACGCTTCTGATCATCAACGAACTGATACGTGCAGCGGGCGTTCAATCCAACTTTCAAGCGATGGTAAGTGGTCTCCTGCTCTATTTCTTCATTGTGCTGCAAAGCATCATCATGTCACTTCGTGACAGAAGAAAGTTCAGCGTTTCACTACCGCCTTGGTTGCGGCTGTCAGACAAAGCACAAAAGAGCAGCCAAACGTAGAGCAGAAGACGTTTGAGAGGCTTCCATTCAATTCAGGCATTTGCTCCCGTTTCTGAACTCCCGGGGGGAAATGCCTGTATGTTTCTTGAAAATATAACTGAAATAATGGGGATCTCCAAATCCTACATCATACGCGATGTCCGCACTTCTGAGCGTTGTCGTCAGCAGCAGTTCTTTCGACTTGTTGATTCGGACCCGAGTAAGATACTCTATGAAGGTTTCACCGGTTTCCTGCGAAAAAATGGTGCTGAAATGATTTGGGCTCACATGTACGATTGATGCCACTGAATGCAGGGAAATGTCTTGGTCGGCAAAATGGAGGTTTATGTGCTGCTTAGCTTTCTGAATCATCTCATAGTATTTTCCCGCAGATTTCAACTCCCTGAAATCTATGAACGTATCCAAGATCGATTTCACCCCTTCACAGAAGGTCTCTTTTGAGCCTGCTATCTCTGAGATCTGCGCCTTATTTGACAACCATGGAATAACTTCCTGAACAACACCGCCCAGCTCATCAATAATCTTTGAAATGGTTACCATAAGATCATACAGAAGGTAATAGCTTATGAGGGTGGTCTGGAAAGGGTCATCACCTATCATGGTGATATATTGGGCGACAATCTCATTGATACCTGATTTCTTCACATATTTCAGCCGCTCCGATATGGGGCTTCCGTCCAGTTTCAAGAAATCAATTTCGGAAAAGGAGTTAAGGTCATGGGTCCCGATAATGAGATTCTGACCGGTTTTTGCAGAAAATTTGATTGCTTTTTCCGCATCAGCATAGGATTGGGACAGGCTTCCAATTCGCTCGACCAATGAGCCGATTCCTATGGTTACCATGCACTGAGTATTTCGCTCAACCTCATATTTGATCGCCTGGGCTAAGGTATACGCCGTCTCTTCAAGTGATTCGGATACAAGCTGCATCAGCAGCAAGATGATGGAATCCCTGCTTTGCGAAAAACATACCACCTCTTCCTGATTATCAATAAGGCTGTTTATGTGGAGCTTGGCAGTTATCAGGTCTGCATAGGTTTCAGAGGAGGTGGATAGCTTGATGATTGCAACAAGGTACCCATGAGCGATAAGATCCAAGCCCATATCACCTCCTTTCTCAAGCGCATCTTCCGTTTTGACAATTCCGGTCACCAGATCGCATAACCAACGCTCCCTGATCAGGTTGGAATTTGACTGTGCCTGCAGTTTCAGATTCTCAATGCTTGAAAGATGAATTTTTTCCTGTTCAATCCTCTCCACCAGTTTGTTGAGTGTCACGAGCATGTCCGAGGCGGAGATTGGCTTGAGAATGAATTCATCAACGCCAATCGATATGGCCTCTTGTGCGTACTGAAATTCGTCATGTCCTGAAATGATTATGATCTTAATCCAGGGAAGTATCTTTTTGATGATCCTGGAAAGGCTGAGCCCATCAACAAACGGCATCCTGATATCTGTAATCAGGATGTCCGGCTTCACATCTTTCATGATTGAGAGAGCCATCTCGCCGTCTGAAGCTTCACCCACAAGGACAAAAGGTCCTGTCCCCGTCTGAATGCTGTTTCGCAGACCTTCACGTACTACTATCTCGTCTTCTGCAATAAATACCTTATACATGGAATCCAACCTCAGGTATGCTGAAATACACGGTAGTACCCCTCGTATACTCACTCGTGATTTTCAGCTTCGTGCTTGCATCATAATACAGCTCAAGCCTCTTGTTTACATTATACAGTCCATAGACATTGTTCAAATCTTCCGGATCGGCAGAGCCACTGATCTGTTTCATGATGTTTGCAAGTTTCTCTTCCGTCATTCCAATTCCATTGTCTTCCACAGAAAAACAAAGGCGATTGTTTTCACGCCAGCCCTTCACAGACAAGAGACCACGCCCCCTCTTGTTCTTGATCCCATGGTACAGTGCGTTCTCAACGATAGGCTGGAGCACCAGCTTCAAGATCTGGCAGTCTGCAATCTCAGGCATGTACTCAATTTCGTAATCAAGGATGTCCCGGTATCTGATTTTCTGAATGGTCAGATAGCTTTTCACATGTTCAAACTCTTCGCTGACCGTCAGATAGTCTTTACCTTTGTTGAGGGAAATCCGAAAAAAGCTGGAAAAGGCGCGTGTTATGTCAATTACCTGATCATTCTTCTTCTCTTCAGCAAGCCAGACGATCGTATCGAATGTGTTATAGAGAAAGTGTGGGGTGATCTGGGCCTGAAGAGCTTTCATCTCTGACTTCTGCAGATTTTGCTGCTCCCGGACATTCTCTGCAATCAATTCCTGGATTTTGACTGCCATGATGTTCAGGTTGTCGGTAAGCCCGTCGAGTTCACTTACCTGCGGAAGCTTAACCCTGACCGTGAAGTCCCCCTCGGCGATTCTTTTTGAGAGGTTCTCAAGTCGCTTGATAGGGGTGTTGATGCTGGAAGTAACTGAACGCTGGGTAAAAACAGCGAAAATCGTGACAAACACTACCGTAAAGATCTGAATTACCGTAAGGGCGAACGTCACACGCTTATGGTGCTCATTTGTTATCGTAGCTGATTCAATCACCCGTACGATAAAATCCTGAAGAATGTCAGAGATAAGAGCAGATACCCCTCGTATTTCATCGAGCATCTCTTCATTTTCACTCACCGGAGAATGGTTCGCCATCTGAAGCCCCAAACGGTCAACATTGCGCCTGAGCGTATCGACTGCACGACCCGCCACCTCAAGCATCTGTCGGTTCTCTCGCTCTTCAGTCGTTCTCATGATATCTTCAAGGCTCTCGTTGATGCCATCGATGATCTCGTATTGGCTCCCTTCAGCGAATTTCTTGTTTCCAGCTACGATATCCCATATCTCGTTGGAGATATCCATTTTTACCGTCTGGTTGAGGCGGTTTGTCTTGCTCACATTGGTTATGATGAGGTCATAGCGAACCATTTGGACAACAAACGAGCCTATGGTTATTACAGGAGGTGTTATCATCAGAAGGATGATGATCACGTAGGAAATCTTTATTCTCTCTTTTATGCTCCTGCCTTTGAACACTGAGAAAATCTTTTCAACAATGGATGTCTGATGCTTCATACTAATACCCACGAGGTTCAATGAGTGAGAGGTCATCGGTCTCATAGAACACTTCTTCATGCACATATTGCACTCGTGGAATGCTTTCACCAGCTGCCAATCTCTCAGCCAGCTTGATGATTTCAGGACCGGTTTTGGGATTGCATTCGATGACACAATTGACTTTGCCTTCGCGCAGCGCGTCAATGGCTGCCTGCTGTGCATCGATAGTGACAATGACGATGTCAGTGCCAGGCCGAAGACCTTTCTCTTCCATCGCCTCGATAGCGCCAAGCGTCATCCCGTCATTATGGGAATAGATGACGTCGATATCTTCGTACATATCAAGAAATTCTACAGCAAGTTCGTACCCCTTTGACCGCAGGAAATCACCTGATTTGCTGTACACTATCCTAAACTCCGGATGATCCTTGAGCACTTCCCTGAAGCCTTCAGCTCTTCCGGTGGCAACAGAAGAACCCTCCGTCCCGAACAATTCCACGATATTGATGTGTTCTTTGGTTTGGTCGAAATGTTCACGTTCGCTTGCAAATTTATCCAATAGGAACGAACCGGCATTCCGGCCTTCCTTCAAACTGTCGGTACCAATGAATCCTGCATATAAGGATGGGTCTGCAACATCAATCTTCCTATCGGTTACCAGAACAGGAATGCCGGCATCCCGGGCTTCTTGCAGAACATTATCCCAACCATCTGTAACAATCGGCACAAAGACGATCACATCAACCTGATAGGCAATGAATGAGCGGATTGCTTTTATCTGATTCTCCTGTTTCTGTTCAGCATTGTCGTACACCAGCTGGACGCCCTTCTCTGCTGCGGCATCCTGAACTGAGCGGGTATTGCATGTTCTCCAGGCACTTTCAGCACCAATCTGTGAAAACCCTACGATAATGCCATGATCTTCCTCAAATTGGGAGACCTTTTTTTTCTGTGCACTACATCCGATGAGACAGCAGATGAGTATGAAAAAAATGATACCAAGAAAATGCTTCCTGATTTGCCGTTTTGTATGCATCATTGACCGGACCCTTTTTTTGTGCATGTAAACTGATTATACATTCACTGTACAAGCATTAACAAGGAAAATGAGAACAATGAGCCGAAGGGCCGGCCTAGTGCCGGGAGCGTGCTGATACGAGAAAAACAAACCTGTCTGTGTTCTGTGGTAACGTTCAGCCCTTATGATTCGGACTTTCGCTTTTCCTCACGCTTCTCAATTTCTTCGCCAATAGCCTGTATCTTCTTCTCAATCGTCTCCTTTCCCTGCTTGGAAGATTTCTCGAGGGCTTGGGTAAGTTTGGCCTGAGCTTGCTTCAGATCCTCGATGGATTGGGCTTCCTCCGCTTTGTCAAAGACCAGATTCTCCACCACGGTTGGGATTTTCTTCTTCTTCAGGCGTGTGCTTTCCGGTGGCAGATGACGGGTTGTTGGCTCGTACTCCCTGCGGTCCATCAAAGACGGGGAGGCAATCTCGATACCCTCCTCAACAAAGACGTCCAGTACGGCCTTGTACAGCTCACTGGTCTTGCTTAGCCGCTCGGCACTCTGGTCGAGCATTCCATAGAGCCGATAGCGGATTGCATGATCCAGAAACGCCTCGATGAATACAAACGGATCGGCAAGCTTGCATTGCTGTGCAGCTTTGAGCAAGGCTTGCTCCACATCCTGATGGTTGACGGAATACCCGATGGAGAGACTTAAGTTGATGAAGGTCCCGTCACGGCGAGTCACCTTTACCGATTTTTGTGCCAGCCACAGATTGGGAAGACTGACCACATCACGATTTACCAGTTGGAGTTCGGTATGAAAAATACCGAGATCCGTTACCCTGCCAACCAAGTCGTCCACTTCGATGAAATCGCCTCCCCTGAACTCATGTGTCATCCTGAGCATGATGCCTGCCATCGCATTGCTCACCAACGTGGTGGATGAGAGCGCAATGACCGCGCTGAGCAAAAGACCAAGAATGGAGAGAATCTGCATCTTGATCTCATGCTCGAGAGGAAGGAATGCGATGGAGAGAAAAAGGCCGAGCAAAAAGACCAGAAAAACCAGCAGCTGGCGTTGGTACGGCCAGCGCTTGGTGCTTTCCAAGGCTTTCCTGAAGAACAGACGAATCACTACCACCAAAATGATGGTGCTGGCGATGACGATGGATGTTGCAGCATAGGAACCAAGTAGTGGCATACTGACCCCCTCTGGTAGTACCTACATCATAGCAGAGGTTGGGACCGGAGCACAGTCTGAAGGAGTGAAGAGCGTTCTTACTGATCGGCTTTCCTGAGCAGGGTTTTCACAATCTCCTGATCGCTCGGAGCAAAGGGGTAGGCAGACAACTCGCTTAGGCTGACCCATCTGTACTCAGTATGGACAAGGAGGGGAAGACGCTCAAACTCCTTGGCAAACACCTGATAGGCTTTAAGGTGGTAGAGTGTCTCCTTATTCTCAAAATCATGACTGTGAAGAAGTTCTCCCACTTCGATTGCAAGAGACAGTTCTTCGCCAAACTCACGCTTCAGCGTCTCTTGTTCTGTCTCCCCATAGCGGTTCTTCCCCCCCGGGAATTCCCAAAGGCCTCCGATAGAGCCTTTGTCCTCACGCTTTGCAATGAAATAGCGACCTTTTTGCATCAGGACACCTGCTGTGGTGATACGCTCTTGCATATTCTTACCTCTCTTACACCAAAACCAGTTGAGGTGCAATAAAATGTATGATGGCAATGGCAAGGGTAAGGTACCCAACATTGCGTTTGTTTCGTTCAACGTAGAGCCCGGTGGCTCCCAGCATCGTCTGCTCATCTTCCTGCATCACCCCTACCCCCCTGAGTGCTTGGAATGCATACCAGACTGTAAGGGAGAGGATGTTGATCAGGGGAATGAAATCCCCAAGGAACTTGGGACCTGGATCCATCGGGAAGAGGGCGAGGGCAATGGTGAGCAAGAGCCCGAGTGCAATGAGAATTCGCCGAAAGATCCGTTTGGTACGGAACGCATAGCGAAGGGAGAGAAGCAAGGGAAAGGAGAGACCATAGGTATCAGAAAGCAGGAATGCAGAACCCATCAGTAAGTATGCGATGGAAAGAAAATAGAGTTGCATCATGCTTCTGCCTCCCCCACTGCCTTGCCGACAAAGCTGAGCAGGGTCTCACTATCATAATAGCACCTTGATTGGTGAGCCAACCGGCCAGCTGCCTGGTGGATCAATGTACCCTCGAGCGCACAGGCAACGGGATCGGAGAACTTCGCCAACAGGGCGGCAATGATGCCGGAGAGCACGTCTCCACTGCCTCCCACTCCCAGCGAGGGATTGAGACCTTCCAGTACGATGATTTTTTCCCCCTCTGCAGCGATATGCACCAGTGAGCTTTTCACGACCAAGGTTGCATGCAACCTGAGTGAAAGCTGCTCAAGGGTAGTGAAAAAGGAGGAAGGGGTATCAAGTGCATCAAAAGGTAGCGAACACGCATCACACAAGGCTCTCAGTTCTCCAAGATGCGGAGTGAGGATCAGAGGGCCATGGTCCAAGACAACTCCTTGCTTGATCATCTGTGCATAGCAGCGGATGCCATCTGCATCCAGCACCATGGGAGTGCCTGTCTCCATCAGTGTCTTCAGCAGTGCTTCCCTTCCACTTCCCCAACCAGGACCGGCCAGATGCGCATCGTAGGTGGGGAGGGCCTGTCCCTCATACACCTTGACCATAAGAGAAGGCGCTTCGCTTGCGGCAATGGGGAGGACCTCACGATCACAGTAGAGCGTCACCAATCCCGCTCGTGCAAAGAAACTGGCTCGTGCTGCAAGGCGGGCGGCTCCGGTGTACTGCTCGCTGAGACTGAAGACTGCCACATGGCCTCTGCTGTTCTTGTACTCGTGTGATGAAAGCACCCCGATACGGGCCCTGTTTCTTTCACACAACAAGGCCGCAGCCGGCTGTCTCTCCATGAGAAACGGAGGAAACGAAGGATTGACCGTAATAATAATTCCACATGCCGCTCGGCTCAGTGGGTGGAACATCGCAAGCTTATCAAGACCCATGGTCACCGTCTGGTCTGCCTGGATATGCAAAGAAGAGACAGGCACCTCATCACCAAGCCCTGAAGGGATATCAACACTGAGTTTTTTGGCTGGGCTCTTGTTGGCAAGCTCCACCAAGAGCGACACATCGGTTCCCAATGCTCCGCTCAACCCGGTGCCAAAGAGCCCGTCGACAATCCAGGTGGCTGCATCGAGTGCCTTCTGGACCCGCTCTGTTTGGCTGGAATCCCAGAGAAGTGTCTCAAACCCATAGGCTTGGGTGATCTCACGCTGTTTCTGATAGGAGACAGAACCCTCCTTGGGAAGCAGGATCAGCAAGATATCGGTATATCCGGCATTGTATGCATAGCGGGCCGCCACCAAGGCATCGCCGCCGTTATTCCCGCTACCACACAAAAACACGAGTCGATCGTGTGGCGACAGCTGGGGTTTCCATGCTTCAAACAGCTGCAGGCCTGCACTCTCCATAAGGACAAGGGGAGGCAAGCAAGCCTTTTGTTGGGCTTGTGCATCGAGATCAGCAACCGTCTTGGCAAGAGCTAGCTTCTTCATGCAAATACTGTACATGAGCCGAGAGAGCGGGTCAACTCAACCTGACTTGACACATACGGCTCTTCTGGGTAGTCTGAATCTGTCCTGGGGTGGCCTGAAGGCCTGAGATTACACCCGTTAACCTGATCTGGATAATACCAGCGGAGGGAGACAGTCACTTCTCAAAAAAATTATTCCCCATGGCAGACTAACATTTATGGAGGTGCTTATGAAAAAGCATCAGTTCGTGTGTGTAATGGTCGCCATTCTCACCCTCATCTTTCCCCTGTTCGCCAAAGGCTCGCAAGAGAAACCCTCAGAACTTGTTGTCTACGCGTATGATGCGTTCTGTGGAGATTGGGGTCCGGGTCCTGCACTGGTCGAGGAGTTTGAGAAACAGAGCGGAATCAAGGTGAACCTGGTCAGTGCCGGCGATGCAGTGGAAATGATGACCAAGGTGATCAGCGAAAAAGAGAATCCTTGGGCAGATGTGGTGATCGGCATAACCGATGACATGGCCCAGAAGGTGTACGATGCAAAGCTGCTTGATCCGTACAAGAGCCCTATGCTGGAAACAATTCCAGCTTTCCTCCAGTTTGATGCTCAGCATCGCCTACTCCCCTTCGATTACGGCAACTTCGCTTTTGTGGTCGATACCGAACGCATGAGCGAAAAGGAGAGGCCGACAAGCCTGGCATCCCTGACTGAGAGCAAATACAAGGGTAAGGTCATCCTCATCGACCCCCGCACATCTTCGGTCGGTTTGGGCTTGTTGCTTTGGACCATCGAGGCCTTCGGTGAGGACAACTACCTCGCTTGGTGGAAGAGCATGAAGGAAAATGCACTCACCATCACCGATGGCTGGTCCAGTGCCTACGGGCTCTTCACCGAAGGTGAGGCTCCCCTGGTACTCAGCTACAGCACCAGTCCTGTCTATCATGTCACCTATGAGGATACCACCCGCTATCAGACCCTCCTCTTCAGTGAGGGCCACAGCACCACCATCGAGGGGGTCGGCCTGTTGGCTTCGAGCAAGAAAAAGGCAGAAGCCAAGCAATTCATCGACTTTTTGCTCTCCGATGCCCAGCTTGGTATTGCCTTGGCAAACTCCATGTATCCGGTGAATGCAACGATTGAACTGCCTGCAGCGTTCGATTGGGCCCCAAAACCTCAAAAGAGCTTGTCCATGAGTTCGGAAATACTTGCAAAAAACCTCGATAGGTGGCTTACTGAATGGACACAGGTAATGAGCAGATGAGAAAAGCCAACAACTTGCAGTACAAGCGTTTCTATCGCATGGTACCTCTACCTTCCGTAGCGGTTTTGCTGCTGTTGTTCTTTGTCCCGCTTTTTTTCACACTCTCTTCGGCATTCATCACGGAGGAGGGTCTCACCTTCCTCCGTGTTCTTGAGGTCTTCACCGACTCCTATACCGTGAAAATCATGCTCTTCACCCTGTGGCAAGCTACCCTCTCCACACTTTTCTCCCTTTTGGTCGCCTTGCCGGGAGCTTATCTCATTGCAACCTACTCATTCAGGGGGAAACGCCTCATTCTCGCCCTCAGCGCCATACCTTTTGTCATTCCTTCCATTCTGGTGGTGTTGGGGTTTGTCATTTTCTTCGGAAACAATGGCTTTCTCAATCGCATGCTCATGTCACTGTTCAATCTCTCCGAACCCCCTCTGAAGATCCTCTACTCGTTCAAGGCCATCATCCTGGCCCATACGTTCTACAACTTCCCGATTATCATGAGTCTGGTCTCCTCCTACTGGGAACACCTTGACGGAAACTGTGAATCTGCAAGCCAGACCTTGGGAGCCAACAAGGTGCAAACCTTTCTCCGTGTCACCCTGCCGCGACTTCTTCCGGCAATCATAAGCGCTGCATCGCTGGTGTTTCTCTTCTGCTTCAACAGTTTTGCCATCATCCTCGTTCTGGGAGGCGGCCCGCAGTACACCACCATGGAGGTGGAGATTTACCGGCAAGCAAGGATGCTTGGCAACAGCGGAGCAGCCGCTGCCCTTTCACTCTTCTCCATCCTCACCACAACCCTGCTTCTGCTCTGGTACAATGCCAGCCAGAGAAGGCTTGCAAGAAGTGAGACTTACCAAAACTCCAAGCGCTTGCTCGAAAAACGTCCTGCCACCCTATCAGGCAAATTGCTTGCGCTCTTTTACACCGTCTCTTCTTTCCTCTTCATCCTCGGTCCGATTGCCTCGGTGGTCATCCGTTCGTTCATGGCTTCTTCCTCGCGCTCAGCTACAGAGTCATTCAGCCTGAAGTGGTACCGCCAGCTGCTCAGCCTCGAACGGGCAACAGGACATATGGGATCTGCCTTGGGAGCCTTGACCAACAGCACCCTCATTGCCCTTCTGGTAGCGCTGTGTACGGTTCCTGTGGCATTGAGCATGTGCATTGCCATCAGAAGGCGTGAGGGCAAGCAGAGCTTTCTGGAGCTGCTGGGAATGCTTCCAATGACGGTGAGCTCGGTAATCATTGGTTTGGGATACTACCTCATTTCCGCTCGCCTTCGGGGTGGATTGGCATTGAGTTACACGTTAGTGGTATTGGCGCACTTGGTGATCGCAATTCCCTTTGTGCTGAGGACCATTCTCCCCGAGTATCGCAAGATTCCTCTCTCCTACATGCACAGCTCCCTCACCTTGGGGGCTGGTCCGGTGAAAACCTTTTTGCTGATAGAGTTGCCATTGCTCAAGGGAGCCATGTTCACTGGCGCCATTTTTGCTTTCGCCCTGAGCATGGGGGAGTTCAACGCAACCCTGACGCTTGCCAACAGCTCCATCACTACCCTGCCAATTGTCATGTATCGCCTGATCGGGTCGTACAACTTCCAAGGTGCCTGTGCTTTGGGAACCATCCTGATCGGTGTCTGTACCATCGTCTTTATCGTGAGCGAATTTGCCAAGGGAGGCTCCTATGGCCGATAATGGGCTTACCTGTTCCCTCAAGGCTTCCTACAAGGATTTCACCCTCGACGCACAATTCAGTGTGCAGGCCGGAGAGCTCGCTTGCATCATCGGGCCCTCGGGCTGCGGCAAGAGCACTACGTTGCAGTTGATAGCCGGTCTTTTCGCCCAGGAGGGGGGCAGTCTTCTTCTTAATGGGCAGGATATTGGACAAAAACCTGTCCACCAGCGACACATCGCCATGGTCTTCCAGGACTATGCGCTCTTTCCCCATATGAATGTGGAACAGAACATCGCCTACCCACTGAAGATACGCAAACTCAGCAGGGCCAAACGAAAGGAGCGGGTTGCTCGCCTGCTCTCCTTGGTAGCCTTGGAGGGGTACCAGAAAAGACGAAGCCAGGAGCTCAGCGGTGGTGAGCGCCAGCGGGTTGCCTTGGCACGAGCCCTTGCTTCCGATCCCCAGCTGCTCTTGCTTGATGAACCTCTGTCAGCCCTCGATGCAAAGTTGAGAAAGCACCTGCGCGAAGAGATTCGCAGAATCCACGATGAAACCGGCATCACTACCGTCTACGTCACCCACGACCAGGAGGAAGCCCTTTCCATTGCAGACCGCATCATCGTCATGCATGCAGGAAGAGTGATGCAGGAGGGAAAGGGAGAGGATATCTACCATAATCCTGCCAGTCTCTTCGTGGCAACATTCATGGGAGAAGGCACAACCCTTCCCTACAGCCTCATTCCCAAGACGTTGGTGAATCCCGGAGCTTCAGACCCCTTTGTGTTCAAACCGATGGAAGGCAAGCACACCATTTTCTTCAGGCCTGAACATGTATTGGTCCAAGATGACAAAAATCTTCCCCTTGCTGAGTATCTTCCCCACCTGAGCTTCAAGCAAGCCGAGGTGCAAAGTTGCGAATTCCAAGGAGATCACTATCGGCTTGCCTGCAGCTGGGAGGGACACACCATTCTCTGCCACAGCAGCTATCGCCCACGGACACCGATGGTGACACTGGGGGTGAGGATCAACAGGATTCGCGAGTATGTTGATGGAGAATCCATAGCAAAACGATTGCTTTCCCCGGTAGGGGAATAGGCACAACGCTGTTTTTCTGTATACTGAACCTATGAGAAGAACTGCTTTTGTGATGATTATTGCACTCTTCACCCTGTTTCCGGCCTTCTCGCAATTGCAGGGTCAGTTCTACTCGGTCTCTCTCACCCCGTCCCTCTACCTATCCATTCCTCACTTTGAGGATGAACTTCCTGCAAGGACATCTGCAGGCTTTGCCGCTTCGCTCGACTTGCTTGGGTATCAGACAAACCGAGCCTCAGCAAGCCTTGGCGTACAGCTTGGAACGGTAACCCCTTCCATTCCCTTCGGTTCATATCGTAGCCGAGGATTCACCACCATAGGACTTCAGATGAAAGGCGGCTGGAACATTAGCCCAGTCTTCAGCCTCTCTTCCCAGATAGGCACAGAAATCAACATCTACAAGCATATCGAAGAAGTCTTTGCCTCATTCAGCTTCCAAATCGGCCCACAGTTCCTCTTCATGCAGAACGATGACTACCAGTTCTTCTTTACCCTTCCCGTGTCGCTTCACCTACGAAAGGAGATCACCGCAATCCAAGTAGGAGTGGGGTTCCGGTACCAGTACTACCCCAATCCCAAGCAAGGACAGCACCCATGAGAAAAAACCTACCCAAACTCATCCTGCTGCTGCTCATCACGACTCTGGCCCTCTCCTCCTGTGAGCTCTTTTGGGAAAAGCCGATAGAGGGGGATGTGTATACTGTCACGATTGGAATTGATTATAAAAATAACGACAACACTAATGATAACCTTGCCGGTACTGTCACTGATGCACGTGAACTTTTCTTTACCTTTGATAGTGTAACCTCTAAAAGTGGTCGCAACTGGAATGGGTACCTTCTTGTTCAGGAGGGCGATGCAAGAGATGCCGATACCTTCAATACCAGTATTCTAGCCGGCTCAGACATATATCCATCAAAAGCCAATCTCGAGCAAGTCCTGTATACCATCAAATCAACAGCAAAGTCCAACGATCTCACCATCCTGACCTATAGTGGCCATGGCTTTTCCCCTACAGGCGAACTCATTCTGGCACATACAAAGACCTCAGGGGTCATATCAACTGAAGAACTCAAACTCAGCCCTACTACACTCCTCACCTGGATGGGCGAAATCCCTGGGAAAAAATTGATTATCCTAGACAGCTGCTACAGCGGGCATTTTCTTGAAGATAGTTCATCCAGCCTCTCGCTCGTCTACGAGAACAGCATCAACGACTGGTTCAGCCAGTACTGGGCAAGTGAGGACTACACAATACCCGACATCTTCCTCATCACAGCAGCTGCAGACACAGAATCGTGGGAGACTGGCGTAGCGGGACATAGTCATGGGGACTTCACCCTTGCCTTACTCAAAGGCCTTGGCTGGCCCGATCCTCATCCTACAATCTCAAACAATCCAACCAGCGTGGATGATCTCTCCCTCCCACGTGCCCGTAAAGGCTCTGTCCTCACCGTTGACTCGCTCTACACATACATCAAGGAACACCAGATAAACCCGATTCGCTCCACTCTCTTCTGGCCACGCACCAGAGTCCAACACCCCATGACAAACGGGGGTGCCATGGATATGGTGCTCTTCAGGTTCTGAAGCAAAACGCATCTTGCGTTCTCTTTCTGGGCATGTATCGTTATATACTGCTTGTCTTGTATCTCTTCCTCATGCTCAGTTGTGAGCTTTGCTACCCAGCTCCTTCTCGGGGCAAGGTGTATCACTTGGGCATTGGCCTAAGCTATGCAGGAACTGATGTACGGGTTCTGAAAGGGACCCTCAACGATGCCAAGGAACAGCAGAAGGCCTTCAATGCCCTCTATGCAGGGCTTTCTTTTACCAGTGTGATGCTGTTGCAGGAAGGGCTTGTTTGTTCTGATGGAAGCATTGGGTATGACCATGCTTCCAACCCCAGCCTCCCCACCAAGGAGCAGGTGATTTCCAGTCTTGCATCGCTTGTTGATGGCATGAACCAAGAAGACCTTCTTGTGATCACCTACAGCGGACATGGCCACACCGACGGCAGTTGGGTGCTCGCACCACAGCATGAGAATGGAAAGATTTTTACCGCTACAGGCGAGTTGGATGAGAGCGTGCTGCTTTCTGTGATGGAGCTTTCAGCCTTGCTTGGACAAGCAAGGGGCAAGGTTCTGCTTCTCATCGACAGCTGTTATGCAGGGGCCTTTGTCGCAGAAAGTGATACATCAGTATCTGCCATTCCCGAGGAATCAGACTTCCTGCAGAAACTGTATGCCACCTATTTCAGCAAACACGAGAGGAATGCCCCGTTTTTTGTGATGGCTGCCACGACAAAGGACAATACCAGCAAGGAGCCACAGTACGGCTCTCCCATTCACGGATACTTCACCCAAGCCCTTTTGGAAGGCCTTGGGTGGGATGAGCAACAACAGGTGCTGAATTCGGGCAATAAGTATCTGGACCTGGATGAGTTGTATACGTATATCTGCAAGCACCAAGGGATTCCCACCGAGGGTGAGAACCCAATACGCTACCAGCACCCCACCATCACAGGAGGGGCGTATACCCTGGTGCTTGACCCCTAACTGATATACTGGCCATCACGGACGGCCTGCATCTCATCACGGATAATTGCAGCCCGCTCAAACTCAAGGTTCTTAGCCGCCTGCAGCATCTCTTTCTCCAAAGCCTTGATGTACTTCTTGCGGTCGTTGGCATTGAGCAGGTTGAACCCACCTTTGAGGATGGAAAGATCCTGTTTTTGGATCTCCTTGGTCTCCTCCCGCTCCCGCTCGATGATATCCTGCACTGCCTTGACGATGGTCGTCGGGGTGATGCCGTGAGCCTCGTTGTAGGCTGTCTGGATGGCACGCCTTCGGTTTGTCTCACCGATTGCTTCTTCCATGGCATAACTCATCCGGTCGGCATACATGATGACCTTTCCTTCTGAATTTCTGGCAGCACGACCGATGATCTGGACCAACGAGGTGGCAGAACGCAGGAACCCGATCTTATCCGCATCAAGGATGGCTATGAGAGAGACCTCGGGAAGATCAAGCCCTTCTCTGAGGAGGTTGATGCCAACCAAGACATCAAAGACTCCAAGGCGGAGGTCCCGAAGCAGTTCCACCCGCTCAATGGTATCAATTTCTGAGTGCAGATACCGCACCTTCAGACCGAGTGAAGCAAAATAATCGGTAAGATCCTCACTCATCTTCTTGGTAAGCGTGGTAATCAGTACCCGCTGTTTCTTTGCAATGACCTTGCGGATCTCCCCATAGAGATCTTCCATCTGGCCTTCAGTGGGACGAACCTCAATCTCAGGATCGAGCAAGCCGGTGGGGCGTATCACCTGTTCGACTATCCTTGCACTCTTCTCCAGTTCAATCTTTCCAGGTGTTGCCGAAACAAAGACCCGCTGCCTGACCACCTGCTCGAACTCGGATGCTTTCAGCGGCCGGTTGTCCAGAGCGGAGGGAAGGCGGAATCCATAGTTCACCAAGTTGAGTTTTCGGCTTCGATCCCCCTCATACATTGCACCCACCTGAGGTAGGGTGACATGGCTCTCGTCTATGAAGGTCACAAAGTCGGGAGGGAAATAGTCAAGCAAGACAGCCGGTCGCTCACCAGCCTTTCGGTCGGAAAGCGGACGTGAGTAGTTCTCAATCCCTGAGCAATAGCCAATCTCCTCGAGCATCTCCAGATCATATTCCACGCGGGTCTTGATGCGCTCGGCCTCAAGAGGCTTTCCCGAGCTCCTAAAAAACTCCACCTGGTCTTCCATTTCACTGCGAATTCGGGAGATGGCGGCTTTCACCTGGTCCTGGGGCATCACAAACTGTTTGGCAGGATAGAGGGTGTAGCTATCCACCATCTCCTGCTTCTCTCCCGAAACGGGATCGAACCATTGGATGGAGGCAATCTCATCCCAATCGATGGAGATGCGCACAGCGTTCTCCAGATATGAGGGGCAAATCTCTATCACATCACCGCGGACGCGGAAGGAACCTCTCTTGAGAATGGCATCATTACGCTCATATTGCATGCGTACCAGTTGTTCAAGCACATCATGGTGATGAAAAGCCTGCCCCTTTTCAAAGGTGTACACCATATCACGGATGGAGACCGGATTCGCCAAACCAAAGATGCACGAAACAGTAGCAACCACAATGACATCACGACGTTCCATCAGGGAAAAGGAAGCAGATAGACGCAAGCGGTCAATCTCTTGGTTGATGTCAGCATCTTTCTCGATATAGAGATCCTTGCCCGGTACATACGCTTCGGGCTGATAGTAATCGTAGGTCGAGACAAAGTATGCAACTGCATTCTCAGGAAAAAAGGATTTGAATTCGCGGTACAACTGTGCCGCAAGCGTCTTGTTGTGTGACAACACCAGCGTAGGACGCTGGACCTGCTCAATGATCTTGGCCATGGTATAGGTCTTGCCGCTGCCGGTCACCCCTTTCAAGGTCTGGAACACATCCCCAGCTTTCAGACCCTTGCTCAAGGCCTCTATGGCCTCAGCCTGGTCACCTGAGGGCTCATACGGGGATACCACTTTGAAGGGCTTGTTGGCAAAGGAGACTGAGCCATGAATATTGGTGATCGCTTCTCCGCCCCATCGTTCATCTACTTTTATCTCTTCCATGCTTATCGTACCAATGCGCTGACGTGTTGCGCAGTTCTTTCTATGAGTTGGACCTCCATCCTCTTGATCTCCCCCTTGCGATTGACGGTGATATTCACCTTCTGACCGCTCTTGAAGGGAAGCAGAGCCAGATAGAGATCATTGAGATCCTCGACGACCGTATCATGTACCTTGGTGATGATGTCCCCTCCCAGGTAGATCACCGACGAGCCATACTGCACCATCTGCGTTCCTCCCCGGATACCAGCCTTGTCAGCAAACCCGGAACTTACCACCTGGCTGACCAATACTCCCTTGTTGACCGGCAGTTTTGCATACGAGACCAACTGTGGTGAAAGTTGCACAGCGGCCAAATCAAGCCACCCACGACTCACCTTGCCCAACTTGATCAGATCGGGAATGACTGCGATGGCAGTATCGATGGGAATGGCGAAGTTCACCCCTTGGGAGCTGCCGGTAGTGGAGTAAATGGAACTGTTGATACCGATGACTTCTCCCCTTCCGTTGAGCAGGGGTCCTCCGCTGTTGCCCGGATTGATGGCAGCATCAGTCTGGATGGCATTCATGACAATCTTTCCTTCGTTCGAACGTACCGGACGGTTCAAACCACTGACAACACCAACGGTCATCGTCCTGTCATAGCCAAACGGATTGCCGATGGCGATCACTTTCTGTCCAATTTTCAGCTCCTCGCTGGTTCCCAAGGTAGCAGGATGGAGAGTCACCTCTTTCTCCACCTGAATCTTGATGACCGCAAGATCATCCTCACTATCCACGCCGATGAGCTTGGCAGGATAGCTTTGGTTGTTGTACAGACCGACTTTCAGACTCGCAGCTTTCTCCACAACGTGAGCGTTGGTAAGGATGTAGCCATCGGTGGAAAGGATGATACCACTGCCCGTCCCTTGTGCAGGCAGGACATCCATGAACGCATTGACTTGCGTCTCGACTGTTGTGGTGATATGCACAACACTCTTGTTCACCTTCTCATAGACGCTGATGTTCTGCTTCTCGTCAGCACTATAGAGCCACTGGGCTTCGTTACCCTCAAAAAGAATGAGGCCCGACTCACCGTGGAAGATATTGGCCACCGGCACTCCGCTCAGGTTGAGCACCCCTTGTGCTCCCTGTTCCTCAACAATGGTCCTCAATGCTTGGGATAGCTCTCGTTTCTGTTTATCCTCTGCAATGGAGTTGGTCCAGCGCACCAGAATCAGTGCGAAGAACACACTGAGCGTTCCCACCAAGATCATGAGAATGAGTCGTACCAATCTGTTGCGGGTGTTCTTCAGCATGGATTCAGTGTACTTCCATTGCAGTGCACAAGGCAACTACACCGAGCCCAACAGGGAGAGAACCTCGGCCTTTGTAGGGGGATTGCATCCCTTGCGGCTACAGTTGATCGCACTAGCTGCGGTTGCATAGCGCAGGGCCTCCTTGATCAGCTCTTCTGAGAGCATACCGAAGTGAGGAACCTGTCCATCAGAGCCGAAACACTCTTTCTCATGCAGAAAGGAGAGCAGGGCCCCACTGAAGGTGTCCCCGGCTCCCACGGTATCAATAAGCGGAAGATCGATGATTGGCTGGGCAAAGCTCTTGCCTTCTGCTGTGTACCAAATGCTGCCCTTCCTCCCCAAGGTAAGGATAACCTCCATGGTTCGCTCAACAGCCAGCTTGGCGGCAGTGGAGTGCACATCACAGCCTGGATAGAGCAGCAACAAATCCTCATCACTGAGCTTGACCATGGTTGCCATCGACAAGGCCCGCTCGATGCGTACGCGATGTTGGGCAAGATCATCGATGACAGCAGGACGGATATTCGGATCAAGGAAGATGATGGGCTTCACTTCAAGGGCCTCCAAGGCATCGAGGATGGCATTACAGCCCGGTTCAACGGCGAGAGCTACCGATCCTATATGCACGACACGCAAATCAGTGTGAAGAACCAGGCTGTTCACAAGCTCTTCCTTCTCATAGGAAACAGGTGCGGTTCCTTTGCAGTAAAATGCATAGCTCGCCTTGCCCTCGGCATCGAGGGAGGCAAAGCCGATAAGAGAAGGCAGTGATACGGCACACAGATCAGGATCAAACATGAGTTGGTTGTCCACCAGATGACCGATGATACGCTGTCCGAACATGTCCGAGGAGAGCTTTCCTACAAAACCCACCGGAGAGCCAAGACGCGAGGCAGCTGTAGCTGTGTTGAGACCACACCCACCGATATAGGAGTCGAAGACCATTGAAGCATCCTCGGTTCCCCGTGCAATGAAATCGATCAGACCTTCGCCAATGATACCTATCATCATCCCCTCCTACAGATACCGTTTCTTTTCCTGCCCAATGACACCTGCAACCACCTGTACATACGCTTTTGCAGGACTCATGGAAAGCTTGGGAAGCAGCACTTCCTCGATTTGAAAGAATCCGACATCGCTGGACATCTGCACATCGATGCGTATCGGCAGCTCATCGCCCTGAGTGATGGTTACCTTCTCGATGGAGTTGGCCGAGTACTTGTGGATATCCCCCGTCTTTGGTGCGGTTCCCAGACTCATGGGGATGCGTGCCCTCCCCTTTTCCATATCACAGCCGTCGGCAACCAAGAGAAGGCCCGCTTCCAATGAGTGCACCTTTCTGTTGGCCATGTGCCCAAGCACCCCTTCGGTAGCAACCGATGCGATGGCAACCCTGCGTGAAAGCTGGTCGGAGAGCAAGGACTTCAGCAGGCGGTCGATGATTGGACGGGCAATGATCAAGCCGGTCAACTCATGGTCTGACCTTCCAACGCTCATGCCCAGGTCATGCACAAAGGACGCAAGGAGGATGGCGCAAAGGCTGTCCTCGTGCGATCCTGCTTCCTCAACCTCCAAGGATGTCTTTATTCCTGCATGCTTCAGAAGGCTGAGCATTTTCACTGCGTTAATGGCAACCTGGCGCATATGCACTGGGCCATGGTCGTTGTAGTTCAGTCGCTTGATCGACACGCTGTTTGCATACTCCTGAAGCGCCTCAATTTCTGGGTCACTGACCAACATCGTGGCCAGACGGAAACTGTCCGAACCCTCCTTGAGCAAGGAGAGCAACTGCTGTTCCAAGTGGGTTTCTTTGGGTGACTTCATGTCCTAAGCCTACAACAACTTCACGACAACATAAAGGGGATGTGGATAAAATACTGCAAAGTGCCTATACTGCAACCATGAGAAGAATCACCATGAGGGATTTCCATTGGCTTGGGAAACCCATGACCTACAAAAAAGAGTACCAGATGGTCAGCCTTGAGGTGGATGCGCATACCAGTTTGCCATCAGGTCCCTTGTTGCTGGCAGTCAGTGACGAGTATTTCAGCTGTGAAGCCACCCTCACCATCCCTAAAAAGGAAGGCTTTGTTGGCATGTGCATCTATCACCTGGAGAGCTGTTATGCAGCTGCAGGACTTTCTGGAGAGGCGATTGAGATGCAGACCTGCATCTCCGGATTCACAAACAGAAGCTGCGTTGCTGTATCAACGGAAAATGCTGAAACGGCCATCTGGACAGTCAAGAGGGACGCCCAGGGCATTTCTCTTGGCTATCGGTTTGCCCAGGAAGAAGAGATCAGGTGGGTGAGTACCGTTCATCTGCCTGGGTGTGAGCTTTCCATCAGTTTTGGACCCTACTTCACCAATGCAGGGAAAGAAACCTATAACGCTTTTATGTATGCTCTGCGATACACCAGGGCAGAGGCATGAGCACTCGCACAAGAAGTGCGGGTATGCTACTATGTTTGCTATCTGAAAAGGGCCCCTTTGGAAGGGCACAAGGAAGGATTTTGTATGGATGAGCGCTACGAAGAAGAGACAAAAGAAAAAGCTCCTCTTAATTTTCTGGAACGAATCATAGAGGATGACCTGAACAACGGCAGGGTGCCTGACAACACCATTGTCACCAGGTTCCCCCCCGAACCCAACGGATATCTGCACATCGGCCACATCAAGTCGATTTGTCTTAACTTCGGACTTGCACAAAAGTACCAAGGCCGCTGCCACCTTCGCCTCGATGACACCAATCCCGAGAAAGAGGATGTTGAGTACAGTGACTCCATCAAGCGGGACATCCGTTGGCTTGGCTTCGAGTGGGAGCCCTACGAGTATCATGCATCGGATTACTATGGGCAGCTCTACGAGATAGCATTGCAATTGATCAAGGACGGCAAAGCCTATGTCGACTCACTCACCGGTGAGCAGATGAAGGAGTACCGTGGAACCTTGACCGAACCTGGAAAGAACAGTCCTGACCGAGAGCGCAGCATTGAGGAGAACCTGAGGCTCTTTGAGGAGATGCACGCAGGCAAGCACCCTGAGGGGTCTTACGTGCTCAGGGCGAAGATAGATATGGCAAGTCCGAATATCAATATGCGCGACCCTGTGCTCTATCGCATCAAGTTTGCATCCCATCCCCGTACCGGTGATACCTGGTGCATCTATCCCATGTACGATTTCACTCACCCCATCAGTGATGCCATCGAAGGGATCACCCACTCCATCTGCACGCTGGAGTTCGAGGACCATCGTCCTGCATATGATTGGGCCACGAGCATCGACGGCATTGAGCATGCGCCCCACCAGTACGAGTTTGCCCGCCTGAACATCAACTATCTGGTGATGAGCAAGCGACGGCTGCTGCAGCTGGTGAAGCTGGGCATCGTCGATGGTTGGGACGACCCGCGCATGCCTACCATCAGCGGAATCAGGAGACGCGGGTACTCCCCCGAATCCATGAAGGACTTTGTGAGCCGCATCGGCGTGGCGAAGGTTGAGGGTGTTGTCGACTACTCGCTTCTGGAGTTCTGTGTCAGAGAAGACCTGAACAAGCGTGCCAAACGCCTGATGGTTGTCCTCGATCCGTTGAAACTGGTCATCGACAACTATCCCGAAGATCAGGTTGAGTACTTCGAGGCTGTCGACAACCCGGAGGACCCGAACAGTGCGGTGCATCAGATTCCGTTCTCACGCGAGCTGTACATCGAACGTGAGGATTTCATGGAAGTGCCTCCCAAGGGCTACCACCGACTCTATCCCGGCAATGAGATCCGTCTCAAGTATGCCTACTATGTCACGGCTACCGAAGTGGTGAAGGATGAGGAAGGGACTATCGTGGAAGTCCATTGCACGTACGACCCGACTTCTCGTGGTGGAGCCACCGCTGACAACCGCAAGGTGAAAGGCACCAGCCATTGGGTAAGCGCCAGCGAGGGTGTAACGATTGAAGCGCGTCTCTACGACAAGCTCTTTTTGACCGAATACCCTGGCCAGAAAACAGGCAACTATCTTGATGATCTGAACCCCGATTCGTTGAAGGTTGTCACTGATGCAAAAGCAGAACCTGAGATTTTGAAGGCACAGGTGGGAGATTACCTGCAGTTCATCCGAAACGGGTACTTCTGCCTGGACAACAAGACGGGAAAGACTGAGCTTCCTGCTTTCAACCGCACCGTTACGCTTAAGGACTCTTGGGCGAAACTGAAGCAGAAAATGGGTGTGTAAGTACTGATCAAGGGGACGGGACAAGCCGTCCCCTTGTTGATAGGAGGATGTGGTGAACTACTTCTTCGACCAGCATTTTCATGTAATGAATATTGCGCATCCGAATCTGTTGTCCTTCTTTTCTTCCTTGGACACCGGCCTTCCTGACCTGATCACCAGTGGGGCACTTTCGCCAAGTTACATCTTGACAGCAAAGAATCGAAAAGGTCCGATCCTGCTCAACCGCATGACCAATACCCTGACAACCTTTGAACAGAGTATTGGGGAAACCCTGGTCTTGATGGAAAAGGATCTGATGGGAGCCTTCCCTTCCCACGAGGAGGGAGCATTGCGACCTGAACACCCCTATATCAGGGATGGAAAGATGCATATGCGAAATCAGGTGTATGACAAGCTTGCCATGTGCCCGCTCTTGATGGACTTCTCCAGCAACCAACTGCGCAAGGAGTCTCTGTACTATCCAATACCCAAGGAACAGAAGATTCTCGATTACGTACGCGACACCCTTGAGGGGTTCGATTACTATGCCAAGCAACATCCCCAAGGCTTGTTTGAGTTCTTTCCCTTTCTCGGGATCAACCCACCGGTACACTCACTTGACTTCATCAAGGAGTTGCTCGATACCTATGTGATCAAGGACCGGAAGAACAAGAAGGGAAGCCAACGCTTTTACGGGGTGAAATTCTATCCACCGCTTGGGTATGACCCTTGGCCGGCGGATGAGCATGAGCAGAAGAAAGTCACGCTCATCTACGAGTTCTGTGCTACCCACGATATTCCCATCATGACCCATTGTGACGACCAAGGTTTTCGTGGGGTTCCTGCAAAGGAAGCCTGGAAATACACAGCTCCTTCCTCCTACAAACCGGTGCTTGCACGCTTCCCTACCCTAAGCATCGATTTTGCACACTACGGGTGGCAGTACAATCAACTGCAGAAGAACCCACTGACCATGATCAGCAGTCTGGCAAACAAGGTCCCCGACTCCCCGTGGTTCCATGAGCTTGTGGAACTGATGCATCTCTATCCAAACATCTATGCCGATGTCTCTTTCAGCGGGACCAACCCAGAGTTCTATGAGCTACTCTTCAACTATCTGCAGTCCATGGACGAGGAGAAACGCCGGACAATTGCGGAGAGAACGATGTTCGGTACCGATTTTTCAGTGAACCTGATGAAGGTGGAGTCATATA
This sequence comes from Spirochaetales bacterium Spiro_05, assembly GCA_001603115.1. Taxonomy (GTDB): domain Bacteria; phylum Spirochaetota; class Spirochaetia; order Sphaerochaetales; family Sphaerochaetaceae; genus Sphaerochaeta. The sequence goes on from LVBG01000007.1 coordinate 86,649, forward strand.
CCTCTTACTACCGAACGTTCGAAAATTCCCCGTTCAGCGATGAGGAAATCCACGACTTCGTGCACACAAACCCGATTCGGTTCATGCGATTCGAATAGGCATTGAAAAAGGCAGACTCTCGTCTGCCTCTCTTGTGGGGATTGCTGCGCTTAGTAGTTGGTTGCAACAATCTCGAAATATGCCTGGGCATGGTTGCAAACCGGGCAGATTCCAGGAGCCTTCTTGCCGATGACAATGTGGCCACAGTTGGAGCACTTCCACATCTGATCGCCTTCACGGCTGAAAACCAGACCACCCTCGACGTTCTTCAGAAGGTCAAGGTAGCGCTGCTCGTGGTGCTTCTCGATGGCAGCGACCATTTCGAACAAGGTGGCAATCTTATTGAAACCTTCTTCACGGGCTTCCTTGGCAAAGTTTGCATACATGTCGGTCCACTCATAGTGCTCGCCGGCAGCGGCATCCTTCAAGTTGGTTGCAGTGTTGGGGACTTCTCCGCCTTCCTGAAGCAGCTTGAACCAAATCTTGGCGTGTTCCTTCTCATTGAATGCGGTCTCTTCAAACAGGTTTGCGATCTGGACATAGCCCTCTTTGCGAGCCTGTGATGCATAATACGTATACTTATTCCGAGCCATTGACTCACCAGCAAATGCATCATGCAAATTGGCTGCCGTCTTTGATCCTTTCAATTCCATACCTCAGCTCCTTCACTGCCTTGTGGCAGCACGCTTGTTTTGACATTCGGGGCAAACCCCGTTGAACACGATTTCATACGACTCAAGCACATATCCATAGGTGTCAATATTCTTTGCACACAGACTGATATCATTGAAAACTTCGATATCACTCACTTGTTTGCAGGAGGTGCATTGGATGTGGTAATGGTTGCCCAGTGTACGATCAAAATGATCAGGCCCTCCAAGAACACGAATCCTTTTTACCTTCCCTTCATCCACGAGCATATTCAGATTCCGGTATACCGTCGCTCTGCTGATGGAGGGATGCTTCAAGACAATGTTCTCGTAGATTTGTTCTGCATTGGGATGATTGGTTGCTGACGTCACAGCTTCCCACACCAACCCTTTCTGAATTGTCTGTCGCTTCTCTTTCATTGATTTTCCTAAATGATAAATACTCTCAATAGTTATGATAATAGAGACACCTGCCAGTGTCAACAAGATATCTTACGAGCAAGACCCAAAAAACCCCAGATACACCTGGGGTTTCTTGGTCATGCCAAAGCTTATTTGTCAGAGTTCTTCTTATCGTCATCAAGCCAGAAGAAAGAATCATCCTCATGCTCTCCGCGTGTTTTTGTCTCTCTGTACTTGTCGAAACCATACGGCTTCGGAGCAGACTTTCGCTCGCGTCTTACAGGTGCATCACCCTCAGAACGTTCACGATTACCAGCAAAAGGAGGACGACCACCACCATCACGGCGCTCGAAGGCAGGCTTGTCATCACGGTCACGGAAGGAAGGACGTGCAGGTCTATCACCAAGCGGACGTCTCTCATCACGGTCGCGGAAGGAGGGCCTATCACCAAACGGCCTTCTCTCAGGACGATCACCATAGGAGGGACGCTCGGCTCTGTCACCGAAGGGACGTCTCTCACCACGATCACCATAGGAAGGACGCTCGGCTCTGTCACCGTACGGCTTTCTCTCAGGCCTATCGCCATAAGAAGGGCGTTCAGGCCTGTCACCGAAGGGACGTCTCTCACCACGATCACCATAGGAAGGGCGCTCGGCTCTGTCACCGTACGGCTTTCTCTCAGGACGATCTCCATAGGAAGGACGCTCGGGCCTGTCACCAAAGGGGCGTCTCTCACCACGATCACCATAGGAGGGACGATCGGCTCTGTCGCCGAAGGGACGTCTTTCGGGACGATCACCATAGGAAGGACGCTCGGGCCTGTCGCCGAAGGGGCGTCTCTCACCACGATCACCATAGGAAGGACGCTCGGGCCTGTCGCCGAAGGGACGTCTTTCGGGACGATCACCATAGGAGGGACGATCGGCTCTGTCGCCGAAGGGACGTCTTTCGGGACGATCACCATAGGAGGGACGATCGGCTCTGTCGCCGAAGGGACGTCTCTCGGGACGATCACCATAGGAGGGACGATCGGCTCTGTCGCCGAAGGGACGTCTCTCGCCACGATCACCGTAGGAGGGACGATCGGCTCTGTCGCCGTACGGCCTTCTCTCAGGCCTATCACCATAGGAAGGGCGTGCAGGCCTGTCTCCAAAGGGTCTTCTTTCGGGACGATCACCGTAGGAAGGGCGCTCGGATCTGTCACCGTAGCTTCTTCTCTCACCGCGATCACCGTAGGAAGGGCGCTCGGCTCTGTCACCGTAGCTCCTTCTCTCACCGCGATCACCTGAGGAAGGACGGCGATCATCACGACCACGGTCATCCCTATCTCTTCTCGGGCGTTCTTCGCTGGATGCCTCGTTTGCAGGAGCATCAGCAAGATCTGCAATATCATCATCCTCCCAGCGGAGGGTCAAAAGGTCATCTTCCACTTCGTTTGCTTCTGCAGGGGGAGCATCCTCATCAAGCTCTTCTTCGTCGATCTCTTCGAGGTCTTCTTCATCGTCCTCGTCGAAATCGTCTTCGTCCTGCTCGTCCAGATCCTCATCCTCAACTTCGGCAAATTCTGTCTCGTCCTCGATGGACTCTTCTGCAATGACTGTGGGTTCTTCCTGTACGGTCGTCTCTTCTGCAACAACTGCTGCTTCTTCTACGATTTCACTTGCAACCACTTCCTCGGTTGCTACAACGTCTACTTCTTTCAGTTCTTCTTGTTTCTTGTCTACTTTTTTCATTCGTTCTTCCAATGATTCTTCATCCCGGTCTCTGCCGGCTCTAGTCTCAACGGTCCGCAGATCTGCTGCAGTTATCCGTACATCTCGTTGCTTTGTCAGCAACCACGTCCTCGCCGTTCCAAGACGGCGGGTAAATCCAGGCGCTGCAACCTGTGCTGTGATTTCCACGATATCAAACCCACGAATTGCTTGAGTTTCCATTCTGAATGTCCCCAAATTTGTGGAGAACACCAGCTTTCCATCCTTCGCCAAAAGTGCATTGAGCACCTTCATCCATCTCAGGTAGTCTCTTTGGACATCAAAATCATGATCCATCTTCCTGCTGTTCGAGAAACTTGGGGGATCGAATATGATCAGGTCATACTCTGCTCCGTTCTTCCAGGCATCCACCACGTAGTACCACGCATCGGCGGCAATACAGGGGTAAACTTCCTGGATGTATCCGTTGTCAGCAAGATTTTTTTGCGCCCACGCAGTATACGTACTGGACAGGTCCACCGACTCCACTCTCTCAGCTCCGCCTCGGGCAGCATACACCGAAAACGATCCTGTATAGGAGAATAGATTCAGTACCCTGCATCCACTGCTCATCTGCCCGACCATCATGCGAGTTTCGCTATGATCGAGAAACAAGCCCGTATCGATGCGTTTTGTCAGGTCCACCGTAAAAACCAACTCATTCTCGGTGACCTGCACTTCCAAGGACTCTTCTCCCTGCAAGGTGTGTTGTTCCTTCCCTACCCTCTTTGGGCGGCGGTGATACACCACATGGTCCGCTTGGACGTAGAGCATTCGTGAGACGATATCGCAGCATACCCTCTCTGTCTCTTCATCCAGACCATCCTCACTGTAATCAGTGATTCTTGCATAGGGGCCATAGAGGTCCACAGTAACGGGAAACCGCTCAAGGTTTCGATCGTATACTCTCATGCAGGTTGTTCCGCTTTTCAGCATCAAACGGCGCATTTTGAGAGCATTTCCCTTCAAAATCTTGCCAAAATCCTTTTCTGTGTAATCCATGTCGTTCCTAACAGCTCTTTCTGCATCGCAGTGTATATGCTACTATGAAAAAAAGCTAGACAAGCAAAGGAAAAAAAGATGGAAGAAGACGCACAGGCTTTTATCGAAGAACTGGAAAGGAGGCGTGAGGCACCCATCACTTGGCGTACATACGCTACTTGGTATGGCAACAACAGATCGATTTTCAGGGAGTTCGGGGTCTTTCTCTATCGTTGCAAGGATACCTTCCATTTCGAGGATTTTGAGAGGACTCCATCCATGTTTGGGATCAGCCTGAAACCAAAGAAAAAGTTGGAACCCTTCATCAAGTATGTGAACTCTTTCTCGATCAACGATGTAGATTTTACTCGTCCCATCCCAAAAACCATCGCATTCAAGGCAACACAAGGCGGTATTGAGCTGAAAGCAATCCGACAGGCTTCCCTTCTGGACAAGGCATTTCGGCAAATGGTAGAAATGGTTGTGCTGAAGGATGGAACGGTCCACTTCTTTGAGCTGATGGATCGCAAGCAGTTTGTCAATGAGTTGCGGAAACGCAACGAGGAGGAATAAATGGGTGCATTCAAGGCCTATGATATCAGAGGCATCTATAACAAGGATTTCAATAAGGAAACCGTGTACAAAATAGGATTTTTCCTTCCAAAACTGCTCAAGAGCAGTGTTGTCTTGGTAGGAAGGGATGTGAGAACCAGCAGCGACGAGATTTTCGCATCGCTGTGCGAGGGAATTACAGACAGCGGATCTGATGTCTATGACATCGGCTTGGCCACTACCCCTATGGTCTACTTTTCCACCGTACATTTCGGTGTTGACGCTTCGGTACAAATTACTGCCAGCCACAACCCTGCAAAATACAATGGGCTTAAGATCAGCAGGACCAAAGCAGTGCCCGTAGGCAGTGACAGCGGTCTGAAAGAACTCGAAGCAATGGTCAATGAACAGGCTGTTGTTGTCTCAGAGAAGAAAGGAACAGTGATCAGCAAGGATGCGAAGAAGCCATACCTGGCATTCCTCAAGCAGTATGCCCCGGACACATCCTCACTCAATCTCTCCATTGACTGTTCCCATGGAATGGCAAATTTGCTGGTCAAGGATCTGCTTGGTTCTGATCACCACTACCTCTATGATCACTTTGACGGAACCTTCCCTGCACACGAACCCAATCCCCTTGAAGTGGAAAATTGCAAGGATCTGGAAGAAGCTGTGTTGAAGAACAAGAGCGACATTGGAGTGATCTATGATGGGGATGCGGACAGGGTCATGTTCCTTGATGAGAACGGACGCTTCCTCCAACCCGACTACATCACTTCAGTTTTGGGTTATCACTACCTGAGCAAAGAGAAAGGCAATGTGCTGGTCGATATCCGAACCAGCCGTTCCACCACTGAGTATCTCACCAAGCTGGGTGCAAATGTACACATCTGGAAGGTGGGACATGCCTTTGCCAAAACCAAGCTCAGAGATCTTGGTGCAATTTTCGGTGGAGAACTTGCCGGACACTACTACTTCAGGGACTTTTTCAACTGTGACAGTGGATTCCTCGCTTCCTTGATCGTGCTGGATGTGGTTGCCAAGCTGAAAAAGGAAGGCACTACCATCGGTTCGTTCATCGACTCCATCATTGCCTATGCGAACAGCGGGGAGATCAACTTCAAGCTTGAGCAGAAAGACCAGGCAGTAGCGGCACTCTACGACCGCTTCGTCACCCATGACAAACCTGAGAAGGTACTGGACTTTGATGGGTATCGGATTGAGTTCCCCTCTTGGTGGTTCAATGTGCGAAAATCCAATACCGAACCATATCTCCGTCTGGTAGTTGAAGCCAAGAACGAAGAAGAGTTGAAGGCTCGCACCCAAGAGCTTTCAGACATCATCAAGCAATTCAACTAGGAGAGAGGCCAGATCATGAAAGTATTGCTGTTTGGAGGTGCCGGCTATATCGGTACGCATGTTGCCTTGGAGTTTCTAGAGCGCAAAGATACGGTAGGTATCTTTGATAACCTCAGTTCTGGTCTGCGCTCAAACGTAAGTCCCGATGCTCTTTTCTATGAAGGGGATATACAGGACAAAAAGCGAGTCATCCAGGTTCTTGAGGAAGGCTGGGATGTGGTAATCCATCTTGCAGCATTCAAGGCTGCAGGGGAGTCGATGCTCAGACCTGTCAAATACTCAGAGAACAACATCACCGGATCGCTGAACCTCATAACCGGATGCATCAAAACCGGAGTGAAGCACTTCATACTTTCCTCCTCTGCTGCTGTATATGGTGAACCTTCATATCTTCCTGTTGATGAGAATCATCCCAAGAACCCCACCAACTACTACGGCTATACCAAGCTTTGCGTGGAGGAGAATCTTAAGTGGTATGCACAGCTGAAAGATTTGACCTACGTATCGCTCAGGTACTTCAATGCTGCAGGGTATGACAAGGAAGGAAGAATGCGTGGCTTGGAGAACAATCCAGCAAACCTCATTCCTGTGGTCATGGAAGTTGCAATGGGTATCCGCCCCAATCTTCTCGTCTTTGGCAATGACTATGACACCATCGATGGTACAGGCGTCAGAGACTATGTACATGTAACAGACCTAGCAAAAGGGCATGTACTTGCCGCAGATTATCTTCTGGCGAACAAAGGCAACCTGGTGGTGAATCTTGGTTCCGAAGAAGGATTGAGCGTGCAACAGATTCTAGATACTGCACGCAAGATAACCGGAAAGGAAATTGACGCTCAGTATGTTGATCGACGTCCGGGCGACCCAGCTAAGTTGGTAGCATCCTCTGAGATGGCGTACAAGACGCTAGGATGGAAGGCACAAGACTCAAGTGTGGAAACTATCATCGAGACCACATGGAAGGTATACCAAGCCAACCAGAAGCGAATGAAAGCTCGCTGACCAAGCAAGCTTCTATGCAGGCGGCAGTTTTCGGACTGCCGCTTTCTTTTGCACAAGATATGTCTGCGCAGATTTCCTCAGAAAAGAGCCGGCACACAAATTCATCTTGACCATGAATAACAAGAAAGACAACCCTCAAGGATTGTCTTTCAGCTTGCTCGCCCGGAGGGATTTGAACCCCCGACAGGGTGGTTAACAGCCACCTGCTCTACCGACTGAGCTACAGGCGAATATCGTTTCGAACGATAGGAACATTACCCGATAGCGCTGGTATTGTCAAGCAGTTTGAAATAAGTTGGTCAGAAAAAACCACCCAGGTTTAAGCAAAATAAAGGACGGCTACCAGAAGGCAGCCGTCCAGACAATTACTTGGAGAACTTACTTTGCGGGGTAGTTCTTCTTCAGGAACTCGATGAACACATCGCTCAGCAAGGAACCTTCAGTGAGGACCTTACCAAACATGGTGTAACCATCGCCACCGGCAGCCATGAAGTCGTTCGTTGCAACCTTATAGGTAGCATTGCGATCGATGGCCTTGCCGTTGAGCAGAACTCTGAGGATACGCTTTCCAGGAGCTGCGAAGCGGTTGTAAACAACCTGCAAATCAGTCTGGGAGAAGGCACCATTCTGCTCGGGCAGCTTGCTGTAACCATGCTCAAGAGCAGCGTAGACATCAGAACCCTTGACTTCCACCACGGTGATGATGTTGGTGAACGGGAGGACGTTGATTACGTCGCCCATCGTTACATCACCAGCCTTGAGGCTAGCGCGCATACCACCACCATTGGTAATGGTGAAGTCAGCACCGCTTTCTGCAGTCATTGCCATCGTGATCAACCTGGAAAGGTTGGTCGGCTTGGTGCGGACGTTTGCACGCTCGCCATCCAAGTTCTCAGGAATGGTTGCAACCACGACGTTGAGCTTCTCGCTCAGCTGGGCACTCATGAAGCCAACATACTCATCAACCTGAGGATCATTGGGAACATCAGCAATGCCGTACTGCTTTGCAAGAGCGGAATCCTTTGCGTTCAGGACGTCTGCTGCAGGAATCAGCATCGGATAGGTTGCAGTAACCTTACCGTTCTTGACATGCAGCTGGACAAGTCCAACATTCTTCAGATAGTCGCCGGTCTGGACAATCAGCGTATCACCAATCTTCATGCCCTGCTTGAGCAGCGTATGACTGTGACCGTCGATGAAGAGGTCAATCCCCTTGATCTTATTCACAATAAGGTCGGTGGTAAGGCCGCTGGCGCCGTCCGGATCCATACCGATGTGACCGAGTACGATGATGTAATCAACATACTGCTTGGCCATATCAATTGCCATCTGACCAATCTCAAAGATCTCTTCGTTGGCAAATGTGATGCCTTCGACGTTCTTCGGGTGGGTCTTGGTGGCGGTATCAGGAGTGGTCAAGCCAACAACAGCAACTTTGAAGCCGTTGAAGTTGTACACCTGATAGGGCTGGAACAGGAGGTAGCCGTTCTTGTCCAGGACGTTTGCACTGAGAACCTTGAGATCAGTATACTCTTCAGCAAATCTGGCAGCTTCAATGAGGCGATCAGCGCCATAGTTGAAGTCGTGGTTGCCTGGAGCAACTGCATCATAGCCGAGCATGTCGAGCAGGACGCCAACGGTCTCGCCTTCAAACATGTTCGCAAGGTTGGTTCCGTGGGTCACGTCACCAGCATCAAGTACCAGGATGTTGTCGGTAAGGCCGCGGCCTACTTTCAGCATCGTAGAGAGCTTGGAATAACCCATGCCACCATCAGCAGGAACGATGCGTGCATGCACGTCGTTGGTGTGAACGATGAACAGGTCGAATTCCTTGGCACCGTCATTGTTCTTCACAATTTCGGTAACACCAAGCGGATACTCAACTGCCTTCGGAGCAGCGGGAGCAACCACAGGAGCCGGAGCGGGGGCTACAGGTGCCGGGGCCGGAGCAGGAGCCGGTGCTGGGGCGGGTGCCGGAGCAGGCTTTGCAGGTTCTGCAGCCTTGCGGACCGGGGTCGCACCAATCATCGACACGATTGCAGGATCTTCGGGGACGCTGACCATCAGCGAATATCCCATCGCCCTTGCAAAAGGCTCGTAGGTCTTGGCAATCGCACTCTTGGTCGGATCGAGAACATCGGATGCGGGAAGCAGCATAGGATACACTGCCGTCACCTTTCCGTTGGAAACACTGACCTGCACGCCGCCGATGCTCTTGAGCATCTGGTCAGCACGGACAATCAGCGTCCCGTTCACGGTCTTCGCCATCGCAGAACCGTTTCCGTCCACGATCAGGTCGATGCCGTCAATGTTCTGGGCAACCATCTCACTGGTGATCGCACCTTCGCTGCCGAGGTCACTGAGCACTACCAGGTAGTCCACATAGTCCTGCGCAAGGTCGACCGCATACTGGGCGTTGTCCAGGATCACGTCGCTGGTGAAGCTCACGCCCTGGATGGCCTTGGGGGCCACGAGGCCAACCACGCCGACCTTGAAGCCGTTGTAGTTGTATACCTGATACGGCTGGGCAACAAGGTACCCGTTCGCATCAAGAGCGTTCGCACTCAGAGGAATGGCTTTCTTCGTACCGGCAATCCCGGTGGCCAGCTGCACTGCCTGCGGGGTGTAGGCATCGTAGCCGAGCTCATCGACGACGGAGGCTGCCAGCATCGCTGCTTCAGCAGGAACCTCGCCGACGCTGCCGCTGTTCAGCAGCAACCAGTTGTCGGTGATCGCACGTCCGGCCTTCAAAGCTGTCGAGAGCCTGGCAAGACCAAGACCGCCGTTCTCGGCGTAGATGTTGCCGTTCAGGTCGTTCGTATGCACGATGAACAGATCGAAAGCTTTCGCTCCGTCATCATTCTTTACAATTTCCTGTACTCCGTAGGGGTAGACCAACTCGGTCGGCATAGCCGGGGCGGGGGCCGGGGCTGGGGCCGGGGCTACCGGCGTCGGGGCCGGTGCGGGTGCCGGCATTGGTGCCGGTGCGGGCTCAGGAACGGGTGCTACGGGAGCTACTGGCTCGGGAGCAGGTTCTACAACAGGGGCTGGCGGTATCGGCTCAACCTTGGCAGTACTCTTACAGCCTACCAGGGAAAAAGCCAACAAAGCTACCAGCATTGCTGTCATAATTGTTCTTGTACTCAACAACACTATAACACACACTGTTAGAATCGGATACATCAAAAATACGCGAAAAATGCTGATTTAGACCTTTATTTACAGGAAAAAAAAGCCTGTGATGGTCACAATCACAGGCTTTTGGTTACTTTGGCGGATGAAAAATCCTTACATCAAGTCTTTAGGCTTGCGAGCGGTATTCCCAGATTTCTCGCAATAAGCCATATGACGAAGCTTGCCGTTTTCGAAAACAGCCTTCATCTTGATGGTACCGCCCCAGCGGCTGGTCATAACCTTTGCGCCTTCGCGGCGTGCGTTCTTAGATACGTTACCTGCCATATACCTATCCCTCCATACAATATGCTCAATATTCTTCGTAACTATAGCGATTCTTGGGGGCCAAGTCAAATCCCTACCCTACCAGTGTATCCAGTTGTTGCAACTTTGACAATCCAAACATAGAATGTTCCCATGAAAATTTTATCTCGCTTGCTCCGCCAGGCGTTTCTGATACCGGTCTATCTCTACAAGGGATTGCTTTCCCCCTTCTTCGGCGGTGGCTGCCACTACCACCCAACCTGCTCTTCCTATATGGTCGAATCCGTACTGCGTCATGGAATCGCCAAAGGCTTTGTCATGGGAATGGCCAGAATCTTTCGCTGCAGCCGGTGGTTTTACGGAGGTGATGATCAGGTTCCCGAAACATGGTCATGGAAAGCAATCAAGGACGGCTATACCCTCTTTCGAAAGCGCAAATCATCGTGACAGCTCCTTGACGAACGGAATCAACACCGAAAGGGCGTTCTCATTGTGCCCTCCCTCAGGGATGATGAGATCGGCAAAGACCTTGGTAGGTTCGATGAAATTGAAGTGCCCAGGCCTCACCACTTCCAAATACTGATTGCAGACACTGTCCACTGTCCTGCCACGCTCAGCAATATCCCGTTTGAGGCGGCGGATGAAACGGATGTCGTCAGGGGTGTCCACATAGAGCTTCAGATCAAGCAAATCCCTGATCTGCTTGTCATAGAGCACCATGAGACCCTCTATGATCACCAAAGGCTTCGGTTCCACCAGAACACGCTCATCCTTGCGGCGGTGATGGACAAAATCGTAGAGAGGCATCTCAATGCTTTTGCCCTCCTTCAGCATTTTCAGCTGCTCATGCATCAGGGCCATGTCAAACGCATCGGGATGGTCAAAATTGAAGGCCGTGATATTCTCATTGCTGATGAATGTCGCCGACCGATAGTAGTTGTCCTGAGGAATGAAGACGAAATCGGAGCACACCTCGCTGATCTTGCGCACAATGGTTGACTTACCGGAGCCGGAGCCCCCGGTAATGCCAATGATTTTCACTGGTTTCATCACACTTCCTTTTGCTTACAGCGTTCCAAAGGTAAAGACCGTGGTATGTCTGAAATTGCGGTCCTTTGAGAAAATGCAGGAAGGGAACTGCTCCTGATTCGGACTATCCGGATAGTATTGCGTCTCAAAACACATGCCAGCATGCTTTGGATATGCAATCTTTCCCTTACCGACTTCCTTTCCTTGGAGGAAATTGCTCGTATACAGTTGTACGGCCGGAAGCGTGGTACTGATCCGCATCGTCCTTCCGCTGACCGGGTCAACCACTAGGGCAAACTCAGCAAGTTGCTTGCTCTTGCTTGAAAGGATGAAACAGTGATCATATCCCCCTGCTTGCTCAATATCCTTTCCAACAGCCTTTTTCTTGGTGAAATCAAACGCTGTCCCTTTCACGGGCAGCACCTTTCCGGTTGGGATGAGATTCGCATCCACTTCAAGGTAATGATCGCAAGCAAGCTGTACCTCGTGACCAAGGATGGTTCCACTTGCAGCCCCTCCAAGATTGAAGTAGCTGTGATTGGTCAAATTGATCGGGGTTGGAGCGGAAGAAGTGGCTTCGTACTCAATCCTGAGCTCACCATTACCCAACAGCAAGTACGAAACCGTTGCCGTCACCGAAGCGGGAAAACCACCCTCGCCATCAGGGCTGAAGATGCTGAAGACAACACCGGGGTTGCCATTGTACTCAAAAGTCTCCACATGCCAGTTCTTCCACCCCCAGTTGGCAGATCCACTGTGCAGCGAGTTCCGCCCATCGTTCTGCTCCAAGGTGTACCGTTTTCCCTCGAGAGTAAATTGAGCATTTGCAATCCGATTGGCGAAACGACCAACCGTCTGCCCGAAATAGGTTGTGGAACTCAGGTTGTCCAATGGATTGTCGAATCCCAGGACGATATCCCGGATCTCACCTTTTTTATCCGGGGTCCTCAAGGTCTTCAGGTTAGCTCCAAGACTGAGAATTTGCGCAGTGACAGGGCCATTGGACAATGTCACCTGATACATGGTTTCGCCTTGTGCGGTGGTTCCCACACTCTGTTTGGTCAGCATACTGCACTCCCTGGGAAATTTCCCTTCTTCTGCAAAAGTATACACCCCTTTCCAGGGGTGCGACAACCAACATCTTCAATGCTTGGCAAGTTCAGTTCGATGCATCATCACTCTTGAGGACTGCAAGGAAGGCGCTCTGGGGGATTTCAACGTTCCCTACCATCTTCATGCGCTTCTTTCCCTCTTTCTGCTTCTCCAGCAATTTCCTCTTTCGCCCGATATCACCACCATAGCACTTTGCAGTTACGTCCTTGCGGAAGGCTGTAATCGTTTCACGACTTACAATGGTGCCTCCGATTGCTGCCTGAATGGCAATCTTGAACTGTTGACGGGGAATTTCTCCTCGCAACCGCTCACAAACCTGCCTGCCGCGAAGCTGGCTGCTTCCACGGAAGACCAACTGGCTCAGTGCATCGACCGGTTCTCCGTTCACCAGGATGTCCAACCTGACCAAATCTGTTTTCTTGTGCCCAATGACCTGATAATCAAACGATGCATAGCCGCGACTGATCGACTTGAGACGGTCGTAAAACTCAAAAAGAACTTCTGCAAGCGGCATCTCATAGATCAGCTCAACCCGTTTCTCATCAAGATAGTTCATATTGGTCTGCACTCCGCGCTTTTCCATGCACAGGGTGATGATCGGCCCGACAAACTTGGTTGGGGTGATGATATTTGCCTGGATATATGGCTCTTCGGCATACTCGACCCGCATCGGTTCGGGATAGTCGAGCGGATTGTCGATGAACAGCTTCTCCCCGTTTCTCATATGGACAATATATTTTACCGAAGGGCTGGTGAATACAATGGAAAGACCGAACTCACGCTCGATGCGCTCCTGTACCACCTCAAGATGCAACATACCCAAGAAGCCACAGCGGAATCCAAAACCCAACGCAGCAGAGGAGTCCTTCTCATAGATGAGTGAGGCATCATTCAGCTTCAGCCGTTCGATGGCACTGACCAACTCCTCATAGTCATTGGTATCCACAGGATAGATTGAACTGAACACCACCGGTTTCACATCCTTGAAACCCGGAAGCGGCTTCTTGGCTGGATGAGTTGTCGTAGTGATCGTATCGCCGACACGCACGTCACTGATCGTCTTAACCCCGGTGATGACATACCCTACTTCACCAGCATGCAACTCCCCGGTCTTTATCAGATCGAGCTGGAAAATCCCAACCTCCTCCACCTTATAGCTGGAACCGGTATGCATGAACTTGATTTCATCCCCAACCTTCAGCACGCCATCAAAGACACGGCAGTGAACAATGACCCCACGATACGCGTCATAGTGGGAGTCGAAAATCAGTGCCTGGAGGGGAAAATTATCCTTTCCCTCGGGAGGCCCGATATGTGCTACTATCGCCTCAAACAGGTCGGCTACCCCAACACCAGTCTTGGCACTGACTTGTACGGCCATGGAGCTATCGAGCCCAAGATCATGATCGATCTGATGCAGGCAAGCTTCGATATCGGCCGAAGGCAGATCAATCTTGTTGATGACCGGAATAATCTCCAGATCATGCTCCATCGCCATGTACAGGTTGGCAAGTGTCTGAGCTTCCACGCCCTGGGAAGCATCAATAAGCAGCAAAGCCCCTTCGCAGGAACTGATTGCCCTCGACACCTCATAGGAGAAGTCCACATGGCCCGGGGTATCGACGAGGTTCAACTCGTAAATCTTGCCATTCTTTGCCGTATAGGGAATGGTTACCGCCTGGCTCTTGATGGTGATTCCCCGTTCCCGCTCGATATCCATGTTGTCCAGTATCTGAGCCTGGGCAGGCCCTCGGGACACATTGATCTTGGCCATCTCGATGAAACGATCAGCAAGTGTAGACTTGCCGTGGTCGATATGCGCAATGATGCAAAAATTTCTTGTCAGTGATGAATCAGCACTCATGATGTTCCTTGTTCGTTCGGTTCTTGCTCGGGCTTGTTGTTCTCTTGCTCATTCTGTGCTCGCTGTTCCACTTCCGGCTCGAAATTCACCTCAAGCGGCTCGAATCCAAGCAAAATTCGAATCTGGGCATCATCAAGCGTCTCTTTTTCGACCAACTCATTGGTAAGTGCATCAAGCTGCTGCCGATGCGCGGTAAGCAACTTTCTGGTCTCTTCCATCGCTGCATCCAGTATCTTGTGAATCTCCTGGTCTATGCGTTTTGCCGTCTCTTCACTATAGTCCTTGTGCTGGGTGATCTCCCTGCCCAGGAAGAGGGGCTCTGACTCATCGGCAAGATTGACGAAGCCCAAACCGCTCATACCCCACTCAGTGACCATCCTGCGGGCAAGATCGGTCGCCTGCTTGATATCATTACTGGTACCGGTAGTTGTTTCCCCATACACCATCTGCTCAGCCACATAGCCGCCCATACACACCTTGATCCAATCGTGGAGCATCGAGCGCGTCTTGGTATACGGGTCGCGCTCAGGGAGACTGACCGTGAGGCCAAGTGCTCGGCCATGGGGGATGATGGTCACTTTGTGCAACGGATCAAGATGCTTGAGATAGTAGTGCAAGAGAGCATGCCCTGCTTCATGGTAGGCGGTTGCAAGCTTCTCCTCATCGGTCATCGCACGACTCTTGCGCGCAACACCGAGCAGTATCTTGTCTCTCGCTTCTTCCATGTCATCCATATTCACCGTTGTCTTGTTCTTTCGGGCTGCAAAGAGCGCGGCCTCATTGACAAGATTGGCAAGGTCGGCACCACTGGTACCGGCCGAACCACGGGCAAGCCGCTTCAGGTCCACATCCTTTTCCAATTTGATTTTCCGGCAATGGATCTTCAGGATTGCTTCGCGCTCCTGGATATCCGGAAGGTCCACCACAACCTGACGATCGAAACGTCCCGGCCTGAGCAGGGCGGGGTCAAGTACATCAGGGCGGTTTGTGGCTGCCATGACGATGACACCGGTTGTTGTGCCGAAGCCATCCATCTCAACCAGGATCTGGTTCAGCGTCTGCTCCCGTTCATCATTTCCGCCACCAAGCCCACCACCGCGGGTACGGCCTACAGCATCCAACTCATCAATGAACAGAATGCAGGGTGCGTGTTTCCTTGCCTGCTCGAACAGGTCCCGAACCCTTGCAGCTCCCATACCCACGAACATCTCAACAAAGTCTGAGCCGCTGGTGTGGAAGAACGAGACCCCGCTTTCGCCGGCTACCGCTTTCGCCAACAGAGTCTTTCCGGTACCCGGAGGACCAACAAGCAGCACCCCGCGGGGTATCTTTGCCCCGACTTTGGTGAAGTGGTCAGGGTGCTTGAGGAACGAAACCACTTCCTCCAATTCGTACTTGGCCTCAACTTGCCCGGCCACATCCTTGAACGTGGTCTTGGTGTCTGTCTCCATGTATTCCTTGGCTTTGCTCTTGCCCAAGCTGGACATCATCTTTCCATTGAGCCCACTGGACTGACGGTAAAGCATGACGGTAAAGCCAATAAAAATTATCCAAGGAAGGAGTTGGAGAATAATCTGCAAAAACGAGATCTCCTGCACAGAGCCCGTAACCGCAATGCCTTTTCCCTTCAAGGCGGGGAGCAGATTCTCATCAAAATAGGGAATCCTCGACTGAGCGGTGATACCATTCTTGAGGGAGAACCGGATCAAGGATTGCTCTTTGATCTCCACCTGCAGGACCTGCCCTGATTCAACATAGGCCAGGAAGGTAGTATACGGCACCACCTGGTCCTTTGCGGCACCGGCGGAATCGAAGAACATGTAGGCAAACATAATCGCCAAGGTGATGAACACAATCAGGGCGAACCGGTTTTTGGGATTGTTGGAAGGCTTGAAAGAGGGCTTCTTTCCGTCCTTCGGAGGACCTTGCCAATACTGGTTGGGATCCTGGTTCTCCGGCTGCTTATCCGTTCCGCTGTCTTGGCTATCTTTTCTCAATTTCACTGCAATCGTTCCTTTTGTTACTACTATATATATTTGTCAACCTTCGGGCAAGGGGAGCTTTAAACCGCTTTGCAAGCCTGTCTCGCCCCCCAAAGGAACGCGCAAACACCGCAACCACACCTGACCTATCGGCCAGTACAGGAACAGCAGGATGCTTCGCGCGATCTATCTTATAGAGTGCCAACAATTTTTTTACATTCACCACCCCAGCTTCCAATGCAATCACATCCGAATCTGCGGCAGAACGAAGCACAGGTTCATCGAGCATCGTTGCATCGATACGAAGCAGGGTGGCATCGATTGTTGGATCTTCATCTTGGATGGAGAACTCCACCTGATTGCCCACATCCAGGATTTGGGCATCCGAGGGACGCTCAAGAGGCAAGCAAAAGTTCCAGACCTGTTCGATTCGCTTCCATACCACGCGCGACTTCGAGAGCGAGATATGCATGTTTGTGCTTTCTATAACCCATCGGGAAGTCTGCGTACTGGTGCTCAAAGCCGAGATCAAACGGCCGATCAAGCCGTGGCTGATCCTCTTCTCACCCTCGAATCTGAGAGCCAACCGATAGAGAAACAGCTCTGCGACAGAGGGATGCAATGCTTGGAATAGTTTGAGAGGAAATGTCATGTTGCCCTCGTGGAAGTTCACATTGCTCATGGCCGCAGCTACCAGGTCTTCCAACAAATCCCCAACACTCGAGAATCGGTCGCTCATTCGTTGTACGGCTTGGTAGGGTTCGGGAAACAGGGTACGAATCCGTGGAAGCAAGGTATGGCGGATTGCGTTGCGCAAAAAGGAGTGTTCGTTGTTGGAGGAGTCCTCAGACCAACAAAGGCCCCTAGTGCGCAGATACTGCTCCAGACAGGAGTGCTCAAGGCTGAGGGCAGGTCTGATCAAGGACAGCTCATCGGAAATACGGCGTACTGGCTGGATGCCCTGCATGCTGACGATGGATGACGCATGAAACAGATGCATGAGCACCGTCTCCAGCTGGTCATCCGCATGATGAGCGGTTGCAAGGTATCGGAAACCTGCGTTTCGGCAGGCTTCCGACAGCACTTCATAGCGAAGCGTTCGGGCAGCATCCTCGATGCCACCCCCTCTGCGTGAAGCAAGGCCAGCAACCTGATCCTTGCCCAGATCGAGCACCTGCAAAGCAACTGCAAGCTCCTCGCAATTTGCCTTGTTCAACAGTAGTTCCTGTTTCAGCTCCTCATCATCCCGAAGCTGGTGATTCACATACAGAGCGAGCAAGGGCCGTTTGGGATGAATCGCCTTGAGGGCGACAAGAAGAGCAAGCGAGTCACAGCCACCGCTGAAGGCCACCGCAATACCTGCATCGGAGGGAATGCCGTGCTTGAGGAGAAATGATTGGATTTCACGTACTACGGTTGCGTCGGTTGTAGGCAAGCAATACCTCCTCGACCGGTTTTCCCTCCACCAACTCTTTCAGAGCCCTGGCAGCAAGCTCAATGCCAATCTGCAAGTCAGGATCGGTGGTACGGCCCAAGACGTGGTCAACAACGCTTGTATTCTCAGCGGGTCTTCCAATACCAATATAGATACGTGTGAAGTCCCCACTGCCCAGATGTTCCATAAGGCTCTTGAGACCGTTGTGACCCGCAGACGAACCACCCTTTCGGATACGGATCATTCCCGGGGGAAGATCCATCTGGTCACAGATCACTACGATATCATGCGCTTGGACATCAGGCCAGTGCCTGAGTATCGCTCCACTGTTGTTCATATAGGTTAGCGGTTGCACCATGAGCACTTCCTGGCCTAAGCTCGCTATGCGTGCCTGTCGATAAAGACGAAAACAGCGCTTTTTCAGCTTTACCTGAAAAAACGCTGCACAGGACTGAACCGCATCAAATCCGACGTTATGCCGGGTGTGCTCATACTTGGTGCCAGGGTTACCCAGACCAAGCATCAACTTCATTTCTTTGCCTTATCAGCCTCAACCACAGGTTCAGCAGCATCTGCTTCCTCAGCGACAGGAGCAACAACCTCTGCCTTGACGCCCTTCACGGATGCTACGGTCTTGGAAAGATCATCGAGCACCTTGACGTTTGCAGGGACAACGATATCCCTGAGGTGGAGAGCCTGGTTGATCTTGAGAGCGGAAACGTTGGCTTCAAGCGACTCGGGGAGATCCTTGGGCAGACATTCGATTTCAACTTCATGAATGATCTGTTCGAGTACGCCGCCTTCCTTGGTACCTACCGGGTTACCCTTCAGTACGATGGAAACCAAGGTGCGCAGGGCATGACCGCGGGTAACTTCAAAGAAATCAACATGCTTGATCTCGCCCTTCATGAGATCTTCCTGATAATCCTTGAGGAGACACTCATAGTTTTTCTTACCGACAGAAACCTTCAAAAGAGCGGTTTCTGAGAAATGGCGCATCTTATTTGTGAATTCACGTGCATCCAAACTGAGGTGGACAGGTTCGTTCTTTCCATAGATGACAGCAGGAATACGTTTTGCACGAAGCAGGCGGCGGGATCCGGCACTTCCGAAATCCTCGGTCCTCAATTCGGCTTTCAAACTCTTGTTTTCAGACATAAGAAACTCCTTGTACTCTCATTGGCCCATCGGCTGATGTCCAATTACCATAGCATTTTGGGTATATAGTATACCACTAAGGCATGAGTATAGAGAGTTTGCTTACCAAAATACAAGTGCTTGGGCAGAAAAAAAGAGCAATCCACATAATGGACTGCCCTCTACTGGGAAGGAGGGATTCGAACCCCCGATGCCGGCACCAAAAACCAGAGCCTTAACCGCTTGGCGACTTCCCAACAACGGTTACGACAGTAGCGTAATTCCTTGGATTTGTCCAGACGGTATTTATAGCTCCTCAGCCAACACAGCGTCAGATGTGTCATTGGCATAGGCATCCATGACAACCTTCTGCAGATGATCACGGAATTCGCTGCTGATAGGATGCGCAACATCCTTGAACTCGCCATTGGCAAGTTGCCTGCTTGGCATCGCGATGAAATCCCCATCACGACCCTCTATGATCTTGATGTTGTGCACAACAAACTGATTGTCAAACGTCACGGTCACATACGCCTTGAGTTTTCCTGCCTGGTTGACCTTCCGTACGCGTACTTCTGATATGTCCACAAAATCCTCCAAAAAGCCTATCTCTCAGATCAAATTAGGGTATCAATCGTGTAAGCCAGCACTTGACCTTACAGCCAAACGCCGTGGTAATCGCAGTATGGACTGCTTGGACTTCACTCCTGTCCTCACTGACGAAAAACCAACAAGCCCCACTCCCGCTCATACCGGCAAAGCCCTCATACGGCGAACTGATATCCATCAATTCCGCATAATACGCCCTGTTCGGTGCACACGATTGAAAATCATTATATAACAAACCTTTCCACTCTGCAGAAGATTTTTTATATACGTGCAACATTTCTTGCATGCCCAGACCATGTCCTGCCTCCCCTCCCTGCCTCGACTCGTCAAGCAGCCGATAGGCAGATGACGTAGAAATGGCAAAATCAGTTGGCATGACCAGCAACACAGCAAGGTCCTTCGACTCAACAGCGAAAACATGTTCGCCTCTTCCTGTCACCACGGCAGCTTTCGCTCCGGATAGGAAGAAGGGAACATCACTTCCCACTTTCAAAGCCACCTGCTCAAGGACTTCCTGTTCCAAAGCACTCTCACCGGCAATCTCCTGAAGCAGAAGCAAAAGTGAAGCCGCATCGCTGGAGCCACCGCCCAGACCTGCTTGAACAGGAATCTGTTTCAGGCACCGTATGGATACCTGCAAAGGACACCCCCCGGCTTCATGCCAGAGGCGGGCTGCCTTCGTCAGGGTATCGCTATCTTTCTTGCAGTGTGCTTCCAACCCGGTCACATCCACTGAAAACGTCTTGCTCCTCTTCCATCTCACCTCGATGTCATCTGATAAATCGACCAAGGCAAACAGGGACTGAATGGGATGGTACCCATCCGGATAAGGAAGCCCGACGGCTAAGTGAAGATTGACCTTTGCATAAGCCGGTCGCGAACATACGGTATCCATGGGTAACAGAGTATCAAAGCCATACATGATTGTCTAGTAAGATTTTTGCATTCATCAAAACTCGCAGACATGTTTTTAGGGGTTTTATCCGCTATAAGTGATTAAATTGCGATAAAAACCATACAAATGAGGGTTATATGTATTACCAGATTCCCAAGTCCCTGAAGACGGCTGCTGCTTTCTCATCCCATCCCTTGTTTGCCTGGGGATTTCCGGGACTGGGGTGGAGAATGGAAGATACGATACGACGCTCATCACCTCTGTTCACTTTCTCCAGCATCTGATGGGCATAGACACCCACACCAATGAGAAAGGCAGGATCCAAAAGAGTGATGATATCACCCAGATACGCATCACAGATTGTCTGCAAGGCGAGGCGTTCCCCCTTGGCCAACTTGTCTGGAGTCAGATTCTTGGCTGTCTTGGTCCGTTGCATGAACACCAGTGGACAATAGTTGTAAATGGCCATCTCCTGAGAGAAGGCTTCTGCAGTTTCATAATGTTTTTCCATCAAGCCCCACAACCGTTTTCCACTGACTTCACTGCGCTTGGTTTCAAGGCCAAGAATGGGCCGGGCAGGATGCTCGGTCGGCGGCTTGCCAATCGGCTGGGAAAGTTTGAGAAACGTTTTCACCGCACCGATCTCTCCAAAGGGAACCCCAGTCTGTGCCATCCCGAATGGACCTGGATTCATCCCCACCAGCAAGGTTCTCACCGGCTTGCTTGCATATGCGCTCAAGTACGCCTCATGCATCGGCCAAGCATAGTCCAGTGGGTTGTAAATATGACAATCGCAACTGAACCGTAAGGTTTCCACCTGCTTGGCAAAGAGTTTTGTACGCTTTATGACCGCAAATGTTGTATCCTGCACCCCATTCCCCCTAGCCAGAACCATCCTGCTTCCCGTATGATACCCCAACATGGCACAAACGGCAGAGAAACTCAAGGGAATCATTTTCGATAAGGATGGAACACTCTTTGACTATGCCCAGGTATGGGAAGATGTCCTGAAAGAGGGCATCGACAAGACCTTCACCTCAATGGGAAGAAAAGAGCACCATAAGGCGAAGAGCGCCCTGCTCAAACTGATGGGAATTGATGAGCAAGGCAAGTGCTTGCCAAAAGGCTTGGTTTTCACGCATCGCCCTGCACGCATTCTCAGAAGATTTCTTGTGTACTGCCTTCGTTATCGTGTCAATGCCATCAAGGCGATCAGGGGCTATCACCAGAGCGTCAAGAACAGTGAGGCCCTGTTGACTGAGAAATTGCTGAAAATGGACTTCACCATCCAACAGACACTCTTTCGGAAACTCAAGGAAGCCGGGTATGCCATCGGCATCATCACCAACGACAACGATAGTTCAACCGCCCTCTTTCTCTCGCTCATGGGTCTTGAACAGATGGTTGACTTCGTAAGTTCACGAGACAGCCACTATCGCCGCAAGCCTCATCCAGAGGCCTTCCAATCCTTCTGCAGCAAAGCGGGCCTGAACACAAGTGAAGTGGCCATGGTGGGAGACACCATCACCGACATGCTGTTTGCCAAGCGCTCCAAGGCTGGCTACACCATTGCGTTGTTGACCGGCAGCAATGACAGAAAACGCCTGAGGCCGATAAGCGATGTCATTTATGCCGATATATCGGCTCTATTGCAGGACAAGAGGATATTTCCCATCTGATAGTAGGTTTTCACTATAATACCAATCATATTTACAGAAACGATTTATCCTTTTCTTGACAAAAGGTCTCTCTTCTGTGAAAATCAAAGTCGCTATAGTCCCGGGTGGGCGAATAGTATGTTTCTATCATACTGCTATGCATGGAGAGAACCTTGTCATGAAACACTCGTGGGATGAATTGGACCAATATCGCGGCGACCTGTTTCAAGGACAATGGCCGACCATAATCGACCTGTTGCTGATAACCGAACAGAAATTCGGCTGGAGAAACGGATTCACCATGTTTCGTCCCCAGCGCTCTACCCTGACCTTCAGCGAGATTCTTGCCCAGGTGAAACGGGTGAGTTCTTACTTGCAGGAGTGTGGGGTTGAAAAAGGCGACCGTATCATCATCAATGGGAAAAACAGCCCGTCCTGGGCCATTGCCTACCTGGCTACCCTCTACTGCGGAGCGATCGTAGTCCCACTGGACAACCAATTGCACATTGACCGGGTTGAAAATCTTTCCAGCTATGTTGAAGCGTCCTTCGTCTTTGCCGACAAACCTGTCATAGAGGCGCTGGATCCGCAGAAATTCTGGTTTGGCAACCTCAAAGGGCTTGCGACCTTGATGGGAAGCAGTGAACGCTACCCCTCCATTGACGATATTTCGGCTTCGAAGAGCTATGAGCGGGTAGCTGTTGATGAACACGATCTTGCCGCCATACTTTTTACCAGTGGAACTACCGGCAATGAGAAAGGGGCTATGCTCACCCATGCAAACATTGTCAGCGACCTGTATCAGGCTTGTGACGGAATCTTCCTCAGCCTTGATGAAACCGATGTCCTGTATGCCTTGCTGCCGCTGCACCACTCCTATTGCTGTACGGCGGTTTTGCTGGAGGCAATCAAGCACGGTGCTGAATGTGTGTTTGGCCAGGAAATTGTGGTCAGCAGGATGATCAACGACCTTACCCAGGGCAAGGTGACTTTCTTCATGGGAATCCCCCTGCTCTACAACAAGCTGCTTGCGGGCATGATGAAGCAAGTGAAAAAGAAGGGGTTCTTCGCCAATGCCCTGATCCATACCATGATGGTCATCAACGGCTTTACCAAGAAGTATCTGCATTGGAATGTCTTCCGTCCCGCCTTCAACAAACTGTTGCTCAGCAAGATTGGGCTTGACCACAATCATATCTGTATTTGTGGAGCCGGGCCGCTCTCTCCGAAGGTATTCAAGCAATTCCAGCAGTTGGGCATCGACTTCATCCAAGGCTATGGGCTGACCGAGACCAGTCCCATCCTCACCCTCAATCCGGTCAGCCACTTCAAGGTTGAATCTGTGGGCATGGTCTTTCCGTTGGTGGAGATGAAGATTGCCGATCCTGATGGGAATGGCATTGGGGAGATTCGTGTTAAGGGACCCAACATCACCCAAGGCTACTACAAGGATGAAGAGAATACCAAAGCCCTCTTCGATGAAGAGGGGTGGTTGAAAACAGGGGACCTTGGTTGGCTCGATAAGGAAAATTATCTCTACTTGAAAGGCCGGGCAAAGAACCTGATCGTCACCGAGGGAGGCAAGAACGTCTATCCTGAGGAGATTGAAGACCTCTTCCAGCTCTATACTCAGGTAGAGCAGATCCTTATCCGCGGCTACCAGGAGAAAAAGTCGGTACCTGCGGAATTGATAGAGGCGGTCATCTACCCTAACAAGGAGTATTACAAGGAACATTCCGTTGACATGAATGAAGACCTTGACCGTGTCATCAAGGAAGTGAACCAGCAGGTATCCGGGTACAAAAAGATCACCCGACTGACGATCCTTGAAGAACCTATGGACATGACCAGCACAAAAAAGATCAAACGCAACAAGGTGACTGCCTAGCCACAGGTATGATACTATGGCTCCATGAAAACTCTCATCGCAAATGCCTTGGTTGTACCCATGACCAAGGAGGGGTATTCTCTTCGAGCTGATATCGGCATCGACGGGAAGCATATCGCATTCGTAGGGAGGGCTGACGCCTCCTTCCAGCCAGATCGTGTCATCGACGCATCTTCTTTTTTGGCCATGCCTGCCTTGGTCAATGCGCATACCCATCTGAGCATGGGCCTGATGCGCAACTATAAGGACGACATGCCGACCTTGCAGGAGTGGCTTGCCGAGATATTTCCCGTAGAAGACCTGTTGGATGAACGAGACATCCTTTTTGCTTCCCGACTTGGGATCATGGAGAGCATCCAAAGCGGTGTGACCACCGTTGCCGACATGTACTTCAATCAACACAGTACTGCAAAGGCAATCCTTGAAGGAGGTATCAGGGCAAGCATCGGCATTACCTTGTTTGGGGATCTGAATCAGTCCAAAGAGCGCGTAAAAAAGTCAGAAGCTCTGCTTAAAGGCTTTCGGAATCAACCGGATAGGCGCATCCAATTCGACTACGCCCCCCACGCAATCTATACCTGCCCCGAAGAAACCTATCGCTATGCTCATGCCTTGGCCAAAGATCATGGGGTGATTCTGCACACCCACCTCAGCGAAACCAGAAAAGAGGTGGAGGACAGCATCAGCACCTTTGGGGACACACCCTTGTCCTACCTCTCCAGGCTTGGGTGTCTTGGTGACATCAAAACCCTGCTCGCCCATTGTGTTCACCTCACCGATGAGGAGTTGATCATCCTCAAAGACCTGGACGCAACCATTGTCCACAATCCAAGCAGCAACACCAAGCTCTCCAGCGGGCTTGCGCCGATTTCAAAGTTCCTCGAACACGGAGTGCAGGTTGCCCTGGGTACCGATGGGGCTTCAAGCAACAACAACCTCAATATGTTTGAGGAGATGCATATCGCCTCGCTTATCGGACGCGTGTATACACCCACCAACACCAAGCTCACCCCTTATCAGGTACTGAGTATGGCTACCACCAATGGGGCGAAGGCATTGGGGTTGGAAGCCCGAATCGGCCGCCTGGAAGCGGGAATGGAAGCTGACATTCTCCTGCTCGACCTGAAGAAAAGCCACCTTACCCCACTCAACGACCCCTTCAGCGCCTTGGTTTACGCAGCCCAAGCAAGCGATGTGGACACGCTCTTCTGCCAAGGCAGGATGCTGATGCAGAAGAGGAAGATTCTCACCCTGAGGGAAGAGGATGTGCTCAAGGATGCCAATTCGTGTTGGGCGGAAGTGCTCGCACGCAAGAGAGGAGAACAGAATGGTTGAATCGTTTGTTGCCCTGGAATTCAGAAACGAGAAGTTGGTGCTGCTCGACCAGCGCATTCTTCCCACCGAGGTGGTGTATGTCGATTGCTCCACCTACGAGGACGTAGAATTTGCCATCCGAGACATGATTGTCCGCGGGGCGCCTGCAATCGGGGCAAGTGCTGCCTATGGCGTATACTTTGCCGCAAAACAGTGTCCAGAGCATAATGATTTCCAAAAAGCATGCACCTTTTTGGCACATTCGCGCCCAACAGCCGTAAACCTGTCCTGGGCGATTGAGCGGATGAAGACTGTGCACACACTGAATTCCAAGCAGCCCAGGGATGTCTTGCTGCAAGCGCTGCTTGCCGAGGCACATGCCATTCGGGAAGAGGATATCCAGACCAACAGGACCATCGGCCGTATTGGATCGATTGTCGTTCCGCACAAGGCGACAATCCTTACCCACTGCAATACCGGGGCATTGGCAACAGCTGGCTGGGGTACCGCCCTCGGGGTGATAAAACAGGCGGTAGAGGACGGAAAGGATATTTTCGTGTATGCCGATGAAACCCGGCCACGGTTTCAGGGTGCAAGACTCACCGCTTGGGAACTGATGGATGCACGCATCCCTTCCAAGCTGATCCCTGACAGTGCAGCAGCAACCCTGATTCGCGACGGAAAGATTGATCTGGTGATTCTTGGTGGCGACCGTGTTGCTGCCAATGGTGATGTGGCAAACAAGCTGGGAACATTCGCCCTTTCGGTGATCTGCAAGGCCTACGGGGTACCATTCTACAGTGTAGTGCCTGTTTCAACCATCGACTTTTCCATCAACGATGGTTCGGCCATCCCCATCGAGGAACGGGAAGCAGAAGAGGTGACCCATGTGCAGGGCGTGCAGGTGGCCCCGAGTGGGATGCAGGTCTACAATCCAGCCTTCGACGTTACGCCGCATCAGAATATCACTGGCATCATTACCGAGAAAGGCATCATGTATCCTCCTTTCAAAGAGAACATAGAACGAATAAGAAACGGGGAAACACTGTGAATCAATGGCTGGGACTGGTTCCCAGCTTTTTTTTCAACTTTCTTGATGAACGATAAATTGTGGAAATGGGCAAATCAAGAGTTCTCTGTTGCGGAACACCGCAGAGCAGGGAGTATGTGTGCTGTTTTTACGCATACCGCAAAAGCATAGATCCATTTTTCGTGATTCCTAAACCCTTTACCAATTTTACAATTTTCACTACTATCGTATGCAGTTTACTGTATATTTATACGAATCCACGAGGAGTGATATCCACCATGCACGACGTTACCCAATCCATTCTCGACCATGTGGTCAAGACTGACCCTCATCAGCCTGAATTCATCCAAGCTGTCACCTCCTTCCTTTCCTCTATCGACAACCTGGTGGATGACCTTCCTCAGATAGTGTATCACAAAGTTCTCGACCGCCTCGTCGAACCAGAACGCGTCATCATGTTTCGGGTGCCTTGGATCGACGATGATGGGCAGCTGCAGATCAACCGCGGGTACCGCATCCAGATGAACTCATCCATAGGTCCGTACAAGGGTGGCCTGCGGTTCCACCCTTCGGTAAACCTCTCCATCCTCAAGTTCCTTGCCTTCGAGCAGACATTCAAGAACAGCCTGACCGGGCTCGCAATGGGCGGCGGAAAGGGAGGAAGCGACTTCAATCCGAAAGGGAAAAGCGACAATGAGGTCATGCGTTTCTGCCAAAGCCTCATGACTGAGCTCTCCCGCCACATCGGCGAGGATACCGATATTCCCGCCGGAGACATCGGTGTAGGGGGAAGAGAGATCGGCTATATGTTCGGCCAGTACAAGCGCCTTACCAACCGTTCGGTTGGCGTGCTCACCGGAAAGGGACCCTCCTATGGTGGTTCCTACATCCGACCAGAAGCCACCGGTTATGGTCTGGTATATCTTTCGGCTGCCATTTTGGAAGCGAAAGGAAAGAGTTTGGATGGCAAGACCTGTTTGGTCAGCGGCAGCGGGAACGTTGCCCAATTCACCGTCGAAAAGCTTCTGCACATGGGGGCAAAGCCGGTATCTCTCAGTGATTCCACTGGTGTTTTACTCGATCCTAGTGGTATTGATGCAAAGAAACTTGCCTATGTGAAAACGCTGAAGAACGTCAGGAGAGGAAGAATTGCCGAGTATGCCCAGCAATTCCCCGAAGCCACCTACATCCCCCACAATGGAGGCTCTGACAGCAATCCGCTTTGGGATGTCAAGGCTGACTATGCCTTCCCCTGTGCCACCCAGAACGAGATCAATGCAAAAGATGCAAAGAACCTGATAGCAAACGGGATCAAGCTTGTCGGTGAGGGTGCAAACATGCCTACCACGTTGGAGGCCGATGCCATCTTCAAGGAAGCAGGCATTCTCCATGCCCCAGGCAAAGCGTCCAATGCAGGTGGAGTTGCAGTCTCCGGGCTTGAGATGGCCCAGAACAGCCAGAAGCTTCAATGGACACCGCAACAGGTGGACCAACAGCTGCAGCAGATCATGAAGAACATCTTCGCATCGGTGAGCAATGCTGCCGAGAAGTACAGCACCAAGGACAACTATGTCGATGGTGCCAACATCGCAGGATTCCTGAAAGTAAGCGAGGCTATGATTGCTCAGGGCTACGTCTAAGCACATTTCAGCTCAACAGCGAGGCAGGCCGACGGCCTGCCTCTCCTTTTGCCCAGAGCAAACTCGGCTGTACGAGAGGCAAAATCTCGGGTATACTGATGCCAAGGAGAACACCGATGAAAGAACAAGAATTTTACATCTGCAAACATTGTGGAAACATTGTTGCCAAGGTCATCGACCGTGGCCCGAAGATCTCTTGCTGCGGCGAAGAGATGATCGTACTGAAGGCCAATACTGTTGATGCAGCCAAGGAAAAGCATGTACCTGTGGTTACCGTCGAAGGAAACAGGATCTCGGTGAACGTGGGTTCGGTTGACCATCCCATGACCAAGGAACACCACATCGCTTTCATCTATATCCAGACCGATATGGGTGGAATGCGCAAGAGCCTGCCGGTGGACGGCAAGCCCCATGCAACGTTTGCACTGGACAATGAGAAGGCTGTTGCTGTGTACGAGTACTGCAATCTGCACGGACTTTGGAAGGTGGAGCTTTAAGCGTTCACCAAGGTACGTACCAACGTAGCTTCCCATGCCAGCATCTTGGCATCTGTGATATTCCTCGCATTGCGGGGAATATCTATTTGTTGGTACCATAAAGGCTTTTTAGGATCGCCCAGGCAGCAGACCGCATCACCCAGCATCAGGGCTTCCTTCGGGTCGTGGGTGACGAACAAGGTGGTCCTGGGCTGCTCTTCCCAAAGCCTCAGGAAGGCATCCACCAAGGAGAACTTGAGCTTGATGTCCAGACTCTGGAATGGCTCATCAAGCAACATCAGGTTGGCTGGATGGGCAAATGCGCGAGCAATAGCCACCCTCTGGCGCATTCCTCCTGAAAGTTGTGCCGGATAGAGGGTGAGGCTCTCTGAGAGCCCGACCATCGCTAGGTAGTGCAGTGTGATCTGCCTCCGCTGCGTTTCAGAACTGTGCGATCTGCGCAAGGCAAGCTCAACATTCGCATAGACAGTGCTCGAACCCAACAGGCGGCTCTCCTGGAACAGGTAACTCACACTCCCCTCTTCGCTCGCCTCTTTGCGAATGATTCCGGCATCAGGCTCGAGCAAGCCTGCGGCCATCTGCAACAAGGTGGTTTTCCCCTCTCCCGAGGGACCGACCACAGAGAGAATGGTTTGCGCAGGGATATCCAGGGAGAAGTGGTCGAAGACCACGTTCTGCTCATATCGCTTGCTGATCTCTAGGAACTGCATGGAACCCCCCTCGCATCAATCTTCCTCTTCAGATAGGCCACCAAATGCACCAAGGCATCAAACAGCAGGTCTCCCAATGCGGTAAGCATGACGGCGATCAATGTCCAGGACAAAACCAAATCGGTTTGCAGTTGTACTTGGGCCAGCTGCATCCGTGCACCAACCCCGTAGCGAGGGACTGTCAACACTTCAGCAGCTATCACCACCTTCCACACCATGGAAAGAGCGGTTCTGGATCCAGCGATGAACCAGCTGGTCATCGAGGGGATGATGAAATGAAGCAACTTGTCCGACGGCCTGAACTCATAGAGGGTGCACATCTGGTCAAGATTGCGGTCAAGTTGCCTCACCCCCATCTCAATCTGTACATACATGACAGGAAAACCCATCAAAAAAGCTGAAAAGAGAGGTACCGTTCCACTGGAGAACCAGATGAAAGCAAGGAGAATGATGCTCATGACCGGGATGGCTTTCAAGGTGGTGACAAAAGGTCGGAGAGCAATGCTCAGGTACTCAAACCTTCCTGCAAGCACCCCAACCACCGTTGCGCTGATGACGATGATCAAAAAACTCTGAAGCGCTCTCAACGCTGTGGAAAGAAGGTTATGTGCAAAGGGAGGCTGGGCAATGAGGGTACGGAGGGCTTGGGCGACCGGAGGTATGCCTGGAAGCAAAATCTGGCTATCGAGCATCATCGATCCCACCTGCCATATCAGCAGGAGCAGAAGCGAGGAGATCAACAGTACCAGATTCCGCTTGACCCTTTGCATGAGCACTCCCTAGAGGTACAAATCGTCACCGGGGACCTTTCCCCCGATGGCATCTGGGCTGAAGGAGTGAAGGAAGCTGTAGTAGGCCTGCACTGCATCCTTAGCCTCAGAGCTGGGAACAAATACCAAGTTGCAGAATGGGATTGCAGGAGTGGCCATGGCGGAAGCCATGATGCCAGCCTTCTCAATCGCGTTGCCTGCCTCCTGGGGATTTGCATTCACCCACGCTACCGACTCCTCATACGCAGAGAGGATGGTTGCCAGTGCGCGGGGATGGTTCTTCAAAAAAGACTCACTGACCACCAACACACTCATCGGATAGGATTCTACTCCAGACAGCGAGTGGTAGAGAGCCTGTACGTCCAGAACCTCGGCAGCCTTTGCACTTTTGCCAAGAATCATGGAGACAAACGGCTGGGGAAGCATTGCCAGCTCAACCTTTCCGGCGATTACCATCTGCGCGAGCTGAGCTGGAGCTGCAATCGAATAATCAAGCACTACGTCAGTGCCAGCAACCATACCTGCCCGGGCAAGCAGAAGCTGACTCATCTGGTCGGGTGTCGATCCCGCCCCAGGAACATGGACTGTTTTTCCCAGCAGATCTTCCACACCCCGGACAGACCCATCACTGGAAAGCACGCTGAGCATCCCGTTTCCGATGACTGCTGCAAGCTTCACGTTCAGTCCCCGGTTGTAGAGAATGGATGCAAGGTTGGAAGGAAGAGCCGCAAAATCCAGTTCCCCGTTGGCCAAACGGGCAATAACCTCGTTCGGAGACGGGAAAACCTGGAGATTCACTTTCAGCTCATCGCTGAGTCTTCCGCCATTCTGGGCAAGCGCGACAGAGGAAAAACCCGTAGGACCTGCCATAACTGCAAACTGAACCTCCAACGGCTGGGCCGTCTTGGTCTCAGAAACCGGCTGGGCGCCAACTGCCGCAAGGACAAAGAGGCACACTACAAGAACACTTACCAAACGTTTCATTGTCTATCTCCCAATGAAGAGAGGGGGAAATCCCCTCTCTTCCATCTTACACGATTATTTCACCACGATACGGAAATATCGCTTTTTTCCTGCCCTGAGAATCATCTCCCCAAAGCTATCGAGGAAAGTCTGGTCGATGAGCGTCTTCGGATCATCGATCCGAGTCTCACCAATCCAAGCACCTCCACCAGTAACCAACCTTCTCGCATCGCTGTTGGTAGCGGCAAGATCTGTCTTGGAGAAGAGTTCAAGCACCGGAATACCCGCTTCAAGAACCGACTTCTCGAGGGTCAGCGACGGCATGCCTTCTCGACCTTCCTGTCCGAGGTTCGCACCTTGGAACATCGCCTTGGCTGCAGTTCGGGCTTTCTCAGCCTCCTCCTTGCCATGGATGATCAGTGTCTGCTCATAGGCAAGCCGCTGCTTCGCCTCATTGATGTTCACACCCTCTCCCTCATACTGTGCAATCTCTTCCAAGGGAAGGAAGGTGAACAGCTTGAGGAACTTCACCACATCGTCATCATTGACATTGCGCCAATACTGGTAGAAGTCGTATGGACTGAACAGCTCAGGATCCAAGAAGACAGCACCCTTCTCACTCTTGCCCATCTTGTGGCCATCGGAACGGGTGATCAGATTGAAGGTCAAGCCATAACACTCGTTGCCACCCATCTTGCGGATAAGCTCGATGCCACTGACAATATTGCCCCACTGGTCATCACCACCGATTTGCAACCGACAGCCCTGCTCTTTGTTCAATACATAGTAATCGTATGATTGGAGGAGCTGATAGTTGAACTCTATGAAACTAAGGCCGCGTTCAAGACGCTGTTTGTAAGACTCGAAAGTCAGCATCCTGTTTACTGAGAAGTGCCTGCCGATTTCCCTGAGGAAGGTGATGTAGTTCAGGTCGGTAAGCCAGTCAGCATTATTGAGCATGACGGCCTTGCCAATTCCACCTTCTGGGTGCTCGGAGAAGTCCACCACAGTTCCCAATTGGTCCTTGATGGACTTGCAGTTCTCGGCAACCTGCTCAGGGGTGAGCATCTTGCGCATCTCTGTCTTTCCCGAAGGATCGCCGATCATTGCTGTGCCGCCGCCCACCAGGGCAATGGGATTGTGTCCTGCCAACTGCAGATGATGCATGGCAAAAAACGGAACCATATGGCCGATGTGCAGGCTCTTTCCCGTCGGGTCAGCCCCGACATAGAAGGTTACCTTCTCCTTGTCCATGAGGTCGCTGAGGGCATCCATATCCGTACATGCCTTGATGAACCCACGGTCCATCAAGGTCTTCAGTGCGTTGTTCATCCTACCGCTCCACCCGCTTGTACTCCTTGGTGGCCTGCTTGATGGTGCCCACAAGGTCAGAGATCGAAACCCTGGTCTGCTCCATGCTGTCACGCAGTCGCAGGGTCACCGTGTTATCCTCCAGAGTCTGATAGTCAACGGTGAGGCAATACGGGGTACCGATCTCATCCATACGCCGATACCTGCGGCCGATTGCTCCGCTGACATCGTAGAAAGTGGAGAAATCCTCGCGTAGGTCCTTCTCCAGCCTGGCTGCGAATTCGGCGATGCCATCTTTCTTCACCAGCGGCAGGACAGCCACCTCAACAGGGGCAAGACGGGGGTGGAAGTGCAAGACGGTGCGTACATCACCACCTTCAAGTTCCTCCTCGTCGTAAGCATCACTGAGGGCCATCAAGACGTTGCGGGTAAGACCTGCAGAGGTTTCCACCACATACGGGATGTACCGCTCGTTGGTCTCGGGATCGAGATAGGTCATCTCCTTGCCACTGAAGGTCTGGTGCTGGGTCAAGTCATAGTCGGTGCGGCTGTGCACCCCTTCCAGCTCCTGCCATCCCATCGGGAAGAGGAATTGGATGTCATAGGCATCCTTTGCATAGAAGGCAAGCTCATCCGGCCCATGCTGGTGCCATCTGAGGCTGCTCATCTTGATGCCCATCTTGTGATAGAACGCCATCCTCTGCTCTCTCCAGTAGGAGAACCAGGACTCATCACTTCCGGGCTTGCAGAACCACTGCATCTCCATCTGCTCAAACTCGCAGGAACGGAAGATGAAGTTCTTGGTGGTGATCTCATTACGGAACGACTTCCCCACCTGGGCGATGCCAAAGGGGATCTTCACCCGACTGGAGGAGACAACATTCTTGAAATCAACATAAATGCCCTGGGCAGTCTCAGGCCTGAGGTAGATGGTCGAACTGGCATCGGCGTTGGCCCCAATGTGGGTAGCAAACATCAGGTTGAAGTTCCTCGGTTCGGTGAAGCTGTCCTTCGTGCCACAGGTCGGACAGGCCCCGTTGAGGTCAATCTGGTCAGCACGAAAACGCGCCTTGCACTGCTTGCAGTCCACCATGGGATCACTGAAATTGGAGACGTGGCCGCTGGCTTCCCATACACGGGGATGCATCAGGATGGAGGCATCGAGGCCCACGATGCCATCATGGATCTGGGTCATCTCCTTCCACCAGAAATCGCGGATATTGTTCTTCAGCTGTACACCCAATGGCCCGTAGTCATACGCGCCGTTCAGGCCTCCATAGATCTCGCTCGACTGGAAAATAAACCCACGTCGCTTGCACAGGGAGACAATCTTGTCCATCGTTACTTCTGCCATTTACACTACCCCTCTCTTCAGTATAGCCAATGCGTTTTCAATGCGTGCACCTGTCTTGTCCTGCCCAAGCAGGCCAATGGAATCAAACAGGGGAAGGCTGACGGTGCTTCCCGTTAGGGCAACACGAATCGGCATGAAGACTGCATTCACCTTCACCCCAAGCTGCTGAGCAAGCTCTGTCAGCTCCTCTTCGATCAATTGGGTCTCCTTCTTGTCAGCAAACCCCTTCTTGAGCACTTCGTACGCTCTTTGCAAGGCATCATATGCGACCGGCAACTCAACCCCTTTGGCGGCGAACAAAGTGACATCCTCATAGGTTGGCTCCTCAAAGAGGAACCGACTGAGCTCCACCACATCAGCCAGCACTTTCATGCGTTCTTTCACCACAGGGGTGAGACTGGCCATCTTCTGCTTTGCCTCATCAGAGAGAGGAAGGGTCAGAAAACCAGCGTCCACCAGATAGGGAAGAAGCATATCGGTAAGCGCTTCATCGCCCATTTGACGGATGTACTGGCCGTTGAACCAGTCCAGCTTCTTGTAGTCGAACACCCCAGGAGCCTTGTTGATCTTTTCGAGGCTGAACAGATCTTCAAGATCCTTCTTGCTGAAGAACTCCCGCTGCCCGTCGTAGGACCATCCCACCAGGCTCACATAGTTCATCAA
This sequence comes from Spirochaetales bacterium Spiro_05, assembly GCA_001603115.1. GTDB lineage: Bacteria > Spirochaetota > Spirochaetia > Sphaerochaetales > Sphaerochaetaceae > Sphaerochaeta. The sequence goes on from LVBG01000007.1 coordinate 120,688, forward strand.
AGCTTCCGGCAGATACCCCTTCGAGCGGAAATCCCGTACCGAGGTTGATCCGTGACGCTTGGAAAGTTTTTGCCCGTCCTTGCCCATGACCATGGGAAGATGACAGTACAAGGGGGGCTCCCAGCCGAAGGCTTCATAGAGCAGGATGTGCAAAGGCCCGGACGGAATCCACTCCTGGGCCCGCATGATATGGGTGATGCCCATCATGTGGTCATCAATGACATTAGCCAGATGGTAGGTAGGAAATCCGTCGCTCTTCAGAAGAACTGGATCGGGGCTGACGTCACGATTTCTTCGGGTGATGTCTCCCATCAGGACATCGGTGAAGGTGGTCTTGCCCTCAGTGGGAACTTTCAATCTGATTACCGGCCGGATGCCTTGCTTTTCCAATGCCGCACGCTCGCTCTCCCCGAGATTGCGGCAGTGCCGGTCATAACCCTGCACTTCGCTCTTGCTCATCTGTTGCTCGAGGCGCACTTGCTCCAGCCGCTCGGGACTGCAGTAGCAGTTGTAAGCTTTTCCATCGCGCACCAACTGTTCGGCATACTGTTTGTAGAGGTCGAACCGTTCGCTTTGGATGTAGGGACCATAAGGGCCGCCCACCAAGGGGCCTTCATCCCAGCTGATGCCAAGCCAGCGCAAGGTGTCATACAAATCCTGCAAGGACTCATCACTGTACCGCTCACGGTCGGTGTCCTCGACACGCAGGATAAACTTTCCCCCGTTTGCACGGGCGAAGAAATAGTTGAACAAGGCTGTCCGAACTCCTCCGATATGCTGTAAGCCTGTCGGAGAAGGGGCATAGCGTACTCGTACTTCCATCAGGATACACTCCTCTCAATGGTACTGTTGTACCGTAAAACAAAGATTATTACAACACGGAGAAGGCTCACAGCAACATCTCTGTATACACCTGTCCAAAGCGTGGTTACAAGGATGGCCCTTGGGTTGACCAGCTGACCCTATTTCGATACTGTACACTCAATTGATTCTTGGAGGACCATCCTGATACCAAATGCATTTCCTTACCTCTTTGCCGGGGGGAGCACCTACCTTGCAAAACTTTTCAGACTTCCTGTGGGCTTGTTCACCACTTTTTATACATCCCGATTTCTCAGTCCTTTGAGTGCGTTGCATCACAGCTCGGTGGAGTACCTGTTTCTCCTCTTCTCACTGCTGAGCTTGCTGATGGCATGGACAGCCCATCGTTCGTGTGCAAAGCGTCATCATGCAGAACACACGCTCTTGGTGGAAGATATCCTGACACACGACGAATTTCTCAAGCTGAAGATGTTCCGTCATCACACCAATCATATCTATGATCATGCCTCACGCGTGTCATATCTCTCCTACCGCATCAGCAAGGCTCTCGGGCTGGACTATATTGCTGCAGCCCGAGGAGGCTTGCTGCACGACTTCTTTTTGTATGATTGGCGTGAACGCAAGGCCAGCGATGACAAGCGCTCCTCCCATGGGAAAGAGCATCCTTTCATCGCCTTGGAGAATGCCAAAACCTATTTTTCAGTGGATGAACGTGAGCAAGACATCATAACCAAGCATATGTTTCCGAAGACGCTCGCCCTGCCCCGCTACCCCGAAAGTGTCGTGGTAAGCATCAGTGACAAGCTAAGCGCCATCTACGAGTATCTGGCCAGGCCCTAACGCTCTCCCTCCAACCAGGAGACAACAGCAGCCATTGCCCGATTTTGGGCATCCAGGTTCTTGTCATAGGGCATCAGATGCCCAATATCCTCAATATGCAGATGTTTATTCACACCCTTTCCCCGCTCAGTGACCAGCTTGGACGCTTCCACAGGAATCGTTTGGTCAAGCCCGCCACTGATGGACAGGGTGTCGGCTGCGAGGTGATCCAAGGATGCTACAGCCTGTCTTCTGACCCGCTCAAGTTCCCACAAACCTCTCGGAAACTGATAAGACCAGTACTCAGAACCCAGATAGGCATCGTCTCCCTCATCACCCTCATACAAGAAGTGGTAGTCAGGATCCGGCTCCCAGCTTTTCTTCGTGCGCTTGACGAAGAACCGCAAAAAACGCAACGTATCCACCGGCAAGGCAGGAATGATAAGGGCTGGGGCTAGTAGAACCAACTGGTCACTGGCAAATGCATCAGCGATGATGGTGGCTATCGCACCACCCATCGAGTGACCGACCACCGACACATTCTCATAGCGCTGGGCAATGTAGGCGTAGGCATCGTAGGCGGTGCCGATCCAATCCTCCGCCTTGCTTGCAAGGAAATCTGAAGAGCTGGTGCCGTGGCCTGGGTAGCGGGGACAATAGACATCATAGCCTCTCTCATACAGATCAAGGCCCGGCCGAATCAGCTCACCGGGATAGCCGGTATAGCCGTGGCACAAGAGCACGGCCTTGTGGACCGGATCGGGATGGATCATGGCCCAAGGACGAGCACAGGCACGAACCGCTTTCTTATCCTGATAGTGATGTGCGGTCCAGGCGGGAACTGTATAGGTTATGTGCATGGTCTTCCTCCTACCAACTCTGCTTGAGCAGATTCAAAAGATCGATGCGGCTTCGCACTTTCGTCTTGCTGTAGATGTTGGCCACATGGTTGTTCACGGTATTTGCACTGATTCCCAATTCTGTTGCCATCTCCTTGTTCGTAAGGCCCTTGCCGATCAGGCTGATCACGGCAAACTCGCGCTCAGTTATATGGTACTCCTCCAAATCCTCCAGGACAAGCTGTTTCGGCTTCACCTCCCCTTCCCTGCCAAGACGGACGAATTCCATGAACAGGAAGGTCATGATGGTGATGGAAAGCGCCAGGAAATAAATCCCGAAGAGCAGTCCTTTGATAGAGGGGAATAGCAGCGCAAGCAGAATGGCAGGAACCATCGCAGCGCTGACAATGATGATGGTAATGGCTGATGCACGGGCAGTCTTGTTTGCGATTGAGTTGAGGTTGTGCAGCATGACGATAAGGCAGAACCCCACCACAAAGACAAAGATAAGCAACATCGCTTGGTCGAAGACAAGGTGATTGGTAATCTCTCGGGCTACGCCCAAAGCAAGGTAGACGACCGACAGAATGAAGAAAATTGCTTTGTAGGGTTGCCTCCACGGCTGAGCAATCACCCAGGTGGTGAAGAACGGGATGAACACAATCAGGAAGGCAAGGTTTCCTATCACCACCGCTGCAATAACGTAGGTAATGACCTGATAGGCAAGACCGGAAAGGAAAACCTTGCTCATAGTCTGCAGGGCAAGAAGCATCATGCACCCCAGTAGGGATGCATGACAGACAATGAAATAGGTTGCCCACCGCTGCTTGTTGGCAAGGCGATAGACGATGGCGAGTGCCAACGTCATACAGCCCAACGCAAATGCCAGCATATGGACAAGCAGATGAATTCCATTCACCTCGTTACCCGTTCTTCCTGTTCAGCCCCAACTGTTTCTGGTTGTGGGTCAAATCGGCAAGCCCGCAGATATCGGTGATGTCGTTGAGCATCGCAACCATATTGGTGGGGGCCAAGCCGAGCTTGGGTGCCACAATACTGTTGTAGGATGCGGCATTGACCGCAGCCTTTGATTTCGCGCTGTAGAGCCGCAGATGCAGGTAACCTCCCTCTCCCAACAAGTAGGATGCATCGGAAGAGAAAGAGGGGAACTGCTTGGCCAAAGCCGCATCAATCATCCCCTGATCCCCGACAAATCCCTTCGGGGCCTGCAGGTGCAAAAGGTACCATAGCGGCATGGAGGGGTTGTTCCATGCAAGTTTGACCTTCTTCTGTTCGGCATACCCCAAAAGAGCTTTCACTTGCTGAGCTGTTGCCTTGACGTCAGAGAGTCCGAACACCACCCAGGCACTGTTGTACCCACCACTTGAACGCATCCGGCTTGCAAGCAGAATCAGATGTTCCAAATCCTTGTAATCATTCTCCCAAACCACCGTCATATTCGAATACCGGCAGTCCTTGCGCATCTGGGAGAAGTAGAGAGCCTCAGCCTCTGTTGAGGTCACCAGCAGAATGGTCTGGCGAGGTTGCTGTGAGATTCGTTTGCGTGCCATCAGTTCTCCTCCTTATCCCGATCAGAGCCGACGAAACCGAACTCCGAAAGAATCGGCAGAGCCCCAAAGGCTCCATTCATGTACTGACTCTGGGTCTTATCCTTGCTTCGCGAATACTTGAAGTTTGCCAGGCTGAAGTAGACCGTGGCGCTTTCACTGTTCTTCTCTGCAAAGTAGATACCGTCTCTTCTCAAGAGACCGGGCCTGAGCAGTGAAGGATTACAGTCGACAACCAGCATCTGCGAACCGTAGCCAATGTTGCTCTGCTCAAAGATCTCCACGATATGGCACAGTACATTGGGGTGCAGCAACATGCCGAAGTCATCAATGACCAGCGTTTTGTGCTTGCAGAAGCTCTCAAAGAAAGCAGCACCCATCAGACACAGGCGCCTGAGGCTCAAACTTTCCAGGGAGAAGAACGATGCGTAGTGCTGGGTGACGTTGGTATGCACGAAAATGAGGCGGTCATCCTTGACGCGGATATCGCGAATGTCGGTGATGTCCACACTCCACAGGAAGTTGATCAGCTGTTGGACCCAATCAGGGTGCTCGGTCAACTGGTTGATCAAGTATTTCTCACTGATATTGGAAACGCCCATGGGCAACAGGTGCAGCGACTCATCCAGCCAGGTGTAGAGCTTGAGGGTGGTCTCCCCGCCCTTCTGGGCGGCAGCGCCGAGGAAGGTGTGCTTCTCGTCGAGCTTTCCGACCAATCGCTTCTTCTCCCCACGATACATCTTGCCCCAGCGGTACTTGTAGGTGAGTGTCTGCTCATCAAGCAGAAGGCTGTTCTCTTCAAGCAGACGTTCAAACATCAGCTTCTTGGACCTTCCGATGATATGGAACAGCGACTCCTCCACCACCTTCTCCCTATCCGCTACCAATGTATACTGGGCGATTGTAGGTTCTCCGGTCTCTTCGTCGCGTTCAACCAAAACCCGGATGATGATGGTTGCAGGTTGGCCCTTCTCCTCAGAGTAGGCAAACGATGTCCCGCTGAGAATCTGCAAAGGATTCTCCGTCTCTTCAGCAGAACAGACGATGCCTTTCAGAGCTTCCAAAGCACGAACAAACGAACTTTTCCCCGCCCCGTTGGGACCGACAATGGCGGCAGTCTTGATGATCTTCAACTTATCGTTGACTTCAATCACCTTCGATTCAGGAAATCTGTTGTCCCTGACTGCCTCAAATGAAATCGTCTGCGCCAACTTCACGGACTTAAAGTTCGCAATGGTCATATCCAGCAGCATGCGCTACCTCCTTAACACCCACTCGGGTGGAATTACCAAAGATTCTCCATACGCTGTGCCACCTGCGGCCAATCGGACAGGGTTTGCACCAGTCGCACAGGAAGGGTCTCATCACCATGATTGTCAGTTGCTATGATGTCAATCAGGTCGTGTCTCAAATAGGGAAGAGCATCTCCATTCTCCACCGCCTCAACATTGCTCTGGAGCAAGCATCCCATTTGTTTCAGTTGCACAAGGAGCGGACTCTTCGGATCAAGCCAACGATAGCGCTCGACATGAGCAAGAATGGGGGTCAGGGACTGCTTCTGCAGTCCTGAAAGCCGTTCGAACAGTCTGGGTGGGGGAAGCGAAAGCCCAAACTCCACCAAGGCATACCGAGCGGCTATCGGAAGGCTTTTCAGTTCATCCTGCTCTCCGACATACAGTTCACTCCCAAGGTAGGTAACCAAACCCAGGGATGAAGCCAACTCCTTGGCCCATTGGTAGGTAGATCTCAGCTTTGCCACATCGGTGGTTACATAAGGGTTGTATATATGGGGGGTGAAAGCTATTGTGGTGATGCCACTCTCAGCATACAGGTTGAGCATTCGAGAAAATTGCTCAACAGAAACGTACCCGTCATCAATTTCTGGAAGGAGATGACAGTGAAGGTCAGAAACACCCATAATGATACTCCTTTCATCCGATTATATCCGCATTCATAAAAATGTGAAAGGATAAAAGGAGCTCATCCAAGAATTGGGCCATCAAAATTCGATCATTGCCTGTGCTTTGCGCCCGTCACCCGCCAAATGGTGCTTGATGCAGCCCAGTTCGCTGACCATGTCCGCAATGGCTACAAGCTCTTCGGGGGCATTGCGACCGGTAATGACCAGATGCGGAAAGCCATCGTTCGGTTTGTGGTCTGAAAGCCAAGTGCAAACCTCGGCGGTGTTGAGGTATCCAAGGGAAAGGGTGTAAGTAAACTCATCAAGCACGATCAGGTCGTAGGATGCGCTGCTTATCCACCGCTTCACCTGCTCCCAGCCCCGCTTTGCCAGATCGGCATTAAGCCTGTCATTCTCCCCTTCCCACGTGAACCCGGCACCAAACTGTTTCCAGCTCACCCCAAGCTTTGTCAGGCTGCGGAACTCTCCCGAATCCAGCTTCTCTGGGTCTTGCTTGATGAACTGGGCAACAAGGCATCGCGCCCCATGTCCAAGCGCTCTGACAACCTGGCCCATGGCGGCACAGCTTTTTCCCTTTCCATCACCGGTGTACACCAAGATCAAGGAAGAATCATGAGTTGCTTGCATTTCGTTTACTCCATCACCATGTACTGGGTCATGGTAACCCCTTGTCCGTCACGAACCACTTCCCCTGAAATCTGGCGCTCGGCCTTCTTCTGCCTGCTCTGTGCTTCCTGCATGCGCATCAGCGCATCGTACACGTTCACCGAACCGGTGGAGTGATAGACCGTACTCATCATGTCGACCGCCTCATCCAGCTTTGCGAGGGCTTCCAGCAACAGAGCTGCATTATAGCCACTCGGCAGGTGACGCTCCTGCTCCCACAACTCGCGAAAGAGGATCTGTGCCGGTGCATAGGAGCCTTGGCGGGCCAGCTTATAGGCGGTTTCCGCCTCCTTGAGCTTGGGCTTGTTGGCCAGCAGCGGCAACCTGGAAATCTGATAGGAAGGGGCAAGCTGGGTAGCTATGGTGGAAGAGAATTCATTGAGAATCTGTTCAAACAGCGGGGCAAAGGAGGGAGCGTGACCACTTGCATAGCGCCTCTCATCACGGTATGCCCCTGGAGCAGCGGTATCAAAGAGATAGATTCTTGTGCCAATCTTGGTCTCACGCTCCTGCTTGCCGGTAAAACTTCTGCTGACAAGCACATGATTCTGAGCAAGGTCGATCACCGAATACGTCAAGGACAGAGTTGCCTGCTGTACGAGGAAATACTCTCGTGAGGTCACCTTCTCATAGTTTTTGGTCCCCTCGGTGACATAGGTGCGTATATCACGTCCTACAATACTCTCATTCATATCGACATAGGTTATGTCACTTACCAAAAGTGCTTGCACTCCTTTGGATTGCAGCATGCTTCGCATGTCCTCACCAATGGAGCCGAGGGTGACATACGCATCCGTGATGGCGGGAGGGAGGATGGAGAAATACCCGGTCTTTCCCACGCTCTGCAGCATCGTGTCGGTTGCAAGGTCTGCAATCTGAGCACCCAAGGAAGCCTCGTATCCGCTGCTCAGGGTGAAGTCTGTCTCCTGCAGCCCGCTTATCCAAGGACTGAGAGGGCGGGAGGAGGGGAACTTATAAGAGGTGGTGGAAGCAACCGCCAGGGAGCGAAACCCACTGAGGTCCACTTCCCCCGGTACCAGATGACGCACGGTGACATTGGTTGCACAGGATGTGAGCACCATCACCAATATCAGCAATGAAAGAAGTATGGATAGACGTTTCATACCGTTCCCCTTTTGGCCAGCTCATAGGAAGCGGCCGTCTCCAATGCCCTTACCATGCCCGTTTCATCGGCGATGCCTTTTCCTGCAATGTCAAACGCAGTTCCATGATCAACACTTGTCCTGAGGAATGGAAGATTCCAGGTGATGGAGATGGTCTGATGGAAATCATAGGTCTTTGCGGCGATGTGTCCCTGATCGTGGTACAAGGAGATGACTGCACGATATTTGCCCATCCTCGTCTGGTAGAAAACAGAATCCGCCCCGATGGGCCCTACCACATCAATGCCGCGGGCTCGAGCTTCTGTGATGGCAGGCTCCACGCTGGCAAGCTCCTCATCCCCAAACAAACCATGCTCACCACAGTGGGGGTTCAGCCCGGCTACAGCCAAGCTGAGGCTTTGGTCGAAGGCTGCATGGTGTTTGGTGATCGCATCACACGTCTCAATCGTTTTCAGCAAACTCTCTTTCGTCACTGCATCACAAGCCTGGCGCAAGGAGAGATGCCGACTGTGGAAGAAAATCTTCAGACCCAAGGTATCGAACATCGTAACCGCAGAAACGGACCCGCTCAGTGCAGAGAGAATCTCCGTATACCCGATGTGCTCGATCTTGGCAGCTTTAAGTGCTTCCTTGTGCAAGGGAGGAGTGACTATTGCATCGGCATACCCCATCTTGACCAGACGGACTGCTGTCTCTGCCGAGAGGTAGGCAGCTCTCCCACACATTGCGCTGATGGCTCCATAGGAAAAGTGGTTCATATCGACCACATTCTGGGTATAGAGGATGCGTCTGCTACCTGATTCGATTGCACGGGCAAGGCCTGCCTCATCGCTGACCACCGAATCGAAATCAGCAACCAGACCAAGATCTGATGCCGTCTTGGAGAACACCGGCTTATCCCCAATAACCACCACGCCGACTTGCTCATCGAGGGAGACACGGCGCAACGCCTTCAACACGATTTCGGGACCAATTCCTGCAGGATCCCCAAAGGGGACGGCCAAATAGAGAGCAGCTTTCTTCATATGCGCATCATACCAACACCACCTATACCTGTCCAGTGAACCTACCTGAAGCAACGCATTGACAACCGCACTACCTTCTCTTACTGTTGTAGGTAGTGGGACACATAATTTTGGAGGCAAGGAGTACCGGCATGGCGAAATACCGCGATGAGGAAGATGAGCTCGATGATGAGGAAGATCGTTATTTCAGCAGGCTTGAGGATGAGGAAGATGCCTATCTGGCTGATTTGTACGATGCACCGGAAGTGATTGACTTTGGTGACGATGATGATGAGATCCTTGAGGACGAGGAAGACGAAGATGAGCTGCTTGATGATGGGTTTATGGTCGAAGGTGACGAGTCCTTTGAGGATGTATTCTTCGACGAGGATGACGAATTTGACGATTTGGACGATGAAGACACCCTCTGAGCCTTGATTTTTAAGCGTTCACAGCCTCTTGGAGTATCAATCCGGGAGGCTTTTTTTGATATTGGGGACTCCTCTGAAAAAAGTTGGTGTTTCTATGCAAAGATACTTGCGCAATCAAGGTGTTTCTGCTTATAGTAACATCATCACAGAGGAGAAAGACCATGAAGAAAATCGCCATCATACTTGCCCTGCTGCTTGCACTCACCAGCCAGCTTGCCGCCCAACCGAATACGGAAACAAAGAACAAGCCGTATGCAATCGGCATTTCCAAAATGATGAGCCACCCCGCCCTTGACGCCATTGAGCAAGGAATCATCGACCACCTGGGAACCACTGAGCATCAGATTTCCTTTGACCTGCAGAATTGTAATGCAGAAATTTCCACAGCAATCGCAATTGCCCAGAAGTTCAAAAGCGACAAGAAAGATCTGGTCATCGGCATTGCCACCCCTCCAGCCCAGGCTCTCGCCCAGGTAATAACCGACAAGCCGGTGGTCTTCGGTGCCATCACCGACCCTTTGGCCGCAGGTCTGGTGACAAACTATGAGAAGACGGAGGAGACGAACATTGCCGGAATTTCGGACCTTAATCCCCTGCGCCTCCAGCTGGAAACCTACTTCAGGATTGTACAACCCAAACGATTGGGCATGATTTACACCAGCAGTGAGGCGAACGGGGTTGCCCAGATGCAACTGGCCAAAGAGATCTGCCAGGACAACGGAATCACCTTTATTGCCGCAGCGGTGAGCAATTCTGCAGAGGTAAAGATGGCCGCCCAGTCAATCATCGGTCGCATCGACGCGATGTATGTTGCCATCGACAATACCGTAGTCAGTGCCATCCCCTCAGTGAGTGAGGTGTGTGCAAAAGCGGGCATCCCACTCTTCAACACTGATACAACCAGCAGCGAGAATATTGATTTTCTGATGAGCTGGGGCTTTGATTACTACACCGTCGGAGTTGAGACCGGCAAGGTGGTCGAACGCATCCTCAACGGTGAAAAGCCAAAGGACATCGGAGCCGTCTTCTTTGAAGATCCTTCCCAGTTCGAACTCTGGTTCAACTTGGATGTAGCCAAGAAGTTGGGCATCACCATACCCAGTGATCTGCTTGCTTCAGCAAGGGTGATCATCCAGAATGGGCAGAAGGTTCCCTTCTCCTCAGACCTGTGTACCACTGTAAATCCGTAGGCTGGATGGAAAAGCCTGGACAATACTCCTTGTTTTGAGCCTGCCTCCTGAACCGGGGCAGGCTCTTTTTGCTATGCATACAAAATTCTATGCATAATCTATGAATTAATATTCATCTTATTGCATAAACAGATTTACAAAAGAATGAAAGCGGGCTATAGTTTTGCAAACGAAAGGGATTACCCGTTTTTGGAGGAACTCTGATGAAAACTACACGTCGCTCTGCCCTGCTTGTTCTCTTGATTGCCCTGCTCATCGCTCTTCCCGCCTTTGGCGCCGGACAAGCTGAGAGCAAAGTCGGCACCTATAAAATAGGTGTATCAAAACTTTTGGCCCACCCTGCACTCGATGCAGCGGAAAAGGGAATGATGGACCATCTGGCCACCACCGGCCTCTCTGTCTCCTATGATCTGCAAAATGCAAACGGTGATATCTCCACCGCTTCTTCCATCGCACAAAAGTTCAAGAGCGACAAGGTCAGCGTTGCAGTCGGAATCGCTACCCCGTCCGCCCAGGCTCTTGCCCAGGTCTTCCCCGTCTCCTCTTCCACATCGGTTGTTTTCAGTGCTGTCACAGACCCAGCTGAAGCGGGCTTGGTTGCAGCGAACATCGCCGGTGTCTCGGACATGAACCCCGTTGAAGAGCAGATCAAGCTGCTGATCGACATCACCGGTGCAAAGCGCATCGGCAACATCTATGCATCAGGCGAAGCAAACGCTGTAGTGCTGATGGAATTGGCCAAAGCGGCTTGTGCAAAGTATGGTGTTGAATTCGTCCCCTCTGCCATCAGCAACTCCAGTGAAGTCAAGATGGCTGCCCAGTCGATCATTGACCGTGTCGATGCCATTTACATCGCCACTGACAATGCGGTCATCAGTGCTCTCGCTTCGGTTGATGACGTAACCACCAAGGCCGGCAAGGTGCTCTTCAGTGCAGACCCCAGCGGGGTTGAAGGCCTGAACGCCATGATCGCCTGGGGCTTTGACTATTACAGCATCGGTGTCGAGACTGGAAAAGTTGTCGAGAAGATCCTCAAGGGCGAGAAAGCCGGATCGATCGGAACTGTCCATATCACCGATCCCACCAAGTTTGAACTGTGGTTCAATCTTGATACAGCCGCCAAGCTTGGCTATACTATTCCGCAGTCACTGCAGGATGCGGCGGTCGTGCTGATCAAGGACGGTAAGAAGATCACCAAATAAGGTATATCTTGAATGATTCCGCCGGACTTGCATAAGGCCGGCGGTTTTTCTTGTGTAAGGGGTTTTACATGATTGAAGGAATTTTTGTAGATGGCCTGGTCTTTTCGCTCATGGTCATTGGGATTTTGATCTCCTACCGTATCCTGGACTTTGCCGACCTCACCTGTGATGGTTCGGTAGCCACCGGGGCAGCGGTAGCCACCATGGCCATTGTTGCGGGCTTTCCCATTTTTGTCGCCCTGTTGCTCGCCTTCTGTTCCGGAGTACTTGCAGGCATGATCACAGCGGCCATCCACAATAAGCTCAAGATTCCCGGGCTTCTGGCAGGCATCCTGACCATGACGATGCTCTACTCGATCAATCTGCGCATTCTGGGAAACAAGGCAAATGTGCCCCTGCTCAGAGTGGAAACCCTCTACTCGAAACTCCCCCAAGCGCTCTCCTTCCTCCCCAGTGAATGGGCGTCTTTGGTAGGAACACTTTTGGTGGTGCTCTTCGTGAAAGTTCTCATTGACATCTTCTTCCGCACTGACTTGGGGGTCAGCATGGGAGCGATGGGAGGCAATGAGCAGATGGTCATCAGCCAAGGAATCAATCCAGATATCCTCAAACTGATGGGAATCGGCCTCTCAAACGGCCTCATCGCCCTCAGCGGAGGACTCCTAGCCCAGTACCAAGGCTTCGCCGACGCCAACCTTGGGCAGGGTATGGTGGTACAAGGACTTGCAGCAATCATGATCGGCGAGTTTCTCTTCTCGTCGAACCGCATCAGCCTGCTTACGCTCCGGGCAATCCTGGGTGCCATCATCTACAAGGCCTTGATGTTCTTCGGAAGAAAGTACGGATATCTGGTGAACATCACCCCCAACGATTTCAAATTGCTGACCGGCATCCTGGTCATCGCAAGCCTGTTCATTGCGCAGACCCGCAGCGCTGCTTCCTCTGCAGGGGCAAAGAAGAAAGCCATTGCCCGCTCTCTGGCTAAGCACACAGGCAAGGAGGAAGAACATGCTTGATCTACAGAACATCACCAAAGTTTTCTACCCGGGGACCGTCAATGAGAAAATGGCCTTGGACAATATCAATCTTCATGTAAACAAGGGAGATGTCATCTGTGTCGTCGGATCCAATGGTTCGGGTAAATCCACCCTGTTCAACCTGATCAGCGGCACCTATCCTGTCACCAACGGTAAGATTGTGTTTGATGGGAATGACGTCACGGCCAGCCCTGAGTACAAGCGGGCGATGACCATTGGACGTATTTTCCAAGATCCCACCAAGGGTACTGCAGCCAATATGTCGATTGAAGACAATATGATAACCGCAGAAACCAAGGGAATGAAGGGTCTGAGGATCAGCCTGAACAACGAGAAGCGCGAGCTTTTCAAAGGCATGCTGGAAAGCATTGGGTTGCAGGACAGGCTCAAGGACAATGTTGGACTGCTCAGTGGAGGCCAACGCCAAGCTCTTACACTGCTGATGACGGTCATGTCCCGGCCGAAGATGCTCTTGCTCGATGAACACACAGCTGCTCTCGACCCCCGTAACGCCCAGATTGTGATGGACCTTACCGAGCGCTTCATCAAAGAGTATGCCCTCACTGCACTCATGGTTACCCACAACATGCAATTCGCCATCAACTTCGGCAATCGACTGATCATGATGGATGAGGGAACCATCATCCTCGATGTTGCAGGAGAGGAGAAATCCAACCTTACCGTTGAGGAGCTGGTGCGCTTGTTCAGGAACCTGCGAAACAAGACCTTTGACAACGATGAGGGTCTGCTCACCAAGACATAAGCGCAAATAGGGACTTGCCACCCACCCTGTTTCTCCCTACGATGAGGATGAGGTCCTACTCGTGAATACCAAGCAACCCAAGACGGCGTTTGAACCCATGTTCTCCCGCCGTTTTCTCTTTTCCCTGATCATCCCTCTGATGGTCGAGCAGCTGTTGGCTGTCACCATTGGCATGGCTGACACCATCATGGTCGCCTCGGTAGGAGAGGTGGCTGTCAGTGCCATCAGCTTGGTCGATTCCATAACCATCCTCATCGTCACTCTGTTCGCAGCCTTCGCAACCGGAGGAGCAGTGGTAGCCAGCCAATACTTGGGCAACAAGGATTATGCCTTGGCAAACAGTGCCGCCAAGCAGCTTCTCACCCTCTCGCTGGGTGTCTCCACCCTGCTGCTGGCAGGTTGCGTACCGTTCAGAGCACCCATCATCAGCTTCATTTTCGGATCCATCGAAGAAGCTGTGCTTGCCAGTGGATCGGTCTACTTTCTTTACATCCTTCTCTCCCTACCCTTCCTCGCCGCCTACAACGCCTGTGCAGCGCTGTTCCGCTCGATGGGCAACAGCAAAGTAAGCCTTTGGGTGAGTGTGGTCATGAATCTGGTCAACATCATCGGCAATGCTTACTTCATCTTTGTCCTGAAACTTGGGGTGGTGGGGGCAGGCCTTGCCACCTTGCTCAGCCGAATCATCGGTGCAATCATCATACTCATCCTGTTGGCGAATCCGGTGAACCAGATCTCGGTACGCAACTATCGCCACCTGCAGTGGAGATGGGAGATGATTCGGAGAATCTTGCGCATCGGCATCCCCAACGGCATCGAGGGAAGCGTTTTTCAGATCGGCAAGCTCCTGGTCCAAGGATTCATCTCAGTCTTCGGGACGGCAAGCCTTGCAGCCAGCGCCATTGCCACTTCGGTAACCGGGTTTGTCAACATCCCAGGAGGGGCAATCGGTCTTGCTTCCATCACCGTCGTGGGACAAGCCATGGGAGCAAAAAAACCCGACCAAGCTGTCTTTTACGCCAAGAAACTCCTCATGGGAGCATATCTTGCCATGGCATGCATCGCCATTCTCATCTATCTTTTCTCACACCAGATCATCTCCATCTTCAATCTCTCCGAAGAAGCCACCTCTATCGCTGTGCTGTTGTTGCACACAGCCATGATCTTCAGCGCCATCTTCTGGCCGACGGCTTTCGCCCTCCCCAACTTTCTCCGTGCTGCCGGCGACGTCAAATATGTCATGCTCGTCTCCATGTTCAGTATGTGGGCCTTCCGTGTTGGGTTCAGCTATGTGCTGGCAGTGAATATGGGCCTCGGTGCAATCGGGGTATGGTATGGCATGTACATCGACTGGGTCTGCCGCAGTATCTGCTTCCTTTGGCGCTTCTCCCGGGGGAGATGGAAGACAAAGCGAGTCATTTGAGAAAACAACGTTACACAAACTCCTCTATGTATGTTTTCTGTAG
>LVBG01000008.1 GCA_001603115.1 Spirochaetales bacterium Spiro_05
AGCCCACCTAAGCGAAACCATTCATGGTATGAAAAAGCTGGTACTTCGGTATCAGCTTTTTTCTTGTAGAAGGCTTTCACCATCTGTGATAGCCTACAGACAATCATGAAGAAAGCTCCAGCCTGGGTCCTCAAGACCATCCTGATCACCCTGCTCATTCTTCTCACCGCAGGTGGCATAGCCACCTATCTTGTTGTCGACGGACTGATCAATACCAGGATTTATCAGGAAGTGGATCGCTTTTCCGAGCTTTTCTCCGTTCCCTCAGAACCGTTCGACCTGGCCAAAGCAGTGGCAGAGAAGAAAGCATTCACCTTGGAATACCCAGAGGACGAGGTGTTCACGATTCTCTGGGGTACTGACTTTCATCTTCGACGAGGGCCTTTCTCCAACCGGAACAAGGTATATGCACTGCTGGAACGTGCTTTTGCAGAAACCGATCCAGACCTGACAGTTATTACCGGAGATCTCTTGTTCAGCTTCGACGGGGTGAAAATGTTGACAGAGTTTGCTGCGTTTATGCAAAAACACAACCGGAAATGGGCCTACAGCTTCGGCAACCATGACGGACAACACAAACATGACAAGCTTGCATTGGGAGCAGTCTTGTCTGAGTTTGACACTGCCCTCTTCTCAAACGGCGAGATGTGGGTCCTCGGCTACAGCGACTACCCGGTTGTCCTGATGCGGGATGGAAAACCCCAGACGGCAATCATGCTGCTCGATTCCCACGACAGCAGAGTCTATGAAGGGTCCGTGATCGCTCCGGACTACATCTATCCTTCGCAGATAGCCTGGTACCGCTGGGTAGAGGATGGTCTTGGGGACATTCCCCTCTATGCTTTCATCCATATTCCCATCCCTGAGTTCAGACTGCTTTGGGAGAGCGGAACTGCCATAGGGGTAAAGAACGATAGGATCGTGAATACCCCACGAGAGAACAGCGGGCTCTTTGCTGCAATGCAAGAGAGAGGCAATACCGTTGCTGTCTTCAGTGGGCATGACCACCTCAATGACTTTTACGGTACATGGGAGAGCATCGACTTGCATTATGGACGCAGCGCAAGCTACGGCTCCTATGGTTCGGCATCACATGCCAAGGGAATTAAGACCATTACCTTGAACTTGGCATCGTCATCCTATACGGTACAGACCTTTACGGTTGATGACTGGAACCTGTAGCATGAAGGAAGGAGGCAAAGGCATGGAACATGAAGTGGTGCGCAACCAGAATCTGCTGAATAAAAAGGGACATATCGACGAAGAAGGCTGGGCACGCCATCCACTTTGGCAATACGACCGGTCGATGGTCAAGGGCGGCAAGCTCAAGATCAAGGAGTGGGACTACTACGCAATCATCAACCAACAGAAAGCTTATGCCATCGCACTGACTGTCAGCGACCTTGGGTATGCAGCTCTCTTCGCCATCGCCTACATAGATCTGAGAAGCAAGAAGGTGAGCCAAGCTGACGCACTCTCCTTCTTCCCCCTGGGCAAGCTCGGCTTAGCCCCCTCATCCTCTGAGGACAATCACGTTTCATGGGCCAACAAAAAGCTGCGCCTTGCTTTCATCAAGAAAGGGCAAGAACGGCATCTTATGGCAGCTTGCCCTACCCTGGTTCTTCCTGATGGGACGGTGGGCCTCGATATCGACATTACGCTGACACAGCGGGAGAACGAAGAAAGCCTGAATATCGCCACCAGCTGGAAAGAGCAAAGAAAGGCTTTTTATCTCAACGAGAAGGTCAATTGCATGCCTGCCAAAGGGACGGTACGCAGGGGAATGGAGGTTGAGAACCTCCTGCTGGGAGAAGCTTGGGGAGTGCTGGATTGGGGTCGGGGCCGATGGACCTATAGCAACACCTGGTACTGGGCGAGTGCATCTGCCTTGGTGGAAAACGTTCCTTTCGGCCTGAATCTCGGATATGGGTTCTCGGACAGAAGTCCTGCAAGCGAGAATGCCATCATCTACAACCATGTCATCCACAAGCTTGGGGAAGTAACCTTCTCCTTCGATAAGGAGCACCCAGATAAGGCTTGGAGCATTCAGGATAAGGAGGGACATCTCAAAGCCACCTTTACAGCTGACGTGGACAGGAGCAGCACCACCAACTTTCTGCTCATTAAATCCGAGCAGCACCAATACTTCGGTACATTCAGCGGAACCTGCCACCTTGATGATGGCACAGTACTCCACTTCCAGGACGTCCTGGGGTTCGCAGAAGAGGTCCATAACCGCTGGTAAGGGAATTTTCCCATTTGGGATGTTTCTGTCTTGCAACAACTTGTTCATTTGTATAGACTGGACAAGCTTAGTTGTATATCTCGGAGTGAAACCGATAATCCATCCATACATTTTTTCAGGAGATCCATGTCAGAGTTAACCAGCTTTGCGGACCTAGGACTGTCCGCACAAACCATTGCCGCCATTGCATCGAAGGGATTCGAAGAACCCACCAAGATTCAGGCTGCCTGTATTCCCCTGCTCCTTAAGGACCAGGTAGACGTAATTGGCCAGGCACAAACAGGAACCGGTAAAACCGCCGCTTTCTCCCTCCCCATTCTCGAAATTGTCGACCCGTCCCTCTATCAAGTACAAGCACTTATTCTTGCACCTACCAGAGAGCTTGCCGTGCAGACCGCAGAAGAGATCAGCTCCCTGAAGGGAGACCGCAGGCTTGAGATTGCCGCCGTATACGGTGGTGCATCGATGGAACTGCAGCTGCGCAAGCTGCGCAGGGGCACTCATGTTGTCGTCGGAACGCCCGGTCGTATCCTTGACCACCTCCGAAGAGGTTCGCTCAATCTCGAGCACCTGAAGTTCGTTGTCCTCGATGAGGCTGACGAGATGTTGGACATGGGATTCATCGATGATATCGAGGAAGTGTTGAAGCAGACACCTGCTGAGAAGCGGATGCTCTGTTTCTCTGCCACGATGCCTGTCCCCATCCAGCGTCTTGCCGAGCGATTCATGCATGAACCGCAACTGGTAAAGATCCAGCAGGATACCAACACCAGCAACCTCACCGACCAGATCTACATCGAGGTCAGGGAGAGTGACAAGCTTGAAGCCCTTACCCGTATCATCGATATGGAAGAGAGTTTCTACGGCATCGTATTCTGCCGCACCAAGGTTCAGTGTGATGAGATCGGCCGCAAACTTATGGACAGAGGCTATGATGCCGAGCCGCTTCATGGCGACCTTTCGCAGAAGCAGCGCGAAAGCATTTTGCACAAGATGCGTGAGCGATCGATCAGCATCATCGTAGCTACCGACGTCGCTGCCCGCGGCATCGATATCTCCGACCTCACCCATGTCATCAACTTCTCACTTCCTGAGGACCCGGATGCATACATCCACCGCGTAGGAAGAACTGGTCGTGCAGGGAAAACCGGCATAGCCATCACCTTTGTTGCTCCGCGTGAATTCAAGCGCTTCTCCTTCATCAAGAAGGTTTCCAAGACTGATATCCGACGTGAGTCTGTTCCCGAGGCAAGCCAGATCATCCAGATCAAGCGTGCCAGGATTCTCAGCCAGCTTACCGCCCTTGAGGAGCACACCGGAGAGGACAGCCCATTCCTACCCATCGCTGCACAGCTTTTGGAAGGCAAAGATCCTGAACTTGTAGTCTCAGCTTTGCTCGACCACTTCTACAAGGATGAGTTGGATGCTTCCAAGTACCAACAGATTTCCCAAGGTCGCAATGAACGCAGAGGTGAAGGTATGTACAGCGAAGAGAGCGGGATTACCCGTCTCTTCATTGCACGAGGCCGAAAGGATGGTCTGGACAAGCGTATGCTGATCGACTACCTGATCGAACAGGTAGGAGCGGAGGACCGCGACATCCAGGATGTATCGGTACGGGATGATTTCTCGTTCGTCAGTGCACCGCTTCAGGTTGCTGAACGGATTCTTCAGACTTTCAGTGCGCAGAGTCCGGAAGGAAAGCCGCTCATCACCAGGGCAAAGCCCGACAACCCGAATGGAAAGAACCTGAGCGGAAGAACCCGTGGAGAACGCTACGAAGAGCGACCCTACTCTCCCGAAAGACGAGGTTCCTCTTCCTATAGAGGAAGAAGGGAGCGCGAGGATTACCAGCCGTATGGCCGGGACTCCTATGGGGATGAGAGCAGCTACCAACGCCCCGCTCCTGCCTTCGAAGACAGGCCAGCCCGAAGCCATGGGAAGTACAGCACTTCCAAGGTGAAGAAGGGATCCTTCCCGAAGAAGACCAGTTCCCGAAAGCGATATCACGACTAAGCAAACGACCCACTTGGCATCCAAGTGGGTTTTTCTTGTTCTCGCTCTATGCTATACTCCGTGGTTAAGCCTGTAAGGGAGACTCATGAAATTCGATCTACTGCGCCTCATCGGCAAGCACAGCAAATTGACGTTGGTCATCATTTTGGCCATAACAGCCTTCTTTCTCTATCATGCGGCCTTTCTGCACCTTAATGCAGATTACAACTCCCTCATGACCGAGTTGCAGGGGCAGACCACCTATGTGGTGGAGTCAGGGGTAGAGCATCAGAGCAGCAGCCACGATGCAATGAATCCTGAACCTATTCCCGAGACGGGAGTCCTGAGAACCAACGCATTGGGCAACCATCTGGTCGCCTCCTCAGAACCTACTCCTCCGCCAGCTGCAGATGAGGTGCTCTACACCACCACCTACCTCGTCATGGTAGAGAGTCCGAGACTGTACACCGCAGAACATCTGAGTCTCATCGAGACAACGATGGATGCGCTGGGGAAGACAGACTATCTCAGCAAGAGCTTTTCTGTTCTGGATTTCGTCACCTTGGAGAAACGGGGAACAAGACTTGCCACCATGCCTTTCTCCTCTCATCAGGAGAACCAGACCGTATGGACTGACGAGGAAGCTCAGTTGCTGAAAAGCCGTATCGAAGCAGATCCGCTGGTGAAGAACTATCTGGTAAGCGATGACCTGCAAGGTCTTTTGTTCAGTTTTGAGTCGATTGCCCTTACAGAGAGCCAAGAGAATGAACTTGCTGACATGCTTGGGGTGCTTACCAAAAATGGGATGAAAGTCTCGATCAACGGGGGTGCGGTGATCACCAACCGCTTGATGCACTACCTTGGCAGAGACCTCAGCATCCTTCTCTCACTCTGCTTCATTGCAATTCTTTTCGTCTACTATTTGAGCTTCAAGTCAAAACGAAGTGTACTGCTCCCCTTCTCGATGTCGGTGATCGGCATCATCTGGACCTTTGGGACCATGCGCCTTCTCGGCTACTCGTTGACCATCGTCAATATTGTCACGCCATGTATGGTTCTCAACCTGGGCTCATCCTATGCCATCCATGTAATCGGTGAGTATTACACCGATTACAGCAAGGGCATGAACTCAATCGAATCCACCAAGAAGATATTGCGCACCATCTTCTTTGCCTGCCTGACCACTGTCATCGGCTTCATGAGCCTGCTCTTCTCCAAGACCCAGGCTCTTCGGGAGTTCGGGGTGGCCGTTGGCTTTGGGGTGACTTACTGTGCGATACTCGCCTCAACCTATCTTCCCGCCCAACTGAGTCTGGTAGTGCCTCCCAAGCAAGAACAGATCAGGACCTATCGCAAAGGCTACCTTGCAAGAAGCGTCCTCTTCTTCGACCGAACTGTTGCAAGAATATGGCCTCTGTTTGTCTTGCTCTGGGTATTGGTCATAACAGGCTATGCGATGACCCGCAATCATATCCCGGTAAATACCAACTATATGTCCTACCTTCCCAAACGTGATCCGTTTGGCAAAAGCTCGCAGCACTTCGCCCAGAAAATGGGTGGTGACATTCCCTATGTCATCATCATCGAGGCCCCCGAAGGGGAGGAGAAGTTCTTCCTCAAGAGCAAAAACCTGACGTCCGTTCACACATTCGAGCAAGCTTTATACGCCCAAAGTGCAGATATCCGACAGATACTCTCCTTTGCAAGCTATGTGAGCTTTGCAAATTCCGTATATAGCGATGAAGAGGGTATACCCACATCGGACGGCCTCCTGAATCTGCTCAGCCGCATGGTACTTTTGATGAGCAGACAAGGCCAGGAAGAGCTGAGCTCCATCCTTGATGTGGAGGGGAACACACTCACCATCTACCTGCAGCATTTTGATGCAGAGGAACAGGCATTGTGGACGTTGGGCAGTGCTGAGCGCATCGAAGAGGTGATTCTGGCAAATCTGCATCTGCTTCCCAATAACAGCAAGCTCACCATTTCCGGTGAACCGCACAAGACGCTCAATTTCTCTGCTGAACTTTTGCAGGACCAGAGAATGAGCACCTATGCCAGCTACCTGCTTGTCTTCCTGGTGGTTCTCTTTGCCTTCAAATCCCTGTCACTCGCACTCTATGCCCTGATTCCGATTCTCACAGGAGTTATGGCAAACTACATTTTCATGTACTTCTTCCAGATACCCTTCGACATGATTACCGTCAGCTTTGCTGCGGTTGCCGTGGGAACAGGCATTGATGATGCCATCCACTTCCTCATCCGCTACAAGAACAAGCTGGGGAAGGATGACAGGACAATCGAAGCGCTGTTGTCGGAAACCATCAGGGAGACAGGAAGACCCATCATCCTGACCACCCTCTCCATCATCGCAGGAATGCTGATGTTCCTCTTTGCAAGCTATACGCCGGTACGGTACTTCGGGAGCCTGATGAGCATGGCCTTGCTCAACTGCATGCTTGCCACACTGCTGGTAATGCCCTCAGTCATCCGCCTTGTTGCCTACCTCAAGCGGCGTTTTGCCCGCTAGGAGGAAGCTGAGGGACTGGGCCCACCGCATCAAGGAAAAGCGTTCACTGGCTTTTCTTGCACGCGTACCCATGTTCTCGAGAAGCAACCTGTCACTGATGAGGTTGTCAGCCAAGATCACGAACTGACGCGCTTCACCGTAGAGGTACCCGCACCCCTCTTCTTCGATGGAAAAGCCAAGTGAGCCATCCTCCTGCAAGAGGACCGGCATCGAGGTTGCCATGGCCTCGATGAATCCCAAGCCCTGCGACTCCCTGATCGAAGAGGAGACAAAGAGATCGGCGATATGGTAGTACAGGGGTATCTGATCAGGTGCGACAATACCGGTGAAAATCACCTGATTCTCCATCCCAAGATCACATACCTGCTTTTTCAGGCTTGCCTCTTTGGGGCCTCCCCCTACGATGAGAAGTCGGGCATCCTTGTGCAGCAGAGAGAGCAGAAAGAAGGCATCGATGGTAAGATTCAAACGTTTCTCCGCTGCAAGCCTGGAAACGCTGATCAGTACGAAATCGCTGCTGGCAAGACCCAGCGAACTGCGCAGTTGAGCAAGACGCTCCGGCTCAGGAGATTGGGAAAACCGCTCAAGATCAATCCCACTGGGAAGCACTGCCATCGGCTTGGTGATGCCATAGCGGCAGAGCATAGAGCGGTGAGCTTCTGAAGGGCTGATGATAAGATGAGAATTCCGTACCCTCCTTTTGATGACTCGTGCCATGAGCTGATCCCACAGGTGATGGCGGATACGCATCTGTTCGTTATAGCGGGTGAAGTCGGTATGACAGGTATGCACCAACCGGACACCCAGCTTTTTGGCTATTCTCTGTGCATAACCCATGGTGAAAAACTCATTGTTGGAGTGCACCACCTCCGGTTTCCACGCCAAAATATCGGCAAGGAGGGGATCATGATAGGAGAAGGTCATATAGGAGTCTGGAAAGAGCTTTAAGGCAGAGGCACGAAGGTGGTACACCCCATCTTCAAAGAAGGATGTCCGCTCCGGGCCGATGGTAAGCAGTCGTACCTCGTGGCCCAGCTTGGTCAACGTGCTGCGCTCGTTGAGCACAACAGTGGTGACCCCACCGAGATTGGGAAGGTAGAAATCGGTGGTGATAAGTATTCTCACACTGCTCCCCCCATACCTACACTATATCCTTCTGCTGATATGCGAACAAGTTCATTTATGCACTTGTCTGGAGAATGGCTTACCGGTATGATGTGAACCGAGGAGCAACGATGTTTGGAGCCATGCTCTATGTCAATGCAGGAAAAGGTCACTATGTTCCTGCTAAGGCAGCGTATGATGCGCTGCTCAGAACTGGACACACCGGTTGTGTTGAGGATATGTTTGCCGTTCTGAACTCGCCTTTCTGGCAGTGGTTTTGCCGCGCTGAATGGCGATTCCTCCTCCGCCACCCTCAGTTGGAACGGGTTTTCCACACCACCCAAGATACACGCTTCAGTGCATTCCTTCTCTCCAATATCCCCCTGATCCTGCCGGTTCGCAAAGCCTTCGTCTCGTGGTATGAGACAACCAAGCCAGACTTCATCCTCTGCACCAATTTTCTCGGGGGTGTCATCATCACCGCCATCGCAAAGAGAGAGAAGCTCAAAGCCCCCATCTTTGTCTATACTGCCGATGTCTTCAACAACCCTTCTGCAGGCTTCAACCGAAATATCGACCGCATTTTTGTACCCTCGCTCATCGGCCAGGAAAACCTCTACCGACAGGGATATCGCAAAGAGCAAGTGGTGTTTGCACCCTTCCCCCTCCAATCCTCAGTCCAGACGATGGAGCGACTCTCAAAACAGGAGGCAAGGAAGATACTCAACCTTGAGGATAGGTTCACCCTCCTATTGAATTTTGGCGGGGAAGGCATTGGAAGCACTGCCTTGGTGGAGGAGCTGGGCAAGCGTGGCCTTGCGTGGCAGATCGTGGTGGTGGGAGCACTACGTGAGCATATGAAAAAGCGGATTTCGGAATTGGCAAAACGCTATCCCTCGCTTACCATTGAAAGCCCTGGTTTCGTCTCAAACATTGGAGTGTATATGTGTGCCTGCGATGTACAGGCGGGAAAAGCCGGTGCGAATGCGCTCATGGAGTCGATGGCTCTTCACCGTCCTTTCATGATCAGCGAGCTGCTCCACGCAGCACGTGATACCGCGAGGTTCTTTGCACGCTACCAGGTTGGCTGGGTGGTACGAAACCATCGCAAGCAGGCTGATATCCTCCAAGCATTTGCAGAATCGGAACCGCAACGCAAAGCCATGGAAGAGAGACTTGCAAAGCTTCCTATCTCATTTGATTCAGATCAATTCATAACCTTGCTTTTAGAGCAATTTCAGACTTGTTTCTTGTCCGATAATTCCCTATTGTAGAGCTATGCATATTGCCTTGTTCTATGTGGACGCAGGAAAAGGACATCTTACACCGGCTCAGGCCCTTTCCGATGCTTTCATACGCCTTGGTCATACCACGGTGGTGGAGGACCTGTTTGCTGCATGCAATGCCCCCATCATCAACTGGATGAGCAAGAACAACTGGCGATTCCTGTTGCACTTTCCCCGTTATGAGGCGTTCATCAATCCCAAGGCCGATACCCGTTTCAATGCCAGCATCATTCGCTTTTTCTCCAAGTACTCCCATGGTCCTAAAGACTTCGGGCAGTGGTTTGACACACAAAAGCCTGACTGCATCGTCGTTCCCCACTTTCTCGCCGGGGCCTTGGTACAGCCGATGGTCAAGCATCTTGGCCTTCAGGTTCCTGTCTTCGAGTATGCAGCTGATGTCGTTTTCACCCCGAACCTTGGGATCAACAATGAGCTGGACAAGCTGTACATCTGTACTGAAATCGGCAAGGAGCTTGCCATCAAGCAGGGACAGAGGGAAGAGACCATCTCCCTGTGTCCCTTCCCGCTCAAAACAGAGATGATGTTCAGCAAGCCAATGGAAAAACGGGAAGCCCGCACGCTCCTGGGGTTGGAAGAGAAGTTCACCGTGCTGCTCAATCTTGGAGGGGAAGGCATCGGGACAACCGACTTTCTGGAAGAGGTGGTAAAGAGAGGCCTCGATTGGCAGATCATCACCGTGGGGAATCTCAGCCCTTCCACAAAACTCCAGTACAAGCTTTTCAAGGAGAAAAACCCCGACTTCAGGCTCCATACTCCCGGCTTTGTGAAAAACATCCACCAATACATCTGTGCCTGCGACGTACAGGCAGGCAAAGCAGGGGCGAACTCCCTGATGGAGTCGCTTTCCCTCAAGCGCCCTTTCCTTATTTCCAACCTGCTCTACGCCGCCTGGCCGACCACCATCTTTTTTGAGCGAAGAAAGGTGGGCTGGGTGGAAAACTCCGTACCCAAACAAGTTGACATCCTCCAGCAGTACAGCCAGAGTCCTGAGGCACAACAGGCGATGGAAGAGGCGTTCAGGCTCCTCCCCCTCACCTTTGACAGCGACCAGTTCGCCTCCATGATCATCGATGATGCCAAGCAAGTGCTGAGGACCAAGTACAAGCGAACCGAGATTGCCTAGACCGGTTCTTCCCTTTACAACTGCACTTTGACTCCTTACACTAGAGAAGAAATCACACAAGGGGCCAGAGGGTGCATACACTTATCTCATGGGTACTGCGACACACGAAAATTGTGCTTTTTCTAATATTTGCCGGCACACTTGCAGCGCTGACTATGCTTCCCTCCCTTGAGCTCAACAGCGAATACATCAACCTGCTCCCACCCAAGGAAGAGCATAAGTTGCTCAAACAAGAGGTGCTCAACGTCAGTGGATCAAATCCGGGTGATCTCTATTGCCTGCTCGAAGGTGATACGGTGTTTACCGCGAAGACCTTGAACGCAGTCCAACAGGTCCTTGACGAACTATCCTCACTCGAAGAGGTCAAAAAGCCGCTTTCACCCTTCGCCTTCATCACGGTCCAGAAAAAAGGAACCAGACTCTCCACCTTACCGCTCAGTCCTGTACAAGAAGGAAACATCTGGACCGAAGAGGATGCAAGAGTCTTCAAGCAACGGCTGCAAGCCGATGAGATTGCAAAGGGTCTTCTCTCCACCGAAGACGGAAATGCCCTGCTCTTTCAGGTAGCCCTGAAGGAGAAGCGCACAGACCAAGCAGAGGTTCACCGGAAAATTCAGGACATTGTGAATTCCCTCTCTTCTTATGCCGAGGTCTCACTCATCGGAACCCCACTCTTTGAGGATAGGGTGCTCTTCTACCTCTCCCACGATCTCAATAGGCTGCTCATTCTCTGCATGGCAGTCATTGTACTGCTCTTCTACCTTGCCTTCCGTTCCAAGCGGGCCGTCATCATTCCCTTTTCCCTCTCCCTCATTGCCTTGGTTTGGACGCTTGCCTGCATGGTGTTGCTGGGGTATGCCCTGACGGTGGTGAACATCATTGTCCCCTCCATGGTACTCATCCTTGGATCTTCCTACGCCATTCATGTGCTGAGCGAGTACTATCGCAGCCTTACAGCCGATGCCACCAAGGAAGATCGGAACCAGCAGATCATCACCTCCGTGACAAAAATCAGCAAGACCATCTTCGGAGCCTGCCTTACCACCATCGTAGGCTTTCTCTCCCTGCTTGTCTGTGAGCTTGAGGCTTTCAAAGAGTTGGGTATCGCCGTATCATTGGGCATCTTCTTCTGTGCCCTGCTCTCCATGCTCTACATCCCCGCTCTGCTCTCGATACTGCCAACTCCAAAGCGCAAGGACCTCAGAACCTTCACCCATGGCCCCATCGCCCGTATGGTCCATGCACTCAGCCTTCGTTCCGTGCGGTCTTGGCCGTTGGCTATCATCCTTTTCGCAGCCCTGATCACCTCGTTCACCTTCACAAAACAGCAGGTGAAAATCGAAACCGATTACTTGACCTATTTCCCGAAGAACGATCAGCTCATAGCCCAATCGATTGAGTTTGCCCAGAAAATCGGGGGTTCTGATCCTCATTACATCACCCTCACCGCCCCAGGCAATGAGAAGAATTACTTCCTCCGTCCAGATGTTCTTCAACAGGTGTATGCCTTTGAAGAGGAGCTCTTGCGCTCAAACGAGGATATCACGCACTTGCTCTCCTTCAGTCGCTATGTAGCATTCCTGCACTCGGTGCATCAAGGCAGCTTTGCGATTCCCGATACCCCCGGCTTGCTCTTGACGCTCTCCCGTCTGCTGGTGGTGGTGAGCAAGCAGATGGATCACCCCATACTCTCCTCGCTCATCAGTGAGGATGGTTCAAGGATTACCCTCACCATCCGATCCTTCGACAGCAGGTACAACAGTTGGGAAAGCCTGGAGAGTGTACAAAAGCTCCAACAGTCCATCATGGAGGCAACCCATCTGCTTCCTGATAACCTTGCCATTGATGACTGGGGAGTTGGTGTTGACGCCCTGAGGATGAGCAGGAGCATTGCTGAGGACCAGAATCGATCGCTCTTGCTCTCTCTTGTGCTGGTGCTTCTCATCGTGATGATTCAGTTCAAATCAGTGAAGACAGGTTTCTTTGCTCTGGTGCCTACCCTCACCGGCATCATGGGCAACTACCTGTTCATGTACCTGCTGGATATCCCATTTGATGTGGTTACCATCATCTTCGCCTCGGTGACCGTGGGTGTTGGGGTGGATGCGGCCATCCACTTTTTGCTGCGATTCAGAAGTAGGCAGGCAGAGCATCCTGCCCTGCCCTATGAGGTGGTGGTAGCCCAGACATTGGAGGAGACAGGAAGACCGATTCTTCTTACGTCTTCAGCGCTCATCCTTGGGCTTCTGGTGCTGCTCTTTGCCAGCTTCCTGCCGATCAGATACTTCGGGTTGCTGCTAAGCTTTGCACTGTTGGTGACAACCTTCGCCACTCTCTTCATCCTTCCCTCGCTGATGATCGCCTTGCACAAGCTCAGCGCAAAGAGTAGGAAGCGCCCATAACCAGCTGCAGGTCGCTTTGCATCTGGTACTCATGTATTTGGGCAAGCAGATCAAGCGATCCGTAGAGATCCCAGCTGCCCTGACGCTTTCCCCCTGCAACACCTCCCATCAGATAGAAGGTGGGACTTCCGGTAGGCGCCATATCCAAGTCGCCTTTCTTCCAGAAGCTGTTCTTGTCGATCTCCCCATGTGCCATCCCAAAGAAGCGCCCACGCAGATACCAGGCCCCAGGCTCACGATACTCAAGTGAAGAGCTGAGTACCAAGGCATCACCACCGTAGCGGTAACCAAGGTAGTCCTGGTCGTAGACAACCTTATCGGGAAACCAACGTCGGATTGCAATGATGTAATTAAGTGAATCTGTATGATCGCTTGATGTTTGATCTGCATTACCATCGAGACTTCTCAAATAAAGATACGGATCGGTATAGACCCCTTCGACATGACCGCTCAAGAGACCCTTCCCCACAGGTTTTGCCATCCTCAAGCCCAGCATGAAAGCCAGGCCGTTGGGGTGTTTTTCAGCTGTGGGAAGATTCCACTCTGTCTCCCCTAATGAAAGCTCATCCATCGCAAACTGACCATAGACGTTCCAACCCTTGCTCAGGGCATAATCCACTTCCAGTGACGCTAGGGAGTTCGCATTCGTTCGGATGAAATAGTTGTGGTAGATCATAAAGGGGTTGAGAATTCTTAGGTCGATGCCTCCGCTGGCATTCTGGTACATAATCCCTTCATTGAGGGCAAAGCCCAGCCTGTTCTCCAATAGTCTCCATTCAAAACGGTGGGCCATGAAGAGCTTCAAGCCTTTGATGGGATGTGCCTGACTATATTCATTGGTATGAGCACCAATCTCATTGGGATGGGGAAAGAAGGAGGTGACGAAGGTATATTTGAAGGAGTCGCGGTAGGCGGTAATCCGACCTTGGTTGTGGTACTGCACCTGGCTTCCCAGCATGAAGTTGCCTGACGCTCCAGGCCCCCATGAGAGCCGGTCACGCCCTACCTGGAGGTGCCAACCACTGCCACCGGCAGCAAGAAAACCACGATAGGGAATGTTTGCATCAAGATACAGCTCATCAGAACCAAACTGTACAGGGAGGTTGGTGGTAAGATAATATTTCCCGAACAAGTCTGATATCCCGTCTACGGCCTTGTGAGAATCGTCACGGTCATTAAAAGGGCTGTTGACCAAGGCCAGATCGCCACCGGCATAGAACGGGCCCAGATCGACCTCCAGGGGGAAGTTGACCAGGGGCTTGCGGTCGAGATAGGAGTACACCCAATCTTCTTCGGTGATGAAGGCTGTTGTGTTGGTGTGCGTATAGGACTCAAGGTTGGCTTCGAATCTGATGGAGAATG
Source organism: Spirochaetales bacterium Spiro_05 (assembly GCA_001603115.1). Classification (GTDB taxonomy): domain Bacteria; phylum Spirochaetota; class Spirochaetia; order Sphaerochaetales; family Sphaerochaetaceae; genus Sphaerochaeta. Next base: position 14,069 of record LVBG01000008.1, read on the forward strand.
CTTGCTCATTGCGTGTGAGCTCTTCATTGAGCGAATCAAAAATCTTCTGCTCAATCTCAGAAAAGCTGGATTGATCCAACTTGTTGAGCAAGAAAAGCAACTCATCACGGCTCCAAGGCCCTGCTGTTGAAGGCAGGGAGTACCCTTGGCTGATATAAAGGTCCCTCATATCACGATAGAGTGAAGAGTCAACAGGATATATCTTTGCAGGGCTTGCTCCCACCAGGAATGAGCAAGCCAGAACCAGAACCAAGAAGAGAAGCATTCGTTTTGCTTTAGAAGAACAGCCCCATGCCGATGGAAAGTTCCCATTCAATTTCTCGTACATCGATATCTCCTGCCAACGCCTTCTTCACATCCCCAAGGTTGAATCCGAGCGACCCGCGAACCGGGTAGCTGGGGAATTTGTTCAGGATGCCCCACCCTTCGACACCTGCGGCAGCAAGGATGCTGCGCCCATTGCTCTGGGAAGGATTTTCGAAGATTCCGATATCGAGGAAAGGATTCACATAGGATCTGGCAAACCCGAAGTTGATGAATTCGGCTGTCATATTCAAATTGAGAATGGCTCCATAGCCGATTGCTCCATTTTCATAGCTGTTTTTCAAAGTACGAGAGAGATATCCGCGGAAGTAGTCGTCGATATCCTCATCATCCGAGGGAAGGAATGTCCGCTTGTTCCCATCAGTGAGAAATCCTGTGAGTTCCAATGAAGGGTTGAGACGCCAAAGGATGAAGGGGAACCAGCTCAGCTTTCCTTCCATATACCAGGTGTCCTCATACTCAGGTTGCGGGTATTGCTGGTACGAATAGGTCAGAGCGACCTTTGCCCCTTTTCGGAAATTTTCAACCCAATTGATATCGCTCTTGGTGATGGAGGATGTATAGGTGTAGGAGTAAGGAAGAGGATCGAGTGTAGGATTGAACTCAAGCATTGCTCGTACCGACGTGGAGAATGCATACCCAAAAGGCAAGGCAAACCCGGTACCCAACGAGGTGCTGACGTTTACTGCGTCCATGCTCGGTGAACCCTCCTCCTTGTCGGTTTCAACCTGCATGTTGAAGGAGATGGGAAGGGTAAACAAGCTCAAATCATGTTGGGAAAGCACTGTGTTGGTCTTGAAGTGATCCAACAGGGTGATCTCGTCCTGTTCAATTTTCAACGTGGTGGAGAGGGTGTACCGTCCCCCGTTCTGATAGAACGGACCGTAGGTGAAGGTAACACCATAATCTTCAGGATTCCAAGAGGAGAAGTCGGAAGAGGGGCTGAAATCGCCCCACGCGGAGAGACCAACCCCGATTCCGAAAACCTGCAGACCTGCCCAGTCGAATGAGAAGTCAAAATCTCCTGTTTGCGGACTATTCTTCACCCGCTCATACTTGAATTTGAACCCGAGGGATGTATTGAGTATAGGGAGAGAGGAGACATCGAGCTCGAGAAAGTCCTCACGATTTTCCCATCCTGACCGACCACCATCACCTTGTGATACGTGTCCGGTGAAGGTAAGGTCCCCAAAGGTTCCCAAGATGTTCTTTTCATAAATCTTCACACCCAGGCGAAGACCCATCTCATCATTGTCATACTTGGGATAGGGAATGGCGAGGAAGGTGGATGCATCGACAATATGGTAGGTAGCCTTATACTGGGCAATACCCCGCACAAAGGACTCCAGAGCGTATGAATATTCCACTTTGGTGAAAATTCGCTTGTTGAAGAGCTGCTGTTTCTTGGATTCAAGGGCTTCAACCATCTCTTCTTCGGTCAGAAAGATGGGGTCACCCTTTTCGGGAACAATGGCTTTTCGAAGAACAAAGTCTTTCGTCTTGCCAACAACATCGAACTCATACTCGATGATGCTATAGCCTTTCACTTGATCCAAAGTCACCAAGGCGGTATTGGCAAACAACACGCTGCCAAGGACCAGTGAAGCAAGGACAAGTACTATTTTTCTTACACTATGGTTCATCATGTGTCCAGATTTTCCCCATGTTTCCATTCGACTTGCAGAATAGACAGTTTTTCCTTACTAGTCAATAAAATGATAGCACTTTGCTTCCCATTCTGATGGTTTCCACCCCTGCGTGAAGAAGGGAAAACCATACCAACAGTCATTTCTAGTAAAACCACTGAAATTGGTCAGAGTTACCAACATGAGGAAAGATCAAAAATGCATGTGCCTATCGCTGCTTCTGGATACCTTGGTACTTGCGTAGTCCATTAAGTGTGTAGTGTGCAAAATACCAGAGGGATTTCACCGGTGAGTAGCCAAGATACCGGCGATAGACAAGCCAGCGGTTCTTCGCTGCTTTCGCCTTGTTTCCCGAACGGTTGTTCTCATAGATACGATACTGGATGAGCACCTCAGGATTCCCCACTGCGGTAAGGCCATCCTGAAACAAACTCAGCCAGAACACCAGATCCTCATGGGCATAGGAGCCGTCCATCGTGTGGCTCTTCACCCAGGAGGAGCGCATGACAACGGTTGAGGGAAGAATGAAGTTCTCTTTGAGCACGGCTTTGAGCGAGCAAGCAGCAGGAACAATCTTGGTTTTCCCGATCGCCCTTCCCTCTCCATCTATGAAGGAGTAACTGGAGTAGACGAGATCACATCCAGAGGATTCCAGTAGTGCTATCTGCTTGAAAAGTTTATCTTCATGCCAGATATCATCGCTGTCCAGAAATGCGATATAGGAGCCGGAAGCAAGGGAGAAAAGGTGGTTGCGAGCATTCGCAACCCCTCCGTTCTTCTCCAAGTGAGTAATCTTGATCCGCTCATCCGTACCAGCAAGTTCCTGCATCACCTTCCACGTCTCATCAGTTGATGCATCGTCAATGATGAGGATCTCAAGGTTGGTGTAGGTCTGTCTCACTGCAGAGGCAATACTCTGTGCAAGAGTCCTTGCACAGTTGTATGCCGGAACAATGACGGAACAAAGCCCTTCTTGCATGCCTCACGCTCCTCTTGTTACAGGAATATCTTTGCCCCTACCTGGACTATGTGGTCGTAGACAGGGTCTTGCCATAAACCGTACCCGTCATTTCTTCCATCAAATTTTGCGCCAATAATATCTCGTTCCTTTACAGCAGTGAAGCGATAGGAACCGATCAACTCAATCGGCATGTTTGCAAGTTTCTTCGTTCCCTTGAGAAGCAAGGAGAAGGTGTGCTTGAACGTATTGTTCCAGAACTCCTTGGGATCATAGTTCCTATGGTCGCCATAGTCCATGAACTGCTCAACGGTATAGCCATATTGGCCGCTGCGAGCCTGGTACTTGGCCTGTACCTGGGCAGTCCAGCCTTTGGGAAGGCCAAGGTCTACCTGGACCAAGAGCTCCTGGGAGTTGGGATCCAGCGGATAGCCGAGATTCTCGCCCTTATTGACGTAGGCTGTTTCTGCGGCGGTTTCATAAAAATAGAGGCTACCGTCCCGTTCTTCAATTTTTGTGCGACCTTTATCCATTACCCAAGAAGTTTCACCAGATATATCAAGTTTCCAATCCCAAAGAATGTTTCCGTATTTATCAACTCGATAATTCTTGTATAAGTCGGTTCCATCAAGTCTATAGGTGTTCTCTATTGAGGTTTCCGTTTCTGTAAAAGGATCTGGTGCTACGGGTTTCTCCAATCTTCCCGTATGCTCCAGTATCGGATAATGCGCATAGAAGAAGGGAGCGAGGTACGTCCACTGGACTGTCAGGGTTGAGAAGGTTCCCACAGGAAGCGGGGTGACAAAGCCTGCCTGGAAGGCAAACATGTTTCTTGCTGCCTTGAGCATGGTGATGGGGTTTCCTATCACATTCATCTCAGTCATGCCCATGGAGCCGTAGAACTTGGTCTTGTTGAGCTGGTAGGTGAAGTCGATGCCGGCGATCATATCGTCGATATCGCCCTGGTTGTTCTGCTGGAACATGTAGACCGTAAGAGGATTGATATAGCTCAGCTCAAAACGCTTCTGCCATACCATGGCCTCGTAGATGCCAAAGGTAAAGTTCTTGGTGAAGTCCACTTCCACCCTATGCCCGCTGTAGTTGTTGTCAAAGCGGTAGTAGGGCTTGTCTCTCTGATAGTCATCGGAGAAGAAATCCTCGCCATCAAGCGTGTTCAGGGAGAACTTCGCCAAGGAGCCGTTGACCACTGCATAGTGAAGCCAGGGGGCGAAGTCAATCTGTATATCGATGCCATCAAAGGTCCGCGCACTTCCGCTGAGCATGATGTTGTTAAGCCCTGGGCCCCAGTCACGCTTTACGGTACCCCAACGAAGCTGAACACTTCCGTCGAAGAACGAGGCAGAGAGCTCGGGATTGATCGTAAGACCGGTATAGAAGGCGTCGCCGGGGATGTCCCTCAGCTGGCTTCCGCCCTGCAAGAGCTGGTTGTAGAACCCTTCTCCGGGAATGGTGAACTCGGTGGGAAGAAATACATTGGAGTTCAGCTTGTCCACCGTCAGGCCAAAGTCCATGTTGTAGGAGATGTTCTGTCCCAGATCACCTCTGAGGAAGGCCGTTGCCGAATTGCGAGAGTCATACTGCCTGAGGCTAAGACTTCCCGTTTGCAGCGTGGTGAAACGTGCTCCCATGGAAGCACCCATATCCTTCTCTTCATCATAGGTGCGGAAGAAACCGGTGGAGAAGACGTCGTCAAACGATGAGGGCTCCTTGCCATAGGAAAGCAAAAGCTCCTGCTTCAGCTGTGCAATGTCTTCTTTTTCAAACCGTGCCAGTTTCTCCTGTTGGCTCTCGATTTGGGAAATCAGCTTCAGGATTCGATCTGCGCTATAGGGCCTCACAGCAACTTGCCGTTCAATCAAGCCACGAAGCTCGGCATTCGCCAGTACCTGATAGACGCGGTGGTCAACAGGGACGGAGATATGCAGGGCGGCAGTAAGGGGGGCGATGATGCACAGAATCAAGAGGACAAGGACAAGAAGACGTTTCATATAGCCATTCCTATTCAGTTTTCTATGGTTGCAAGCTGGTCAACGAACCAGTTCTGCAAGGCAGTGATACGGCGCTTGAAAGCGGACGGAAGGTCAACGGTGATACCAAGCACAGACACCTTGGGGTCACGATCCTCGATGGTAGTGAGGGCCATCAGCAAGAGGCCATCATCCATCTGGTAGGTAGCCATGCTGATGGTGAGTTGCTCACTCTTGACCGCAGTGAAGATACCCAGAACACGCATGGAGCTTATGTTCTTGATCTCAACGAATATTTCCTCGTCAGTATTGGTATAGGTGTGCAGATAACGGTTTCCCCCAAAGGAGGAGTCACGCTGGTAGACAAAGCTTTGCAGCGAATAGGGAAAGGTTGCGGCAATAGGATCGGGAAGCAATTTATTGAGGTTCTTGTCATCCTCCATGTAGGATGATTTTTCAATCAGAACCTTGGGCTTGTTCCCTGCCCGCCAGGAGATATAGGTTATCCCCTCCTGGGTGGAAATTGCGCGAATCTTATTGAAGATTGCCAATTGCCTGGTCTTTGCATCCATCGCCTTGAGCTTGGGACCATAGGGAATGTAACTTACCGCTGCGATGGAGAACCCACCTTCAGCTTTCTGAGCTTCGGTGGCGCGCTTGAAGGCTTCTGTTCCAGGAACCACATACGGGAGAATGCTTCCCCCTCCGATGGTACTGCCATCGACAATCACCCCACCAAGCAGCTGCTGGTACTCAGCTTCGCTGAGACTGGGAAGCGCCTGCCGTATATCAGCTTCAGCGGCCCATACCCCTGAAATGCACAGGAAGCAGAGCAGCATCAGCACCAAAGCACGTACTTTCATCAATCACTCCTCACCTAATAGGCGTTCTCATTCACAAAACCTCTGAAGAATGTAAAGAGTACAATCTTCAGGTCGAACAGGATATTCCAGTTGCGGATGTAGTAGAGGTCAAACTCAATACGCCGCTCAAGCGAAGTATTGCCTCTCCAACCATTTACCTGGGCCCAACCCGATATCCCCGCCTTCACCCGGTGCCGCATCCTATACCCCGGAATCTCAGAATTGAACCTTGCCACCAGTTCCGGCCGTTCCGGACGGGGACCGATCAGGCTCATAGAGCCACCGATGACATTGAACAACTGGGGAAGCTCATCAAGACTGGTCCTTCTGAGGAAACGCCCGATCTTGGTAACCCTCGGATCATTCTCCTCGGTCCAATGGGCAGTACCCTCGGGAATGTCAGTTCGCATGCTTCTGAACTTGTACATGGTAAAGATTTTCTCGTCCTTGGTCACCCTCTTCTGCTTGAAAATAATGGGCCCTGGAGAAGAAAGCTTGACTATAAGAGCAATTGCCAGCAAGAAAGGAGAGATGAGTATCACGCCAAGCGAGCATGCAAAGACATCAAACAACCGTTTGACCACCTTCTGGAAGAACCCCATATCGGCGGCATTGAGTGTGAGCAGAGGTATCCAACGGAAGTCAGAAATCTGGGTCCCGATGTAGGACTCAGGCAACGAAGGCAGCATGACCACCTTCTCGTTCAACAAATCAAGGGCTTGAGCGACCATCCTCTCCTGCTGTTCATACTCGTTGCCCGGATATCCTATGACCACCAGATCCGGTTGGGTTTGTTCAACAGCATCGCGCAGTGTCAATGCCCTGATCTGTTTTGCCCCACCGATATGCGTCCCTACCCCATCAAACTGTCCAACCAGCTTGATGCCCTGCGTTCGTCTGCTGTGCAGAGCCTTCTCATACCGTTCAAGCTTCTGTCCAAAGCCTACCAGCAGGATTCTTCGGGTATACTTTCCCTTTCGGTAACTGGCCTTGATGTGGCTGGAGATGATGGTTCGTTCGGTAACCAGGAAGACTACAATCAGGAAATAGTGCAAGCCGATAGCAATTCGGCTGACCTTATCAGAGAAGAAGAAGTAGAGCACGATGACCAACAGCAGGAAAGCCTCAAAGGAGCTGAAAATCAGTTTACTGGTCTCCTTGCGCCACGAATGCTCCAACTCCTCAACATAGAGTCCATTCTTGCTCAAAAAGAAGATGTTGAATGTAAGAACCAGTATCGAAAGCTGGATGAACAGGTCGAACGAGGCAAGACGTCCGCCAGGGATGAGATAGAAACGCACATAACCAGCAAGCAACCATGAGAGGAGGACAGCCAAGCTGTCCCAAGTCACTTTCAAAGCCAACAATGCCTTATTCCCATTCTTCATACGATATCCGTTTCCTCTCTTTTTCAGCTTCCCGTAGTCCGGTAAAACAGTCGCTTGGCAAAAGACCGCCGTTTACTCCCCCGCGGGAAGAGACGCAACAGGAGACTCTCCTTCCCTGGGGAAGCCGTGCTCGTCTGCACCATCGCAAGCAAGCGGTCATAGAATTCACTCGTTCGGGCATAGTGCCAGAACAGGTGGGAAAAATCAGAATCCGGCACATCCCAAGGCTTTTCAAAGCCTGCATAGTGCACAAGCTTCGGATGCCTTCGTGCCTCCAAATACTCCTGAAGGACTGGGTAGGGACCTGCCTCAATGATGGGCAGCCTCCTGTGGTTGCAATCAACCACAAGATTCCACTCCATCGGTAGCGTATAATAACGTCCCCGACACTCCTTGTTCAAAATATCCTGGTCATTGTAGCGATACTTTCGCTCCCCTGCCAAGCCGATCCACTCATCAACCGAGTGCAAAGAGCGCATCTTGATCAGGTCAAGCACCAATACTCCTGCCTGATGATATGCTTCACCCTCCCCAAGACCGATCACCTTGGAAAGGTAGGGACCAAGATCAGGATCCAAGCCGCCTGCGAGGGCGGGAATCTCTACATCGATGGCAGCCCCCAGAACCTTTCCCCGCAGGTCCACGGCAGCAAGCTTTGCCACATCTTCAAGAATGACGGTGTCACAATCGAGATAGAGTACCTTTGAATACTGGGGAAGTATGTCTGCAATGAGAAAACGGTAGTACGTTTCCATACTGATATGGTCCGCAGGATTCTTCTGCAGCTGCCTTCCGGCAAGCAGGGCCTTGGGGTTGAAGAACCTCAGCTTGGCCTGCCCGAAGCGGGAGACCAGCAGTTCCAACCGAGCCTTGGAGAACTCTGTGATATCGGATTCAAGAACGATGATGTCATAGAAATGGGATGGATCGGTATGTTCCAGCAGGGAGTTCATGCACACACCGAGTGCGGGCGCAAACTTCTCATTTGCTGCAAACACCACTGCGGTTGCTTCCTCTTTCCAAAGTGGGAGGAAAAGGTCGGTGGAAGGATGGAGAATGGAAACAGAGCCGATGCGTTTCACCTGCAAGGAGGGAGGAGCAGAGACAAAGGCAGTGAAAAGGAAGGGAAAGAAATGGCGTAGTGATCGCAGGCGAGAAACATCAACCTTCGCAAGGTCAAAGGTGTCAAAGAAAGACTTTGCGACACGTTGCACCATACGAGCAAACTCTTGGGCCAGAGAGGCTTCCATATAAAAAGCTACCACGTTCAGATAGCTTTTTTGTTTCAGATACAGCACAGCTGCCTCATGATAGTGGGGATAGGAATCCTTGAGGAGGGAGAGTATCTTCTCCAGATCCGATTCCTGGACCTTGAGTTGGTTCAGCAGGTGCGAGCGCACCGTTGTACCCAACACCTCCTCCTTACACGTAAGGACTTGATTGCCCCCAAGCAAAGTACGCAGGTTCTCATCTTGGAAAAGTTGGTGGGTGGCAATGGTTTTCTCAGTCAGGAAGGGCTCCTGTACGAAAGCTTGGCCTAGATTCGGACTGAGGTGAACAGCCTCACTGCTGAAAAGGAGATGATCAGACTCACCGACTTTCAGATCAGAGAGGAAGGCAGGAGAGAATCCACCTGCTTCGCCCAGCTCCGATTGCATCACGGATATTGAAGGAGGAAGCTCTGTCAGTGCATCACTGAGAACCAGAATCGACATGGGCAAGGCAGGACCTCTCTCATTACATCAATCTATGCAGGTATGCATCTTCTATATCCTAGCATAGAAGACGAATAATCGGAACACCAAAGTGCAACACTAGATATGCAGATGGTCATCGTAGCGATCGCTGAGCAGTCGCTTGCAGTATGAATCCTTCTGCTTCAGGATCTTTGAACCACGGGTGATCTTGCACAGGGAAATGCCATAGGATGCGGCTATCTCTCGTTGGGGCAACCCACGATAGAGGTCCTTCATCAGATTCCATCTGAGCACCAGATCCTTGCGCTCACTGGGTGTCAGCATCTCCTCAAAGAGTTTTTTCATCTCTTCAGGATCGGTAGTCTTGGCGAATATGCTGATCAGGTCCTCATAATTGGTATCCATGTAGCCTCCTGCACGCCTTCTTATACTACAAAGAGAAACTGGTGCGGTCAAGCAAGCCCATTTGCAAAACGCCGAAGCAGTGACTATACTGGCACTATGGGAGACATATCATGGAAACCAAGCAACTGAGCAAGAAAACCTTGCGTGTCCTTCTTTTGCTGCAAAAAGGGGAGATGACTGAACATCTCATCTATGACAGGCTTTCCAAACGCGTGAAAGACAAACACAACAGTGATGTGCTCAAGCGAATCGGGGCCGAAGAACTCCGCCATGCCAAGATCTGGGAGAAGCTTACCGGCAAAGTGGTCAAACCCAACAAGGCGAAAGCCTGGTTCTACAGTTTCCTGGCCCTTCTGCTCGGCTACACCTTCGTATTGAAAAAAATGGAGAAGGGAGAGGACAAGGCCACCCGCTTCTATGCTTCTCTCATCGCAGAGGTTCCCCAAGCAAAACAAATAAGTGACGATGAAGACCGTCATGAACAACAGCTCTTGGCCATGCTGGACGAAGAACGGCTGCAGTACATCGGATCAATGGTGCTTGGATTGAGTGATGCTCTTGTCGAACTCTCGGGCACGCTCGCAGGCCTTACCTTTGCACTGCAGAACACCCGGCTCATCGCCCTTTCAGGCCTCATCACCGGCATCTCCGCAACGCTTTCGATGGCCAGCAGCGAGTATCTGTCAGCCAAGAACAGCGGGAAGAAGAACGCCATGAAAAGCAGTATGTACACCGGTATTGCCTACCTGTTCACCGTTGCCTTCATGGTACTGCCCTACCTCGTGTTCGAAAGCTATGTGCTTGCCCTGGCGGTGATGCTTTGTACGGTGGTGATCATCATCATGCTTTTCACCTACTATACCTCAGTAGCGAAAGACCTGCCTTTCGGCAGGCGGTTTCTGGAAATGGCAACCATCAGCCTCGGCGTTGCTGCCATATCGTTTGTGATCGGAATCCTTGTCAAGAGATTCCTGGGAATTGATATCTGATGAAATACCTTGATCTTGCGGGAAAGAAACTTTCCCAGATAGCACTCGGCTGCGACCACTACGGTGAAACCATCGCAGAAAGCACAGCTCTTGCCCAGCTCGACATCTATGTAGAGGCAGGGGGCAACCTCCTGGACACCGCCCACATCTACGGACAGGAGAAAGCAGGAGGCCCATCCACCAGCGAAACGGTACTGGGGAAATGGATGCAAAACAACGGTATGCGCAACAAGCTCATCGTTGCCAGCAAGGGCTGTCACCCATACAAGGAAGACATGCACAAGAGCCGGATCAATGAGAAAGACATGCTTTTGGACATCAGCCAGACTCTCGACCAGCTGAAAACCGATATGCTCGACATCTGGTTCTTCCACCGAGACAATCTCCGGATGGGAGCCGATGAGATCATCGACCTCGCCTCCCTGTTGATCGAGAAAAAGCTCGTCAGGAACTTGGGTGCATCAAACTGGACAACAGAGCGCATCGAGCAGGCGAACACCTGGGCAAAGGCTCATAACAAAACTCCATTTTCCATCAGCGAGATCCAGTGGAGTCTTGCCCACTGTACACCCGAAACATGGGGAGATGACACTCTGGTCTGCATGACCGAGGAGCAGCGTCAGTGGTATGAGAAGCACAACTTCCCGGTAATGTGCTTTGCCCCCCAGGCAAAAGGACTTTTTTCCAAGGTCATCGCTGGAAAGACGGAACAACTCAGCGTGCAGGCGAAGAAGCGGTTCCTCACCCCCATCAACCTTGCCTTGGTCCCCAAGGTGGAAAAACTGGCCAATGAGTTGGGAGTAAGTCCATCAGCCATTGCCATGGCCTACCTGACCAGCCAGAAGAATCCCACGATCCCAATTGCCGGTTCCAGCAAGGTCAATCAAATCACCGAAACCCTCTCGGGTTCCGACCTTACCCTCACCGAGGAGCATCTGGCCTACCTCAACTAAGTCTCAAATCCTCATTCCAGCCCCCTTCTGGGGGGTTTGGATGAGAATTCAACCAAAACCGCTTGCCTCTCTCAGAGCAGACTTGTAGGATGCTCTGTATGGTGCAATCACTCTCCCAAGTAGGGCTCTTTCTCTTCCTGATCGTGCTGGGCAATAGACTCAAGCGCATCGGCATGTTTCATGCGAAGGAAGCGAAAACGCTCTCCAAAATTGCATTGAACGTCACCTTGCCTGCTGCAATCGTTGCGAGCTTCAACACCTTCAGCATGGACTACTCCCTCTTGGTGCTCATCCTCTATGGTATCATCGCAAACCTAGTACTGATGACGCTCTCATCCTTCGTCAACAGAAAGCAAAACAACGCAATTCGCTCCTATGCCCTCTTCAACGGATCCACCTATAATGTCGGAAACTTCTCATTTCCCTTCGTACAGGCTCTCTTCGGCCCCTCTGCCTTGGTGGCATCCTCGCTCTTCGACCTGGGCAACGCCCTGATGACCACCGGCTTCATCTACTCGTTGGGGTCTTCGATAGCCGGGGGACAGAGACCTTCGGCCAAAGACCTCTCCAAGAAGCTCTTCACCTCGGTCCCGTTCATCGCATACTTGGTGATGATTGCGCTCTCCTTTGCCTCCATCAAGCTCCCCTCATTCTTGCAGGAGTGGATGCAGGCCATAGGAAAAGCGAACCCGATCATCGCAATGCTGATGGTCGGGTTCATGCTCGAAATTCGTTTTGAGCGTAGTTGGATGCGCCATACGCTTCGTCTGTTGTCGATCCGGTACGGGATGGCAATCTTGTTCTCCTACTACTTCTACAGCTTTACAGCCTTCAGTCCGGTGATCAAGACCGCCCTCATCCTGGCGGTATTCGCCCCGGTCTCCTCCATCTCAGTGGCTTACACCGAGCAGGTTACAGACCAGGGCAGGCTCTCCTCCTTCACCTCCTCATTGTCGGTGATCATCAGTATCGCCTGTTACGCCTTCCTCGCCCCGCTTCTCGCTTAACCGAAGAGATAGGAGTTGAGCAGATTGTTCAGGTACTCCTGCTTTCCGCTCTTCTTCTCAATCTTTACGGAGCGACCAAGGTCTGCCAACTCAGCGAGGGTCAGTTTTCCATCCTCAAACTTCTTGCCCTCTCCCTGATCGAAGGAAGCATAACGCTCCTTGACAAAGGAGTCGAACAGTCCGTCGTCAAGAATCTTCTGGGCAACCTCAAGACCGAGTGCGAAGGTATCCATACCGCCGATGTGGGCGATGAAGAGATCCTCGAGGTCGGTTGAGTTGCGCCGTCTCTTGGCATCGAAGTTCAAGCCGCCGTTGCCAAGCCCGCCGTTGCGCAGGATGACCAGCATGGCCTGGGTGGTCTCATACACATTGGTCGGAAACTCATCGGTATCCCAGCCGTTGATGCTGTCGCCCTGGTTGGCGTCGACACTGCCCAGCATGCCGCGGTCAGCACAGACCTGCAGGTCATGACTGAACGTATGTCCAGCAAGTGTGGCATGGTTGGCTTCAATGTTGCACTTGAAATCCTTGTCCAGACCAAACTCCTTCAAGAAGCCGATCGTAGTGGCTGCATCATAGTCATACTGGTGCTTGGTCGGTTCCATCGGCTTGGGCTCGATGAGGTAGGTGCCCTTGAACCCGATGCTCCGTCCATAGTCTCTGGCCATGGCCAAGAAGCGTGCAAGGTGCTCCTGCTCGCGCTTCATATCGGTATTGAGCAAGCTCATATAGCCCTCACGACCGCCCCAGAACACATAGTTCTGACCACCAAGCTTCACGTTCACATCCAAACTGTTCTTGATCTGCACCGCAGCTCTTGCGACTACCTTGAAGTCGGGGTTGGTGGCAGCTCCATTCATGTAGTTGGGATGGCTGAAAACATTGGCGGTATTCCACAGGAGCTTTACGCCGCTGGCCTTCTGGCGGGAAAGCAGCTCATCGGCAATCTTGTGGTAGGTCTTCTCATACTCGGCCACATCACTGCTGTCCGGAGAAGCATCGATGTCATGGAAGCAGTAGTATGGGGTTCCCATCTTGGTAAAGAACTCAAATGCGGCATCAGCCTTTGCAATTGCGTTTGCGTAGCGGTCTTCCTTGCGGAAGGGAAAGTCGATCGTGGCATTGCCAAACGGATCGGTCCCATCTGCACAGAAGCTGTGCCAGTAAGCGGTGGCAAAGCGAAGATGCTCTTCCATGGTCTTTCCGGCGATCACTTTCTTCGCATCATAGTATTTGAATGCCAAGGGATTCTTGCTTCCCTTGCCTTCGAACTGAATTTTCCCGATTCCCTTGAAGTACTCTTGGTCTCCAACAAAATACTGCATACAACCCTCCTATTTGAACAAAGGCGTCATCGCCTCTACATAGCCTTGATAGCGAGCATAGGCCTGTGCATACTGCACGCCTGCTTCCCTATCCGGTTCACACGATTTCGACTCATCAAAGAGCACATGCTCCTTGGCAAGATCCACAATCGATCCACCTGCAACAGTCCACAAGGCCTGAAGTGCAGCACCGAATGCTGCGCTCTCCGCCACCTTGGGAACAGCCAGAGGCAGTTGCATCACATCACAAGCAATCTGTCTCCAGATTGCACTCTTGGCGCCACCACCGGTCAGGATGATTCTGCTGGGGACAAAGCCCAACTCCCGGAAAGCGTCAAGTCCACCCTTCATTGCGTAGATTGAGCTCTCCAAGGCAGAACGGGCAATGTTCTGCACCTTCATGTTGCTCATATCCAGACCTGCGATGACACCCTTGCCATGAGGAAGGTTGGGAACCCGCTCCCCGTTGAAGAAGGGCAACATGGTCACCCCCTCACACCCAATGGGAGCCTCAGCGGCCAGTTGGTCGAGCTTCTTCACATCATAGCCGAAGAGCGCTCGAACCGATTCGGTGGTGATCGTACAGTTCATCGTGCAAAGCAGGGGAAGATATCCCCCTGTTGATGAGCAGAAAGCTGCCAAACGGCCCTGTCGGTCGGTAATGCAGCTGTCGCTGTACCCGAAGAGAGTTCCACTGGTTCCCATGCTCATCGTCAGGTCGCCCTTGCCGACACATCCGGTTCCGATGGCACCGGCCATGTTGTCACCGGCACCGCAGGAAACAGGAATCCCAACCGGAATCCCAAGCTCCTTGGCTGTGGCTTCACACACCATTCCAGCAGGGTCTCCGGCTTTCACCAAACGAGGAAGGAGGGAGTAGAGGTCACGTCCCTCATCCACTGCCTCAAGCACTTCCCTGCTCCACTCCTTCTTCTCTACATCGAAGAAAGCGGTGCCGCTTGCATCACCGGCCTCAGCGGTGTATTCACCGGTGAGATAGTAGTTGATGTAATCGTGCGGCAGGAGGATGTGCGCGAGCTTGTCGTACGCATCCTTGCGGTGCTGTTTGAGGTGGAGAATCTTGGAAAGGGTGTAACCGGGAAGAATCTGGTTCCCCAAGAGGGAGAAGACCCTATCTTCACCGCCAAGCTTTTCGGTAAGCTCATCGCACTGTGCCTTCGTCGAGGTGTCGCACCAGAGTTTGACAGGGGCAAGCACCTCCCCGTCCTTGCCTACCGGAACGAACCCATGCTGCTGTGCAGAGACCCCGATGGCAATGATCGAGGATTTGATAGTTGGATCTATCTGGGCAAAACAAGAACGGATTGCATCCAGATACCATACGGCTTCTTGCTCACGAGTCCCATCATCCCTACTCTCCATCTCATGTGAGGCGCTGACGGTCAGTAGGACGGTCTTTGTGGATACATCGTAACAGAGGACCTTCGTGCTCTGCGTACCAGTGTCAATTCCTGCAACAACTTGCATACTAGGCTGTCTCCTTTGCTACAGCATCTCCCACAAGAAGGACGATTACCATAGACAAGATTGGGAAAACATATGTATTATTGACTTATGGAACTATTGGACGCAGTTTTCGTCTTTCAGATGCACGAGGAACAGGAGCTTTTGTGGCACCAGCGTGTCCACAGCCATGAAAAGGGGCAGTTTGAACTGCACTACTTTGTCAGCGGCAGCGGAACCTTCACCAACGCCCACCGACGGTACGCAATCTCTCCGGGATCGCTTTTTGTCACCACCAGTGAAGTAGTGCACAGTATCGAGGCGGACAAGGAAGAGAGCCTCACCTACTACGCTACCCTGCTCTTCTGCCCTGAAGAGATTGATCTGGTACGGAGGCTGGAACAGACAAATCCCATCAAGGTTGGAACAAACTGGCGGTTCTTCTTCGAGGAAGTCCGGGACAAGGGCCTCAGCCAGAACCGGGAACTGCGCATCAGTGCCTGCCATCAGGTATTGGGTTTGCTCTACAACCTGGCTGCCGGAACCAAGATGGAGGAAGCAAAAGGCGAGAACATACGCTTGGAGAAGGCAATCCGGTACATGCAGCGCCACGTCTTTGACAAGCTCAGCCTCGATATGATCGCCAACCATGTCCAGCTCGACCCCTCCTACTTTGTCCGTCTCTTCAAGAAGCGGATGAACATCACCCCCATGCAGTACTACTCAGGTCTTCAGCTGGAAGCCGCCAGGGCCCTGCTCACCAGCACCAACCTCTCGGTCAAGGAGATTGCGGACAAACTGCAGTTCTGTTCTGAGTTTCACTTCTCCAAACGTTTCAAGCAGTCAACGGGCGCCAGTCCTTCAGCATACCGCAAGACCCACCTTCAGCTCCTCGGTACGTAAGAAGTCCAGACCACTTCTCCCACCGCCCTTACGTCAGAAGTGAGGGCCAACTTCGTTCATGTCTCTTGTCACAACCACAGCTGTGCCATAGGTGCATTTTCTTCCCTTTCTGCAATTGCCACTGAATTTGTGTGTTTACCCCCTGTCACAGGTGGGGTTTCCCTTCGGCTAAACCCGTTTACACTTGTGCAATGTGAGAAGTTATAGGTAGATGTTATAGGTCACTTCTTCGTACATATGACATTCTCTAAGTTCTTTTAATATATAGAATTATTTACTTTTGTGTATTGACATCTTCTCACATCTTCCCTATCATTTGGGTACAAGATCACCCAAAGGAGAGAAGAAGATGAAAAAGTTAGTCACCACAGTTCTTACCGCACTCTTCCTCTCTTTTGCCCTCTTCGCCGCAGGCATGAACGACACCGCAGTGGTCCGCCTCCATGCCTACGTACCACCTTCACCGCCGACGAGTTCGGCTTCTCCGTCGCTTCCAACGCCTACAACTTCACCTACAGCGTCGCAGAAGAGGGAGTGAACAGGACCTTGATCGTGGTCGCCAACTAAGCTTTGACTTAAGCGCGTCCGGACAGACAAGCTTGCAGACATACCGAAGCCAGTAATGCGGGAAACATTACTGGCTTCAATTTTGTGCAGGGAGAGTATGATGTGTTCTTATTCGAACACTTCCCCTTCCAAGGGGATGGAGGCCATGGCCCCCGGTCGGGAGACAGCAAGACCTGCTGCCTTGCTTGCAAACTTCAATGCATCCCGTACGCCAAGTCCCCTGGCAAGTGAAGCAAGATAGTAGCCGATGAAGGTGTCTCCGGCAGCAGTGGTGTCGACCACCTCGGTATCATAGATGCCTTCGTGGATCCGTTCATCCCCAAAGCCGTACCAGCAACCCTGCTTGCCCACCGTCAGAAGAATCTGTGTATCGGGATAGGCTTTGACCAAGCTATCGAGAATCTCCGAAAAGGGAGCCTCCTCGCCTAGTGAGGCAAGCGCAGCTCCCTCAATCTCATTGACAACCAACAAATCAAGCTTGGAAAGAGGGAGCGAGAAGAGAGTTCGATCGAATGGAGCAAGGTTCATGCAGAGGGAGAGCCCCCGCTTCTTTGCCTCATCGATCAGATAACCGGTATGGACAATCTCATTTTGCAACACCAACATGTCACCCTTGCCGAATGCGCTGAGCGTCTCATCAATCTCCGCTTTGGTGATCTCCGTGTTGCCACCGCCGTAGAGCAGGATCGCATTTTGCTTATGCCGGTCAAGCTGGATCAAAGCCTGGCCGGTTGCACCCTCATAGTGACGGATGAAGGATGTATCCACCCCGTAGCCGGCAAGCATCTCGAGTAAAAAGTCCCCATCACTTCCCACCTTGCCGGCATGAAACACCTCAGCACCTGCCTTCGCCAATGCCGCACTCTGATTGGCACCTTTGCCGCCAGCGCTCTTTTTCAGTGAAGAACTCTGTAACGTTTCACCACCCTTGACGATATGGTCGACGGTGAAAACCAGGTCAATGTTGACCGATCCATAGTTGAGAAACCGCATGAAGCCTCCTACATCATGGGAGCTGCCAGTTTGAGCAGCATCCCGGTCATCCGTTTGTACCAAGGACGTTTTTTCATGAATTCCATATCTATCTCCTTGCTGATATCCAAGGTATGGTCGATATCCTCATACACCTGGCGTATCACCGAAGAACCATAGAAAACCACCCCGTTCTCAAAGTGGAGATAGAAAGAGCGATAGTCCATATTGATCGTGCCTATGATGGCCACCCTGTCGTCGCTGACAAACATCTTTGCATGCAAAAAGCCAGGGGTATACTCGTAGATTCTTACCCCCGCTTCCAGAAGCGGACGATAGTTTTGTCTCGTAACAGCGAAGACATACCACTTGTCCGGCATATGGGGCGTGATGATTCTCACATCCACCCCACTTTGGGCAGCAATTTTCAGGGCAGTGAGCATCTCATTGTCCAGCACCAGGTAGGGAGTGGTGATCCAGACATACTTCTTGGCCATGCTGATGATCTGGATGTAGGCATTCTCCGCCACATTCTCGTTGTCCAACGGGTTGTCTGCAAAGGGTTGGACAAAACCATCGGTCTGGCATGTGAGTGTCGGTCGATAGAGGGCGAAATTCTCAGCATTTGAGGTGGAGAAGGCCCACAGCTGAAGGAACATCTGCGAAAGACTCCATACCGCATCACCTTTGAGCTTGACAGCGGTATCCTTCCAGTGACCGAACTTCAGCAGACGATTTACATACTCGTCGGCTATGTTCATCCCCCCGGTGTACCCGATGTTCCCGTCGATGACCATCACCTTGCGGTGGTCACGACTGTTGAGCCTGCTGTTGAGGTGCGCCCTCAGGGGATTGAAGGCGACAACCTCAAGACCCAAGGAGCGCAAGCGACGGTCAAAGTGAGTGGGAAGCCCCAGGATGGACCCCACATCATCATAGAGCAAGCGAATCTGCACTCCCATCTTCCGCTTCTCCAGCAAGACACTGAGCATGGTATCCCAGAGTTCGCCCTCACTGATGATGAAGAACTCCATGAAGATGAAGGACTTTGCCTTCTTGAGTTCGGAAAGCACATCGAGCGCCCAGCTCTCTCCACTGGGAAAGTACTCCACTTCGGTGTTTCCCCATACCGGATGGCCGCTGATGTTTGCAATATACTGGGCTTGTCTTGCCAAGGTTCTGGAATAGGAGGAGAGGGCCTGCATGGGCAGCAGCTCGCTGTACATGCCACCTTCCACGCCCTTCTTGTAGAAAATGTTCAACTGCTCGAGTCGCTTCCTCAGTCGGGCATTGAGCCTCCTGTTTCCGAAAAGCAGGTACAGAAAGCCGCCGTAGACGGGAAAGATCATAAAGATCAGCATCCAGCCAATCTTGTAGGCTGGATTGAGGTCGCGCACGACCACCACCAAGGTCATGAGGATGGAGAGAGCTGAAAAGAGCTGTATCCAGAGGGTGTCGTTCTGGGCGAAGGAGAAGATATAGACCAGGAAACCAATCTGGAAGGCGATCAGTACCAGGGAGATGAAAAGTCTTCCCGTAAGAAATTTCAGTAATTTTCTCAGCATGACCACCTCCCCACGAAAGAAGAGTATAGCATCAGAGAAGCCTGATGGCAAAGAGAGGCTTACAAACGGGAGAACTCACAGCCACAGTAGTGCTGGCGATAGATTCCCAACTCCTTGGACAACGCTACACTCTTTTCAAACCCACCCTTCTTCTTGAAATCCAATGGTTCGAAGCCGGAGAAGGCCTCCCCTACCCGGAAGATGACCTTGCTGTTCTTGAAACGGCTGACGGTCAGGGTAGTGGTGAAGTGAGCAAAGCCCAGCTGCTTCGCCTTTTCACACGCCTCGCGGAGGTTGTAGGCAAAGCAGAGCTCACAGCGGCTGCCCCCCTCACGCTCGGTCTCATGCCCTTTCACCGTGTCAAGCCATCCTTGGTGGTCATAGTGCTCCCGAATTACCTTCAGGTTGTACACCTTGGCAACTTCCAAGAGTGCCTCATACCGCTTATCTGCTTCCTGCTCGGGGAAAATGTTGGAGTTGGAGAAGTAAAGCACAGGGTTCCACCCCTCCTCAAGCATACGCTCAATGCTGGCTGTACTGCAGGGTCCGCAACAGGCATGGACAAGGATATCGTGCTCTTCCATATGCTTACGATACACACAAACCAACCACTCTTGCAACCACTTGTCAATCCTTGTAGAGTATGAGGGATAGAACGAGGTGTACTGGTATGAAACGCAATAAGAATCTTGGACTGTGGCTGACCCTCCTGATTGTGGTCATCATCTTCACCCTGCCGATCCCCACATACAGCAAATACCTTCTGGTAGCGATGCTGCTCGGCGGACTGCTCTACTGGAAGCGCGCCTTGATCCTCTACATCCGGGCAAACCGGAAGATTACGAGCACCAACAGCAAGGATTGGGAGCTTGCTTGGCCGCTCTACCGAAAAGCCATGCGTTCAGGGCTCTTGCCCACCTTCCGGGTAACGGCGGCAAGCATGTTTCTCCAGCGCGGAGATGCCCAAGAGGGCAAGCAAATCATCGAAGAGTACCTTTCCTCGACCAAGGGTCGGGACGAAACCTTGGACAAGGTTGCCAAGACGATGGTCAGTATGGCCTACTGGATGGAAGGAGACCTGAACAAGGCTCTCCAAACGGTCGAGGAAGTCTATCAGAGCGGCTACCGTGACAAGAATCTCTTCATCAACTACACCACCTACGCACTCGAGCAGGGCGATCTTGCCAAGGCTGAAGAGCTCATGGAGGAGAGCGGAAACCTGGAGAACACCAGTCCCGGCATCCGTGACAACCGAGGTTGGATACACCTGGTCAAGGGAGAGTGGGTGGAAGCAGGAGAGCTCTACCGTGAGTTGGTGGAACGCAAGCCCAGGTTCCCTGAACCCTACGTACACTATGCCCAGGTGAAACTCCACTTCGGGTTGGTGGGGGAAGCCATTGAGTTGCTCGAATCTGCACTTGGCGCTCGTTATTCCAATACCAGCGGGATGAAGATGGAGACCATCGAGAAGATGCTCTCTCTGCTCAAGGATCCTGACACCAGAAGGAAAACTGCGGTCGAAATTGATAAGGATTGTGCATCTGTTGCCTCTGGAAAGCTGCCCGCCCCCCTCTCTGGGGAGTTTGAGCGTGAAGAAGCACTGACGTTGGAGGGTTTTGCCTCACTTCCCAAGAAGCAGGAAAAACAGGCCCGAAAACTGCAAGAGTCCGAGCGCCTTCCCAACACTGAGTTGACCGAGGAAGACCTCGAATATCTCAGAAAACATGGTTTGGAAGAGAACTAGAACGCTACGTTGAACCAGAATCCCCAGACAAAGGTGTTCCCCTTCTGATCCCACCCTCCGTAGATGGTAAGCGGCAGGGTGCGGATGCCCAGAAGCGAGATATCGGTGTGGAGCTCCAAACCCAAAGACAAGGCCGGCGCAAAGCTCTTCTCATACCACAACAGGTCGGTATAGATGGCCACGGAGCTGTTCTTGAAGAGCAGCAGCTCAGCCATGGTGGGATTGAAATTCACCGGTCGGTAGCCAAAGCCCAATTGCATGCCTACCAGATGGTTTGCAGGATTCACCGCAAGGGAGAGATCGTGTCCTTGGCCTTTAATGGTACTGCTGGTGGTCCTGAAACCATCGGAGAAAAAGAAGGGAACATCCCCCTTGCCATCCAAAGCAAAGCGATTGAAGGTCTTCAGCGTACCGAACAATCCGATCTTTCCATCCGCCAGCTCAGTCTCCACCCTCGAGCCCAAGAACGACCTGGATGTGCCATAGTCGCCAAGTATCTGGTAACTCACCGCGAAACTGGAGTCTGGAATATGCCACGACCCGGTGCCCTTGGGTAGCAGGCGTGCCTGCAGACGAGCATGGTAGAGATACATGTTTCCATCAAAATAGTTGAGATGAGCGCTGTTCTTGAAATCACTGAGATGCTCCATAGCGTTGGTCAGGCTGAGGCGAAGGGTATCCTCCAAGAAGTACATCCTCCCCTCCAGATTGGCCCCAAGCGA
Organism: Spirochaetales bacterium Spiro_05; assembly: GCA_001603115.1. Classification (GTDB taxonomy): domain Bacteria; phylum Spirochaetota; class Spirochaetia; order Sphaerochaetales; family Sphaerochaetaceae; genus Sphaerochaeta. Next base: position 35,549 of record LVBG01000008.1, read on the forward strand.
GAGCATGGGTGCATTGGTTGCGATTTCATGGACGTATGCTGCATAGCCGCTCGCTCTGAGATACTTCAAAAATACATAGTCCACTTGGGCCCTGACGGCAGGAGATGCAGAGAATTGGTCATTGCTCACCAAGTTGAGTGAGTAGCCGGAATTCACCCCAACCGACAGATTGCCACTCCTATAGAGGTATTTCAAACCCAAGGTGGTATCATCTTTGAGCAGGGTGGTGTCATCGGTCCCAAAGTCCGAGTCAAACCCGATTCCCAGCAAATGGGAAGCTTTGGTAAGCGGCACTTGTTTGAAAAGGTGATAGGCATCATAGCTCGCTGCCACCTGTTGCCCCAGCTTTTCCCTCAAATCAGTGAGGGCAAAGGTGTCTTTCAGCTTGGGAAGTTTTCCTAGCTCCCCGGCTTGCAAAGCGGCTGACTCATACCCCTTCTGTGCAAGGTACTCAACCTTGGAAAACTCCATGAAGGAGACATCTTCAACCATGTTGCGAATCCAGATGGCTTCGGGGAGAGCACGCTTGAGCTCTTCCACGCCCCTTCGTCGCTTTCCGAGATCCACCGAGACATTGAGAATGGTAAGAGGATTGCGAAGATTGAGGGTATCCACATCATAGAATGTGGTGGAGATGATCAGCGAGTCTGCAAAGGAGGAAGCAAGGTCGACCGGAACGAGGTTCGTCACCCCGCCATCGAGCAAGAGGTGTCCTCTGAACTCTACCGGCTGAAAATACACAGGAAGGGCGTAGCTTGCCCGAAGTACCGTGGAGAAGTCCCCTTCGCTGATCAGAATCTGGCGTTTGGTGACCATGTCTTCGGCTATGACGATGATGGGTATGGGAAGCTCCTCAAGCTTGGTGTTCTCACCCAAAAGAGAGGTCATCTTTGCAATGAACCGTGAAGAGTCGAGCAGTCCGCCTTGCAAGGGAAGGGTCAGGTCGAAGAGACTCTGGATCGAAACTGAGGTGATGCTCTCCAAAATCTGGTCAGGCGAGAGCCCTGCGGCATACATCAGACCGACAATGCTCCCCATGGAGTTGCTGATGATGAAATCAGGAACGATTCCCTGCTCTTCCAGATACTTGAGCACCCCGATGTGGGCAAATGCTCGGGCCGACCCTCCACTGAGGACCAGACCAACCGCCGATCGTTCTCCCTGTGTTCTCTCGAAGATCCTCTCTCTGAACCGTGCTTCCCCATAGGCAATCGGCACATCGGCGAGGAGGATGTCATCGGCATCCTGTGCAGAAAGGGCAGAGAAGGCCATGCAAAGCAGCAGGACCATGACCAGCAATCTCTTGGCAGTGTTCACGATTCCCTCCATTTGGTTTCACTGTAAAGCAAATGGTGCGAAAAAACAATCGAGACCTACTTTTTCACAAACTCTGTTGCTTTTTCCGTTTGGATTTGGTAGCATGATTCAGTCTTTCGCCGGCGTGGTGAAATTGGTAGACACGATAGACTCAAAATCTATTGAGCGCAAGCTTGTATCGGTTCAAGTCCGATCGCCGGTATACTCAAGGCCCCTGCTCTTCTGAGCGGGGGCTTTCTCTATCTTGCCCAAAACCCTTGACTCTTCATAGGCGCCTCGCTACTATCTATTTAGAATTTTTTCGAAATAGGAGCAACCATGGGATTCTCAGAGACCATGAAAGCCATCTCAGATCCTCAACGACGCCACATGCTGACCTTGCTCAAGCAGGAACGGCTGAGCGCCGGCGAGATTGTGCAGCACTTCCCTTCCCTCTCTGCTGCCACGGTCTCCTATCATCTGAGCTTACTCAAGAAAGCCTCCCTGATTACAGAGAGCAAATATAAGAATTTCATCTACTATGAACTGAATGCATCGGTATTTGAGGAGATCATGCTCTGGTGCGCGCAGTTTACTGGAGGGACCGATGAAAACCAAAACGAAGCTGATTGACCGGACATTGGTGCTGACCACCCTGGTCTGCATCCTGCCCATCCTCTTTTCACTCTCTGTGTACGACCGCCTGCCCGACCAAGTCCCCATCCACTTCGATGCAAGCGGCAATCCGGACAACTACGCCCACAAGGCTTTTGCAGCCTTCGGCATCCCCCTCTTGCTTGCCCTCTTCAACCTCATACTCCAATTGGGACTGAAGTTTGACCCGAAACGTGATGTGAAATCACGCATCTATCACATCTCACGGTGGATACTCGCCTCGGTTTCCCTGCTTGTCATGCCGATAACCCTGCTCATCGCACTGGGAAATGACATCCCGGTGGAGAAGGTTGTTCCCCTTTTTGTCAGCCTGCTCTTCCTCATCCTGGGAAACTATCTTCCAAAATGCAGACAGAACTATACCATCGGCATCAAGTTGCCGTGGACCTTGGCAAGTGAATACAACTGGAACAAGACCCACCGCTTCACCGGGTGGCTGTGGACTGCAGTGAGCATCGTATTGCTTGCCGGACTGCTGCTAAACCTCGACGCGGCGTTGCTGTTCATGATAGCCATCCCGGCTCTCGCCTTCCTTCCCATCATCTACTCGTTTGTCCTCTCATTCAGGGAGCCTGCCGAAACGCCTTGATGTTCTCCTTGTGTTCCTCATAGGTCCGGGCGAAGTGTATCTGCTTGTCCAGACCATGCAGGTAGTAGAAGTACTCGCTTTGCTGGGGGAAGAACGCAGCATGAACTGCTTCCTTGGAAGGGCTGCAGATCCCGGTGGGGGGAAGCCCCACCCTGCGACGGGTATTGTAGGGGGTCTTGGACTCCAAGGCTGAGGTGGGAATGGGATTGACCCAGTCATCAAGCTCATAGCGGGTGGTTGCATCTATGCCCAAGGGTTCCCCATTGGCCAGACGGTTGTGGATTACCGAGGAGATGAGCCTCATTTCCCCTACATTTTGGGTTTCTGCCTGAATCATGGAGGCGATGATGAGCAGCTGCTCAATCGAATACTCCTCCACCAATGGAGAGGAGAGGTGCCGGCGTACCTCGGCCAGCATTGCCTCATACATGGCCAGCGCGAGCATCTCTGCCGAACGCCCTCGTGTTACCGTGTAGCTTCCACTGAGCAACCAACCTTCGCCAAAGCCAAGCTGGTAGGCACTTACCAGATTATCGGTTGCCTGCAAGAAACTCCCTTGAGCAGTGGAGAGACGGCTGGACAGATACTGGTCTATGCTCTTCAGCGTGAAGGCTGGGCTGATCGTAAGCACCACCTCCTCTGAGATGGAGGTGAGCAAAGCCCCGATCTCCTCAAAGGCGAGATCCTTTCCCATGAGGTAAGAGCCGGTCTTCAGCCGGGTTGCAAGGTCCGCCTGGATGAAATACTCAAGCAAGGCTTGCCCATCTGCAACCACCCCTTCGCTCTCAAGCAGCTGGCTTACAGAACGGGCACTCATGCCTCGCTCGATGGTCAGGGCGACTGCTTGTCGGGGAGTCTCTTCCACTACGCCCACAGGGAGGGCTTTTCGCTGTCCAACAAACACCCAGATCAGGATGGCAAGGCAAAAAAGAAGCACCGCAACCAGCAGGGGGATGAGCACCAGTCTGGTTATGGGGGTGCGATAAGCCTTGCGCGTCCCGATTTTCGGGGGTTCCACCTTGACTCGCTTTGGTGTTTCGCGTTTGTTCTTGGGCTTATGGGTCTGTACCAAATGAGGATTGGGAAGATCGCTGCTGCGTGGCTGCGGGGCCTTGCGCACCGGTGCCTTTCCACCCTTTGGAGAGGGTTTCTTCGCCTCTGGTTGGCCTTCAGGTTTAGGTCCTGGTATCTTGACCGTCATGCTCCGAGTCGTAACGGTCGGCTTCACCCGCACAGGGGCTTTCTTCTCCTTGGGCTCGGGAGCATCGGTGAGCACCACTTTCACCGAGGACGATGAGCGCTTCTTCTTACCGTCCAGATCGAGTGTCAGCTGCT
>LVBG01000009.1 GCA_001603115.1 Spirochaetales bacterium Spiro_05
CCCCATCGTCACGATGCGGTCGATGTGAGAGTACACCCCGCTCACCTCGTCGGCCCTGAAGAGGCCCTGGATGAGAAACTCTTTGCGGAGCTCCTCGGTCGTCATGTGCTTGAACGCTTCCTTTCCCGTCGAATATCGAATATCCATGTTTGGTACTCCTTTATGGTGCAGCCAGACCACTGGGCCTGGCAATTGCTTCAATCTTCTCAATATATGAGCCGATTTCTTTACGGTCGGTGAAATAGGGGGCAGCGTCAGTGAGCAGCACGCTGGCCATTCTCCGTACTCCTCCCAGCAAGTGGTACTGCAGGATATCCTGCATCTGCTGCTCACACTTCTCTTCTATCGCCTGAAGCAGGCACACGTGCTCATCCACAATCTCCTGGAAATTCTGGATGCGAACGATGTCGAGCATCCTGAAGCGTGTATAGTGGACCTCAGCATCCTGAATGACCTGCCAAAAGAGGGGAACCTTGGTCTGATTGAACCAGATCTGGTGCAACTGTGAGTCCAACGAATAGAAGTGAGACGCCTCAAATCGGGGACTTTGCAACAGAATCTGCTGGTTGCGCAGGGTGTGCCTGCACTTCTCCAAGGCAAAAGGATCTGCTTGGCGTGAGAAATCCACCACCACGTTGCTCTCCAGGACAATGCGCATCAAAATCAGCTGATAGATGTCTGAGAAGCTGAGCAAAGTGGCCTGTACGCCTTTGTAGGGGACAAACTGAACCAAATTCTCATCCGCGAGCCGTTCAAGGGCTGCACGCACCGGAGTCCGGCTTGCCTGGAAACGAGTGCAGAGATCTCCTTCGCGCAGGCTCTCCCCTGGAAGTATGCCCAGGTTCAGAATGTCGTGATGCAGTGTCGTGTACACGAGGTTGGTAATATCCTTGGAACGCATCCTGAACCCCCTATTTAGAATACAAACTTTATTTTCGTATACCAATTTACCAGAAAGCCTATCCCTTGTCAATTGAAAAAACCGGACATCTCTGTCCGGTTTAATCTATATTGATACACCTTCTCGGTGCCTTAAGCGATGTAACTCTCCACCATCTTGCTCCTGTTGGGAGCTCTGAGCCGTTCGAGGGCTTTCTTCTCGATCTGGCGGATTCTTTCCTTGGTAAGGTTGTACAGCTCGCCAATCTCCTTGAGGGACATCGGATTCTTGCCTGCCAAGCCGAATCTCAACTCTATGATCTCCCGCTCCTTGTCACTGAGGGTTGCAAGCAGACTGGCCACATCATCCTTGAGGGACTGATCGATCAGCGACTGCTCAGGATTCTGGGTATCATCTTCGATGAAGTCTCCGATATTGCTGGCACTTCCGTCATTGAATACAGGGGCATCGAGGCTGACAAGTTCCCTGCTGATGGAAAGCAGGTTGGAGACATGCTGTGCATCAAAACCAGAGAGTTCGCCAATCTCTTCCATGCTGGGATCTTCGGTACTCAGGTCCTTCATCAGGGAACGCTGTGCCTTTTGGATCTGAAGCAGCTCATTGGTGCGGTTCAGCGGGAGCCTGACAGCCCTGCTCTTCTCATTGATGGCTTTCATGATTGCCTGACGAATCCACCACACAGCATAGCTGATGAAGTGATACCCCTTCTCTGGATCAAACTTCTCCAAGGCTGTCATCAAACCGATATTTCCTTCATTGATGAGATCGCTGAGAGGAAGTCCCTGGTTCTGGTATTTCTTCGCTACATTCACTACAAATCGGAGGTTGGCTTCAATCATCCGCTGGCGGGCAAACTGATCACCCTGCTGGGCCCGTCGGGCCAATGCCAACTCCTCCTCGGGAGTCAAGAGCGCAATACGATTGATCTCTTTGAGATAGATGCTCAGAATATTTGCATCGTCATAACCGCTGGTTTCCATATTGGTAAGCATTTGGCGCTTGGCTTTCATTGTGTACCCTCCCTTATGGGTGTTGGAAAGGTATATGCAACTAGCGTGCCAACTTAAACATTGATTTTTTATTTCGTTTTGTGGTATGGCTTTAAAAATTCTTATTCGGTGACTTTGGTGAAATTCGCCAGAAAGAACGTGTGAAATCCGCCAAAGAAAGACTCTTTTTGACACACTCGCAGATTATGCTTGCGTATTTGGGCCATTCTGACCCAAATGACACAGAACGGACAGGTTCTCTGTTACCCGAACGACCACTGCAGCTCTTCAGTCTCCACCAACCAGGGGAAATCGAGCTCCAGAGATGCGAACCATCTGCTGAGATTCTCCTTCTGAAAGGCAAACTCGCTGTTCTGCAACTCTTGCTTGATCTGCTCGTACTCCATGCGCAAGAAATCGTGGATCATATCCCCTTCGCTGAGCGAGCAGCTGATGCATTTCTTGCCCATTAGGTAGATGGCGAACTGCCGGCGGAAAAAGTCCAGCCAATCCTGGTCGGGACTGTGCATCTCATTGCCTCTGATCAAAAACACATCAATGTAACAGTTCAGGCTGGGTGCAAGTTCTTTCGATTTGGCAAAAAGCGTTGCGAGATGATAAAAATGCTTCCAGACTTGTTCGCTGGTTGCGTCAGCAGTGAGGAACGGGAATTCCCCCTTGATCATCAGCTGTCTCTCTGCAGTACTCTTGCCATCCATATACGCACTTCCTTTCTGTTCCATGCTGAATATAGTAACACCTCCTGATAACGGCAAGGCTTAGGAGTGTTTTTTTCACAGTGCGCATCATCTGCACACCCATCGGCGATGTTTTGGCAATTCAGCTTGCCTGTCTTGTCGGTTTTGACTATATTAGCATAAGCGAAGGCAGAAGCCTCGCAAGCACACTACCACATTTACCTAATGGTTGGAGGAAAATACAATGACCATCAAGCCTTTGGCAGACAGAGTATTGGTTCAGATTGAAGAAGTGCAGGAGAAGACCGCCAGTGGTCTGTACATCCCTCAGACAGCACAGGAAAAGACCCAGATCGGGGTTGTCGTCGCTGTTGGGGAAGGCACTGACAAGGTGAAGATGAGCGTCAAGGCTGGCGACCGTGTTATGCATGACAAGTACAGCGGAACCTCGGTGAAAGCCGATGGCAAGGAGTACCTGATCCTCAGCATGAAGGACGTGCTCGCAGTAATCGAGTAAGCTCGATTGCATGCCAGTAAGGTGGGAAGCAGTTCCCACCTTTTTTTTGCCCTAACCGTACAGGAAATTCTCAATCTTGTCGCAGATGCCCTCTCTCACCGTCTCCGGATGATAGCTTTCAGGAAGGGCTCTGAGCATGTACACCCCGTAGTTCTTGCTCACCACCCTGCTGTCCAGGATCAGCACCACTCCCCGATCCGAGGTGGACCTGAGCAACCTCCCGAACCCCTGCTTGAGCTTCATGGTCGCCGACTGCAGGGCCAGCTGGTAGAACCCGCTTCCCCCTGCCTTGTCTATCGCCTCACAGCGTGCCTTGAACACCGGATCGGAGGGAACGGTGAACGGAAGCTTTGCGATGATCACCAACCGAAGGGTATCGCCAGGAGCGTCAACCCCTTCCCAGAACGAAGAGGTTGCAAAGAGGGTGCTGTCCTTTTCTGCTATGAAGGTTGACAGCAGTGTATAGCGGTCCATCTCCCCCTGGGCCAGCAGCGTAAGATGCTCCATCTCAAACTTTTGCTCCAGTGCTGCTTTCACGCGTTTGAGCATGGCATAGCTGGTGAAGAGCACCAAAGCCCCTCCCCCGCTGGAGAGCACCGCATCGAAGATGGCGGAACACAGGTACTGTACATACCCCTCCTCAATATCCTTTGCCGGAAGCGGTGCATCACTGGGGGTCAGCAACATGACCCGGTTTGGGTAATCGAATGGGGAGAGAAAAGCCCCCTTCAAAAAGGGCCGTTCCTCATCGTAGGGAAGCCCTACCCTGGTGCCCCAGAAGGCAAAATCATCGTTCAGATCGAGGGTTGCAGAGGTGCAGATCACCGTCTGAAGCTTGGAAAAGACAGCATCGACCAATAGGGGTGCGATGGAGAGGGGGGTGATGCGCACCTGGACGCTCTTGCTTGTCCTATTGGCTTCGGCGTTGAACCAGTGCACCTCATCCTGCCAGAGCGGGAAATTGCAGAACTTTGCGAGGACCTCACTCATCAGGGCAATCCGCGTACCACGCACTTTCAGCTCATTGACCTTGCTGTCCAACTCCTCGGGAGCCTTGTTGTGCTCCAAAAAGGTGTTTATCTTGGCTGCCAGCCTGCCGCTGGCCTGGGAAACCTTGATGGCGGCCTGTACGAATTCACCGAGCCTGCCTTGGTGCTCCTGCTTGATGAGAACCGGTTGGAACTCATTTTTCTGGAACACCCCGAGCAAGTACTGGTCGAGCGTACCCACCTCCTGCATGAGCAAATGGATATCGTCTTGCATCCGGTCGATCAGATCAGGTTCAGTGCTGTACTCACCGAGTTGCTCCAGCAGTGATTTCGAGCTGTATCTCCCGCCTCGCTGGATGCGCGTGATCTGCCGGAGCATCTCCTGCGAGTCGTACTCATCGGTAAAGTACTCAGTGGCATTGGTCTCGATGTTGTGCGCTTCGTCGATGATGAGCCGGTTGTAGGGAGGAAGGATCATCTCCTCATCATAGTCAACTCCGTTCAGATACCTGCTCTGGGCATCGGTGAAGAGGAGGTGGTGGTTGCTCACCACAATCTTGGCCTCCTTCGCCTTGGCCTTTGCCTTGAAGAAGAAACACTCGCGGAAATATGCACACTGGTGATTCGGGCACAGGTCCCCGTCACAACAAACTTCCGATCGCAATTCAGAACTGAGGCGGAAGGGGACGTCGGCGAAGAGGCCGCTGTCGGTTTGCTTGATCCATTGGCCGACCTGGTACAACTCACTGTTGGGATCTTGGCTGAGCAGGCTCGCCTCCTCCCTGGTCTGGACAAACCGGTTGATGCAGACATAGTTGCCCCTTCCCACAGCCAGTGCAATCTTGCAATTCATGCCCAAGAAAGAGAAGAGCATCGGGATGTCCTTCTCAAAAAGCTGGCGCTGCAAGTTGATCGTACTGGTGGCAATGACAGTACGCTCATCGGGACTCTGCATCGCATAGTAGAGAGCCACTGCAAGGTAGGCGAATGATTTTCCGATGCCGGTTCCTGCCTCAATGGCGGCTACCGCTCCCTTCTCATAACTCTCACGCACCAAGTCGGCCATCAGAAGCTGGCCTTCACGGTACTCATAGGAGGGGAAATGCTGTTCAAGCAGCCCGTCCTTGTCAAAGATCCTATCGATGTCAAGCTTCGTCAATGTGGTATTCCTGGAGTTTCCTGTGCAAGGTCTTGCGTCCGATCCCAAGCACCTGGGCAGCTTTGGTCTTGTTGCCAGCACACCCGGCAAGCGTGGAGATGATCAACTGTTTTTCAGCTTCAGCCAAGGTCATCCCCACCTCAAGGGCGACGGTAGAGGGGTTCTGTGCCTTGCCGATATGTATGGGAAGGTCCTCAACCTCGACGACATCACTGCGGGAGAGCACCACGGCACTCTCGATGCAGTTGCGCAGCTCTCGGATGTTTCCCGGCCAGTCGTAGGAGAGCAGCGCTCGTTTTGCCTGATTGGAAAATCCTTCAAGCTTGCGGTTGTTCTCTTCGTTGAACTGGGTGAGGAAGCTTGTCATCAACAGCGGGATATCATCCTTGCGCTCACGCAAGGGAGGTACATCAAGATGGACGACGTTGAGCCGATAGTAGAGATCTTCGCGGAAGTTGCCCTTCTCGATCTCCTTGGGAAGATCGCGGTTGGTGGCGCAGACGATGCGCACATCGACGGAGATGCTCTTCTCTCCACCCACCCGCTCAAACTGCCGTTCCTGAAGAACCCGCAGCAACTTCACCTGGGTTGTGGCATCAATCTCACCGATCTCATCGAGGAAGATGGTACCCCCATCGGCAAGTTCAAACCTGCCGCGCTTCTCTTTCACCGCTCCGGTGAAGGAGCCCTTTTCGTGTCCGAACAGCTCGCTCTCCAAAAGGCTTGCCGTCAAAGCTGCACAGTGGACCTTCACAAAAGGACCCTTGCTTCTCGTGCTCAGCTCATGGATGGCATCGGCCACCAACTCTTTGCCTACCCCGCTCTCGCCGGTGATGAGCACAGAGGCTTTCGTGGGGGCTACCTGACTGACCGTATCCATGAGAGCGACCATCTTCTGTGACTTGCCGATGATCCGGTCGTATCGGTTGCGCGCCTTCAACTGCTCAACTTCCAGCTTGAGCTTCTCATGCTCGGCATAGAGATCGGAACTGCTTATCGCCTTGCGCACCACCAGGCTCAACCGGTCGAGATCGACCGGTTTGGTGAAGAAATCGATGGCACCCCCACGCATCGCCTCAACAGCTGTCTCGATGGTCCCGTGGCCGGTAAGGATGATGACCGGCATTCTCGGATAGGCACTGCTGATCCGCTTGAGCAACTCCTCCCCGCTGAGGTTGGGCATCCTCAGGTCGGTGATGACCAGATCAACACTCTCCTTGTTGATCAGAGACCAGGCTATCTGGCCATCCTCTGCGGTGAGCGCCTGATACCCCTCCAGCTCCATGGCCATGGCAAGGCCGCTTCTGATATTCTTCTCATCATCACAAATCAGGATGCTACGCTTCATACTGGGCCTCCGTCATACTCTGTCTGTCCAAAGCAAGCCGTTCACTCTTGGGGACGGGGAAGTAGAGGGTGAAGGTCGTTCCCTCCCCTGCCTTGCTCTGCACGGTGATATCACCACGATGTTCCTTCATGATCTTGTAGACCACCGTAAGGCCTAACCCGGTTCCGGTGGCCTTGGTGGTGAAATAGGGTTCAAATATTTTTTGTTGGACCTGCTCGTCCATCCCAATGCCGGTGTCACTTACCTTCACCTGCACCTGATTGCCGTCCAGTCGTGCCTGGATGGTGAGTTTCCCTCCGCCTTCCATGGCATTCATTGCATTCTTGATGAGATTGAGCAGTGCCTGCTTTACCAGGTGCTCATCGTACTCAAGCCGGGGAAGAGCGGTGGAAAAATCACGCCTGAGTTGGACCCGATGCTCGTTGAGCTCAGGTTCGACAAACGAGCAAACCTCCTCCAACGTCCTGACAAGCGGTCCAAGCCTGAGGCGGGTGTCCATCGGTCGCACCGCAAACAAAAAGTCCACCACGATGCTGTTGAGTCTGGAAATCTCTTCCTCAAGTACCGATAGATAGCGCTCTGCATCCTCGATGGTAAGGCTCTCCTTGCGAGCGAAGGCTTTGCGCAGGAGCTGCACATGAATGCCCATCGCTGCAAGCGGATTCTTGATCTCATGGGCCACACCGGCTGCCATGGTGGTCATGGATGCAAGGTTCTCGCTTCTCCTGAGCCTTGCTTCATTGGCGTTGTGCTCGGTGACATCGCTGATCATGACCACATAGGAGGATCCCCCCTCCCGGGCCTTGTTCTTATAGGCAAAAACCGTCACGGCAACGGTCTGTACGCTCTCCCCTTTCTGGAAGGAGAACTCATTGTCCTCTTCCAATTGCTGGTTGTGCACACACAGATCGATGTAGTGGAGAATGTGCTCATCGAGCAAGACTTTGGAGAGAGCCAGCCCCTCATAGGTGTGCAGAATGGTCATGGGCACCAGCTTTCGGCAGTTGGTGTTTGCGTACTGGACGGTAAGCTTCTCATCGGTGAGAATCACCCCGTCACGAATCGACTCCAAGACGTTCTCCAGCATCTGTACATCGCCGGCAAGCCCGCCCAAGATATCTACGATCTGTTTCCTATCAAGCTGGTCGATCTTGGAGATCGCCCGCTGGACAAATTTCTTCATCGTTCCTCCATCAAGCGGTAGTAAAGTGCTTCCAGGGTAAGTTTGGCATTCTGGTTGTACAACTTCGCATTACTGCTGGTGGTGTTCATCAGGACGGCGATGCGCTGCATCTTCTCCAAGGTGATGGCCTTTGCGTGCAAAGCCTGGTGGAAAGCCTCCAGCAAAGCCTTGAAGAGCAGTTCCTCGCTCTGCATCTGCTCCACCTCTTGGATCAGTGTGGAGAGCGCGGCCGAACCCAATGGCCGCTGGTACACCACCGACTCAGACAAGACACGGGCCATCTCCTTGCTTCGCTTCACGTCCATGCCACCACTCTCCAAGTAAAACAGCTCCAAGCTATCGTAGTGCCGGTCCCCCAGGTAGTAGGGCTCGAGATACGCACGCAGGGCTGCATCAGTGAGGGGGGGGAACGCATACCGGCGAACACGGGAGAGGATGGTCTGCATGATTCTTGCCGGATACTCGCTGATCAGGATGAAGTAGGTGTCCTTTGCCGGCTCTTCCAGCATCTTCAGCAAGCTGTTCCTTGCAGAGGTATTCGTCTCCTCCAACGCCTCGATGATGATGAAGCGCTTGCCGTCGCCCATACTCGTCTTAGACGTCCACTCGGCAAGTGAGCGAACCTGATTGATGCTGATCGTACTGCTCTTGCGCGAGGCGGCGTAGAGACTCTTAAGGGAGCTGCGCAGCTCAACACTGAGCTTCTTCGCCTCCTTCACCTCCACATCGCGTTTGCTCGCCAACTGGAGCAGTTGCTCATTGAGAACGGAAGCAGCGTCAGACAGATTTGCTTGGGTCGGGGTGAGCGTACCACCGAAAAGAGCCGGATGATATTGCAGCAAGAGTGTCCTGATGCTGCGGATCACCAGGTTCCGGGAAAAATCGTTGGCCAGCCGGCTGAAGGTGGCAAGATTGGTCTCTATGATGCTGACATGGTCGCGCTGGCTTACGATCACCACATTGCTTACAGCAAGGTTCGCAAACCTTCGGCAGCTTTCGCACGAGCAAGCATCCCTGCCCCCTTCGG
>LVBG01000056.1 GCA_001603115.1 Spirochaetales bacterium Spiro_05
GCTCTTCCCAAAGCCACCATCATGTAGGGTTACCCACTCGATTCAGCGAATAACCAGTTTTCTTACCTCAAACGCTTCTTTTGCGACAAGATCCAAGGCTATCTGATCTCCCGACCCCTTGATGAGGAGGCGGCTCTTGCGCTGGCCAAGGAACAGCTTGCGTCTCACCCTCCGAGCAATTGAGCTAGTTGGTCTCGTCTCTCTTTCGAGTAGGCTCCTTTCACGAAGCCTTTGACCGTACCGTTTTGGGTGAGCACGACCAACGTAGGCTGTCCATCAATGGGGATGCCGGCTTGAGATGCAAAGCGTTCTGCTTTTGAGAGAAACAACACCACACCAAAGGAAGGTTCCACAACCGAAGCGTACTCCTTGGCGATCCCCTTGCGGATGGTCCCCCGGACAAAGAAGGGAGCCCCGTCGATTACCGCCACATGGTAGATGGTAGCCTCGCGAAGGGGGCTGGTCGGTTCGGTCAGCCGTTTCTGCCACTCCAGGAAAGCCTCTTGCTGCTCTTCGCCATTCTTGCGGGAGGAACTGAGCGTGATGGCCACGACGACTTCTTCATCTGTCAAAAGGTCATCAGGAAACATGATGTCCAGATCAGCAAAGGTCTTGCCTTCGACCGAAGGGAAGGAGGCTCCACTGAGGGGAACCAGTGCCAGGCATACAGCCAACAGAAGGTGTTTCATGCTGATAGTATAGGCCATAATCTGTGTTCTGTTTAGGAAAAGTGATGGTTCAGAAGCCTCTCGTGCTGACTTTCATACCTATAGTCGAAGCGCAGAAACCACTTGAGATTAGAAAGTCCAATCTTTTCGGCGTGAATGGTGCGATACCCAAGTGAAACCAGTAGTTTGCCAAGCCCTTCTTCAGAGAGGGGGTGGAGGATTGATTCCAAACAATCAAATGCGGTTTTCAAAGGGGAGTTCGAAACGAACGATCCTGCTTCCTGCATTTGGATAACCACCGAGATGTAGGGTGGCTGTGCAGCTTGCACCACGTGGCAGAAAGCATCATAGCCAAGATACTCCACCACCAAGTCTGCAATAAGCAGATCACAGTGGGGGACCTTGTGTGCCTCCTTGGCCAAATCGATGCAGAGAGGGATGAAAACCCCTTCAAGCTGAGGGAATCGCCTTACTGCCTCCTGAAGATAGGAGGCATTGATATCGATCCCATACAGGGTGGAGATGCTTGTCGTATCCACATGCTCCAGACCGTTGCCCCCGGCGATGCCGAGCACCGCTGCAGTGCGCACAGGGTACCGGTTCAACTGGTCTTGCATGCACGCATTCAGGGCTTGCAGCTGTCCTACCTGATCCCCGCCCATATGTGTCTCATAGACACTGAGCGGGATTCTCTGCCAAGGATGGTCGTTCTGATTGTATTCAGGCCTCATGGAGTGAATCGTAGCGTAGGCGAGGCGGTTTGTCATGCCTGTTGGGGCAGCACCTGCTTGAGAAAAGCCATGGTACGCTCCTCTTTTGGGGAGCTGAACATGACATCTGGTGATGCTTCCTCGAGAATGACCCCTTCATCCATGAAGATGACCCGGTCAGCAACTTCCTTGGCAAACCACATCTCATGGGTAACCACCAGCATGGTCATTCCCTTTTTTGCAAGGTCGGTCATGACAGAAAGCACTTCCCCCACCAACTCCGGGTCAAGGGCACTGGTCGGCTCATCGAAGAGCATGATCTGTGGCTCCATCGCCAAAGCTCTGGCTATGGCAACACGTTGTTTCTGCCCCCCACTGAGCATGGCAGGATACACATCAGCTTTTTCCTGAAGCCCTACCTGGTCCAACAGATCGGATGCATACAAGCGGGCTTTCTGGTGGGGAATCTTCTTTACCTGGACCATTCCCTCCATCACATTCTGGATGACTGTCATGTGGGGAAACAGGTTGAAGTGCTGGAAGACCATGCCCAGCTCCTGACGAACTTTGTTCAGCTGCTTTTCTCCCTGTTTTACCCGCTTTCCGTTGATGAATATCCTGCCTTTCTGGGCTTTCTCCAAAAAGTTGACACAGCGAAGCAGTGTACTTTTCCCACTGCCTGAGGCGCCTATGATAACGACCACCTCTCCACGTTTCACTTCCAGATTGATATCCTTGAGCACTTCAAGATCACCAAAACGCTTGACCAGATGCTCAATCTTGAGGATGGTTTCTTCACTCTTCTTTGCTTTTTCAATCACGGTCACTCACCTTCAGCCTTTGTTCGATCCGATGCATCACAAACGAGAGCACGCTGGTCATGATGAGGTACCAGATGCCGACGATGAGGAACATCTCCATGTACATGAATGAGGACGAGCCCATCTGCCTGCCTTTGAGCATGAGCTCCGGGACTGCAATCGTTGAGGCAAGGGAGCTGTCCTTCAGAGCAATGATGAGCTGGTTGCCCAGCGGCGGCACTGCCCGTTTGAAGGCCTGAGGCAGGATGATGCGCTGCATTGCCTTTGCCTTGGGCATACCGAGGCTTCTTGCCGCCTCCATCTGACCGATATCGATCGATTGGATGGAACCTCTGAAGATCTCTGCAATATAGGCACCATTGTGGAAGCCCAAGGCGATGATGGCCGAGGGAATCGGTGCAATGGTGACGATGCTCGTCAGTCCATAGTAGACGATGAACAGCTGCACCAAAAGCGGAGTGCCCCGAATCAGGAAAATGTAGGCTCTGCAGATGCTGGAAAGCCATTGCTGCGTGGAGAGGCGGCCGAGTGCGGCCGCCAATCCGATGATCAGACCAACGAGGATCCCGAAGAAGGTAATTTGCAGGGTGTACTGGGCAGCCTCTGCAAAGAGGAAAAACTTCGACGGGATGACGGTAAGATCCCAAGGTAGTATGTGCATGGTCAGTTTGCTCCCTTACTCAATGGTGATATCTTCGCCATTGAACCATTTCTCACTGATGGCTTTCATGGTCCCATCAGCGAACATGGCAGAGAGGGCATCATTGACCTGATTCTTCAAGGCAGTGCTCTCCTTGTGGAACGCTATGGCCATGACCTCACTGCGAAGCACCGATCCAACCAAGGTGAGCTTCTCTCCCTCTTTCAGTGCCGCAATTGCATTCAGCCCGACAATCCTGTCGGTGAGCACTCCGTCGATGCGGCCATTGAGCAACTCGATCAGTGTCTGGTTGTCGTCCTCATAGAGCTTGACCTTGGTCCCGAGTGTCATCGCATCCTGCTCAAAGGTTGTTCCGGTCACCAGGCCGAGGGTATGGTTGCTTGTCAGATCCTCGATGGTCCTGATCGTACCATCCTTGCGGGTGATGAGCTGTGGGCCGCTGTAGTAGTAGGGCAGGGAGAAATCGACCACTTTCTGCCGCTCTTCGGTGATGCCCATGCTGCCGAGGATGCCATCATAGCGCTTTGCTCTGAGACCTTCGACGATACCATCCCAACTGGTGGTCACATAGTTCAGTTTTCTTCCCAGCCGGTTGGCTATCTCTTGTGCTACATCAACATCAAAGCCAGCTACATCCCCATCTTCGGTGAGGTAGTTGAAGGGGGGATACCCACCCGATCCAGCAAAGGAAATGGTTGCGGTGTCCTCTTTCTGTCCCTGAGCAACGAGCGATGGCATGACAAGCAAGAGAAGTAGGCCTACCAAGAGTACAATACGATATAGTTTCTTTGTCTTTTTCACAGAAATCTCCTTTGTGAATGTGATAGGAAATTGTAACAGATTTCTGGGATGAGCAACAATGACGGATATGCTATTTGTTATAATATATGTGTTTGTGTTTTTCTTTCTGTTATAACATGGTTGCGATTAAGTGATTTACAGGGTTTGATTTACTCTTGAGAAACCTCAGCTGGAATGCTATAAATTATAACATGGTTGCTACATTATCCGATCCAAAAGTAATTGAAATCAAGAATAAGAAGAACAATGTCACCTATCTATATGAGGACCGACACTACTGGGACCCGGAAAAGAAGCAAACACGGCATAAGCGGCAGTGCATCGGGAAATTGGATCCGGTGACTGCCCAACGCATCTATAACCCAAGCTACCGGCAGAGGATGGCTGAGCAGAGTCAGGACGATACCCAGGTTGTACCGAATTTCAAGTTGCTTGGTCTCAGGCATCTGCAGCAGTATGTGGAAGCTTCGTCGACCATCAAAGGAGACCTGAAAGCCCTGTTCAGCGAGGAGGCGACCGACCACCTGCTCTTTCTTGCCTGGTTCCTTCTGGTCACCCGAAGACCGCTCTCCTATGCCGTATACTGGGAAGAGGGGAGAGAGGGCCTGTATACAGGACCTTCAGATTGGCAGGAAATACGGCAACTCCTGCAACTCTTTGATGCAGAGAAGCTTCGGCAATGGCAAGCGATGCAGAAAGAGAGCGAGAGAACCTGTGCGGTGTTTGATCTTTGCTCAGTTGCCAGTTATGAGAACCATAATCCGTATCTGCAGTATGGATACAACCGTGAAAGTGAAGCTCTCGAGCAGAACACCATCGTCCTGCTCACCGACCATGCAGACTTTTTCCCCCGCTCCTTCAAACTGCTTTCCGGTACGATGTTGGGAGTGAATACCATCGACTCCTCGCTCTCCTATCTGGATGTCGATGCTTCCACAGTTCTTATGCTGAACCGACGATTCTTCTCGCTTCATCGCATCGAGCAGCTGGTGGAACAGCGGCGATTGTTTTTGCTTCGTGTTCCTACCAGACAACGCTGGCTCGATGGGTGCATTGTCCGTCATCGCAAGGATATCGAAGCGGGATGGCAGTTGCTTGATGCCCAGAAGAGAGTGATTCGGGCGCTTCGGATCAATGAGCCGGTTCTCCCCGTTGAAGGGGTGCATGTGCATCTGTTTTACGATGAGCTTTGGCGTGCGAATCAGCAGGAGAATCTGCTCTCCTTGCTGGCACAGTGCAAGCTTGAGCTGGAGAACGATGAACGCGTGGAGGAGCATGCCAGGCTGTATGAGACCTACTTCAAGGTGAGAAAACGCAGTAATGGAAAGATGCGTGCACAGCTCGTTGCCGATCCCATGCAGACCTTCAATGCTTCCCATGCAGGTTTCTGGGCCTTGGTAACCAACACCGACCTTTCTAGCCAACAAGTGCTGGAGATGTATGAGAAACGCAATGCCTTTGAGCGGCGATTTGATAATCTGCTGAATTTTGAAGATTGTCAGAACCTGCAGGTCCAGAGCCAGGCCTGCTATCCGGGAAGGGTCTTCCTGCAACTGGTAAGTGAGATGGTGCGAGCCCTGCTGATATCCGGCCTTGGGGATTCTGCCATTTCCATCGAGCAGATGCTTTTTTCCCTCTCCAACCTCAAGGAAGTCTCGTTTGGCCAGAGCCTTACCAGCTACCGCAAGCCCTTGACAGATGTGCAGAAGCAGGTGGATGCACAGTTGGGTTTGGACTTGCACCCACGCCGAGAAAACCCCATCACACCATGAGCGGTCTGCACGCATGATTACTCCTTATTGAAGGTCATGCGGTAGGTCCGCTGTATCTGAGCGTAACGTAATTCTGTAAAAAATTTGTGTTTTTCGTAAACCGAATACTAAGCCGTTGCTGATTGTTCTGGTATGATATGCATAGGAGCACAAGCATGGGTATTGTCACGAGCATCCCCAATATACTGTCTCTCTCCAGAATTCTCTTGTCATTTGCCATGTTCTTTGTTGCAGGACATCCCCCCATCTTGTTTGCCTTTGTCGTGCTCTGTGGCATCACCGATGTCCTGGATGGATACTTGGCGCGCAAGTTCCACTGCGAGAGCAACTTGGGTGCGCGCTTGGACTCCCTGGGGGACTTGGTCTACTACAGCGCCCTCACCCTGTATGTGATCCGCTTCCAAATGCCCCTGATCCAACCCTATCTGGGTGGGATTTTCGCCATCTTCGTGATCAAGACGCTCACGCTGCTAGTCAGCAAGCTGAGAAACGGACGCGTCTACTCGCTGCATACCTATGGCAACAAGTTGACCGGGGTGATGGTGGTGGTCTCCATCTGCCTGATCCTGCTCACCGGCACGGGTCTCTTCGTTGCGCTGCTGGTCATCGTAGGTATTCTCAGCGCACTGGAGGAGTTGTTGATCATGAGCATCTTCAAGGAGCCGGATACCAATACCAGAAGCATTTTCCAATCCAAGCGCACGAGCTGAATCACTCCATGCAAAACAGGAAAAATTAGTTATCTCAAACGGACTCAGAACCCCAGATAGAACAGGTAGAATCCCATCAGCAAGAGAACCAAGCCCATCCCGTATTTGGCTATGCAACTGAATGTGGAGTACTTTGGATTCTTTGAGAGAGTTTTCACAAAACCTATGGAGGTTCCTGCCACCACTACAAGAATGCTGTGGCCTATCGAGTAGAGCAGCAGCAAAAAGACACCCCACACCAAGCTTCCCTTTCCCGCCACGAGGGTGAGCAGAGCTATCAGAACCGGGGTTGCACAAGGGGAGGAAAAGAAGCCTCCGAGTATACCGGCCGCCATTGCACCGACATACCCGCGTCTCTTATTGGATCCCAGCAAGGAGGATGAGGGAATGAAGTTGAATACCTCCCAGGTCTGCAATGCCATTAGGAGCATCATGGTTCCCAAAACCAGATACCACCAGGAACCAGCTCCACGCATCAGGCGGCCCAAGAGTGCTGCCGCCGTTCCCAATATCGTGAATGTGAGCGCCATGCCGAGGGCGAACGTCAAGGACAGCCAGAAAGACCGTCTTGTGTTCTTGCCTTCAGCTGCCCCAACATAACTGATGACCAAAGGTATGCTGCTGAGCGAACATGGCGTGAGAGAAGTGAGCACTCCGGCAACCAAGGCCGCCAAGGGAGCCACCCATATATTGTCCTGCATCAGGGTGGAAATGCTTTGCAGCATAGTGTCAATCATGGGAAAGCCCCATTTCCTGCAAAGCGTGCAGGATCATATCCTCAGTCATACCCCCCTCATGGGCTGTGAATACATGTTCTTCGGTATCTTTAAGCACATACATCAGCATGTACGATGCACCGGGGTCGGAAGGCCGATAGGGCTTGCCTTCGCTGTCAAAGAATATCTGGGTGGGAATCACACGGATGGGAAAGCCCTCTGACAATTTCTGATTTTTCCATACATCTACAAACCTGATGATGGCCTTGCCCTGCAGTCTTGCATTCAGGTCTTTGAGAATCGGGGCCATCTCCTTGCAGGGTATGCAGGAATCAGCTCCGAAATCGATCATGATGGGAAGGCCGTAGCTCCTCAGTTTTTCCAGGTCCAAAGGCTCTGTTGCATATAGGGCGAAATCAGGATTGGGATCGGTGATTTTGGCAACAACCGGTATCTGTTCCACAGCAGGTTCTGGGGGTTCAGTTGATGGATCCTTTGCAAGGGATGTCTGTACAGCAACCTCGGCTGTCGCAACAGGTGAAACTGATTTTTTAGTCCCAGGACGGTTCTTTGCAAACCAGATGACGATGATGATTGATAGGACGGCGATAATCACTGCGAGTCTGGTGAGGATTCGTTTTGGGCGAGGCATGCAGTACTCCTTGTGGTGGTTGGCAACATAGGGTCGGGATGGAAAGCCTTTGATTCGGAATTTCAGGGTCAGTTTCCAGCGAGCCACTCCTTGACTCTCTTATGTATGTCATCGCGGATCAGCCTTATCCCTTCCATCTTCTGCTCATCACTGCCCACAAGGGCGCTTGGATCGGGGAAGCCCCAATGCATGCGTTCGCTTTTTCCTGGGAACATCGGGCAGCGCTCGGCATTGCTCTCGTCGCACACGGTCACCACGTAGTCGAAAGCTTCCCCCCTGTCGATGTACTGATTTGCAGGTTTTGCATACTGGCCTTCCATGGAGATGCCGATCTCAGCCATGGACTTGACCACCAATGGATTGAGATTTCCGGCTTCGATGCCACTGCTGTGCACATC
This sequence comes from Spirochaetales bacterium Spiro_05, assembly GCA_001603115.1. Classification (GTDB taxonomy): domain Bacteria; phylum Spirochaetota; class Spirochaetia; order Sphaerochaetales; family Sphaerochaetaceae; genus Sphaerochaeta. The sequence goes on from LVBG01000056.1 coordinate 7,910, forward strand.
AAAGCGATTACTGGCATAGTGGCGGACGAATGCCTCACACATCTGGCTTCTGGCAGAATTGTGGATGCATACAAACATGATTCGTTTCTTGCTCATTGTGATGGTCTCCTTCTTGGATGCATACTATCAGAGTTGCTTGGAAACGGGAGGATTGACAGCACAGTGCATCATTTCCAGAACACAGTGCATGACAAGGACACAGTTTACCTGTGTTCCTTCACGCTTCATATCAATGATTCCGGCGCTCTTGAGGGAAGAGAGATGCTTGGAAGTTACCGATTTGTTCAGGCCCAGTCGTTCTGCCAATTCGCACACGCACCAAGGTCGTTCATGCAATGCCTCTACGATGGCAAGTCTCATTGGATGGCCTAGTATTCGGAAAAGCTTTGCAGCAGCTTCAAATTGCATATCGTTGCTATCTTTCATGTATTCAATGTTGCAAATATTGGAAACTTTGTCAAGAAATTCTATTGACATGCTCCAAAGAGTTTCCAATAATGGAAACCAAGGAGAAACACACAATGATGAAAGTACAAATACTTGGGACAGGCTGTCCCAAATGCAAGGCTCTCGAGGCAAATGCAATCAAGGCAATCGAGGAGGCATCCCTTGATGCGACCATCGAAAAGATCACAGATATCGATCAGATCATGGATATGGGCGTTATGATGACCCCGGCTCTTGCCGTCGATGGCGAAGTATTGAGTGTGGGCAAGGTACTGAACAAGGACCAGATACTTGCACTTGTGAAAGGGGGCCGGTGATGGCTTGCAGTTGTTCGTGCGGCGGTGACAGCAAGGTTACGTTGCTATATGCCTGTTCGGGGGCTGCGAATACCGGTCTCTTGGCAGATCAGGTTGCGCGTACGCTTTCGGCACGTAACGTAGGTGGCATGACCTGCCTTTCCGGCGTAGCTGCCGGTCTCTCCGGCTTTGTGGTATCTGCACAGGAAGCTGACAAGAATGTGGTTATTGATGGCTGCAAGGTCGGATGCGGTGCAAGGATTTTTAAGGAAAAGGGATTGCCATACGAGCATGTGGTCATCACTGATTTCAGGGTAACCAAGGGTGAGACTCCCATCACTGCAGAACTGATTGAATCGGTTTCCGACCAGATTGCCCAAAGGATACAATAATGGCTTCAAAAGAACTCTCCCCAAACAAGAAACTGCTTGTAATAGCGGGAATTTTTCTTACTGTTTTTTTTATTCCCTTCACTCATCCGCGTGTGGTGGGAGCAATCCAGGAAGCATTCCTGATGCTTGCAGATTATGCACATGAGCATGTGCTCCTATGTGTTGTCCCGGCCATGTTCATTGCAGGGGCTGTGGTGGTTTTCTTGAATCAGCAGGCGGTTATGAAGTATCTTGGGCCGAAGGCAAAGAAGCTGGTGGCTTACTCGGTTGCCTCGGTATCGGGAGCTATCCTCGCCGTCTGTTCTTGCACCGTGTTGCCTTTGTTCAAGGGCATCTACAAGAAAGGTGCTGGTTTGGGACCTGCCGTATCGTTCCTCTACAGTGGTCCGGCGATCAATATTCTGGCGATCGTGCTCTCCTACAAGGTGTTCGGATGGAAACTCGGCCTTACTCGCATGGTGGTGTCCATTGTGTTCGCCTTCCTCATCGGCCTGATCATGCAGGTGATCTTCAACAAGGAGGATGAGAAACGTCTTGCTGACGAGCGACTGTTCCAGAACCTTGGGGGTCCTGAAGCACGTAATCTAGGGCAGATGTCCTTGTTCATGCTTTCCATGGTGGGAATACTGGTCTTTCTCAACTGGGCGCCGAGCCAGGGCGCAAGCAGTCTCTGGGATTTCATCTTCCGTTCCAAGTACTGGATAACCGGTGCGTTCGGCTTGGTTCTGGCATACTCGCTGATCCGCTGGTTCTCCAAGGATGAGCTGGTGGAGTGGGGTGGGGCTACCCGTGATTTTGCCCTACAGATTCTTCCCCTACTCTTCGGTGGCGTGTTGGTTGCAGGATTCCTTTTGGGCAGACCTGGTCAGGAAGCACTCATCCCTACCGCATGGGTTGAGTCGCTGGTAGGAGGCAATTCCCTGTTCGCCAACTTCTTTGCTGCGATCTCCGGAGCATTCATGTACTTTGCCACTCTCACCGAGATACCCATTGTACAGGGTCTACTTGGAGCTGGCATGGGTCAAGGGCCTGCCTTGGCGCTGCTGCTTGCAGGTCCGAGTCTTTCCCTGCCTTCCATGCTGGTTATCGGCGGAGAGTTGGGTTTCAAGAAGACAGCGACCTTTGTGGCGCTGGTGGTATTATTCTCCACCGTAGCAGGGTTCGTGTTCGGAATGGTAGCCTAAGAACATATCACGGCAAAAGAGTTTGCCGCATCTCCGGCAGGTAGGGTATTCGAATGTCTGACCACTACCACGACCATGCCCAGATGGATGGCTTCCATCCGTCTGGAAGGAAGATTTTCTGGGTGGCCATGCTTAATGCCACGATCACCGCCTCCGAGGTTGTCGGAGGCTTTTTCTCCGGCAGCCTGTCTCTTCTTTCCGATGCCGTGCACAATTTGAGCGACATTTTCGCGATTGCGCTTTCATATGTGGCGAACAGGATGGACAATTGCCCGAAGGACGCCAAGCGCACCTATGAGTACAAGCGGGCCGAGATACTTTCGGCATTCGCATGAGAGCCTGTACAGCAAGTCGAGCTGCCTGCACGTGCTGGGCAACACCGTATCGTCGGTAGGCGCTCTGGCCGGAGGTGTTGCGATCAGGCTGTGGGGCAGATCCCCGTTGTGACGATTCTCATCGCTCTGTTCATATCCAAGGAGACATTCTCCATCGTCCAGAAGACGGTGGGCATCCTGATGGAATCGTCAGCACCATTGGATTATGAGGCCATCAAATCCGACATCGAGGCAATGGGCAAGGTAAGGAACATCCATCTTGTCCATTCCTGGATGGCAAATGAGAATACCATCCATTTTGAGGCGCACGTCGATCTGGAATATATGTTGCTCAGCGAGATACAAGCCGTGAGACGAAGTATTGAGAAATGAAACTGGCGTATGAATGCATTCTGTATGCAGTTGCATCTGTATTGCTGGCTCTCTTATTCATGAAGGGCAAGGCCGATCCCAAGGAGGGATCGGTGAAAGCTGGAAGTCCTTGGAGAGTGTCCTGTCGCAGCTTCTTGTGTATTCCTGCTCACCGTGATGGACTCGGCAATGATTCTCAGGATCATTGGTTCTGATTACGGATGGCTGGGAGTTCTGCTTGCCGCTGTGGTGTGTGCTGTTATCTTGAATCCGGGTTTTCCCGCATTCCCGACCACCGCAATGCTCTTAAAGGGTGGGTTTGTGATTTTTCCAGTTTAAATCAGCTGATTCGGAAATCGGCTTTCCTCGTTCAACCTTTGGCTCGGAGAATCAGTGGTCAGAATCGCCTCCATGCAGTTGGGAGAAATGCTTTTTGTCAATCCTTCCATCTTCATACTGCTCAGGTCGGCTGTCGTCGGGCCCGACAATTTGTTCTGTGTTCCTCTCGCTGCAACCATTGGGGTCCCAGTCATGGCAATTCCTGAATATTTGATGCTGGCAAGTATCTTCAAGCTCAAGCCTGTTGTCTCATTGAAGTTCTGGTGTGGGAGGCGTTATAACCAGATTAATTTAGTTCTATCTGCTCTTTTGCGGAAACCAGCTTTTCGTATTGTTGGCAATCTTTACCAGTGTCAGCATGACCGGAACTTCAACCAATACGCCTACTACTGTAGCCATGGTCGCCCCTGACTGCAATCCGAATACCGAAATGGCAACAGCAACTGCAAGCTCGAAGAAGTTGGATGCTCCAATCATGCCAGCAGGTGCCGCCACGTCGTGGGGGAGCTTCCAAGCCTTCGCCCAGAAATAGGCAATGAAAAAGATGAGGAAGGTCTGGATGACCAGGGGGATGGCGATCAGAAGGATGTTCAAGGGATTCTCCACAATAATCCTTCCCTGGAATGAGAAGATGATGACTAGCGTCAGGAGAAGACCTGTGATGGTTACGTTGCCGAATTTTGGGATGAAGGAGTGTTCGAAGTATTCCAGACCATGACTTTTTGTAATCATGACACGCGAGAGCCAACCTGCACCCAGCGGAATGACAACGAAAAGTATGACCGAGAGGAACAAGGTATTCCAAGGTATGGAAATGCCGCTGATTCCCAGCAACAGTCCGACGATAGGAACAAACGCAGCAAGGATGATGAGGTCATTGGTGGCAACCTGGACAAGTGTATAGGCGGGATTGCCTTTTGTAAGATGGCTCCAGACGAACACCATGGCAGTACAGGGGGCGGCTCCGAGCAAAACTGCACCGGCGAGATATTGTCTGCCTAGTTCACGGGGTATGACGGATTGGTAGACTACATAGAAGAAAAAAAGTGCAATGGCGTACATGGTGAAGGGTTTAATCAGCCAGTTGGTCACCCAGGTAACCACGAGACCACGAGGATTTTGTCCAACTTGCTTGATGCTGGCAAAGTCAACCTTAAGCATCATCGGATAAATCATGAGCCAGATGAGGATGGCAACCGGGATTGAGACGTTTGCATATTCGAACTTGGAAAGGAAACTGGGTATCTGTGGAAGGTACACCCCGATCAATACGCCGGCTGCCATGCACAATAGTACCCATATCGTCAGGTACTTCTCAAAAAAACCGATTCCTGATGAATGTTCATGTTCGCTCATGCTTTCTCCCATGCTTGTTGTATCGGGCATATCGATACCTAGGGAAACGATAGTTTATACATAGAAGATAGTCAATATGTTGTTGGCTTGAAGAATATACATGCAATGACCACTGAGAGCAAACATCCCAGTAGTAATTTACCTGGGATTGATGTGACCCAAGAAAAACTTCTCCTTATACGCGTCATTTCCATAAATCCTATTGATGGATATCAACTCCTTTAAACTGTGATAGAATATTTGTGCCCATCGAATTGTATGCAGAGGATTATATGGAAATTGATTTTGCCAAGGGTTCCTTGATTTTGAAAGCCATTGCAGATCCAACCAGAATTTGCATCGTGCATATACTGAGTTGCGATGAAATGTGTGTATGTGACCTCCAGGAGTATTTCAAACTGACTCAGCCGACGTTGTCTCATCATCTCGGTCAGTTAAAGGCTGTTGGGGTGGTGACAAGCCGGAGAGAAGGGAAATGGATGTATTACAGCATCAATAGAGATGTAGTTAAATTTCTCACCGGTTTTTTGGATTCGGTCTTTCTGCCTGGCAGCGAATGCCTTTGCCGCACATTGGAAACGTTTGGTACCGGGAAGGAAACTTCTTGCTAGCAAGCAGAGTAGGGGACGCAAGGGGGATATCATCGATACCAAGAACGTGACGAGTGCAGGATATGAAAAGCGATCGTTGCATGTCTTCTTTGGAAATGCTTTCTGCAAAGCCAGAAGCATTGTCCTTGAGTCGAATGGTTTCATCCCAAGTTGCCAAATGGAATGACATGTTCTGTTCTCAGTTGTGGAAGGGGATATTGTCATCCATCATAGCGATGGAGATTCCTACCATCTTCAGGCAGGCCAAGTGTTCAGCTCTGAGTCAACAACACGTTCGATTGCATCAGGGACGGGAGCAAGGTTGCCAAGGAGCCAGATACGAGTCGAGGCATAGTATCCAATCATACAGAAGCTATTTCTCCTGATTTCTCAGTCTGCAACAAGTGCACTGCAATGCAGATGAAGTGGAGGTAGCTGTCATGATAGGACACATGCGGTTGTTTCAGGTGTTATTGGTGTACATATCCTGTCTGGTAGGGATAATTGGCCTGTTGACGAATTGAAATATTCACCTTACACTCATTTAAGCGTTTAACAATTATTGAAAGGAATATATGAAAAAAGTAACGATAGAGACGGTTGCGCAAAAAGTCGGTGTTTCTGCTGCAACCGTCTCGTATGCACTTTCAGGGAAACGGAAGATCAGTCAGGAAGTGACGGACAGGATTCTCCAGGCTGTTGAGGAGCTGGATTACCGGCCAAGCATCACTGCAAGGAATCTTGCGAGCAACAAGACCTGGACGGTTGGCCTGTATGCCTCTCCCACGCAAAATATTCGCGAGGATTATTTTTTCAATAACATCCTTGCAGGTGTGCTGGATGTGTTGCATGAAAGAAAGTACCAGGTGCATCTCTATGCCGATTACCTGAATGAAAAGAGTCGGAACCATCCTGACCTAAACCTTACCCAGCCCATCGATGGTGCGCTGATCATGAACCCTCGCATCAATGACGTATATATCGACCATATCAGGCAGCGGAGCATTCCCTATGTTGTCATCGGTACCCCCGAAGAGCGAGACGACTCCTTCTATGTTGATGCTGATGTGACTGCAGGGTACTATGCTATAGTAAATTATCTTCTGAAAAAAGGTCATCGGAAAATCATCCTGATGAATGGATCGGTTGAGTATACCCAAAGTGAAAAGCGGAAGACTGGGTATATGATGGCCTACCGGGACAACGCGCTGCAGTACTCCGAGCATTGGATTGTCAATGTGCCGATGCTAGAGGAGGAAGGGTATCGTGTTTTCCTCAAGACCATCAAAAACGTTCCCGATTTCACTGCTGTGGTTACATTCAATGATACGATCGCAGTGGGTGTCCTGAGGGCTTTGAAGGAGAGCAATCTGCATGTGCCTTCCAAGGTTGCCGTGGTGAGTGCCGGGAATACGATGATAACCAGGATTCATTCACCCGCTATCACCAGTCTTGACATGGGGTCCTACGAGATAGGGGCAAAAGCTGCCGAGCTCTTGGTTGATGTGATTGAGAAACGGCGGATACAACCTTCGCATGAGATCATCCAGACGCGTCTGGTGGAACGCGAGAGCAGCTGAGAAGGGGCAAGCCTGCGCAAGCGCACAATGTTTTTCTTGACAGAAAAGAAAAAGTGCTTGTATAGTAATTTAAGCGTTTAAATTAAAAAGTGTTTAATAAAGGTTTAGCGTTTATATAAGAATTTGAGTATTTCCCATGAGCGTGTCGGGAAAGCCCATCAGGGTATCCCTGCTCAGCGATCAGGTAGCGGGAACAGCCAAGCATTCAACTTCCAGGTTGATTTGCAATAGGAGGAATGTATGAAAATTCGAATGAAGGTCATGTGTGTACTACTGTTGCTCTTGCCATCAATGATGATTTGGTCTGCCGGAACCAAGGAATCTGCAGCCGCAAAGGCTGACGGAAAAGCGGAAATCACCATCTGGGATTTCAAGTATGGTGATGTGGAAGGCGTACAGCCTGCAATGAAGAAGATTGATGATCTTATCATGAGCCAGAATCCTGGTATCACCATCAAGCATGTAGGCCAGCCGAACGACAACTATTACCAGCTGGTACGCGCTGCGGTACAGGCAGGCCAGGGGCCGGATATTGTCATGTTCCACGGTGGTGTCCAAGCGTACGAATTCGATGACTATACAATTGCTATGGATTCTTACATTGCTGATTGGAGATCCGAGATTTCCGAATTCAGCTGGGCCTACTGCTCTGAGAATGGGGATGCAAAGAAGCCTGTTCACATGGTTCCCTTGACCACACAGGGGTTCGGCATCTATTACAACAAGGCCCTCTTCAAGAAGGCCGGTCTCGATCCTGAGAAAGCCCCATCTGATCTTGATGAGTTTATGGCAGCATGCGAGAAACTGAAAAAAGCAGGCATCGTACCCATCGTTGCTGGGCTTCAGGGAGACCCCTACTCCATCGATTTCCTCTTCAGATGCTTTGTTGCAAACATCTATGGCGAAGATGTGAAGGATTTGGGAACTGGGAAGCAGAACTTTGCGGGCAACGCCGCTTTCAAGCGATCTGCTGAGATTGTCAAGGAACTGTTCAGCAAGGGATATATGGACCCCGCCGGTACCTCGACCCCGTATTTCATGGATGCTGCAAACAACTTTGCTGCCGGCAAGGGAGCGATGTTCATCGGCTTGCTCTCTGATGTCTGCCATTGGAAGGTGTTTTGTGATGCACTGGGTATAGACGGTGTGGGTTACTTCCCCACAATCAATTTCCCGCAGGCAAAGTACAAGGACCAGCAGGTCGGGCAACCGGCAGGTATTGGGTACAGTGTCATGAAATGGTCAAAGAATCCTGAAGCTGCGATGAAAGTGGTGGAAGGGTATGCCCGTGGTGAGGGGAACGCCTTGTGGATGGGGATGACCGGTGCACTGTCTCCCAACAAAAATGTGGATATCAAGAGCTTGGGATATCCCTTGGTCGCAAAAATTCTGGAAAAGCCATTTGTCCTGGATTTTAATACCCTGTTGCTGAACGAGGATGCCAACGGCAATTTCGATCGCTACTGTGCCCAGGCATTCGTAACGAATGAGATCAGCATCGACAAGTTCATTGCAGTGTCCCAAGGCATGCTGGACAATGTCCAGAAAGCAAGATAACTGAGATTGCCATGGGTTGTCCTCAATTGCCTTATGAGCTGGGACAACCCATACTTGTGCTTGGGGGACGCATGTGAAAAGTTCTACATCCAGAATGAAGAGCGAAGCAAAGGAATCTTACCTGCTCATCATGCCGTTGATGGTTCTGCTGCTTGTGTTCATACTCTATCCTGTGCTGGCGAATGTATACCTGAGCTTTTTCAAGTGGAAAGGCATGGGAAAGGCCACGTTCATAGGGTTGGCAAATTATCAGGCCATGGTAAGGGATGAGACCTTCTGGGTCTCCATCAGGAATACCTTGGTCTTGTTGCTCTACATTCCCATGGGAGTCATGCTCCCCATCCTCATTTCTGCTCTCCTTCGGGAAGGCCTCAAGGGGTGGTCGATCTTTCGGGCGATCATCTATATCCCGAACATTCTCGGCTATGTGATCATGGGAATGATCAGCAGTATCATGTTCAGAAAACTCGGGCCTTTGAACCATGTATTGGTGGCTATCGGTTTGGAGGGCTTGGCTCTTGATTGGCTGAGCATTCCCAAGCTGACACTCAATACATTGGGTTTGGTCTATGGGGTTTGGCTGCGTTTGGGATTTGGTTGTATTTTTTTTCTTGCTGCAATGAGCAGCATTGACGAGTCTCTGTATGATGCTGCAAAAATCGATGGAGCACTCTGGTGGCGTACGTTTTGGAATGTGACCGTCCCTTCCATCCGCTTTTCCATTGAGTTCTGGGTAGTGCTCTCCTTCATAGAAATCTTGGCTCGCGCCTTTCCCTTCATTTACACGTTCTCCCGTGGAGGTCCGGGGTTTGCAACCTTCACCCTGGAGTATGGGATCTACAATGAAGGGTTTGTCGCATTCAACATGGGGTATGCAAGTACGTGGGCAAGCGTCTTGTTTGTGATTTGTGCTGTTATTGCCTGTTTTCAGGTTGCGCTTATGAGGAAGAATTCAGATGTCCAATAGGTATGAGAAAGCAGTAAAGGCAGTAATGTATGTTGTGTTGGGCATGTTCGCCATGATGGCTCTCTATCCTTTGTTCTTCGTGCTGGTCACCAGCCTGAAATCCCCTGCCGAGTATGTCAACAACAAATTGCTGATGCCACAGAGCCCAACCTTCAGGAATTTTTACCATGTTTGGGTGAAGGGGAATATGCTCAGGTATTTTCTCAATAGCTGCATCCTCATTCCCACCGGCCTGGTGGTGTACCTGTTTGTGTGCATAACAGCAGGCTTTGCTTTTGGCCGATTGCGTTTCCCTTATCGTTTTCCCCTATTTCTTTCTGTGTTGTTTCTGATGATATTCCCCCAGATGTTGCTTTCCATCCAGATTTTCCAGATTTGCCGAAAGCTGCATCTGGTCAATACCTATCTGGGGCTTATCCTTGTATGGGTAGCCTACTTCGGCCCGTTCGGTACGTATATCATGACCACCTATTATGCCACCGTACCCATGGAGATCGTGGAATCAGCCAGGCTCGATGGAACCGGTGTGTACCGTATGCTCTCCTACATTATGATACCCATTGCAAAACCGATGATCATCATCATCGTGGTGATCGGCACCCAATCCATGTGGAATGAGCTGCCGTTCTCCCTGTTGCTGCTCCAGACGGAGCACTTGAGGACCATTACCCAGGGACTCGGCATGCTGAAAGGCCAATACGGGCTGGACGATACCACGTTGTCGGCATCCATCCTGTCCGCCTCCCTGGTGCCTTTGCTCTTGTTCATTTTTTTCCAGCGTCAGATAACGATGGGCTCCTACAGTGGGGCGGTAAAAGGTTGAGAAAATTCGTGAGGAAAGGCAGCAATACAGTATGAAGCAAAGAAATCGATTTGTATTTGATATGCTTGATCAGGA
>LVBG01000010.1 GCA_001603115.1 Spirochaetales bacterium Spiro_05
TTTGCAGAAAATGTCACTAAACCTGGCTAAAAAGAGAACTCTCCTTGTCTCTCATCCCGGTTGGGAGCCCCACCTTCGAGCAGGGAAAGGAACATCTGCTCGTCAATGACGGTCACTCCCAGCTTTTTGGCAGCTTCAAGCTTGCTTCCCGCCCCGCTTCCTGCCAACAGGTGGGTAGTTTTTCCCGTAACCGATGAAACGGTTCTCCCACCCCGCTTTTCCACTTCCTCAAGGGCAAGCGTGCGGGGATTGAAGTGCTCAAAACTTCCGGTCACGCACCAAACCTGACCGGCAAAGCTCTGCTCATATGGAGCATCCTCTTGCTGTTGCTCCTCCATGGACAAGCCAAGGGAGGCCAGCGAATCGATGCGCCTGATCATCGCCGCATCGTTGAAGGCATCAATATAGAGCTGGGCACTCTTCTCCCCTATCTGCTTGATGGAGACAAGGCGCTGGATATCCTGCTCCCTGGCCACGTTCAGCAGCTTCTCCATGCTGTCCAGCCCCGCATTGACAAGGATGTCTGCACCCTTCTTCCCCAGCTCGGGAATCCCGAGGGCCACCAATACCTTGCGGAAGGGCTTCTTCAGACTTTTCTGGATACCGTCTTCGATGAGACGGATCTTTTTCTCCCCAAAGCCACTCTGCTCTCCCAAGGCTTTCCGGTAGTCGAGACGATAGAGGTCGTCCACATCGGTGACCAAACCCCGGTCGATGAGGACTGCAGCAGTCTCCGGGCCAAAGTTCTCGATGTCCATCCCATCCTTTCCGATGAAAAACTCGATGCGTCCTTTCACCTGCTGGGGGCAATTTGGATTCGGGCAGAAGGTATGGGCGCCTTTCTGTACCAAGACAGTGCTGCACACCGGGCATGTGGTGGGCATATGATACGTGCCCTCCCCACCCTCTGCTTTCTCTATGACCCGTTCCACGGCAGGAATGACATCACCGCGGCGGCTGATCTCCACACTGTCACCAATCCCCAATTCCAACATGTTGATGTAATCCTGGTTGTGCAGGGTGATGTTGCTTATCGTCGAGCCAGCGACCTGAACCGGCCTGACCCGTGCCACCGGGGTCACCCTTCCGGTACGACCTACTTGCACATCGATGGCAAGCACCTCGGTCTGGGCTTGCGGGGACTCGAATTTGTAGGCCATCGCCCACCTGGGGTGGTGTTCGGTGTACCCAAGCAACTCCCGGAACGAGAGCTCATCCACCTTTGCCACCAGCCCGTCGATCTCATAGGGAAGATCCTTGCGCCGCTTGGTGTGAGTATCGAGATAGGAGGCGATATCGCCGAAACTTCCGGCAAACCCATTCAGATTTGCCTCTTTCAGCTTCTGCTTGGCCATTGTTGCATCCTGGGTAAAGTAGGCCAGGTTCTCATTGATGCGAAACCCATAGGAAGAAAGCGCCGAAAGAATCGAGAGATGATCCTTCATCTGGTCATCAGACTCCCAAAACCCCTCATAGACAAACATCTGAAGCGGCACCTTGGCTACTTGGCTGCTCTTGACCCGCCTGATCGTACCTGCAGCAAGATTGCGCGGGTTGGCGAAAGGAACCTCCAGCTGCTCGTTGAGCTGGGCAAAAGAGGCCTTGGGAAGATACACCTCCCCACGAACAGCCAATGTCTGGTTGGTCGGGATGCGCAAGGGAACCGAGGCGATGGTCCGTACATTGTCCGTCACATCGTTGCCGATGGCTCCGTTGCCACGGGTAACGGCCCGTCTCAGCACCCCCTCCTCGTAGTAGAGCACGATGGAGATGCCATCGATCTTCTCCTCGATGACGATCCCCACCTGCTCATCCAGCTTGGACTCAGTCTTCTCGATCCAGGCGAGCAGCTGTTCAGCGGTGTAGGACTTATCCAGGCTCAGAACCGGAATGGTATGGGCAACTTCAGGAAAGTCTGCATCCAGGTCGCTTCCCACACGCCTCGTTGGCGAGTCGGGATAGCTGAACTCAGGATGATCCTTCTCAAGTTGCTGCAAGCGATCGAAAAGGCGATCATACTCCAAATCGCTGACTTGCGGGCGGCTGTCCACATAGTAGGACTTCTGATACTCACTGAGCTGTTTGATGAGGGAGCGTACCTCTTGCTGGATTGCATTCATGGCTCGATTGTACGGCCTTGGAAGCAGTGTGGCAAGCTGGGTTTACGGCATCTCTCATTGCTTCTGGGGAGCGTACATGCTATCTTTCTACTTCAGAGAGGTAGGTAGGATGGCAGAGAAGAAACCCTCGGCGGGCAAGGTGACGATGTTGCATGGGCTGGTGATAACCTCCTCAGTCGATGCAGGACGAATCGAGGAGATCACCCTGCCAGAGCTGGACAACAACTTTGTTCTTGTCTCCACCAGAGATATCCCGGGAACCAACCGGGTTCGCGTTTTGGACAGCGCAGTACCACTGTTGACCTCCTCCACCATCTCCTATCACCGCCAGCCCGTATTGGCTCTTTTCGGGTACGACAGTGAGTCGGTGCAACTCAAAGCCAGGGAGATCAACATCTCCTATCAGTTGCCGAGCAGTGACCAAGGGGGGATGCCCGTCATCGAATCCACCCCGTACACCTACCACTACGGGAGCCTTGAAACAGCCACCTCAGAGAAAGGTCTGGAAACGCTTGAGAGAACCTACCGCTTCTCAGGCTCTGACTATCAGAGCAATACCCTCACTCGGATCAACGTGGAGATGGAGGGTGATGTCCTGCATATCTATACTCCCACCCAGTGGCCGAGCCACGTCAGGGAGACGGTGAGCGATACCACCGGCATCCCCAAGCGCAAGATAATCATCCATAGGCTTCCCTTCTACGCTCCCCACGACGAGATGCTGCTCGCCCCCTCCTCGCTCTCCTCCATCGCAGCCATCGCCTGCATCAAGGGAGAGTGTCCGGTTGAGTTGCTCTGCAAAATTGAAAGCTCCCGTCCTGAACTGACCATACAACGCAAGAGCTGGTACCTCGCTGACGGACGTGTACACGCTGAGTCCATCGAAGTGCAGGTGAACCAAGGCTGTGAGCCCATGTTCAGTGATGAGATGTCCAACCAGCTGATTGCAGGCCTGGTGCCGCTCTATCCGCTGAACGCACTCGCCATTTCGATTACCTTCCACACCAGCAACACCGCACCTGCACACTTCTTCGGCGACTTGGGATACAATGATGCCCTCTGTTCCACCGAAACCCACTACAGTGCCCTGGCCAAGATCACCGGCTACAATCCGTTGACCTGGAGGCTGAAGTTCGCAGCAGACAGCCCGAGCCACAGCCAGGCCATACGCAGTGACAAGTACGCCAAACTGAAGGAACTGGTCAGCTCAGTAAGCGAACGGTCGGACTTTCAGCGAAAGAGTGCCGCCTATGAGATGCAAAAACAGATGCGGGTCAAGCTTTCCACCTTCTTCAACTACAGCCGCGGCATTGCTTTGGCCTGTGGAGCCGGTATCAGCGGGTTCAGCAGCGAGTGCCGCTCCCTTCCCCAGCAGCCTGTACAGATAACGCTCAACCCCAACAACAAGGTGGAGGTTAACACATCCTTCTATCGCAACGGATCCAGTGCAGAGATCTGGCGCCAGATCATCTGCGAGGAACTGGGCGTCGCAAAGAGTGACATCTCTTTCTTGGAAGAACAGAAGGAGATGCTCGACAGCGGTCCTTCGGTGCTTGCCGCTAACAGTGGAAGAATGCCGATGCAGGTAGAGAAAGCCTGTAATCAGATCAAGGAAAAGCGATTCGTCCAACCCCTTCCCATCTGTGAGAGTGTCTTCTCTTCGCGCCAGGCTTCGGCAAAAGGCTCGCTGTTTTTCAGCAACAGCTATGTAGCGGTTGCCTTGGAGCTGGAGGTTGACTCGATAACCCTTCAGCCGTTGGTTCGTTCAGTCTGGGCCTCAGTCTCGCTTGCAAGGATTTTTGATGAGCAGGTGCTCAAGAGCAAGATTCGGCATACCATCGTCACCACCCTCAGGGAAGCAGGAGCCCTGCTTTCCCACCGAAGCAGTTTTGACATCGATATTATGATAAAGGGAGAGGGGGAACAAATCTCCTCCTCAATCACCAGCGCCCTCAAGGGGGTGGTGAGTGCCGCCTTCATTTCGGCCCTTGAGCAGGCCTTGCTCAGTCCGGTGGCCAAGATGCCGGTGGATGGGGCCACTCTGCTTGCAGCCATGCGAGGCAAACCATGAAAATTGAATGCACCATTGACGGAAAGGCTCTCTCGCTCTCGGTCAATTCCAACAAGCCCCTCTCCCTGATCCTCATGGAGGATGTGGGCAACAAGACGATCACCAGCCATTGCAAAGGCAACGCCTGCGGCAATTGCATCGTACTGCTCAATGATGAAGCCGCACTCAGCTGTGTAATCCCAGCCTTCCGGCTCAAGGATGCCACGATCAAGACCTTTGAGAGTTATCAGAAAACCCGCCAGTACCGCGATATTGAACGGGCCTATCAGGCTACGGGCAACACCCCGTGTCCCAACTGCTTTGCAAGCAAAACCCTCATCATCGAGTCCATTTTGCAGGATCTCACCAGCAACACACGCACCAAGTCATTTGGAACCAACAACCTCCCGCTCAGGATGGAGCAAACCGATGAGGAGAAACTGGACAAGAAAGCCATTATCTTGGAGCTCTCCTTGAATACGTGCCAGTGCATGGACATGTCGGAGATGCTCCAGATTGTCGAGATAGCCCTTACCTACAGGAGGCGCAAACGTGTACGAAGGAATTAGGTCTCCTGTCATCCATGCTCCCAAAACCCTCAGCGAATTCGCAGCCATCGCTTGGCGATATCCACAGGCCACAATCTGGGCAGGTGGATCATACCTGATGAGCCAAAGTGAGTATTATCCCAGTGAAATCAAGGATGGGATCATCGACCTGGGAGGAATGGAGGAACTGAAGAAAATCACTCGCAACGACCGGTTTGTGGAAATCGGCTCCATGGTTACAGCCAGCCAGCTGCTCTCAGCAGGGAAGCTGGTTCTCCCTGATATCCTGCAGGAGACCCTCAGGACGCTTGCCAGCCAGATTGTCAGGCGACAAGTCACCATCGGGGGCTCTCTGTGTGTTCCCGATGTGCGCCTCTCACTCTCCACCACACTGGCCGTACTCGATGCGATGGCTGAGATCAAGTACTATCAGGGAGGAAAGGTATCCACCCACTGGATTCCCATCTCCAAGCTCTATGACCGGGAGGGAAAGCTCCTGCTCGGTGAGCAGAAAGCCCTCCTCACCAGGATCCGTATCGGTCTGGAATACGGTGATTACCAGAAGATCGTCACCGTTGAGGACCCTATCCGCAGCACTGACGAATGTGTTATAGTGGCGTTCCAAGCGAAGCGTTCGCAGAACTCCCTGAACAAGGTGCAGTTCTGTATCACCTTCCCCAGCAAGGCCTTCCACATCAGCAAGGATCTTGAGTCAAAACTGTCGGGAATGACCCTCCCGATTCATCCAGAACGGGTCAATACGCTCTCATATGAGCTGGTGACCGAATTGACCAAAATGCACTCAGCGATCAGTGATCTGCAATTGGAACGGGGAAGAAGAATCTTTGAGTCCTTCCTCCACGAACTGAATGCAAAATCGCTCTCGCAGTAGGTGCGTGGAGTACTGATACATGTCTGAAAATGAAGAGCAAGCCATGCAGAAAGCTTTTGTCCATCTGCACAACCATACCGATTTCTCCCTTCTTGATGGAGCAGCACCCATCAAGCGCTACATGGAGAAGGCCAAGAGTCTGGGTATGACCAGCCTGGCCATCACTGACCATGGAAACATGTTTGGCTCACTACGCTTCTACTATGCGGCCAAGGATGCTGGAATCAATCCCATCATAGGCTGTGAGTTCTATTGCAACCCAACCGGTCACACCGAACGGCCCGCAGCAGGGGGCAAGAGGACAAGTCAGTACCATCTCATCCTTCTGGCAATGAACGAGCAGGGCTATCACAACCTGATGGAGCTCAACTCTCTCTCCTACACCGAAGGCTTCTACTTCAAACCACGCATCGATGATGAGCTCTTGAAGCGGTACAACGAGGGCCTTATCTGCCTTTCTGCCTGCCTTGGGGGTGAGATTCTTCAGCATCTTCTGAACAATCAGTACGACCTGGCCAAGGAGCGTGCCCTCTGGTTCTCCTCGGTTTTTGATGATGGACGCTACTTTCTCGAGTTGCAGGACCATAACCTTGCCGAGCAGAAGCGGACCAACCCCCTGCTCAAGCAACTCAGCGATGAGACCGGCATCCCCTTGGTCTGCACCAATGACATCCACTACATCGACAAAGACGATGCGAATGCCCAGGATCTCTTGCTGTGTGTCGGAACCAACTCCAAGAAGAACGACCCCGACCGCATGCGTTTTCCCAACCATGAGTTTTACATGAAAACCCAGGATGAGATGTACAGTCTCTTCTCCTGGTGTCCCGAAGCGTTGGAGAACACCAATCGCATCGCCGAGCGGTGCAATCTTGAAATTCACTTCCCCGGACCACTGCTACCGGATTTTCAGGTACCGGACGGCTTCTCCGACCCTGCCGATTACCTTCGCCATCTCTCCAACGAAGGGTTGAGAAAACGGTACGCCGTCATCACCGAAGAACTTCAGAAGCGCTTGGACTACGAGCTTGATGTCATCATCAAGATGAAGTTTGAAGGCTACTTTCTCATCGTCATGGACTACATCCAGTGGGCCAAGCACCACGAAATCCCCGTAGGTCCCGGCCGCGGCTCCGGTGCTGGATCGTTGGTTGCCTACTCCATCGAGATCACCGATGTCGATCCCATCAAGTTCAACCTCCTCTTCGAACGATTCCTCAACCCGGAACGGGTAAGCATGCCTGACTTCGACATCGACTTCTGTTTCGAACGGAGGCAGGAAGTCATCAACTACGTGACCGACCACTACGGTACCGAGCGGGTGGCCCAGATCGCCACCTTCGGGACCCTGAAGGCAAAGGCCGTGGTCAAGGATGTGGCACGCGTACTGGACATCCCCTTCGACGAGTCGAACAACATCTGCAAACTCATTCCCGACGATCCGAAGATGACGCTCACCAAGGCGTTCGAACAGAACAAGGAACTCGGAGAGTTGGAAGGCCGGGGAGGAATTTACGCAGAGCTCTTTGATGCAGCACGCCGCTTGGAGGGCTTGAACCGACACACATCCACCCATGCTGCAGGGGTTGTCATCGGCAAGGAGCAGCTGGTCAAGTACGTCCCGCTGTACCGTGATGCCAAAACCGGTGCAATCTCCACCCAATATACCATGGACCTCATCGAGGAGTGCGGCTTGGTGAAGATGGACTTTCTGGGTCTGAAGACGCTGACACTCATCAAGCACACCGAGGACCTGATCCACAAGAAAGACCCCTCATTCAACGCAGCGGTAATCGACGAGCAGGATCCCAAAACCTTTGCCATGCTCTGCAAGGGCGACAGCACCGCTGTCTTCCAGTTTGAGAGTCAGGGGATGCAGAACATCCTCAAGGAAGCAAAGCCGTCGAATATTGAGGACCTGGTCGCTCTCAACGCCCTCTACCGCCCCGGCCCGATGGCCTACATCCCCCAGTTCGTCAACTGCAAGCTGGGCAAACAGCCCATTACCTACGCGAACCCTGAGCTTGAGGAAGAGCTGAAAACCACCTACGGCGTCATTGTCTACCAGGAACAGGTCATGAAGGTGGCCCAGATCATCGCCGGTTACTCACTTGGCAGTGCAGACATTCTCAGGCGTATCATGGGCAAGAAGAAAGTTGCCGCCCTGGAAAAGGAGAAAGTGAAGTTCATAGCCGGGGCCAAGGCCTTGGGGCGTAGCGAGCAGCATGCCGCAGAGATCTTTGAGATGCTTGAACCTTTCGCCGGCTACGGCTTCAACAAGAGTCACGCGGTCGCCTACTCAGTGGTTGCCTATCAGACTGCATTCCTCAAAGCCAACTACCCTGCCGAATTCTGGGCTGCAAACCTCACCAACGAGATGGGGAGCCCTGACAAGTTCAGTGAGTATCTGCAGGTGGCAAAAGACCAGGGGTTGGATATCCTCCCGCCCTCAGTCAACTATTCGGACAAGCACTTCTCCGTTGTCGACGGTAAGATCGTCTATGGCCTTGCCGGCATCAAGAATGTCGGGGAGGGTGTGGTCGAGCAGTTGGTCAGGGAACGCGAGAATGCAGGACCCTACAAGGACTTTCTGGACTTCCTGACCCGTCTCGACACCAAGGCGATGAACACCAAGTTGCTCGAGTCGTTGATCAAGGCAGGAGCGTTTGACACCCTGGGTACCAACCGTCCCACGCTGCTGGAGAACCTTGGCGATGCCATCACCTATGTGCAAAAGCGCAAGGAGGCCACCGCATTCGGCCAGATCTCCCTCTTCGATGAGGAGACCGAAGCCTCGATGGATACCTTCACGATGCGGGAGGTTGAGGATTGGAAGATCCCTGAAAAGCTTGAGATGGAGAAGGGGCTTCTTGGCTTCTACATCAGCGGCCACCCGCTTGATGCCTTTGCCCAAGCGATAACCCAACGGGTTACGGTCAACACCTCCAAGTTGGATCAACTGCCCTTCGGCCGCCCGACGAACATCATTGCCATGGTCAGTTCGATCAGGCCCTTCACCACCCAAAAGGGGGGTATCATGGGCTTCTTGCAACTGACGGACCGAAACGCGACCTTCGATGCCACCCTCTTTCCCAAGACCTTCGAACAGTATCGTGATACTGTGCGCGTCGATGGCATCTACGGTTTCATCGGCAAGTTTGACAATTCACGGGGCAATGACAAGATCTCCTTTTTGATTGAGCAGATCTTCGAGGATCCGAACCAGCTCGCCCCCCTCGCTGTCTCCCGGTGCCACATCGAACTCGAAAAATCCTTCTGCAGCAACGAGCATATATCCCACCTCAGGGATACCTGCCTGAGCTGGGGGGGCAGCTGTTCGTTGCACCTCCACTTCCGCCATGAGGGGGAAGAGTTGGGAACCACCGTTGCGTGCGGGAGGGAGTTCAGTGTGCGCTATTGTGACGACCTGGTGCAGGCTTTGCAGGAAAATCCGGCAATTTTGCATATTTGGTTCGACTAAGCGACAAAAGTTGGGTATGTTGGATTGTGGAGGAATACGATGAACCAAAGTACCTACATTGATGGAGTTGCGGTAACCGCAGGATCAAATGCCTTCATGACCATTGCTTCCATCCTGGCAAGCCTGCTCTCCTTCTACTCCCTGTTGATCTGGCTCAGGATAGTCCTCACCTGGATACGCGTCCCCGGCCAGACGCAAGAGAATCCCCTCGCCTACTACCTGGGCAAGATTGTCGACCCGTATCTTTCCTGGTTCAAGGGCATCAGCAGTCTCAGGCGCAGTCGTTTTGACCTCACCCCGTTGGTCGCTCTCGCTGCCCTGTCGGTGGTGCAGTCGATGCTCCGCCTCTACGGCAGCTATGGCAGCCTGACGGTGGGCATGGTGTTCGCCCTCGTCTTGCAGACCCTCTGGTCCTATCTGGTAAGCCCGATCTTCTGGTTTGTAATCATCATGTTGGGTATACGTCTGGTCTTCTGCTACCGGCGGAGCCCCCAGAGCATCGGTTACATCACCATGCTCGATTCCATGATCGGAGGGGTACTCAACTGGGTGCAGAACCTCATCTACCCAAAGAAAGCCATCAACGACCGGCAGTTGGTAATCACCAGCCTGATCTTCTTCATAGCCCTCTACATCGGTACTTCGCTGGTTCTCCGCTTCCTGATAGGCTTCTTTGCCAAGCTCAGCTTCTAGCGCATGGAGTACCTGAGGAACCAGAACCAGGATATCAGCACATTAAGCGGGGTGGGTGTTGCCGCCAAGGCCTCCTACTCCGAACTGGGCATCACCACCTACAGCGACCTGCTGTTGCTCTCTCCCCGCAGCTGGGAAGACCGCAGCCAGGTCAGGCCGCTGGGAAGCCTTGGTGATGGACAGGTGGCAAACACCCTGGTCGAAGTTCTTTCACACTCCTATTTCGGGCTGAAAGCCGGCAAGAAGCGAACCCTGAAAATCATCGTGCGCGATGCCTCCCAGCAAGGTGATGGAAGGCTCAGCTTGCTCTGCTTCGGACGTAATTTCTTGGAAAAAACCATCAGGATCGGGAAACTCTACTATCTCTACGGAAGTGTTTCCGTCCATCGGGGGGAGCTGCAGAGCTCCCAGTTCGAGCTCTACCCTGCAACCGAGGACGGAGACTTTCCCAAACAGTTCGGCAAGATCCTTCCCATCTATCCTCTGCGTGGCTCGCTCAGCCAACGCCTCATCAGAAGCAATGTGCAGGCCATTCTCTCACAGGTAGCACACTTTGCGGATGAATTGAGTGAGGACCTCAAGCAACGTTACGATCTTCTGGACACCGACCAGGCAATTCGCTGCTACCACAACCCCCCCACACTCCAGGCTCTGGAACAGGCGCGGAAAACCCTTGCTTTCACCGAACTTTTCTATCTTCAGCTGGTAGCACGCCGCCACAAAGGCTTGGAACAGAGAAGCCAAGCACCAGGGGTTAGCACTCCTTCCCGCCTCGAGCTTGCCTGCATCGAAGCGTTGCCTTTCGCCCTCACCGGCGACCAGTTGGCCAGCCTCAAGGAGATTCGTCAGGATTTGGACAGTGAACTGCCGATGAACCGCCTGTTGCAAGGTGATGTCGGCAGTGGCAAGACCTTGGTTGCTTGGATCAGCGCCCTGCATGTGCTGGGCAAGGGAGGCCAGGTTGCCTTCATGGCACCGACCGAACTGCTGGCGCGCCAGCACGCAGAATCCGGCTTCCAGTTGCTTTCAAAGCTGGGAATCCGCCTTGCCTTCCTCACCGGCTCGGTCAAGAACAAAGAGAGGAAGCTATTGCTCCAGGCCATAGCTGAAGGAGAAGTGGACATCGTCATCGGGACGCATGCCCTCTTCTCCAAGGAGGTGGTCTTCCACAACCTCAGCTATGTCATCATCGATGAGCAACATCGCTTTGGTGTCGAACAACGCCTTGCCCTGCTGGAAAAAGCCCGTGTTCCCGATCTTCTGCTCATGACCGCCACCCCGATTCCCCGCACCCTCTCCCTGACTGTCTTCGGGAATCTCAACATCTCAACCTTGCACACCATGCCCCAAGGCAGGAAGAGCATCATCACCCATCTGGTCAACGAACAAAGCCGCAAACGCATGTACCAAGCGGTGGGGGTGGAGTTTTTGCGTGGCCATCAAGCCTACTTCGTCTATCCTCGCATCGATGACAGTGGGGAGAGCGACCTGAGGGATGTCCTGAGCATGTACGAGTTTCTCAAGGGTGAGTACCCTTCGGTTCCTTCCGCACTCATCCACAGCAAGCTCGACGAGGAGGAGAAGGTTTCCATCCTCAAGAACTACCAGGAGGGAAAGCTCGGCTATCTTGTCTCCACCAGCGTGGTGGAGGTTGGCATCGACATTCCCAATGCAACCTGCATGATCATCGAGCACGCCGAACGGTTCGGCCTCTCGGCCCTCCATCAGCTTCGCGGACGGGTAGGAAGATCGCATCTGCAGTCCTACTGCTTTTTGGTATTCGGCAATGAGTTGACCGAAGAGGCGAAACAGCGGCTCAAGGTCATGAAAGAGTCTACCGATGGATTCTACATTGCCGAACAGGATCTTTTGATCAGAGGCCCCGGAGAGCTGACGGGAACCAGGCAGTCAGGGTACCTGAAGCTCATCTTCGCCTCCCTGACCGAGGACCTGCACCTGATCGAACTCGTGCGCAACGAGGCCGACCGCATCCTCGCTTCAGACCCCGGTCTTTTGAACGCCGAGCATCAGAGAATACGTTCAGTCCTCTCCACAGCCCCTCCTTTTGAGGAGGAACACAGTGAAGCCTAGAACCAACTTGCACAAGTGCGGATGAAAAACTATCATCAAAGGCGTTGGGGGTAAGCAATGCGCATAACCGGAGGCATCTATCGGGGAAGGACAGTCGTCTGTCCTCCAGGAATCATCAGACCTGCCATGGACATGATGCGTGAGTCGCTCTTCTCCATTCTGGGCAATCTTGAGGGCAAGAGCTGGCTGGACCTCTTCACCGGAAGCGGGTGTGTGGGCATCGAGGCTGCAAGCCGAGGAGCCAGTTTGGTCCATCTGGTGGAGAAAGACCGCCTCAAGAAGGCAACCATCATGGATAACATCAGTATGGTGGAGACGGAGATAAAGCTCTTCATGGCCGATGTGAACCGCTTCATTCCTACTGCCAAACGCCAGTATGACATTGTCTATGCAGACCCTCCTTTTCCGATGCACGGCAAGGTATCCCTCGCCCAAGCGGTGGACAAGCAAGGGTTGCTCACCGAAGGGGGACTGTTCATCATCCACTACCCAAGTGAGGAGAAGGGCCAATGGCCCGAGCAAGTGGGAAATCTTGTTTGCTATGACCAGCGCAAGTATGGCAGGAGCACCCTTCGCTTCTACCGCAACACCAAAACCGAGGGAGACCACCATGAGCTTTGACCTGGTAACCATTGATGAGAACAATGTTGCACACAGCAACTTCGTCACCTACAGCTATGAGACCGACTGCTTTTCTGATGCACGGCTGGCTTTCTACTTCCAGGTAGTGCAGGAGGCAGCCGGCATGCACGCCGCCCAACGCGGGTGTTCGATCCCTGCCATGCACCAAGAAGGAAAGACCTGGGTCATCACCCGCACCCAAATGGAAGTTGAGCGCTATACCCGTTGGCCGGAGGTGCTTGAAGTGGAAACCTGGGCGCAGGAACCAATCCGTCTCCACCTTCCTCGTGTAGTCCGTGCATTCGACAAAACGGGAAAGCTCCTGTTCACCACCCACACACAGTGGGCAATTCTGGACTTGGAGAGCGGTAGGCCGTGCAGGCCATTGGACATGGCAACGCGCATAGGCCTTCCTCCGCATGAGGATGCAGTGCACCATCAGGAGATCAAGCTGGGACGCAGGCAGTCCATCGGAGAGAGTGAGCGTGTGCTGTTGGCCGGCAGCAAGCCCATCATCGGCTATCTCGATACCGACCGAAACCAGCATGTGAACAATATCAGTTATCTGAATTGGGCGCTGGAGAGCCTTCCCTCCTCCTTCCGCAACCGTCTCAAGGTTTCCCATGCCGATGTTTCCTACCTCAGACAGACCTTCCTCGGCGATGAGCTGCTTGTCAGCACCTATGCCAAGGATGAGGAGGCCTTGCTTCAGGATACAGCCGAGCTTGAGCATGTCATCGAGCGACGGGAGAGCGACGGGTCAAAAACTACCGTCTGGGAAGGAAGCACGAAGTGGAAGAGGCGCGAAGAGCTTAGATGAAGACCTTTCGCAACGAGGGTTCTTTGCCCAGCAAGAGGCCGATGGACTCGCTTACCGGCAGCAATCCTCGCTTTGCATTGGCACTGAAGTAACAGTACCAGCACCCCTCTTCGGCCTTGTAGTGGATATCGCAGGCAACGAGATATCTGCTTGCCCATCCGCTTTGCGGGGGTACCAGGATGGGAGAGCGGAACGAGCGTTTCCAACTCAACCCATCAGGACTTTCCAGTTGCAGGAGAACCGATGAGGTCTTGCCCAATTTTTTGTCCCAGTACATGGCACACTCAAACGCAACAAACCCATCCTGGGCAGGGATCACCTTGATGCTGCCCACCGCCATGCTGCGGTACTCATCATCAGGGTTCGGCTCAAGCAAAGCCCTGCCCTCGTTGGCCAGGGCATAAGGTCCTTCGAGGGTGCTGGAAAGGGCAAGGGCGAAGTAACGGCTTGTCTTTTGGCCTGTATCGCCCAGCACAAGATGGCTTGCCCCGAAATAGAGGCGGTAACCCGCTCCATCCCTGATGATCTGGGGCCGGCTTATCCGCGGTTTCTTCAAGCCCACCGATGCAAACTCTATCATCCTGCTGTCCAGCAAAATCTTCGGTTCACTGAAAAGAATCAGGTCTGTGGATGAGCGCATCTCAAAACGGCTGTACCTGATCTTCTCCTGCTCACGCCTTCTCAAGCGGCCCTTGCTTAGGGCGGGCAGGGAGGCATTGTGCTTCTCATAGATGAGATAGTAGACCCCATCCTCCATATAGAGGGATGGGCTGTGACCGCGCAGCTCAACCATCTTTCTTGGTTGCCAGCTGATGCCATTCTCACTGATGAAGTGCTCGATACCCACCCATGTATGGCCGAAAAGGTGCCACTTTCCATCAGGGCTCTGATCGGGAAAGAGGAAAAAAGGATCGCACAACCTGGGCATATACCACTTGCTGCGGATTACCGGTTCATCACTGAAAGGGTACCAGGAGATCCTGGAATAGGCGGCGATCGATGCTTTCATGGATACTACTCCATCCTGCGGTCGGACTTTTTCTTACTGCCGAAGATGGGCCCGAGCTTCTCCTCGAGGTTGTACTTGGTGTTCATCCACTTGATGATGCGTGAGTAGAAAAAGAAGCTGCCTCCGATGCTCACCAAGAAGGTGAGCCCCAGCCAAAGGGGGATGAGGCTGCTGTTCGGATCAACAAAGCGGGTGATGAGAATGAAGCAGATGATGAAGAGGACCATCATCAGGAGGATGTTCAGCACGGTAGCCGCCAACATGAACCAAAGGGTATTACTTTTCTTGGACATTCTTCTCTTCCTTCATAAACAAGATGCTCAGAGCCAGCAGGATGCCGCTGACCACGAGTGAGGCATCCGCAATATTCCAGGTAGGCCAGCGTTCGAAACCGAGAAAGCCATACACTTTCACACTGATGAAATCGACCACGCGGAAACTGCGGAAAATCCGGTCGATGAGATTGCCAATGCCGCCTCCCAAAAAGAGTGCAAGGACCCATCGATGGAACTGATTGAGTGCAAATTTGTTGGAAAAATATGCATAGCAGACTGCAATGACCAGCAAGACCGGGACAATGATGAAGAAGAGAAGCTTCACCAGCATCGGCAGGCTGTCTCCCATGCTGAAGGCTATGGCTGTGTTGCGTACATGCACAATGGCAAGAAAGTCGCCAAGAAATCTCCATCCAATGGTATTCTCTGCAACGTTCTTGACGATCCACGCCTTGGAAAGCTGGTCGCTCAGGATGATGAACAGGGTGAGAATCAGCGGTACAAACCGGCTTTTCTGTGTAGGTGCCATAGTGCTGACTATACTATAACCCGGTTGGGTTGGCAACAAAGACGACGGAAAGTCCAAACTTCTGCCTCAGGTGCTCCATCAGGGCCTGCACCCCGAACACCTCAGTCAGATAATGGCCCCCACCGATGACATTGATGGAGTGCTCCAACGCCTCGTGGTAGATCTGGTGTTCAACCTCGCCGGTGATGAAGAGATCAAGGCCTTCGGCGATTGCCTCATGGACGTCACCACTAGCCCCGCCACTGACAATGCCCACCTCTCTTACCTCATCCTTTCCGAAGTCCAGGATCACCGGTTTGTCAAAGCCAAGCTTCTTGCACAGGTCGGCAAGACTGGAAGGATTGGCCAGGATACCTTTGCAACCGAGCATCCTGCCCTTGTAGGGAGCAAACATGGATTGATCCTCAAGGCCTAGCTTCTGTGCCATGACTGCGTTGTTGCCAACCACAGAATGGGCATCCAGCGGAAGATGGGCGACATAGAGGTCCAAATTCCCTTCGATGAGCGTTCTCAGGCGGCGGTAGTGCGTGGAAGTTACGGCAAGCGGAGAGCCCCAAAAGAGGCCATGGTGAACTACCAGAAGATCTGCCTGCTCTTGCCGTGCCTTTTCGAATGTGGACTGGCAGGCATCGACTGCAAACGCCACCTTCCTTACCTCGCGATCATCGCCTGCAACCACCAATCCGTTGAGTGAACGGTCCAGCGGCTCGAAGGCCCCAATTTCCAGATATGCATCAAGATAGGTTGTCAGTTCTGAACGTTTCATGGCCCCAGTATAGAGAGTTGACACCTTTTGTTCCACCACCTATAGTTCGGTCATGACCGAAACCAGCACACGGGTAAAACCCCTCTCCTTTGAAGAAGCCTCCTTTGAGTTCGACCTGTCCACCATCCAAGACTGCCGTACCAAGGCAAGATGGGAAAGAATCGTCGGGCAACCTCGGGCACTTCGTACCCTCGAGCTGGCTCTTTCGTTGGAGAAGAGCGGGTACAACCTCTATGTAAGTGGGGATAGCGGCAGTGGCCGCCATGAGGCGGTGCGTCACTGTGTTGAGGATCTCAGGTCAGACATCTCCTCGCTCAGGGACATCGTCTATGTCTGCAATTTCCCCCAACCTGACAGTCCGAAGGTCCTCACACTCCCCGCAGGAGAAGGTGAGCGGTTCAGTGATGCCTCTGAGCTCTTCAACCAGGAGATTCTCAATCTGGCCATCACGAAGGAGCAGTTCTTGGAGAAGGCGCTGTCCTTGGTGGACGGACTTGAAGCAGAGTTTTCCCACACTCCCCTGCCCGAGCACTTCACCCACCTCAGAGCAGACCTGAAACGGATGGCAAAACACATTCGCTATCTGGATGAGCAAGTACTGCGCTCAGACAGCATCGCAACCAAGTACCGTGCAAACCTCGTGGTCAATCATGCAAGGTCAAAACAAAGGCCGCTCATCATCGAGAACCACCCCTCGTTCACCAACCTCTTCGGTTCGGTCGACAGCAAAGAGAAAGTCCCTCATCTGAGTCTGCGTGCCGGATCGCTTCTGGAAGCCAGCGGGGGTTTCATTGTCATCGATGCCGAGGAACTGCTCAGCGAGAATGGGCTTTGGGACGCACTCAAGCGGCATCTTGACGCAAATACGCTGGTTTTGGAGAGCAAGATCCCTTCCAAAGGCGAACTGAAAGGGAGCTATATCCGTCCCCAAGTTCCTGCGCTCTCCCTGAAAGTGATCCTCATCGGCAGTGAAGAGACCTATGACACCCTCACCGAAGGGGATGAACGCTTTCTTACGCTGTTCAAGCTCAATGCACAGTTCGACTACTCCATGCCCCTCGATGAAACATCGATTGGGCAGAGCATTGCCACCCTCGAGTCCTATGCCACCGAGAACAAGCTGCTGCCTCTCGATGATACCGCCTTCTGCCAGTTGCTGCGCTACAGCTGCTGGTACGTAGAGTCGAGGACACAGCTGAGCACCCAGTTCTCCGTGCTCAATGATTTGCTTGAAGAGGCAAACTGGTGGGCAAAAAAGCAGGGGCAAGAGAAAATCGACAGCCAGATGATCCTTACCGTCAATGAGGAGCGCAGTTATGCCAGCGGCATGAGTGAGAGCAAAATCAATGACGAGATCCTCAATGGGGAGATGCTCATCAGCCTCAACGGGAGCAAGATCGGTGTGGTGAACGGGCTTGCGGTCATGGACCGCGGCAGCGCCTCGTTCGGCACCCCCACCGTCATCACCTGCACTGTTGCCCCGGGTAATGAGGGAATCGTGAACATCGAGCATGAAGCAGGCCTCAGCGGGGAGATCCACGACAAGGGGCTCTTGATCCTCGAGGGCTACCTGCGCAAGCACTATGCCCGGACCTTCCCCCTCTCCATCTATGCAGGCATCGCCTTTGAGCAATCCTATGCAGAGGTGGATGGGGACAGTGCCTCCTCAAGCGAGCTCTACGCCCTGCTGTCTGCCATCGGAGAGCTTCCGGTACGCCAGGACATCGCAGTCACCGGTTCGGTGAACCAGATGGGCCTCATCCAGCCTGTGGGGGGCATCAATGAAAAGATTGAGGGTTTCTTCCGAACCTGTCGTACCACAGGTCTCAGCGGCAAGCAGGGAGTGATCATCCCTATCCAGAATGTGCGCAATCTCATTCTCAGCTACGAGGTGCTCGAGGCAATCAGGGAGAAACAGTTCTTCATCTATCCCATCAGCACCATCGAAGAGGGCATGCAACTGCTTACCGGACGAAACGCCGGGGTGCGCAATGCAAAGGGCAACTGGAGTGCAGGAAACTTCAACTTTGATATTGAGGATCGCCTGCGAAGGATGTACCAGGCAGTATCAGCCAACCGAGGCTAGTCTGGTGAGCCGTCTCATGAACGGCAGGATGTACCATAGCGAGAGGATGAAGGTAGCCACATCTGCGATTGGTTGTGCCAATTGCACTCCCCATATGCCCACCAGAGAGGGAAGAACGGCAACTACCGGCACAAAGAAGATACCCTGCCGGGCAAGGGCGAGTACGGAACTGGCAGTGCCATGACCTGTGCTCTGAAAAACCATGCCGCTGAGGGTGTTGAAGGCTGAAAGCGGCATCAGAAGGCACTGAAGCCTGATTGCAGTTGTTCCTATGGCCACCACTTGGGGATCCGAGAGAAAGAGCAGCATGATCTCACGCGCCCAGATGAAACAGACGACACCGATCCCGCTGAACACCAACACCCCACGTTTGACACAAAAGAGAAACGCCTCCTTGAGCCGTTCGTATCGCTTCGCACCCCAGCTGAAGCCTGCTACCGGTTGCAGCCCTTGGCCGAAACCGATCAACGCGGAGTTGAGCAGCTGCATGACCCGTGTGGTAATCGACATTGCCGCTATCGCACCATCTCCGAAGGGGGCAGAAAACACATTCAGGCAGATAGTCGAGACGGTGTGAAGCAAGGTCCTGATCAGCGAGGGAGATCCCACACTGAGGATATTGCGGTAGATCCACCACTTCAAGCGGATATGGGAAAGTGAGAGGCTGAGATTGCTGCGTTTTTGCACAAAGTGGGAGAAGAGCACCACAAAGCTGAAAAACTGGCTGATTACCGTGGCAAGAGCCGCTCCCCGGATGCCCATGCCGAAGGTGAAGATGAGAATGGGATCGAGGGCAACATTGAGCAAGGCTCCCCCACTCATTCCCAGCATACCCAGATATGCCTTCCCTTCTGAGCGGAGGTTGTTGTTCATCGTATAGCAGACAGTCATCCAAGGAGAACCGATGAGAATGATCGATGCATACCTGACAGCCTCCTCCTCAATGGTGGGAGTCGCGCCAAGGAACCGCACAAAATTGTGCGTGAATGCAAGGCCTACCACTCCAAAGAGTAGGCCAAGTCCCATCGAGGTGGCGAAGGCAGTGGAGAAGACCTGGTCAGCCTCCACCCGTTTCTTCTCACCCAAAAGACGAGCGACAGTATTGGCAGAACCTTGGCCAAGAGTGATTCCGATGGCCTGGATGAGGCTCATGATCGAATAGACCACCCCGACGGCAGCACTGCTTGTCGTGCCAAGACGGCTCACAAAGATGGTGTCGGTCATCGAGTAGAAGGAGGTGATGAGCATGCTGATGATGGTAGGGATGGCAAGCTGGACAACCAGGCTCTTCACCGGTTGCTCCGTCATCCTCCGGTAGTTTTCCTCAGCCTTGAGCATTTTCATGTAGTGAACCAGCTGTGCAGCATGATGCCGGTGGCAACTGCCACATTCAATGAGCCTTTTGTTCCTCCCATCTCAAGAGAAACACGCCCAAGCGATGCCTCACAGAGTGCCAGCAGAGAGGGGCTGACTCCAAGTTCCTCTCCCCCGATGACTGCAACTCCTTCGCCGGGAAAAGAAAAAAGATCCATGCTTGTTCCCCCAGTCTCCAAGGCAAACAGCGGAAGGGAGGATGAACGAAGCAGCAAAAGAAGGGCCTGCTCTTCGACAACCTCGTGTTCCACTGTCCCGGTACAGCCACGGCTGGTGCGCAGGCACCGTGGATGATTCACATCCGCACAGCCCTCAACCAGATAGATCTTCTTCACCCCAAAGGAGTCGGCACTGCGGAAGATGGAACCGATGTTGTGGGGGGAGCGCAGGCGATCGAGCACCAGTGAATGAGAGAGCACCCTCCTTTTGGAAGCGTCGAGATTCCCTTGCTGGTCCACAAAGTCCCAGTCGGAGGGATCGCTGCCCAATACCCCCAAGAGAAAATAGTGGATATCGTCACACAGGATGGCAAGATCCTTGCCATCCTTGCTTTCCAAGCGATGGGCAAGCAAAAGAAGATGGCTTTGCTCGGTTTCAGTCAGTACTTGGGAAAACTGCTCTGAGGTGAAAAGACCTGTCAAAGAGGCAAGATAGGCCCTTTGTTCTCTGTCCAAGGGTATCGAGGATGCCATCTGATGAAAAAGCAGGGCTGTCTTTCGGACACAGGTGCGGTCTCTCAGTGTCCTAAGCTTCGCTATCGTGATCATCGGCTGCCTCTGCCTCAATCGGTGCCACCAAGAGGGCAAACTCTCCCTTGATCGCTTGCCTTCCACTAAGAAGTGCGGCTACTTCGTTTGCCTTGCCCTGCAAGAACTCCTCGAACTTCTTGGTCATCTCCCTCCCGGCGACCACGGTCCTCGCACTGTCCAAAACGGCGATTTCCTCAAGGGTTTTTACGATGCGGAAGGGGGATTCATAGAGGATGAAGGCTTCGTTGCGAGCAAGCAGGGCTTCCAGGCGCTTTGTCCGGCGCCCCTTGCGTGGGCTGAGAAAGCCTTCAAAAGTGAATGTCTTGCCGACATAACCGGCAACACTGACCAAGGTGGCAACCGCAGAAACTCCAGGGATGGGAACCACGGCAAAACCCGCACTGCGAACGGCACTGACCACCCTCGCCCCAGGATCGCTGATACCCGGGGTCCCCGCATCCGAAACAAAGGCCACATCCTTGCCCTCGGAGAGCAGGTTCACGATGCCTTGGGCTGAGTTGATCTCATTATGGGCATGACAGGCGATGAGTCGCTTGCTGATCTCAAAGTGGTTGAGCAGCACCTGGGTATGACGGGTGTCTTCACAAGCGATCACATCCACAGAACGCAGGGTCTCTACCGCGCGATAGGTGATGTCCTCAAGATTCCCGATGGGAGTTGCCACCATATATAAGGTACTCATGCGCTTCAGTCTACACGCTCACGGAAGCCCTTACAAGGAGTCCAAATTGGTGTTGTTGGCCACAGAATGTGGTTAATTTTACCATCGATGGCGGGGTTTTTCCAGTTTTAGAGGAAAATACCAGAAAAATAGTGGTATTGTATGATGTTTTCCAAAGTTGGCACGCCTTCTGCATAAGAGTCTACGTCAATACAAACACAACAGCCAACAAATGGCGAAAGGAGAAAATGATGCAGATGTTCAAGAGAATCGCCGATATCTTCAACTCACACGTCAACAGCGTTCTGGATAAGATGGAAGATCCGGCAAAGATGATCAGCCTGATGATCACCGAATTGGAGGACACCCAGACCAAGGCTCGTGCCTCCATGGCGGCCCGCAAGGCCGAGCAAACCAGCCTCGGGCGTGAGAAGGCGGAGTTTGAGAAATCCGTTCTTCGCTGGGAAGAGCGGGCCAAGCTGGCCATCACCAACGGTCGTGAGGATCTTGCCAGGGAGGCCTTGGTTGAGAAGAAGTATGCAAGCGAGCAGATCAAGCGTGTAGAGGAGCAATTGGCCACCCTCACCTCAATCCTCGCCAGCCAGGCCTCCCAGCTTACCCAGATTGCTGACAAGCTCAAGGAAGTCAAGGACAAGCAGCAGATTCTCGTTCAGCGTGCCCGCGGCGCCAAGGAGAAGAAGCAGGTTGCACAGACGCTGAAGAACAGCGACAGTGCCGATCTTGCCAGAAAGTTCAGTGAGCTGGAGAGCAAGATTGAGCGGATGGAAGCTGACGCCGAGATGGCAGGCTACCATGGGAGCACCTCCAGCAGTGATGAGTTTGCAAAGATGGAGAACGACAGTGCCATTGATGCTGAGCTGGAGAGCTTGAAGAGTTCCATGTCCAAGAAGAAGGAGCAGAAATAATGCAGTACTACAGAGAAGAGAACCGGACCTTGTTCCGGGAAAAGAGCGGCATGATACTCGGCGTCTTCCAAGGCTTGGCCTCCTGGTCGGGACTTCCGGTGGCACTGCTCAGAATCGTCGGCCTGATCCTGCTCTTCTCAGTGGGGTTTGTTCCGATGACCGTGGCTTACTTGTTGACTGCCTTGATGTTGCCTTCACGATAGTCAGCAATTCGCATCTTTCATGACATTCTCGGGGTTTCTCTTTGAGCAGGACATTTTCTGGTGTCCTGCTCTCTTTTATACCTGGTCCTGATACTTGCGGTAGAGGCCCCTGAGTTGGTCGTAGGTGAGCCCAAGCAGCTTGGCTGCCTCTTTTTGGTTGCCTGAAGCTTGCTTCAGCGCTTCCCGAAGGTAGAGCAGGTCAAGTTCAATACGGGCCTGGTCGAAGAAGGCAAGGTCCAACGTCTGTTCAGCCTTGCCCAAAGTCGGTATCTCTTTTTCTCCGATCTTGGCAAAGGGATTCTCAAAGGGATTGAAATCGAGTTGTTCGATCAGGGCACAGTCGCTGCGATACACAGCCCGCTCAACCACATTCTTCAATTCGCGTACGTTGCCGGGCCAAGGATAGGTAAGCATCACTGAGAGGACTTCTTCACTGAATGAGGGCATCTCCTTGCGCCCACACTCGAGGGCCATCTTGGAGGCGAAGTAGGTGGCGAGCAGGATGATGTCCTCTCCCCGTTCCCGCAAGGGGGGCAGGAAGAGCACCTCGAAGCTGAGACGATCGAGCAGATCTTCCTTGAACTTCCCCTCTTGGCAGAGGGTGGGAAGATCGGCATTGGTTGCCCCGATGATCCTGACATTCGATTCATGGGTGACCGAGGAGCCGACCCGTTCGTAGGTGCCGTACTCAACCACACGGAGGATTTTCTCCTGGACTTCCAGGGGGATGAGGCCGATCTCATCGAGAAAGAGCGTTCCCCCCTCCGCCTCTTCGAAGCGTCCCTTGCGGGTCTTCTGGGCACCGGTGAAAGCCCCCTGCTCGTAGCCGAAGAGCTCGGTCTCGATCAGGGACGGGGGAAGGGCTGCGCAGTTGACTGTCACCAGATTCTGTTGCCACCTGGGGGAGAGGAAGTGAAGCCTGCGGGCAGCAATCTCCTTGCCGCTTCCCCGTTCACCCACCAGCAGGACGGAGCGATTGACGGTTGCAGCGCGGCTGAGCTTGCTCTGGAATTCGAGGAAGACTTCGCTTTCACCAAGCGGTTGCTGGTTGTATCCCCCCTGCATGGCTTCCATGGTGCACTCCTTGTTTGGTAAATTTTGCCAATCTTGGCAGGTTTCACCAGCGCAAGGGTAGCATGTCTTGCCCGCTGAGAAAAGAGGAAGGGGTGCAATCCCCGGTAAAATGGTGACTTAGCGGTATTTTCCCCAAATTCAAAGAGTTGGCACGGTTCATGCAACTAGATTTATAGTTACACAGGTGGTACTACTACCTAAGGAGAGAAAGGTATGGGAGTTTTTTCAAGATTCTTGGATATTGTCAATGCCAACATCAACTCGCTGCTGGACAAGGCTGAAGATCCTGAGAAGATGATCAAGTTGATGATGCAGGAGATGGAAGATACCCTGATTGAGCTTAAAAGTTCCTGCGCTGCCAAAATGGCAAGCAGAGCCAAGACCGACAGGGCATACAAGGAAGCACTCAATGCAGTGCAGCGCTGGCAGAACCGTGCAGAGCTTGCCATCAGCAAGGGTCGCGAGGATTTGGCAAGGGAAGCATTGCTTGAGAGGAAGACTGCAAAGGCTACACTCGAGCAATTTGAGAAAGAGTTGGCAACCTATGATGAGCTGATCAAGACCGCAAAGGGCGAGATCACCCAGATCGAGGATAAGCTGACTACGGTGAAGCAGAAGTACCAGATGATGGTTGAGCGTGCAAAGCGTGCCCGTGAAGAGCAGGCTGCCCAGGAGACCCTCAAAAGGGCAAGTGAAGGAGCCACCTTCAACCGCTTCAACGATATGGAAGAGAAGATCGACCGGATGCAGGCCAACAACGACCTCAATCGCCGACCCTCCTCGCTCGACGAGAAGTTCCGCGATCTTGAAGAGATGGATGACATCGATGCCGAGATCGAAGAGCTTCGCAAACGCGCCGGCTTGTAAGGAAAGGGGTCAGAGATGGAAGCAGTATGGATTCTGAGTGTCATCTTCACCTTTGTCATCATCGTGTCCACGATCGATCACCGTTACTCGCTGCGAAAGAAAAAGATCGAAGCAGCACTGAGGATGCGTGAGATGGAGATGGGACTCCCCCCGGGCACCTACAGTTCTTCCAAGATGAAGATGCCCAAGGGAAAGAAAGGCGAAACCTGGGAAGCATCCTTCTCAGAGTTCAAGGGCGGAACCAACCGGACGGAACTGAAGAAGGGTATCGATGATTTGCAGCAGCGGCTGGCGAATCTTGAGACGATAATGAACAACCGGAGGGAGAAGCCCGAAGGTATGCACGATAAGGAATGGAAGGAATGATTGCTATGGCTACCAAACGATTGTACAGATCCCCTCGGGGAAAGATTTTCGGGGTTTGCACCGGCCTTGCCGAGTGGAGGGACTTGCCCGCCGACCCGGTTCGTCTGATTGTCTTCCTTGTGGTTCTGGCCACCGGTATTTTCCCTGGTGCCCTGATCTACCTGGCGGCAGCGCTGGTGATACCGATGAACCCCGGATACGAAAGCTCGTCCACCATCTACCGCGAACAGGAGACCACCCAGAGCGACGAAGAGCTCAAAGCTGAGTACGAGCAGCTGAAGAAGAAGGTGGAGAAGATGGAGAGCGAGATGTTCAACAAGGAACGGGATTGGGACGACAGGTTCCGCGAAGGACAATGATATGCTCAAGGATACCAAGGCCAACAAAATATTTCTGATCGTACTGGTAATACTGCTCGCGCTCTCCTTCACCCTGGTGAAGGGCTGGGAGGGCCGAGGCAGGGCAACTCGAAGCGATCGGGACTTCGAATTCAAGGCCAATGACTCCCTGAAGGTGAGGACGATCGCCAATGATGTTGTCATCGAAGTGGATGATTCGCTCAAGCGTGCCACTGTCTCCATCGGAGGCAATGAGCGGGATGTCCTCTCCGTCCTCAAGACCACATCGAATCTGAGCGTGGAAGTAAAGCCCAAAACCAACTGGTTCTTCCGCTTCTTCTCCTATGCCCCCTCAACGTTGATGATCGCCCTTCCCTCTTCCAGCCTGGGCAGTCTGGATGTCTCCACCATCAGCGGTGATATTCAGATCCTCCACCCGATGAAGGCTCAGACGATGGAAATCAGGAGCACCAGCGGTGAGGTCGATTTCCTCACCCTTGAAACCAAGGAGAGCCTGAAGGTCTTTACGACCAGCTCCTCCCTCAGCGGCTCTGAAGCCAAAAGTCTCAGAGACCTTGAGTTCTCAACAATCAGCGGCAGCATCGATGTGCAGAAAATCACTGCAAAGGAGATACTGCTGAAGAGTATCAGCAGCGGCATAGAGGCAGAGGCGGAGATCCTCTCTTCCGGTTCCCTTACCGCAAGCTCAACCAGCGGAGGCCTTGAACTGGATCTGCGGGCAAATGCAAATCTGAATGTAAAGGCATCCACCACCAGTGGTACCATCACTTTCAACGAGCGTGACCAAGCAGGCAGGAGTGCTGAACTGAGAACAGGCACGGCACAGGAGAAGGTGAATCTGTCCTCTGTCAGTGGCTCTATTGAACTCACCTACTAGGACACTGCAAATGTCTTAATCTACGCAGGGCTTTTCAAGTAGCCCTGCGTTCGTATCTCAGTAGATGAACTGGTAACTTCCATCCCAAGCACCGTACGACTCGGAAACCACCCCATTCCGATTTGTTCCCTCGTACGAGCTCATACCTCCGAGAATCTCGATGGTCACCCTTCCTCCCGTTGAAAAATTGATCAGCCCTGCATGTACAGCAGCTGAACCGATGCTGGAGTCATTTGTATAGACTGTGGTTCCCCAGACAGGTGCGGGACTTCCGTTGCGTGGCAATTCCAGAGTTAATCGACTTCCAATTGCACCTGCCCACTGCACAGCATTTGTACTCCAATCCGCCCCTGCAATGAAATTTGATGGATTACTTT
The DNA here is from genome assembly GCA_001603115.1 of Spirochaetales bacterium Spiro_05. Taxonomy (GTDB): domain Bacteria; phylum Spirochaetota; class Spirochaetia; order Sphaerochaetales; family Sphaerochaetaceae; genus Sphaerochaeta. The sequence continues at coordinate 25,836 of LVBG01000010.1, forward strand.
TCTGCATTGGTTTAGCTTGTATCACACTGCCATCTTTGCCGATGAATACAAAACTCCCACCCCAAGACCCATATGATTCGGTTGAGACGCCATTTGCAGTCGATCCCTGATAGGAATCCTGTCCGGGACGAATCTCAATGAGGGCACTTCCCCCTGACTGGAATGTCATGAGACCAAGGTGAACTGCGGCGGTGCCGATCGAAGAATCATCCGTATATACTCCACTCCCCCAGATACTGGCTGGGAAGCCACCTCCGCTCAACTGGATGCTGATCCTTTTGCCGATTTGCCCGGACCACTGTGATGCAGTGGTACTCCAATCGATGCGCTGCTCCGCAAGAGAGGATGGCTCGGTGCCCTTCGCAGGAGCAGGCAGAATCTGTGGTTGGGTTGCATGTACAGGGGAGCTGGTTGTGATAGGCCTACCATCCTGCCCAACAAACACAAAACTCCTGTTCCACGAGCCATAGGAACTGGTGATTATCCCATTGCGTGCCGTACCCTCATACGTAGATTGCCCATCGAGGATTTCGATGGTTACCCTACCCCCGGAGGCAAGCGTGATCAACCCCATATGCACCGCTGCGCTTCCGATACTTGAATCATCCGTATATACACCGGTACCCCAAATAGGTGCGGACGATCCATTGGGAGGAAGCACCAAAGTCACACGATCACCAATTTCCCGACCGAGTGCCTTGGCAGTAAGTGACCAATCCGCCGAGGTGTATGGAACTGGGGCGAGAGCCTCTTCTTGTGCTGCCCCTTCGTACGGAAGTGCTTGCAGTTCATCAAGAAGTACGCACGAGCAGAGCAAACCGAAGCTGAGTAACAATACAAGGAAACCTGTGAAACTGAACGTTCGCTTTTCCATAGTATTACCTTCCTTATTTCACCTACGAGCACATATCGTAGTCGCAGGTGATACCTAAGTATTTCATGCAAGTTTTTACCTGGCAATATTGCCGCACCGTATTATGATGCTTGGTTCGGTGATAGTATGATTCGGGATAACGGGCAAAGAGGGTCCACTATGATTAGATCATATGCCCTGGGCAAATGTCTTTCCCTGTCACAGTTAATCAAACAATTCTGCGTTCTTTCCAAGAGAATTGCGGAATATTTCCTGTTTCCAACAGTTTCCACCCTTTGTCACACTCCAAAATCGTTGTACCATGAGACTACCTTAGAAACCGGAGGCCTTGTATGCAGCAGAAACGACGGACCAGGATAATTCTTGTGCTCCTTCTCGCCGTAATGCTTGTCATGAGCAGTTGCGAGACTCTCATTGAGATTTTGGAAACCCCATTCCCATCCGCCATCTATGTCGCGGATTCCCAGGGAATCGCAAGAATACCGTACCCAGAACAGCAGTTCACCGTACGCCTGTCCGATCCTCTTCTGCTCATGCTACCCGTTGAACGGAGTGGGTACTACGAGCTGGTAAACCTCAACCATCCGCAAACCCTGCTCTACATGAGCATCTTCAGCATGGATGCCGACAAGAAGGAGCCTCTTGCCGATAACGTGGTTGGCAACAATCCTACCGATCGTTTCAATGTGCAGCTTGAGGGAGGTAAATCCTACCTGGTGGGCATCGGAATGCTCGGTGCAAACCTCACTGGCCTCAATGTCCGCTTCCAACTGGTGACTGCAACAGGGCCTAAGCGTATAGAACCCGTGCTGGTGAAACCTGTTCCGGCAGTAGAGGAAAAACCACAGGCTCTCACTCCCCCCTATGTTCCACCCACCAAGGCGGAAGTGCCACCGGTCGAGGCTGTGAAAATGCCTGAACTTGAGAAAGTAGTCCCCACCAGTACTCCTGTGGATACAAGTATTCCTCCCGCTCCCCTTACCCCACCTGAGCCTGACAAGGCAAAGTTGGGAGGCCCTGTTGAACTGAAGGAGCTTCCGGCTCTTGAGGAAAGGGACATCATCGCCTTCACCGATCCAGCTCCCGAGACTCCCAAAGCTCGTGTTTTCGCTCCATTTGTGGATAACACGGTAATTGCAGAGAAGAACGTGCTCTCAAGGAATATTGAAGGTGTCCTGACTCGGGATGGCGGTCCGTATCTAATCAACGGCAACGTCACCATCCCGGCAGGAAAATCCTTGGTCATTGAGGAAGGGACGGTCATCAGGGTAAGCAACGGTGCTTCAATCCAGGTGCAAGGCACCCTTGAAACCAAGGGAAAAGCCGGAAATGAGGTGGTCTTCACCGGCAATAAAACAAATGCAGCAGGTTCATGGGCTGGCATTGTCTTCCATTCCGGCAGTACTGCGAAATTGGAAGGAACACGTATCCTTGGAGCCGGTGCACAACAGGTTGTCAACGGCGCGTGGAGAAATGGATCAATCTTTGCCCTGGATGGGGCAAAGCCCACCATCACAGACTGTGAGATAGCCAATGGCTCAGGTCCCGGCATCACCCTGATGGGAAGTGCCAGTCCGACCATCACCAACTCCTCGTTCCAGAATCTGGAAACCCCACTGTTGCTTGATGGAACAAAGGCTACCCTTGCAGAGTTCAGCGGCAACCGGTTCGGCACCATCACCCGCATGGGCATCGAGGTCAAGGCCAGTGTACTCAAGAGCGGAACGGAAATGACGCTCCAAGCTTATAGTCTTCCGTACATATTCCGCGACTTCACCATCGAGAAGGGCGCAAAGCTCACCATCTACGGCTACAACGTCCTGAAGTTCCATCCGGGAACCGGCTTGACGGTGGAAGGAACCTTGGATGTATCAGGCAGTTTGAGTGGAGGTGTCTACTTCACCAGCTTCAAGGATGATCGTGGTTATGATTCCAATGCTGACAAGGATGCAAGCAAACCCCAAGCTGGGGACTGGGCAGGCATTCTCTTCACCGGTGAAGGGAAGGGTTACCTCAACAGAGCCCAAATACTCTATGCAGGAGCCCAGCGGGTTGCTTCGGGGAGTTGGAGAAGCGGGGCCCTGATGGTCGGAGGAAGTGCAGATCCTTTCGTCGAGGGTTGTATCATTGCAGACAGCGGCTATAGTGCAGTCACGGTTTTCGATTCTGCAAAACCAACGGTCCGTGGTTCGATTCTCCGCTCAGCCGAGTGGCCTGTCGTCGTCCAGAGTACCGAGAGCCTTGGATTGACCTTGGAGCTCAACTCCTACCAGAAGATGAAGTATCAGGGCATCAAGGTTGATGCCAAAGAGCTGAAGAGCGGAAAGTCACTTACCATCAAGGCAAACCATTACATTCCGTATGTGATGGGCAATTTCACGGTGGAAAAGGGTGCCAAGCTCAACATTCTCGGAGGTACCATCCTAAAGTTCACCCCAGGCAGTTTTTTGACTATTCGGGGTGATCTCATTGCCAATACCAGCATTGCTGAGGAATCGATCTATTTCACCAGCGCTTCCAGCAACCACAATGGGGATAGCAATGGTGATGGCCCCAGCGGGAAACCGAAGGCCGGGGATTGGGGTGGTCTCGTCTTCGCAGGGGAGGGAACCGGTGAGTTCAACTCCGTTGGCATTTACTATGCCGGTGCCCAGAAAGTGGTGAATGGAGCCTGGAGAGAGGGAGCAGTCACCATTGCCGATGATGCATATGTCAACTTCTTCTTCAGTTCCATCTCTCATAGCCAAGGCAGCGCGTTTGTATTCCTTGACCGAGGGAATCTGACCAGCAGGCAATTGGATGTCACCCATACGGAATGGGTAGGGAAATCTCATAGCCCCTTCGCAATCCCCTCGAATATGAACATCGCCTACTATGATGAGGATACGGTGAAATACAAGGCCATCAAGTTTGAGTTCAGAGATATTCCTGGCAACAGTAATGCCACCATCGATGGCGAGTGGCTGCCCGGTCTGGTCTTTGTCTCAAATAGCCTGAACATTCCTTATGACTCAGTCCTCACGTTCAGGCATGCAACGGTCAAGTTCGAAGCAGGAAGCCAAGTGGTGGTAAAAGGAGAGCTGAATGCCTTTGACGATCCTGGGTACATCTCCACGATCTTCACCAGCATCAAGGATGACATTGGCAATGATACCAACGGTGATGGCAACCAGAGCAAACCTGCTGCCGGAGACTGGGTCGGTTTTGCCTTCATCGAATCGGCAAACGGAACGTTTGAAGCGGAGCGTATAGAGTATGCAGGTGCCCAAGGAGTGGTCGCTGGTGCCTGGAGAAATGCATCCATCGTCATGGCAGACAATGCAAATCTTATGATTCGCAGACTTGAGATCAAAAACAGTGCAGGCAATGGTATTCTGGCCCTCGGCCGAAATACACCTTCTCTTGGACAAGAGGTGAAGTTCACCAACATTGCAGGAGAGACTTACAAGCGCTGAGTTCTGTGTTTACCCGGAAAGGTCACCCTCGTGGTGGCCTTTCTTTTTTTGCTGAAAGCCTCTTGTCCGAGCGCGCTGTACCGTCTAGCATACAGGTAGCAATCCTTGCTCAACCATGGGAGGCCCTGTGCAGCGCAACGAACGAATCCTCTACGCTCTACTCACACTCCTCATCACTGCCCTTGCTGTGACCGGCATCATGCTGGAGGGGCCTTTTCAGGTGGTCAGGCAAACTCTTTCCCTGCAAACCGAGAGTGCCCGCCTGATCAACGACTTCACCCGCTACGGGGTGGGGACAGCCATGTTCAATGCGGCAACAGTGGGTGCTCTTTGCCTGATTCTTGTCTTCTATGCCACCGTCAGCCTTTCAGGACCGACGCTTTCAGCAATTCTGACGGTGATGGGCTTCTCCTTCTTCGGCAACACCCTGCTCAACTGCATCCCCCTCATCACAGGGGTCTGGCTCGCCAGCAAGATGGCTCACAAGACTTTTGGCTCCTACAGCCTCATCGCCCTCTTCGGAACCGCACTCGGTCCCTTGGTGACCCATCTCATGTTCCATATCGGTCTTCCCTTGGGCCTTTCCATTCCCCTAGGCCTTGTCAGCGGGCTGGCTGCCGGCTTCATTCTCCCCGCTGTTGCCGGTTCCATGCTTGCCCTGCACCAAGGGTACAACCTCTACAACGTAGGCTTCAGTTGCGGCTTCATCGGCTTGTTTGCGGCAAATCTCTTGATCGCCACGAAAAAGATGCAGAGCCTATCCATAGAATGGGGAACATCTTTCTCCCTGCCCCTCTTCCTCTTGGTGCCTCTTTTCAGCCTTATCCTTTTGGTGACTTCCTTGGTCGTAGAGAAGCCACGGAAGACCCTGCAGGGCTTTTTGGCCATACAGAAGCTCAGCGGCCGACTGCCCTATGATTTCTTCGACACCGGCCACTATGGGGGAACCCTGGCAAACATCGGCCTGTTGGGACTCCTCTACTGGGCTTATGTGCTTGCTGTCGGAAGCCCGATCAACGGGCCGGTCATCGGGGGCATCTTCACCATCATGGCCTTCGGGGGCTTCGGCAAGACGGTGAAGAACACTCTCCCCGTGTTGGCGGGAGTGGTACTCTCCACCTTGCTCTTTTCCAAGAACCTGAACGCACCCGGTCCCTTGCTGGCAGCCCTGTTCAGCACCACCCTCGCCCCCATTGCCGGACAGTTCGGCATCATCGCAGGCATCTTGGCAGGGGCGGTGCACCTGATCATGGTTGAGGTCACCGCCAGCTGGCACGGTGGTCTGGATCTCTACAACAACGGCTTTGCCGGTGGGCTTACCGCCAGTCTCTTCATCGCCATCCTGCAATGGTACAAGACCAATCGCCCCGAGGAGGATTTCACCACATGAAACGAAAGGAATTTTTAGGACGACTGATCGGAGAAGTTACCAATTTCCTGCTTGAGGGAAACCCGTTGAGACTGGTGGTCTCCCTGCACCAGGAGCCCGATGGCGCACATATCAGCTTCTTTGACGATAGACCGAGGACCGAGGAAGAGATAGCTCGCATCTACCAGGCCCTCAATCCCAAACAAAGCAGACCGGAGCTTGCCGAGTACTATGGCTTGATGGCAGGCCATGACATGGCCTGGGATGCCCGATTGAAGCTTATCGGGTGGCAAATAAAACATGCGAGTGTGGAGAACTCGGACAGCGGGCTGAGAATCGATCTCTGGCTTGGAAGTGATGCATTCAACCCGGAAAATTTTACTTTGCATAAAAAGAAGTAGTTATGCAACAAACATGAGCATTTCTTGTTGCATAGATAGGCAATTGCTTCTGTTTTGTTGTATTTATATGCAATAAGTGTTGCATTAATTAGGAATATTGTCTATCATCCCTACAATTTGAGCGGATGGAGCACCTATGGAAACACGCTTTCTACTCTTGGAAGACGGGACATTGTACCAAGGACAAGGATTCGGGGCAGCAGCTCCTACCCTTGATGATCCCTCCCTTGCCGGGGAAGTGGTGTTCAACACCAGCATGACCGGCTATCAGGAGATTCTCACCGATCCCTCCTATCGGGGACAGATGGTGGTCATGACCTACCCTCACATCGGCAACTATGGGTGTGAACCTGCCTTTGATGAGGCGCTGGCCTCCCCCTCACCGATCAGTTGCAGTGCATTGATCATGCGTTCTGCTTATGAAGGCCCTCTTCCCCGGAAGAGGGTCTCTTTGGATACCTACCTGAAAACCCATACCATTGCGGGTATTACCGGTTTGGATACCCGCTCACTCACCATTCACCTCAGGAGGGCAGGAGCACAGAATGGTCTGGTTTTCCAAACCGGTTCCGCAACACTCACTGATGCAGAGTATGCACAAGCTTTGGAGAAAGTCCGGTCCTTCCCCCATATTGGTGAGCGCGCTCTCATCGAGGAAGTTTCCACCCAAAAGGTCCAAATCGATCCGAGCCTCGAGGGGATGGAGGTGCCGAAGGGATCCCTGCGCTTTGCGGTTGTCGACTTTGGGATCAAGCGCTCCATCATTGCAGAGTTGTACAAGCGGGGTATCGCAGTCACATTGTTCCCTGCTACTGCAACAGCTCAGGACATCCTTGGTTCTGGCTGCGATGCGATGTTGCTCTCCAACGGCCCTGGCGATCCGGCGCTCTTGCAAGAGGCCATCGCCATGACTCGGGAAGTTGCCAAAACACTACCGGTCTTCGGCATCTGCCTCGGACATCAGCTCATCACCTGGGCACTGGGAGGCCAGACGATCAAGCTGAAGTACGGACATCATGGCGGAAACCACCCGGTGGTCGACCTGAGAAGCGGGGCCTGCTTTGTCACCAGCCAGAACCACGGGTATGCAAGCGATCCGGGCTCACTTCCCTCCGACGTACAAATCTGGTTGCGCAATGCAAATGACAACTCCATTGAGGGACTCTTCCATACCACCAAACCAATCTGCTGTGTCCAGTTTCACCCCGAAGCCTCTCCCGGCCCCCAGGATGCCAGCTGGATCTTCGACACCTTCATCGACAAAGCCAGGGAGGCAAAAGCATGAGCGCAAGAAGGGACATCAAACGCATCCTTGTGGTGGGCAGCGGCCCGATTGTGATCGGCCAAGCCTGTGAGTTCGACTACAGCGGAACCCAGGCGGTGAAGGCATTGAAGGAAGAGGGATACGAAGTCATCCTGCTCAATCCCAATCCAGCCACGGTCATGACCACCCCGCACCTTGCCGACCATATCTACCTCGACCCTTTGAAGGTGGAGTATGTCGAGCAGATCTTCCAGCGCGAGAGACCCGATGCCATCCTCACCACCATGGGAGGCCAGAGCAGCCTCAACCTTGCCCTGGAGCTCGATCAGGCAGGACTCTTGGAGCAGTATGGGGTTGAGGTCATTGGTTCTTCCATCGCCTCCATCAAACTTGCCGAAGACCGTGGCGCGTTCAAGGAGGTCGTACACTCCCTCGGCCTTGAGAGCGCACACAGCGAGATTGTGCACTCCCTTGCCGAAGCAAAGGAAAAGCTTGTCTCTTTCCCCTACCCGCGCATCATCCGTCCCTCCTACACCTTGGGAGGCATGGGAGGATCGATTGCCAACACCGAAGAGGAGTTCCCCCTGCTGCTTGAGCACGCCCTGCAGACAAGCCCCACCCACGAGGCCCTGATCGAAGAGTCCCTGATCGGGTGGAAGGAGTTTGAGATGGAGGTGATGCGTGACAAGAATGACAACGCCATCATCGTCTGCTCCATCGAGAACATCGACCCCATGGGAGTCCATACCGGTGACAGCATCACCATCGCCCCCATCCAGACCCTCGACGACAAGCTCTACCAGAAGATGCGCACCGCTTCCATCGCCATCCTCAGGGCAGTCGGGGTCGACTGCGGGGGAAGCAACGTACAGTTTGCCGTTCACCCGCAAACCGACCGGATGGTGGTCATTGAGATGAATCCCCGTGTCTCGCGCTCCTCGGCCTTGGCCAGCAAAGCCACCGGCTTTCCCATCGCCCGCTGCTCGGCAAAGCTGGCGGTGGGATACACCCTTGATGAGGTGGTCAATGAGATAACCGGCCAGTCGGTCTCCTGCTTCGAACCGGTGTTGGACTACTGTGCGGTGAAGGTACCCCGCTTTGAACTGGAAAAGTTCCCGCTCCCCTTCTCCGCCTTGGGAACACAGATGCGCAGCGTAGGGGAGGCCCTTGCCTTGGGAAGGACCGCCCTGGAAGCCCTGAACAAGGGTATCAGGGCATCAGAGAGGAAACTGGAAGGACTTTGCGACCTCATCGAAACGGGTCACTATACCCAAGAGGACGTTGACCGTTTCCTCAGAAGCGCCCATCCGCTGCGCCTTCTTGCAGCGTATACCACCTTGGTCAGAGAGGGTGAGCAAGCTCTTGGGAGCATCGAGGAGATCACCAGATTCGATTGCTGGTTCCTCCACCTGCTGGTTCAGCAGATGTATCTTGAGCAGCGTATCCGAATGAACCTTGACTATGACACGCTGCTTGCCGCCAAGAAAGCGGGCATCAGCGACAAACACCTTGGTTTTCTCACCAAACGGGGAAGCGAGGATATCCGCCGCCTGCGCTATGCCTACGAACTGCATCCGGTAAGCCACCATGTCGATACCTGCAGCGGGGAGTTCGACGCCCTCACCCCCTACCTCTACACCACCTACGGGGAGAGGCAGGAGGCAAAACCGCTTGGCAAGGAGGCGGTGGTCATCCTGGCAAGCGGCCCCAACAGGATAGGACAGGGCCTTGAGTTCGATACCTGCTGCACCCTCGCCTCCCTTGCCTATCGCAAGCTGGGCAGAAAGACCATCATGATCAACAGCAACCCTGAGACCGTATCCACCGATTTCAACATCAGTGACCGCCTCTACTTGGAAAGCTTATCAAGTGAGGAAGTAGAGGAGATTCTTCGTCTTGAGGGCAGTAAGGAAGTGGTGGTGCAACTCGGGGGGCAGACGCCGCTGAACCTTGCTCCTTCTCTTGCCAAAAGCGGAAGCACTTTGGTGGGAACCTCCCTCTCCGGCCTTCTGGATGCAGGGGACCGGGGTAAATTCTCTGCTCTCGTGAAACAACTGGGCCTTCGCCAGCCGAAGAACCGCAGCGCCGAGTCGTTTTCGGATATTCTTCCCCTTGCCCGTGAAGTGGGCTTCCCGGTCCTTATCCGCCCCTCCTTCGTCTTGGGCGGAAGGGGGATGTACATCGTCTATGATGAGGCTGGCCTGGCAGAGCTTGGACATATCGAGGCAAGCAAGGAAGCCCCTGTGCTGGTGGACCAGTTTTTGGAAGATGCGTTTGAGTACGACCTTGATGCTGTCTGCGACGGGGAGAGTCTGTACATAGGAGGAATCCTGCAACACATCGAGGCTGCGGGAATCCATAGTGGTGACTCGGCCGCAGTCTTCCCTCCCTATAAATCCAATCAGGAGATTCTCGAGCAGATGCAAGAGTGGGCTCACAAGCTTGCCCTCAAGTTGGGGGTGAAAGGCTTGATGAACATCCAGTTTGCAGCCAAAGATGGCCTTCTCTACCTCATCGAGGTCAACCCAAGAGCAAGCAGGACCGTACCGTTCATCTCCAAGACCAGCAATGTCGATCTCATCGAGTGTGCAGTGCGGATATGGGAAGGTGAGGATCTGCTGTGCCAGGGCTTGGTCAAGAAGCGGGGCGGCAGGGCGATGGGAACCTGCAAGACCGGTTGGGCGGTGAAGGAGGCGGTCTTCAGCTTCGATCGCTTCAGCAATGTAGATCCTGCCTTGGGGCCGGAGATGCGCTCAACCGGAGAGTCGATTGGATTAGGCAAGAGCTTCGGAGAGGCGTTTGCAAAGAGCCAGATCAGCGCAGGCAACCGCCTACCGGTCAAAGGCAAGGTCTTCGTCAGTGTGAACAAGAAGGATAGGACCACCATCCTTCCGGTCGTGCAGAATCTGGTCAAGCTAGGGTTCAGCATTGCGGCAACCAAAGGAACCGCAGCCTTCCTCTTTGAGAACGGTCTTGTGGTTGAGGTGATGCAAAAAGTCCATGAAGGGAGGCCGAATGTCACCGACTACCTCAAGGATGGGCAGATTGCCTTGGTCATCAACACCCCGATGGGATACCACGCCCATGCCAGCGACGACGAGATCCGCTCCATAGCCATGCGACTGAAGATTCCCTACACTACCACCACCAGTGCAGCAGTTGCTGCGGTGGAAGCAATTGGGTATCTGCAGAAAAAACAGGTCGTGGTCCGCTCGCTCTCCAGTTAGGGGCAATTGCCTTTTGGGGCCCCATCGTATAGTATTGGATTACTTTACAAAGGGGACTGAGTATGTCTGAAGAAGTATTTTCCCAACGAACAACCACCTGTGGGGCCCTCACCAAGGCTGACAGCGGCAAGACCGTTGTGCTCAACGGTTGGGTACACCGTGACCGAAACCACGGAGCCCTCCATTTCATCAATCTGCGCGACCGCTATGGGATTACCCAGGTGGTGGTCGATGACGACGCCAGCGAAGAGCTGCAGGCAGTCGCTAAAGAGTTGCACCTCGAGTACTGCATCAGTGTCACCGGAGTGGTACGAACCAGACCTGACTCCATGGTGAATCTTGAGATGAGCACCGGTGAGATTGAGGTCAAGGCTGAGAAGATCGAGATCCTCAGCAAGTGCGCTCCGCTCCCGTTCCAGATTGACGATGGGAAAGAGACCCGCGAAGACCTCAGACTGAAGTACCGCTATCTTGATCTGCGCAGCCAGGGGATGCAAAAGCGCTTAAAACTACGCCATGACTTCATCCTCTCCTGCCGCAAGTACCTTGCCTCGAAGGACTTCTACGAGATTGAGACCCCGACCATGATCAAGAGCACCCCCGAGGGCGCTCGTGACTTTTTGGTTCCCAGCCGCATCTATCCCGGAAAGTTCTATGCCCTTCCCCAGAGCCCCCAGCTCTTCAAGCAGATTCTGATGGTCGGAGGAATGGACAAGTACTTCCAAATCGCACGCTGTTACCGCGATGAGGATGCCCGCGGCGACCGTCAGCTTGAGTTCACCCAGCTCGACCTGGAGATGAGCTTTGTCAAGCGCGATGATGTGCTCTCCCTCATGGAGGAGCTCTTCGGCCATGTCTTCAAGGAAGTCATGGATTATGAGCTGCCAGTACACTTCCGCAGGCTCAGCTATACCGATGCTCTGAACACCTACGGCTGCGACAAGCCTGATTTGCGTTTCGACCTCCCCCTCACCGATATGAATGAGCTGGCAAAGAAGAGCAGCTTTGCCACCTTCAGCGAGATTGTTGCCAGCGGCGGTTTCGTCAAGGCAGTGGTTGCTCCGAAGACCGAGGGTGTGGACTTCTCCCGCAAGTACATCACCGAACTTGAGGACGCGGCCAAGATCTATGGGGCTGCAGGGCTTGCATGGATCAAGGTTGGGGAAGGCAAGGCACTCTCCGGCGGGGTGAGCAAGTTCTTTGTCGGCCTCGAGGATGAGTTGCTCAACCTTGTTGGTGCCAACGAGGGCGATATGATCCTCTTCGTAGCCCACCAGAACTGGAAGAAGTGTTGTGCAAGCCTCAGCGCTGTCCGCTCCAAGCTTGGCAAGGACCTGAACCTGATCCGCAAGAGCTTTGAGTTCTGCTGGATCATCGATTTCCCGCTCTTCGAGTACAACGAGAACGAAGGCCACTGGGAAGCTGCGCATCACATGTTCAGCATGCCCCAGGTGGAATATCTGGACACCCTTGAGTCCGACCCGGGCAGCGTGAAGGGCGATCTGTACGACCTGGTGCTCAACGGCTACGAAGTTGCCTCGGGTTCGATCAGAATCCATGATGTGGAACTGCAGAAGCGAATCTTCCGTATCTGCAACTTCGATGATGAGACTGCTGAGGAGCGCTTCGGCTTCCTGCTCAACGCCTTCCGCTTCTCTCCGCCCCCACACGGTGGTATCGCACCGGGTGTCGACCGCATGGTGATGATCATGAGCGAGCAGACTTCCATCCACGAGGTCATCGCGTTCCCGAAGAATACTGCGGCTGTCAGCCCGATGGACGACTCTCCCTCCGAGGTGGACCAGAAGCAGCTTGATGACTTGCATCTGATCATCAACTACCCCAAGCCGAAGGAGTGAGACGGGAAAGCCCGTTTCTTGACAAACAGCTGGGGCTAAACTAGTGTGAAGGGACATCCAAGGGAATACTGCCTTTGGGTGTCCTTCTTTTGGAAAGGACCTGCTCATGGCAAGAAACTTGGCACTCTTGGTTTCGAGAATCAATATATTCAACAACATCGTTTTGGCGATCAGCAAGATCTCCATCGGTTTTGTCGCACACTCCAATGCCCTGCTCAACGATGGTATCAACAACGCCGGTGATGTGGTCAGTTCGGTCATAGCCATGATCGGCATCTCAGCAGCATCCAAGGATTCGGATGACGAACATCAGTATGGGCATGAACGGCTTGAGTGCGTATCCGCCATCCTGCTTTCGGGCATCATCATGGTGGTTGGCTTGGGCCTGTTGGTGGATGGCGTTGCAGGAATCATCAGGAAGAGCTATCTGGACCAGCAAATACCTGGCTTTCTTGCCGTGGTTGCCGCCGTCATTTCGATCATCATCAAGGAAATCATGTTCCTCTACACCCGAGCTGCAGCAAAGAAAACCGACTCGTCGGCCCTGCTTGCATCCGCTTGGGATTCGCAAAGCGATGTCTTGGCCACTACCGGTGGTCTCATCGGTATCATCGCCGCCCGGATGGGCTATCCCATTGCGGACTCAATCGCCGCCATCATCATCGCAATTTTCATCTTCCGTGTCGGCATTGAGATCTTCAAGGATGGCATGTTCAAGATGGTCGACCATGCTTGTCCACAAGAGACGGTGGAGCAGATCCATCAGGTCATCCTCGATCAGGAAGGGGTGGAAGGTGTAGACTTGCTGAGAACCCGCAAGTTCGGCTCCCGTGCCTATGTGGATGTGGAAATCAGTGCAGACGGAAGCCAGTCATTGGTGGATGCACACTCCATTGCAGAACGGGTGCACCACGCCATTGAGACAAGCTTTCCCCAGGTAAAACACTGCATGGTCCACGTGAATCCCAAGCGGAAATGATTCCCCCGTTCCTCCGAAACTTATGCTATTCTACATGCCATAAGGAATGAGTTCGCACCATAATGGAAACCTTGCTTCGTATACAGACACTCCTCATCTGCCTCTTGTTGCTTGGATTTGCCTATGCGGCAACATCCAAGAAAGCATTGTTTGGGAGCTTGGGAAATTCACGAGTGCTGCGCATCTACCATCTTTTCATCCTCAGTACCACCATCATGTTGGTGACCGACCTGCTCGCGTGGATGCTTGATGGGATTCCAGGCAAGGGCATCCATGTCCTGCTTCTGGTGAACCACACACTCTATTACTCCTTTCATACGATGCCTACTGTCTGTTACATTCTCTATGCTGATTTGCTGTTGCATGAAGACCCAAAGCGATTGCGGCGTTGGAAAATCCCCCTCACCGTCCTGCTTTTGGCGATTGTCGTCCTTTCCCTTGCCTCCCCCTTCACCGGTTGGCTCTTCACCCTGGATGCACAGAATGTCTATGCACGTGGTTCACTCTTCCTGCTGTTTGCCAGCATCCAGTTGCTTTTGCTCCTCAGCACCCTCATCCCCTTGTTCGGGGTTTCAAGACGGAGTAAGGCCAAGATTTACTGGACCCTTGTCTTCTTTCCGGTCATCGCCTTCATCGGGGGCTTGCTCCAGTCACTTGTCTACGGCTTGGTGCTCATCTGGCCGGTGACCACCGTCTTCCTGGTTGCCGCCGCCCTGAACATCCAAAAGGAACAGATCGGCATCGACCACCTCACCGGCATCTCCAACCGCTTGTGGTTTGATGAGGCGCTACAACGCTCCATCCGTTCCGCTCCCACCCAGAAGACATTTGCATGCATCCTGATGGACCTTGATGGATTCAAGCAGATCAATGACACGCTGGGACATGATGTGGGGGACCAAGCACTGCAGGAGATGGCTGGAATTCTCGGGCGAGTTGCCGGTCCTGATGATATCATCACCCGGTATGGCGGGGATGAGTTTGCTGTACTGCTGCACGACACCAATGAAACCTTGGTGCAAGCGATGTGCGACCGGATAGAAACTGAGGTTGCTTTGGGCAACAAGGGACCCAGCAAGCCCTATATGCTTTCAGTGAGCATGGGATGCGCCATCTATGACCCTGTCAGATTTTCCGATGACAAGGCGTTTCTCTCCTACCTCGACAGTGCCATGTATGAAGAGAAGCGTGCCAAGTTGGGCAATAGACGGTGATGCTGGAAAAAACAGAAGCCATGGGCTATGATGGGAATCAGGAGAAAACGCATGGGTGAGAAGAAGCATGTACGAGCCGATTTTGTTCCTGGTCACTACCAGTTCGCCACCGACAAGGGATCGAGTTTCGTCATAGGTCCGGAAAGTGCCCCGTATGATTATTTGCTCGGAGCTCTCAGTGGCTGCCTCTTCAAAACATTTGAGGAGTTGGCGGTTAAAATGCGCATCAGTTGGGAGCATATCAGTTTCGAAGTGAACGGAAGCAAGCGTGACGAGGTTCCCACCACCTTGGAAGAGGTCAGCATCGCGGTGCAGGCCAGCGGGGTTGAGAACCAGCAGAAGTTTCTCAAGGCATTTGAGATGGCAACCCGCTATTGCTCGATCTACCAGACCATCTCGAAGGTTAGCCGGATGAGTTGGTCCGCTGACTTTCTGTAAGTGCCATGGCTAGCAACGGACGCTACACCACTTTGCTTCTCTTCGAAGCCTTTGAGGAAGCTCTGAAGGCTTTGGTGGCTGAGGATGAGCAGGTACTCACCTGGCCCAAGGCCAAGATCAGCTATGCCCACTGTCTGGCAGGGCAGTTGCAGCTCAGCCTTAGACGTGTCCTCGGCCTCTCTGAGGATAGTGCAAGTCCCACCTTCTTCTCCCTGCCCTCTGATGTAAAGGTCGATATCTTCGTACAGGGCACGGATGTCCTTGTCCACGATCGAAAAGGAAAGAATCTGTTGGGCCTCATCTTCTCCACTGACTATCTGAGCAAAGCCCAGCAGGAGTTGCTGCACCAGAAGCAGAAAGAGGGATGCAGATTGGTTCTGGGAGCCGCTTTCCTGCCGCAGAAGGAGTATGTCCTGCTCTACCGCCCCAAACAGGAGAGCATGGAGTACCTGCACTTCAACCGCTATGACGGAACGACCACGCTCCTCAAGCAACGGGAAGTGGAAGGCGAATCAGATATCCGCCAGTTGGTATTGGGTATCAAGGATCGGAAAAAGCGGAAAAAGGTGGTCAGCGAACCGGGTCAGTGACCCGATGCCTTCCGGTCATCTTGTCCACTCCCCGTTTATGCGCATCCTCACAACCATTCCAGCTCTTGTCCATATTCTCTGACTTATACTTCTGAGTCATCCAAGAGACATCCTTGGCAATGCGATCGAGGTTTTCCATCTCGGTCTGGGTTACCGACCGGACAAACGCCACATAGTCAGCCGATGAGAGTGCCACCGAAGCAGTTTCCAGCAGCAGGTGGAAATGGTGAAGGCAGAATCCCTTGCCCGAAGCAAGCGCTTCGCGAAATGTTGGATCCTCACCCCACAGGTAGCAGGTGGTGTAGAGATAGCGTTTGAGCCGCTCTTCCATTGCCGTGCAAATCAAGCAACCTTGCTCGCGCTTCTCCATCACCTCAGAGAAGGATAGAACCGCCTTCTTGGCCTGCCTCGGATTCTTGGCTCCCAATAGGGCGTTGATCGCTCCCTCTGCCTTGCTTCTGGTGGTAGCAAGGTAGGTATCGCTCATCAAGGCCACACCCTGGGCTTTGTTTGCAGTACTGAGCATCTGCCAATGTTTGGTGCAAAACCCGTGTTCGTTCACCTTCACCCGCGTTTCGGGATTCATGACCGAGTTGCCCAGATAGAAGCTGACCGCATGCTTCTGAGCTTCGCCCATCAGATCACAGATAAAACACTCACTCTTGCTGTTCAGTCCATCCCATACAGGGATTGTTTCCAGTTCAATTTTCATGGCTCAGGACCCACTTTTCATCTGCATCAGCTGCCTGAGTCTCGGCTCACTCAGAGGCGATACATCATACCCGCTTCTACCCATCTGCTCTGCTATCACCGTCATCTGAGCGGCACGCTCGAGCAGCTCAATCTTGTCGAAGGCCTCAAGCAGGGTACGGCCCAAGGTGACAGCCCCATGGTTCTCCAGAACCAGCACGTCGTGGTCGACTGCCTGGATTGCTGCTTGCTCAGCGAGATTTACCGTCCCCATCAGGCGGTAGTCAACCATTACGGGATCTTCAAGGATGTAGTACGACTCAGCGATCAGGTGGGTGTTGATGGCACACCTGCCCTCCTTGGTAATGGCACTGAAAGCTGATACATACGTGGGATGAGCGTGTACCACAGCGGAGAGATCGGGACGCGCAAGAAGAATGAGGCGATGCATCTCTGTCTCGATGCTCAGGCGCAACTGCGGGGTAAGGTTCTTCCCCCCCATGGTCACCACCGCAATGTCCTCAGTCCTGAGCAATCCCTTGTCCAAGGCGGAGGGGGTGATGCAGAAAAGATCCTCACTGATTCTCAGGCTGATGTTCCCCCCGCTCGCGGTGGTCAGCTGCCGATCATACAAGCGGGTCATGAAAGCGGCAACCAGGTGCCGCTCGTGTTCGAATTGCTTCATATCCATGGGGCGAGTATAGCATGCAAAAGAGATCCTAAGAAAGGGAAAACCCAATCGATAGATTTGCAACGATTACTGTTGACAGCTTGAAAAAGGCATGCAATTCTGTATAGGCAAACGTTTGCTTATAAGTATATCTACACAAGCAATCGATTGCCTACCCAAAGGAGGACACCAATGAAACGCTATGCGACACTCAAAGATGTAGCTAAACTTGCCGGAACAACCGCCGCAACGGTGTCCTATGTTCTGAATGAGAAAGAGGGCCGATACATCAGCGATGAGACCAGGCGCAAGGTCCTTGAAGCGGCAGAACAATTGGAGTATGTGAAGAGTATCGGAGCATCTTCCTTGAAAGGAAAGAGCAGAAAACTGATTGCAATCCTGATTCCCCAGTTCGAAAACCAATTTTTTACCCGCATCGTGGTGGCCAGTGAAGAGGTCTTTGTCAAGCATGGATACGATCTGATCATCTGCAATACCTTCGACAAGCCTGAGCGGGAGAAAGCAATTCTCAACAGGATGATCCAGCAACGGGTGGATGGCATCATCCTCACCCCGACGAAAATGGGAACTGAGAACACCAAGCTGTTGAGAAAAGTCGGGATGAAGATGGTGGTGGTTGACCGCCCCCTTCCCGGTGTCAAAGACTTTTTCTGGGTCGCAACCAACAACTACGGATGCGGCTTTGTGGGGGCACATTACCTGTTTTCAAAAGGCCATAAAAGGGTTGCCTATATTGGGTGGAATAGTGGAATCGAAGATCTTGAAGCCAGAAAACGTGCGTTTTTTGATGCAGCAGATACCTATGGGATTTCCCAAGACTCCCTGATTGTGGCAGAAGGTGGCTTCTCCGCAGAGGAAGGATGCCGGCTCACCTCTTATGTGTTGGAGAAGCACCCCGAGGTAACCGCCATTTTCTATGGATTCAACATCCAGGCATTGGGGGGGGTCACCTGTCTTTCCCAGAGAGGAATCTCCATTCCCGAAGAGCTTTCGGTGATGATCATCGGCAGCCCCGAATGGATCATGGCAGGAAAGAATGATTTCACCCATGTAGACATGAACGACCTCGAACTGGGGCGAAAAGCAGCAAATCTCCTGCTTTCCCAGATACAGGCAGAGGGCGATGTACCGTTTCAGCATATCATACAGGATTGTTCCCTGATTGAGGGAAGTTCTGTACGAGATATACGTTAGGAGGAGAACATAATGAGAAAGACACTTGCTGTTTGCGTAGTGCTCATGCTCGCAGTCGGTTTCTGCTTTGCTCAAGGAGCAGCAGAAGAAACCTATCCCACCAAAGCCATCAACTTGACCGTTCCGTACGGTGCAGGTGGTACCACTGACCTCACTGCCCGTGCTTTGGCCAATGCTATGGGCCAGAAGCTTGGGACAACCATCAATGTGGTGAACACCCCCGGAGCTGGCGGAAGTGCCGGTTCATTGAATGTGCAGAATGCAAAGGTGGATGGATACACCATGCTCGCCAATGGCATGCTTGCATTCACCACCATGCCCATCAATGGCTATACCGAGAAGACCTATCGTGAATGGGACATCTGGATCGCCACGTTTGCTCCCAATGCAATCATTGTTCCGAAAAACTCCCCGTACAACACAATTGAAGATCTTATTGCAGCGATCAAGGCCAATCCTGGCAAGATCACGGCAGGAACAGCAGGCATCGGAAGCGGTGGTCATTTTGGCGCCGAAGTCATCAAGGCCATTGCAGGAGCTCCCTACAAGCACATCACCTATGCCGGTGGTGGTCCTGCCCTCACTGCCACCCTCTCCGGTGAAGTCGACTTCTGTCCTCAGCTGCTCGCTGAGTACAAGGATCTCATCATCAGTGGCGATGTGAAGTGTCTTGCAACCCTCTCTGATACCGATATTGAGCTCGCTCCCGGCGTTGTGGTGAAGTCCATTCTCCACTCCTATCCTACGGCCAGCAAGTTTGTGCCGATGGGTGAAGTGACCGGTATCCTGCTCCCCAACGGCTTGAGTGAAGCCAGCCTTGCCAAGCTCGATGATGCATTTGCCTTTGCAACCAAAGACAAGGCCTTCCTCGACTTTGCAGCAGTCAAGAGTTTCACTGTCATGCCGATGGGACGTGCAGATTCCCAGAAGTACCTCGATACCTTCGCCAGTAAGGCAAGCTATCTGATGTATGATGCAGGTGCTGTGGCCATCGATCCGGCCAAGTTCGGTTTCAAGCGCTGATTTACTATGCGTACCAGGGTGGGCAACTGCTCTGGTACGCTTCATCCCTACCCCATTTCAGGATCTCAACATGGATACCAAGCAAAAGGATTTCACCATCTCCCTGGTGCTCTCACTGGTGGGCATCTACGCAACGGTCGAAGGCATCAGAATGTATCTGAAGGCAGCGCAACCACCGTTTGGAATTACCAACCTTTCCATCTCCCCAGCTCTTCTTCCGATCATTCTCGGATTACTGCTCCTCATCCTGAGCCTTGTGCTCTTTTTCCAAAGTGTGAAGGGAAGCAGTATCAGAGAGAGGTTCACCCTTCTGGTTGGATGGTTCGGACATTCTGTGAAGGATACGGATATCCGCATGATGGTGGGAGGCATGGCCATCATGGCCGTCTACGCCTTTCTGCTCATTGGACTTCTGCCCTACTATCTGGCATCAGTCATCTTCCTCATCGCCCTGATGCTCTTCCTTCGCGCCTCAACCATTGTTAAAAGCATCATCATCTCGATTGCAGCCGTTGGACTGGTGATTTTGCTCTTCCAGTATGGCTTCAATGTCTCACTTCCCTAACGGAGGCCACGTATGATCGCAACCTATCTATTGGAAGCACTATTGACCGTGCTTACTCCGCTCAATCTTTTGGTACTGGCCTTATCGGTCGGTTCCGGACTTATCATGGGCATGCTCCCCGGACTCAGTGCAACCATGGCAATCGCACTGCTGACCGGACTTACCTATAATTTTCCCACCCAGACGGCGCTCATCTCCCTCTTGGGTGTCTATGTCGGATCCATCTCCGGTGGTTGCCAATCGGCAATCCTACTGAACATCCCCGGCACCCCGGCCAGTGCGGCCACTGCTTTGGATGGGTTCCCCATGGCAAGACGTGGAGATGGAGGACATGCAATCTTCCTTGCAACCACATCCAGCATGCTTGGTACATTGCTCAGTGTAGTCTTTGTGCTTACCCTTACCCCGTTTCTCACCAGTATGGCGCTCAAGTTCGCCAGCTGGGAGTTCTTCCTCCTCTCCATCTTCGGCATCATGATCTGCGGCGCACTTACCGCCAAGGGAAATGCCCTGAAGGGATGGATCAGCGGCATTCTGGGACTCCTGGTCGCAATGGTTGGCTTGGATACCGTGGATACCTTTGCCCGTTTCAGTTTCGGCAATGTAAACCTGATGTCCAACATCCAGCTCATCCCTGTCATGATCGGCTTGTTCGGCTTTCCAGAAATTGTTCGTTCCTTCAAGAAAGAAGGGGAAGGAACACCAATCAAGGTATCCAAGTTCCAACCCAAGCAAGGCTTCGCCTCGGTGGCAAGAAACTGGGTGGCAGTCATTCGTTCCAGCCTCATCGGTGTCATGGTAGGCATCATCCCGGGTGTCGGTGAGGATACGGGTGGCTGGCTCTCCTATTGGGCGAGCAAGAGCCGAAGCAAAGATCCGGAAAGCTTCGGAACAGGCAATGAATTGGGCGTCATCTCGGCAGAAACAGGAAACAACGCTTGTATTGGCGGAGCACTCATCCCGGTACTCAGCCTTGCTGTTCCAGGTTCAGCACCTGCAGCAGTCCTGCTTGCTGCATTCCTGATGCACGGGTATCGGCCGGGTCCCCTGCTCATGACCGAGTCCCCGAGTTTTGTGTACAGCGTCAGCATCTACCTCATTGCAGCATCGTTCATCATGTGGTTGCTTGCTCTGCTTATCAGCCGTGGGACGGTACGCATCCTGGGAATCAAGAAAAAGCTGCTGATGCCCATCATCTTCCTTTTGTGTGTCATCGGCTCCTATCTGATCAACTACAATCTTTTTGACATCAAGGTGATGTTCGTCTTCGGCCTGATTGGGCTTGCACTCTCGGCAACCAATTTCCCTGCCGCCCCCTTCCTGCTGGGGGTTATCCTCGGCCCCATGACCGATTCCAACCTGCGCAGGGGACTGCGCCTGTCGGATGGTTCGTTCCTCCCGCTCTTGCAGAGACCAATCTGCCTCTTTTTCCTGGTCATCATCATCGGTATGATTCTCGCCCAGCTTGGGCTTTTCACAAAATTGAAGAAGGTACGCTCATGAAACGGTTCAACATTGGATTCATCGGATGTGGATTTGCTGCACAGCTCCACGTAGAAGCCTATAAGCGAATACCCGGCTTTGAAGCCAAGATGTACGGCGCATGCTCTGCAGATCTGCATCAGACCCAGCAGTTCGTCCAAGCTAATGGATTTGAGAAGGTGTTCGGTTCTGTGGAGGAACTGCTTGCCGACCCCCAGGTGGATATCGTGGACATCATTGTTCCTCCCAGCGCACACATCCCCTTGGTCAAGCAAGCGATGGAGAGCGGCAAGCATGTCATCTGCGAGAAACCCCTCAATGGGTATTTCGGCAGCGGAAATGACGACAGAATGGTAATGTATGAGGCAGTCTGCTCTGAACTGGAAGCACTGAAACAATTCCTTGCTGGGCGAAAAGAGAAGCTTTTCTACGCCGAAAACTATATCTACGCCCCTTCCGTCGTGAAGATTAGGCAGATGATTGAGGCTACAGGCGAAAAGTTCCTCTTGCTTAAGGGAGAAGAGGCTCACAGCGGAAGCCACGCTCCGCATGCAGCTCTTTGGTCTGCTAATGGTGGAGGCTGTCTCATTCGCCAAGGTTGTCACCCACTCAGTGCATTGCTGTACTTGAAGCAAGTGGAGGCAAAACGACGCCAGGAAGAGATCCGCGTCACCTCGGTGCTGTGCGATGCCTCGCAGGTCACCGTTGGGCTCCCTTCTAATGAACGTGGTTCCATACTTTCCAATCCTGTCGATGTCGAGGACTGGTCCGAAGCTATCCTGACGTTCTCTGATGGAACGAAAGCGGTGATCAGCAGCGGGGATATGATTGTTGGAGGCGTACGCAACAAGATAGAAGCCTACACTTCCAATGCCTGCTATGAGGGAAGAATTGCTCCCAATGATGCCTTTCTGTGCTATCATACGGATGCTTCCAAGCTGACAGATGTCTATATGACGGAAAAGGTGGAGACCAAGACCGGGTGGCAGCATGTCTTCCTGTGTGAGGAAGAGATGCGCGGATATGTGGGCGAGCTTGAGGACTTCCTTCGGTGTGTCGATACAGGCAAGGAGCCGGAATCCGGCTTCCCACTTGCCTATGAGACGATGAAGGTCCTCTATGCCGCCTATGCCTCTGCAGGAAGCAACAGCAGATTTTATGTGGAGTGATTCCTGTGCAAAAAATGGATGGTATGAACTATGCACCCCGCTCGTCCAAACTGGTTGAGCGGGTTGTGCAAGCAGGTGAGTTTCGGTTTGCTGTGATCGGCCTCGATCATGGGCACATCTACGCGATGACCAACGGCCTGTTGGAAGCAGGGGCTGAACTTGCTTGGGTCTATGATGAAGACCCGGGCAAAGTGGATGTGTTTCTCCGTTCTTACCCAAAGGCATGCGTTGCACCATCCACCGCTCATATCCTTACTGATGAAACCATTGCCATGGTGGCGAGTGCCATCAAGCCATCGCATCGCTGTGAGCTAGGCTTGGCTGTGCTGGAGAGTGGCAAGCACTATTTCTGCGACAAGCCTGGGATGTTGAGCATACCGGAGGCAGAGAAGGTGGCAGAAACGTGTGAAAGGACCGGAAAGCGCTACTTCATCTACTTTGGAGAACGTATCCATGTGGAAGGCGCTCTCTACGCCCAGAAACTGATTGAGGAGGGGGCTTTGGGAGAGGTGATTTCTGTAACCATCCTCGCTCCCCACCGACTCAACAAAGATTCAAGACCTTCATGGTTCTTCAAACCTGAAGAGAACGGAGGCATTTTGGTGGATATCGGCAGCCACCAGCTGGAACAGTTCCTGACCTATACCAACAGCCGAAGCGCAAAGGTTCTGCACAGCAGCATCGCCAACTACCACAATCCTGACCATCCTGAGTTTCAGGACTACGGACAGTGTGTGCTGGTGGGAGAAACGGGTGCAACCTGTTATTTCCGTGTCGACTGGTTCACTCCGGACGGAATGGGCGCCTGGGGCGATGGAAGGATGTTCATTGTCGGGACCAAGGCCTCGGTTGAAATCAGGAAATATCTTGATGTGGCAGGATCAAGGCAGGGAGACCACGTGTATTTCGTTGATGCACAGGGAGAACACCATATCCAGGCGTACGGGAAGCTGGGTTTCCCGTTCTTCGGCGCCATGATTCTCGATTGCATCCAGGGAACCGAGCATGCCATTACCCAGAGACATACCCTGCTTGCCATGGAACTGGCCATCACTGCCCAACAAAACGCAACAAACCTCACCGTAGCAAACCGAATGCCTTGAGAAGAGGAATCCCTTTTGGTACAATGGCCTCTGTTCGAATATCAAGGAGACGTATCAATATGAGGATGTCCAGACTCTTTTCCAAAACTCTTCGCGAGGCACCCAATGGTGCTGACAGCAAGGGATATGAATATCTGCTTCGTGCAGGCTTTATCCGCCAACTGGGAGCTGGCATTTTCTCCCTGCTTCCCTTCGGGTTCAATGCAACCAAGAAGATTGAGCAGATCATCCGCGAGGAGATGAACGCCATCGGTGGTCAGGAAATTCTCATGCCATTGGTGAATCCTGCTGACATTTGGAAAGAGACCGGACGCTACTACAGCATCGACAAGGAGATGAGCCGCTTCTCCGACCGTGTCGGCCGCGACATGGTCCTTGCCATGACCCATGAGGAAGCGGTTACGGACCTCGCCAGAGGTGAGATTGACAGCTACAAGCGTCTTCCCCTGCTCGTGTACCAGATCCAGACCAAATGGCGTGACGATCCCAGACCCCGTGCAGGGCTGATCCGTGTCCGTGAGTTCACCATGAAGGACAGCTACTCCTTCGATGTCGACCAGGATGGGTTGGATGCACAGTATGCCGCACACTACAAAGCCTATTTCAGGATTTTCAGCCGTGCAGGTCTTCCGGTGATCGTTGTTGGCGCTGACAGCGGCATGATGGGTGGCAAGATCTCCCACGAGTACATGTACCTCTCCTCCATCGGTGAGGATACGATCATCACCTGTCCTGCCTGCGGCTATACCGCAAACCGCCAGGTGGCTGCCTTCGCAAAGACCTCCTACACTGAAGAGATGAAACCGGTGGAGAAGGTCCTGACCCCTGAGTGCAAGACCATTGAGGAGCTGGCCGCTTTCCTCAAGATTGAGGAACGCCAGACAGCCAAAGCTGTCTTCATGGTCGGAACCTTCATCAATGACACCAACGGAGAGGAAGAGGAGAAACTGATCGTCGGCATCGTACGCGGCGACCTCGATGTTGAGGAAAACAAGTTGCAGAACGCCGCCCGGGCAAACGCACTTCGCCCTGCTCACTCCGAAGAAATCCTGGCAAAGGGCATGGTTCCCGGCTATGGGTCGGCCATCGGCTGTGCCAAAGATGTGTTGGTAATCGTTGACGATTCGGTGGCAAACAGCAACAACCTGGTTGCCGGAGCCAACGAGGAAGGATATCACCTTCTGAACACCAATTTCGGGCGTGACTACTCTGGCTTGGTCGCTGATATCGCCAGTGCCGCTGCCGGCTATGCCTGCCCTGAGTGCGGCAAGCCCCTCGCTTCTTCCAAGGGAGTTGAGGTAGGAAACATCTTCCAGCTGAACACCCGCTACAGCGAGAGCATGAACTGTTGCTACCAGGATGAGAACGGAGTGCGCAAGCCGGTGATCATGGGCTCCTATGGTATCGGGGTGGGAAGACTGCTTGCTTGTCTTGCAGAGAACTACAGCGATGAGAACGGCCTCTCCCTGCCCATCTCGGTCGCTCCGATGCAGGTGCATCTGGTCAGCCTGGTCAAGGATGCCGAGGTTGGCGAAAACCTCTACAAGCAACTCACTTCTGCAGGCATCGAGGTGCTCTACGATGACCGAAAGGAGTCTGCCGGCGTCAAGTTCGCCGATGCCGACCTGATCGGGCTTCCGATCCGCATCACCTTGGGCAACCGTTCCCTGAAGGAGGGAAAGGTTGAGGTGAAGCTCAGAAGGAATCTTGAGGATACCTTCAGCTTTGAACTTGCTTCCGTGGTGGAAGAGACCAAGGCCCTGATCGCCCGCCTTGAGCAGGAGCTTGAGGAAGCTGTGGTGGAAACCGAGTGGAAGAAAGCGTAAAACCCACGTATCCAGTGAAAAATCTTCGTCTTCGGGCGAAGGTTTTCTTTTTGCCCTCCCCGCTCTCTTGGCAACCCAAAAGACAGGGCCTACACTGCACTCAGGAGGCTGATCATGAGAAAGCTCACTGCACTGCTTTGCCTTATGCTCCTGTTCATTTTCCCCTGCTTCTCCTCAGTTGAGCATCTGTATCGAGCCGCCTCGTACGGCAATCCAACGGATGCCACCATTGCAGCAATGAGTGCGGGGAGCCTGTATGCTGAGGAAGATGATGGCTGGAATGCATTCTTCTATGCTGCAACCAACAATGGTGATACTGAAGTCCTGCAGCTTCTGATCGACAACGGCTTTTCGGTCAATGATACCGACTCGGAGGGAAGAACCCCCTTGATGTGCAGCGCTGAATTCAACAAGGAGAGCAAGGTCACCGCCTATTTACTGAGCAAGGGTGCGGATGTGCATGCACGTACCATCCAAAGCGAATCGGCTCTTCACAGAAGTTGCATCAACAAGGCAAACAAGGAGGTGGTGGAACTGTTGTTGCAAGCAGGGGCCTCTGCCAAGCAGACAAATCTCTACGGACAGACAGCCCTGCATTTCGCCGCATACGGCAACAACAACAGCGAGATCCTCACGATGCTGATCAATGCCGGTGCCCCGATAGACCTGAAGGACCTGAACGGGAAGACAGCCCTGATGTACTTGCTGGACAAACGACCGGAAGCAGAGGCGGTAGCCACCCTGCTCTCCTATGGGACAAACCCCAATCTTGCGGACAATGAGGGACAGACAGCCCTGATGTACGCGATTACCGGCGGAGTTGGGGTTGATGTCATCGAGCTCTTGCTCGATCATACGACAAACCTGGAAGCACGCAACAATGCTGGTGTCACAGCATTGATGCATGCATGTGCCTTCAACCAGGATCTTGACGTACTCGAGGCCTTGCTCAGTGCAGGAGCCATGGTCAATACCAACTCGAACATCGGACTGACGCCCTTGGCCTTTGCCGCTTGGTACAATCCCAGTACGGCCGTCATCCTTCATCTGCTTTCTCATGGGGCAAGTGCGTACAGCAGGGATGACAAGGGCCAAACCCCGCTCATGTATGCTGCTGCGGCAAATCCCAACCCGGATGTGGTGAAAGTCCTCCTTGATGCCGGCGCAAGCCCTGACCTGAAAAGTTATGAGGGATTCACCGCACGAGAGTATGCACAGATGAATCCCAACAAGGACAAGGTCTTATCGCTACTCAAGTGAAAGGCTTGCAACCCACTCTGTGTTGAAATCATTCTTGTCAGGAAGTATGCTCCAAAGTTGATTCAAATCAATTACTCTTTTCTTCTTCGATGCTACAGTACTTCTGTACCAAAGGAAAAGAAGGAGAATTCATTATGTCAAATACTGCAACTTTCGCTGGAGTCAAGAAGCAATATCTCAAGATATTGAAGCAATATGTTCCTATTGTTGACCGGGTTCACGGATCGAATCACCCCGAGTTTCATGATGTCCGCAAGACGTTTGAAGCGATGGTTCAAAAGATTGAGCAAGCAGGAGCAAAGCACCCTGCATTACAGCAAGAGTTCACTCAACTGAGAACCATCACCGACACATACCGCATTCCTGAGGATGTCTGTGAATCCTATGAAGCGGTGTATCACATGTTGGCTGAACTCGATGAAGCCTATCACCAGAACGAGTAGGTCACAAGGAGCAAGGGATGCAGAAATTTATTTTAGGCAAAAAGAACTTCATAACGGTGGCAAGCGCCGCACTGATCATCATCGGGTTTACCAGTGAGCTGGCGTTTCACCAAGAGCAGGTGGCCGTGTGGTCACTTATTCTTGCATCGGTGCTAGGAGTAGCTCCGATTGCCATTCAAGCGTTTCAAGCACTGAAGGTTAAGGTTGTCAGCATCGATGTGTTGGTCACTTTGGCGGTCATTGGTGCCTTTTTCATCAGAAACTTTGAGGAATCAGCAATCGTCACGTTCCTATTTCTGTTTGGAGCGTATCTTGAGCAGCGTACGCTGCAAAAGACCCGCTCTGCTATCAAGGAATTGACGGAAATGGCACCTGAAAGTGCCTTGAAGCAGACGGAGAACGGTGATTTCGAAGAGGTGGATGTTGACGATGTCGATGTCGGAGACACCCTTCTTGTCAAAACCGGGGCCAAGGTCCCCGTTGACGGAACTGTTTTGGCTGGTGAAGGCTACATCAACGAAGCGAGTATCACCGGTGAAGCGGTGCCCGTCGGAAAAATGAAGGGCTCGCAGGTGTTTGCCGGAACCATATTGGAAAACGGTACGATGCACATTGTTGCAGACCGGGTAGGAGAAGATACCACCTTTGGAAGGATCATCGAGTTGGTTGAGGAAGCCCAGGACTCTAAGTCAGAGGCTGAGCGGTTCATCGACCGATTCTCCAAGTATTACACACCCGCAGTATTGGTTCTTTCCGTTCTTGTCTGGTTGTTCTCCCGGAACATTGAACTTGCCATCACCATTCTTGTACTTGGTTGTCCAGGCGCCTTGGTGATCGGAGTACCTGTCTCAAATGTCGCAGGCATCGGCAACGGTGCGCGTCACGGAGTGCTGCTCAAGGGCAGTGAGGTCATCCACGATTTCAGCAGGGTCGATACCATGGTCTTTGACAAGACAGGGACGCTGACGGTGGGGAATCCCACTGTTGCAGATACACAGTATTATGTCTCCGATATCCAGAGAACCCTGGGGTATCTGTCCAGTATCGAACAGGAGTCGGACCATCCCCTGGCAAAAGCAATTGTCAAACACCTCGGTCCTGTCGATACCTATCCTATTCACAAGACTGATGTCGTTG
Source organism: Spirochaetales bacterium Spiro_05 (assembly GCA_001603115.1). GTDB lineage: Bacteria > Spirochaetota > Spirochaetia > Sphaerochaetales > Sphaerochaetaceae > Sphaerochaeta. The sequence continues at coordinate 54,089 of LVBG01000010.1, forward strand.
CAGGCGGGGGAATCGTTGCTGAGGTGGATGGCCATCGGGTTGCTGTCGGTAATGTAAGCCTGATGGAACAAGAGCAAGTGGTCTTCTCCGAGCAAGCCCACAAAGACCTTGCACGATATGAAGCGAGTGGAAACTCTCTTGTGTTGACCGCTGTAGACGGTGAGCTTCAGATATTGATCGGGGTACGAGACCAAATACGAGAGGGTGTGAAGAGACATCTGCACAAGCTGAAGAAGTTGGGTGTCAGACACTTGATAGTCCTCTCTGGAGACAATCAAGGGACGGTGGACTTGGTGTCAGAGCAGCTGGGTTTGACGGAGGCTCATGGACACATGTTGCCTGAAGACAAGGCTTCCTACATCAAGAAGCTGCAAGCAGAAGGCCGAACGGTAGCCTTTGTTGGTGATGGGGTGAACGACAGTCCCTCACTTGCCTTGGCCCAGATCGGCATCGCCATGGGCAGCGGTACCGATGTTGCCATCGAAACGTCCGATGTCGTGCTGATGAATTCAGACTTCAGCCGCTTACCCCATGCCCTGGGATTGGCAAAGGCGACAGCGAGCAACATGCGTCAGAATATCGCAATTGCAGTAGGAGTGGTGCTGGTCCTCTTGGCAAGTGTGTTTTTCAGTGAGTGGATGAATATGTCCATCGGCATGCTGGTCCACGAAGCGAGTATTCTGGTCGTGATTCTCAATGGGATGCGGCTGTTGCGTTACCGTTTGAGAAAAGAACGTTGAAAATTGATTCAAATCAATTACTGTGTGAGAGAACCTTGGTATGCTATCCATACCAGACGATATAAGGAGTGATACCCATGAAAAAAATAACCATCCAACTGGAAGCCCTGACCTGCCCGTCTTGCATGCAAAAGATTGAGAACGCAACCAAAGCCTTGCAGGGTGTGCAAAAAGAGAGTGTGAAAGTGCTGTTCAACTCCAGCAAAGTCAAACTTGATTTCGATGATTCTGCCATCACTGCAGAAGCCATAGCACAGGCCATCACTACCTTGGGCTATGAGGTGAAGAAGTCCCAAGTCAAGGAAATCTGAGTGTCTCCAAGACAAAGGCACTCAGGTGCTGCACACTCTCTCGCGTTTGCCGGTAGTCATTTTTGCTGCCGGCTCGAACGCTGAACGGAAAAGCCCGATCCCTTTCACGTCAATGGTTGGCAATCTATCGGTTGCTGATATTCGTTCTCCAGCCTGTTCGTAAGGAGAGGGAGACCTCCGGGCCACTAAGCCCATACTTGTCGATGCCCATCGTCTCCTCATGGCCGGTAAACCGCCATCCCCCGCGCAGTACCAAACGCATGCAGGTGGTGATGTTCAGCTCCACCCCAGCAGATAGTGATGCAAAGGTGGAACGGCTGGCCGAAACTACATCATAGCCTTCATTCCCGTCGATATCCTTGAGATGTCCCACCGATACTCCTCCAACTGCCAGGCGCATAATGGGGTGAATCATCTTGTCGGACACAGGAGTGAAGAGCACTTCCATTCCCGACATCAGTGCAAACGCAGCTTCCGTATTCGCAATCGACACTCCCAGGTTGGCATGAGCGAAACTCGACAAGGGATTAACGGCGACGAACGCTCCAAGAGATAACCATGGGGAGAGCTCAAACCCATACGAGAGATCAAGCAATACTGGTTTCTCATCCTGGATGAAGGCTGCGCCCCCTCCCACATGCAGGTAGCTCACGAAAGAGAAGGAGGAAGCAGGAGCATCCACCCCAGGTTGTGATGCGAATGCGAAACTTCCGCTGCACACAAGAACCAGAACCAACAAACAAATTTTTAATGCTTTATCCATACCCAAACTACTTCCTTAGAGAAAATTTTCTGAAACCAACGCATCAAGCATGCCCTGTTTGTAGGATTCTCCTGTCTTCACACTACTCTCCTCACACTTGATGATTGAAAGGATAAGAACTATGGAAAGACCAAACCATCGAACGAGTGTATGAGAATGCGTGTAGAAAGCTACGTAGTTAGTTGTAGTTGGGGGAATTCTCAGTTGTATGCCGTAAAAATCAGATTGATTCTCAGCAACAACATAGAGAAGAGAGGGAGCTTAATGAGTATGAGAGTACTTCATTTTTCCGTTATAACAAGCAGTACATCAGGTGAGATGGCATCGAAAGAACAGGTTCCCTTGCCGTAGCAGAGGAACCTGTTTTTGATACGCATTGATATGCGATGGTTGGTTAGTTGGCACCCATTTTCTTCAGCTGGTTTACAATGTAGGTCCGCTTGGCAGCCTTTGCATACTCGAGGACCGAATGCCCCTGATAGTCACGGGCATTGATGTCAGCACCGGCCTTGAGCAAGGCAGAGATGACTCGGGTCTCAGGATTGGTGTTCACTGCCATGATGAGGGCTGTTTCCCCAAGGTAGTTGCGGGCATTCAGGTCTGCTCCTGCTTCAAGCAACGCCTCGATGATCTTGGGACTTGTGCTCTTGTTTGCAGCAAGGTGCAAAGCATTGGATCGATACTTGGGTTCTGCTTCCTGGATATCAGCACCCGCCTCAAGCAACGCCCTCATCACGTTCACCGAGGGGTTGTACTGGGCAGCAAGCATAATGGGAGTAAGGCCCCACTCGTTCTGTGTGTGGATGTCAGCACCTTGCTCCAGAAGACTCTTGATCTCCTTCACTTTGGTAGCAGTTACAGCAGCGGCAAGCAATTTCCTGTTCAGGGTTTCCTCACGTTTTGCCATGGCAGAATATCTCCTTACTCATTATTTGATTTATACTTACTTATCAGTAGTATTTCAAGTTTTCTCTTTTTTGTATAGAGCGGGACCAAGTTTTCACCCTTTTTGCATGCCTGCAGCCCTGTTTGCCTGCTTTAGGATTTGCGTCATCGTACAAATATGCTGTATGATGGGTGCATGGTAACCAAGGAAATCATCCAGCAAGTTCCGAAAGTGGAACTGCATGATCATCTTGACGGTGGACTCAGGATCCAGACCATCCTGGAATTGGCCAAAGAACAACACGTACAGCTTCCCAGCGAAGATCCCCAGAAGCTGCATGAGTGGTTTGTCCGAGGTTGCAAACAAAAAAGTCTCTCGCTCTATCTGGAACCGTTCGGCATTACTACACAGGTGATGCAAACAGAGAAAGCTCTCCAGCGGGTTGCCTTCGAGGCCGTTGAAGACCTTGCCAAAGAGCATGTCTGCTACGCTGAGATTCGCTTTGCTCCCATACTCCATGTCAATAAAGGCCTCTCTCTCGAGCAGGTGGTCCAAGCGGTTCTGGATGGCCTTCAGCAAGGTAGCCGACATACCGGTATGCCTACTGGCCTTATCCTTTGTGCAATGCGCAATCAAAGCCCAGCCGTAAGCCATACCATTGCCGAACTTGCCGTTGCATTTGCAGACCGAGGGGTGGTTGGCTTCGACTTGGCCGGTGATGAAATCGGGTATCCACCGAAGAAGCACTTGGATGCCTTCCAGTTCATCCGAAACAAGAATTTCAACATTACCATCCATGCAGGCGAAGCCTTCGGAGTGGAGTCCATCTGGCAGGCAGTCCAGCTCTGTGGTGCCCACCGCATCGGTCATGGGACCCGCTTGGTGGAGGATATGAACCTTGATGGGCATCGGATCGAAAACATGGGCTCATTGGCCAACTTCATCCTCGATCGGAGAATCCCGCTTGAGATGTGTCTTACGAGCAACGTAGGAACCGGGGCTGCAAAGGATTATGCAAGCCACCCCTTCCCGCTCTTCTTCCGCAATAAGTTCCGTGTCTTCCTCTGCAGTGACAACCGTCTGATGAGTGACACCAATCTTACGAAAGAGATGGAACTGGCTGTGCAGTACTACAATCTGAACATCCGTGATCTTGAGAAGATTACGATCAATGCGATGAAGTCAGCCTTCATTCACCACGATCAGAAGCTCACCATCATCTATGACGTCATCAAGAAAGGATATGCGGAGATACGCACCCGTTATGGGCTCTTGGACTAAAGGGTACGACGGAAGACCTCGATCGGATTGATCCGCATCCGGATCCTGCAATAGAGATACCCGAATACCAAACCACTGAGGTGGGTGAGGTGTGCCACATTTCCACCGCGTCCAAAGACGTGGCTGGACAGCTCGATGACTGCATAGAGGATAACCAAAATCGGGGCCCGGACCGGAATGAATCCAAACACAAAGATCACCGAATAGGGGTAGAAAACGGCAAACATCAACAGCACCCCGTAGATTGCCCCCGAAGCACCAACCAGAATCACATTGGTGCCGGCCAGATAGTAGCTGATGAAGCTTACGATTCCGCTGAACAAACCGGTGAGCAGATAGAAGAGCAGAAACTCCTTGCTGCCGATGCGCTTCTCCACCATGGAACCGAAAATGAAGAGGCTGAGCATATTGAAGAGCAGGTGGCTGAAGCCCCCGTGGACAAACATGTAGGTGAACGGCTGCCAAAGATATCCACCCAGGACGAAAGACGGGATCATGGCAAGGTAGTACGTGCTTCGCGGATAGAGAAATGCCGTCAGGGCGTAGACCAAAACATTGATCAAGACCAGCTTGAGGGCAAAATTCTTATACGTTGTATCTCGGAATCTCCGATTGAGAAAATTGGTCGTTTTCATGTAGATACAATAGTAAGCGCGCAAGAATTCGTCAATTGCGCAAAAAATGCACAGAAATGAAGGGGTGTGCAAACGCTACACACTTTTTCGACCAGCAATACGGAAATGCAAGCGTGAAAGAGGGATTATGAGTTGGCACGGTTGTTGCATTAGAATAGACAGAACAGAGCAACACAATTTTTTTCATACTCCTCCTTTTTCATACTGACAGGGTGCCAAAAGATTTTCCAATCAGCTTTTGGCACCCTTCCTTTTGCCCTGACAGCAATGCTTGTGTGCAATTTTGAAATAGTGTTACTTTTTTTCACAGCCCAATTATGCACAGTCATGACTTAACCTTTACTTTTGGCAGGTATTTTGTACCTATAGTATGTATTTTAAAAGTTGGCACGCTCCTTGCAATAGTATAGGCAGAACAGAGCAACAGTTTTTTTCAAACCTCCTTAAAGTGTGATTTCTTTGGTGCCAGCGGTTCTCTCTCCCCACCCCACAATACCGCTGGCACCATCTTTTTGTCCGCATCCCACCCTTCCGGCAGACTTGATAGTTTGCTATAGTCAAGACATGGCAACCAGCAGAAGGGACCGTGCAGACTCCTACACCAAACGTGCACACAAAGAGGGCTACCCTGCCCGTTCCGTCTATAAGCTGGAAGAACTCCAGCAATCCTTCAACCTCGTGAAGCGAGGGGACACCGTCCTTGACGTAGGAGCTGCCCCCGGGTCATGGACTCTTTACACACACAATGAGCTGATCAAGGGAGAGGGAAGAATCATAGCGGTAGATCTCAATCCCTTGAATCTCAACCCCGTCCCTCACACGGTCACCAGCTATGTCGGGGATGCCTTCAGCAAAGAAATTCGTCCCACTCTTGTGGAACAAGGCCCGTATGATGTCATTATCAGCGATGCTGCTCCCATGACCATGGGAAACAGGGCAGTCGATACCGCGCGCAGCGAGTATCTTGCAGAACAGGTAATCTATCTTGCACAGGAGCACCTGAAGGTGCATGGAAACCTCGTGGTGAAAATTTTCCAAGGTGGAGGGCAGGTCGAACTGCTCAAGACAATGCGCACCTTCTTCACAAAGGTGAAGCCCTTCAAGCCAAAAGCCTGCAGGGACGACTCCTTTGAGATCTATCTTGTTGGTTTGGACAGGAAGGAAGGCTGATTCAAGCCTTCCTTGCCTTTGCCAGGTTTTTCGCAGCCCCTTGGTGATCCACCAAGTCCAGGACTTTTTGGAAATAGGTGCAAGCCTGTTCTGCATGATGGAAATGCTCCAGCTCAAGAACGCCCAGATTATTGAGGGCCTCCACTTGACTGGGGTCTTCAAGCACAATCTTGCGGTAGAGATCCCAAGCACGATTGGGCTCTTTTTCCATTGCTTGTTGCGCTTGGTCCACCAAGGGAAGAATATCAAGTACCCGTTCATACCATTCGGGGTCTGAAAGAATCTTCAATCGCATGCGGATAAGGTGAAGTTCCTTTGGAGACTGAGCTTCATCTTCCGCTTTCCCGTACCACTGCAAGGATTCTTGCCGCTTTCCGTCAAGGTAGGCAATATCACCAAGGAGCCGGCACAACCGTAGGCTCTCCCCATAGGTTTCCACGGATTCGAGCAGCTGTGCATAGGCTTCCTGTTTTCTTCCTGAACCCAGGATGATCAGGGCAAGGTTGTAGACCAACCCGACCGAAGCACCTCGGTGACGGATGAGCTTGCGGGTGAAATGTTCGGCCTCGGTCCATTTGTTCTGAACCATGGCATTGAGCATTCTCCGTTGATAGTACCAGTTGATGAGATCCATACCATCCCCCTCAGAGGCTGATGCCAAGGCTGTGTCCTTGGCATCAACACAGATTCAGGCATTACAGGACAAAAGCACCGATGATCATGAGAACAACGATCGTGGTGATGCCTTGCGCAAAGGTTACACCAGTTTGTGTCTTGTAGGCAGTGGTGGTGTCCATGTCAGAGAACTGGGACACAACCCAGAAGTAGCTGTCGTTGGCGTGGGAAACAGTCATTGAACCGGCTCCGATGGACAACAGGGCTAGCACCTTCGCCATCTCACTGGTCCAGCCAAGCTGTCCCATCAGAGGAGCAAGCATTGCACTGGTCACAATCATGGCAACCGTTGAGGCACCCATGGCGGTCTTCAGCAGTGCTGCAATGATGAACGGGATCAGAAGACCTGCATTCATCTGCATCAGGCTGCCGGAAAGAACCTCAGCAAGGGGCAATGTCTTGAGCACTGCACCGAAGGCACCACCTGCACCGGTAATGGCAAGGATGCTTGCAGAACTCGTGATGCCATCGCTGATCCAGTTGAAAGAAGTTCCCTTTTTCTCAGACTTGGGAATCAAGGTGACAGCAAGGCCAACACCGAGAATCAAAGCCGTTACGGGGTTACCGACGAAATCAAAGAATGCCTTGACCATTCCAGCACCGAACGGGGTGGACGGGAAGTCAGCCACAGACTTCAGGGCGATCAGGACGATGGGAAGCAGGATGGGTGCAAACGAGCGGAACGCACCAGGCAGTTTCCCGTACTTCTCCACCAACTCCTCAAGTGAGACCTCAGGATTGGCAGGAATATCAAATTTGCTGGAAATCTTCAGGGCATAGATGTATCCAACCAACATTGCGGGAATGGAGACCAAAAGACCGACAAGGATGACCAAGCCAAGATCTGCCTGCAACGTTCCGGCCATGATGATCGGGCCGGGAGTGGGAGGAACAAGACAGTGGGTGGAGTACAAGCCCGAGCTGAGACACGTTGCCATGACCGCAAGCGAAACACCCGATTTTGCAGCTAGGGCCCGGTTGATCGGCGAAAGGATAACAAATCCTGAGTCACAGAATACCGGAATACTCACGATGTAGCCTGTCAGGCTCATGGTGAGTGGAGCACGCTTCTTGCCAACCAGATTCAGAATGGTATTGGCCATAGTCAGCGCAGCACCTGTCTTCTCCAGAATGGTACCGATGATGGTACCAGCGATGATGACAATACCGATACTACCCAGAATGGAGCCGAAGCCTCCGGTCAACGTATTGATCAAAACGTCAACCTTCATGCCTCCCAACACCCCGACGAAATACCCAGCCAACAACAGTACGATGAATGGATGCCACTTGAATTTGGAAATCAAGAGAATCATTCCCACGATTGCGACAATGATGATTGAAAAGAGATACCATCCTGCCATGTCTTCTTCCTCCTGTACATATACCTAAAAACCTTATTGCTCAAGAATAAGGGAAGAACCAAGAGTATTGTGATAGTGCACCGAAGAACCTTCGGTCGCCAGGGCAATAGCCTCTCTGCCGCTGCAATGGGAGATGCCAAGGATGGCTATCCCCTGCTCTTCGAAAGCTTTGAGGGTACGCTTGGTGCGCCCACTGTCCGCTTCCACCAGATGGGTTCCCCCAAGCAAGGCGTAAATCGGCTTGTCAAACTGTTTGCGCACCGTATCAAGCATGTTCAGGATGCCCGGATGAGAACACCCGACCAGCACAACCAGCCCCCCAGCGCTTTCAATCACCAAAAGGACTTCGTCGGAGAAGGTATCTGCAATCCAGCCTTCAGGGCTTTTCAATACAAAACGGGGATGGATGGTCTCTTCGGGATGTGCATGAGAAAAACTCGTGACCATCCATACCCCATTGGCAATCTGTCGTGTTCCTCCCACCTCTTCGTAGCGAATGCCGTACTTCTGGAGAAAAGACTCATCAAAATCATTTCCCAAGTATTGGTAGGATGCATTGAAGCGGGCATATTTCGGCGCAAAAAAGCCTTTGCCTACAGAGAGCGAAACGTTGGGATTCCCCACCTGTTCAATAAATGAACGGAATCCTCCGCTATGATCATAGTGACCGTGGCTGAGCACTACATGCTCCACCTTTGAAAGGTCCTTGCACAGCAGTTGGGCGTTCTGCAGGAACGCCGAGCTTCTGCCGGTATCAAACAGCAGGGAAGTGTCTTCCGTTTCCACAAGATAGGAGAGCCCATGCTCGGCTGTAAGACCGGTGTGCTCCCCTTGCGTATTATCCATAAGTGTTGTGATGGTAATGGACATGTCAAATCCTTGGTAGCTAGTCTAACTTATCAGAGGTCTGACAAGTTGATATAACAATATCCCCACCTTTTCTGTGTTGTCAACAAAAATTCTTATAAATTTCCGAAATGCAATTGGATGTCGGAAAGAGCATTGCGCAGATGTGTTTCCATCGCCTTGCTTGCCTCTTCAGGATTATGATCCTTGATGGCCTGCAACAGCCTTCCATGCTCCGTAATGGAGGACTGCAACCTACCGGGGGCATGCAAACTCGCATACCAGCCCTCGTTCAGCGTCTGTTCCATCGTGCGCATAAGCACCGAAAGGGTTCGGTTCTTGGTCGCCTTGGCAACGGCGAGATGAAAAGCGCTGTCATTGGCAATCGCCTGGGAAACATCTCCTGTCCCGACATTGGCGATGAAGGCTTTGTAATGAGCTTCCAATGCCTCGAGATCCTTTTCCTCCGCCCGTTGGCACGCAACATAGGCAGCATGAGGCTCTATCAGGAGGCGAACCTCGAAGTGCTCGCGCAGTGCATCAGCATTCTCCACCACCCATTCCTTGACCGGATGACTCTTGGCAGAAGGGTCACTGATGAACACTCCCTTGCCTTGGTATACTTTCACTATTCCTGAAACTTCCAGCATTCGCAGAGCTTCACGTATGGAGGATCTGCTCACCTCAAGCTTGCTGGAAAGTTCCTTCTCACTATACAGCTTGTCCCCGGGCTTGAGCTTCTCAGTCCGGATGATCTCGTTGATGGCATCAGTCACCATGACTGACAGGCGTTCTTTCTTAAGCGATTGCATGGTTGCATCCTAGCGCTAAGCGGGCAAAGGTGCAAGTAATCATCCACTGGCAATCCCAAAGGGTTTCTTCTATACTTGGTCGTATGGAAACCACACATACTGCAGCAATCATTGACGGACAGGGCGGAAGCCTTGGCAAGAGCTTGGTAGAGGCCATCAAGGCCCGATTCCCCCAGGTAAAGGTGCTTGCCATCGGGACAAACAGCCTTGCCGCAAGCGCCATGCTTCGCAGTGGCGCCGATGCCATCGCCACCGGAGAGAATCCGGTGGTCGTTGCAGCGCGTACGGCTGACCTCATCGTCGGGCCTCTGGGCATCATCACCGCCGATGCACTGCATGGGGAAATAACCCCTGCCATGGCCTTGGCCGTGGCACAGAGCAGGGCACACAAGATACTGCTTCCCATAAGCAAGTGCAATGTCTCCATTGTAGGGCGGCAGGACCTCAGCCTCGGAGAGATGATATCCCTGGCCCTTGAAGAGATCCAGACGTTTCTTGACAGCTATCCGCCCCAACGGTAAACTATCGCCAATACCACCCCATGAAGGGGTTTTATCCTGATTGTTACCTAGATTACACACAGAAGCCATGAAGGCAGAGAAGGATGCACATCCTTTGCTTTCATGGCTTTTATTGTTGGAGAGCTATTTGTGAATCGATACCAAGAGCCTCTTACGGAGGGCACCACACTCTGTGTCTACAACCATGATGAGCTGATCTTTTCTGATGCAGGTCGTTGGCTTCATCCGCTCTTCTCCTTCGAGAAATTCCTCATCAGCTACACCGGCCCCAAAGACTGCCTCAGTGCCCACGATACAGCGGCAGGGAAGGCAGCCGCACTCTTGATGAGCCGTTTCGGCATCAAGCGTGCACACATAAATCTCATCAGTGAAACCGCTATTGCACACTACCAAGCCCATGGTATCGAAGTAAGTTGGGAAGAGCGGATTCCCCTGCTTGCCTGTAAGACCGAATCTCTCCTTTTGGAAATGGAAGATGAGGATCAGATGTATCGAGAGCTCAAGAGAAGAGCAAAGCTGGTGCAAGGTGTCACCGTGGAAGTTCAAAACCTCCTCTTCTCTTACCCCGGCCAAAACCCTCTGATCCAAGAAATCTCCTTTTCTCTTCCTGAAGGAGGAAGGCTTATCATCCAAGGAGACAATGGCAGGGGCAAAACCACCCTGCTCAACCTCTTGATGGGAAAACTCAAAGCTAGTGAAGGAAGCATCCTCATCGACGGCAAAGATCCCAGCCAGCTTCCGCCGAGAACCATCGGTTACATCAAGCAGCAGCAGACCCAACAGCAATTCCCTGTCTCCGCACGGGAAGTGGTCAGCATGGCGGTGGATCCCAAGAAAGAGAAAACTGAACAGATGTGGGAAGTGGACACAGCCCTCAGGAGAACCGGGGTGGCCCACCTGAGTTCGCGAAACTTCTTCACCCTCAGTGGAGGAGAGCGACAGAAAGTTTCCCTTGCACGTTCGTTGTGTCAGAAAGCACGGCTGCTCTTGCTCGACGAACCGACGTCTTTCCTCGATGCAAAGAGCAGAAACACCCTGCTTGAAGTACTTCACTCACTTACTTTGGAGGAGATGCCCACCATCATCATCGTCACCCACGACAAAGATCTGGAAGCCGACCTCTCCTGGCCAATACTGCACCTGGAGGAACACCATGGATGAGTTTCTTTTCGCGCTCACCCTTCCCCCGGTTTCCAGAGGCCTCTTGGCTATGGCTGTGGCAGGACTCTGTTTTCCTGCCAGCGGTGTAATGGTACTCCGTCTCAATCTTATCCCGATGCGCTATATGCTCATGCACGGAGTCATTCTTGGAGGAGCAATCTCCCTCGCTCTCTCATTGCCACTGCTGCCGGTAAGCATTGCCCTGAACCTGCTGTTGGTCCTGCTCATGCTCAGACTCACCAAGGACAGTTCCTACGGCTTCGGGATGGCCAGTGCGGCAGCAATGGTCTTCACCATGGCAGCAGCCTCCCTGGTGATGCATCTTTGGGATGTACCGGCAAAAGATACCTTGCAACTGCTCTGGGGGAGCCCCTTTGCCCTGACATGGACGGATATCGGGTCTCTTGTTTCGATTGCCTTGGTCCTGATTCTCTATCTTGCCGTCAACTTCAGGACAGTCAGCGCCATCTTTTTCGACCCTGAAATTGCCCAGTCGCTGGGAATGCCTGTCAAGAAACATCACACCATGATGGTTCTCATCATCGCCTTGGTTGTTGCCATGGCCATGAAACTACTGGGAGCACTGCTCATAGACGCACTGCTCATCCTCCCGGTTCTGGTAGCAGCAAAACGAGCGGTAAGTCTCAAGCAGTTGTTGCTGCTCTCCTGTCTCATCGGTCTCTTTGTCTCCACCTTCGGCTTTTTGCTTGCCATTGCAACCGATCTGCCACCAAGCGGGACAGTAGCCCTCCTTTCCGCTTTGCTCTATCTCATACCAACCCACAAGAAAGGAATTGCCTCATGAAACGATTGATTTACTCACTTTTACTCCTCTCCCTCTCTCTCTCCCTGTTCGCCCAGGGTGTCCCTGAAGAGGTGGCGGCTTCGGCAGCCTCAAGACCAGCTGCCATCATCGCCTCCACCAGCTGGACCGCTGCCTTCGCCGACCTTGCCGGCCTGGATGAGGTCCCCTTCATCGCCCCTGCCAATCTGGCCCACCCACCTGAATATGAGATTACGGTCACCGATGTGGTGAAAATCAATGGTGCTGACTATTTCCTCTATGCCGGGTATGAGCGAATGATGCAGACCCTGTCCAATTCCATCAAGAAAGATGAGCAGGAGATGGTGAAGGTTAACACCAACAACAGCATTGCCACTGTGAAGGAGCAGGCAGCAGCGATTGCCTTGGTCATGGGAACAGAGGAGGAGAGCCTCAAACGGGTGCAGAGCTATGAGCAGGTGGTGCTGCAAGGAAAACTGAAAGCTGAAGAACAAGGACTTTCAGATCTGAAAGTCTACTGCCATGCCATGCAGGTCTTCCTTGCAAAAGACCTCGGCTTGCAGATTGCAGGAACCTTCGGACCGGCACCTGTGAGTGCCGCCCAGATAGCAGAGGTAGCAAAAGGTGGCTACGACCTGATCATTGACAACATCCACAACCCAATCGCAGGGCCGCTGTTGGAAGTATCGCCGGCAAGCAAGCTGGTGGTTTGGAGAAACTTCCCCTCCGACGGGGCACACAAAAGCCTGGAACGCATGGTCCAGGCCAATATCGAGGAGTTGCTTCGGTAGGGATGAAGGGAGTTGCCGAACGGCAACTCCCCCTTATTTAGCGATAGTACTGACCCCAGGTGCCTCTGAGGTACTCAACCGTCCTCTTGGCAGCCGTATCGGGATCGGGATACGGAAGAATCTCAGCAGTGGTCCAACCGTCGTACCCAAAGGATGAGAGAGATTCGAAGATCTCCTTCCAATCCATGTGCCCATCGCCAGGAGCATGCCGGTTGGTATCTGCAAAGTGCACATACCGGACGTACTCCTTGTTGCGAATGAAGCTGTCACCAATCTTGTCATCCTCAATGTTCATATGGAAGACATCGGGCATCATGACGAAGTTCTTACGGTTGATCTTCTTGAGCATCGCACTGCACTCATCCAGATTGTTGAGAAAGTCGATCTCATAGCGGTTCACCGGCTCAAGAATCAACTCCACTCCCCGTTTTCCTGCATGATCGGCCACTTTGTGGGCCATATCCAGGAACAGGTTCTCCACCAGGGCAAGATCTCGTCCTGCAATGGGACCACGGGTTCTTCCGATGTTCACCAAGCCCCCGAAATCGGAAGCCAGGTCGATGAACTCGCAGAATGTCTTGTACAGCTCTTTTCGGTTCTCCTGATTCTCATCAGTGAAATGAAGACCCCGGGCAGCAAAGACTTGCCCTGAGGAGATGGCACTCACCTCCAGGCTATTCTCCCTCAACCACTGGCTGAGTTCGCTCTTGCTCACCTCATCCGGTCGCTTGAGGGCGAGTTCCACCCCATCATACCCCAGGGTATGGGCCTTGATGATGGATTCCTTGACTCCACGGAATACGACAAATGCATTGGGCATCGCCTCTTTTCCGGCGATGGCTACAGATAGTTTCATACCACTTCCTTTTGCAGGGAAGAACAGGACACCCAAAGGTGCCCTGTTTTCCTAGTGTGCTTACATTTCCTTGATCAACGAGAGGTCGCCGGTGGCAGCTGCACGCAAGAGCGGCTCCATGTAGGCGTCCACATCATCCTTGGTCATTGGAACAGGCATGTTCTTCAGCTTCATCTCAAGCTGAGGATCCTTGGCGGCAGCAAGGGCACGTTCGATGTGACCCTCGGTGAAGCCCTTCAGATCGGAAAGCTTGGAAGGAGCCTTGATGGACTTGCTGAAAGCAATCATGGACGTGGCCACGGCTGTGGCAAGCTCCTTGCCCTCAAGATTCTCCACAGAAGGTCCGAAGCCAAACCTTGAGAAGATTGAACCAACAACCTTCAGCTGCTTCTGGATTGCCTTGGAATAGAGAACCGCATAGTACGGATTCATGATACCGCAAGCAGTACCGTGGCTGACGATGTCAACCAAGGAGAAGCTGGTCAGGTGGGCGCCGCTGGTGCCTCCGATCATGATGGCATACCCACCGAGATCGGTGGCAAGACCAATGGCCTCGCGCGCCTTTACGTCCTTGGGGTTATCCACCAGTACCTTTGCATACTCAGCAACCAGACTGATTGCACACTCTGCAATCTCCAAAGCCTTCTGATAGGTGGCTTCCTTTGCTCCGCAGAACACCTCAAAGGTGTGGGCAATTGCATCAAGGGCGCCGTCGATGGTGACACTGATCGGCATGGAGACGGTGGTCTCGTAGTCGAAAAGACCGACAGTCGGTACCAGGGCGTTGTCCACGATGAGCTTCTTCTGCCCCACTACCGGGTCGGTGATATTGGAGTATTTGGTCAGGTGTGCACCACTGGAAGCGGAGGTCTGTACAGCAATAACAGGAATCAAGGTGGTGTTGGTGGATGTAAGTGCATCACTTACCACATTGGTACCGAAGTAGTGATCGATCTCAGGAGTTACCTTCCCGCCAAGGGAGGCGAGGGCATTTGCGGCCTTTACTGCATCGATGGCAGAACCACCGCCGATGACGACGATGCTGTCCGGCTTGGTGTGCAGGATGTAGGACTCGAGGCGATAGACATCTTCACGAGGGGCGTTGGGTTTGGCATCGGGAGCAATGACTCCACCAGCAAGCTCAACACCTGCAGCCTTGAGATACTCGACGACACGGTCTGCAACCGGCTTCATATAGGTGGTATTGCTCACCACGAGGGCACGCTTGCCAAACTGGGCAGCAAGAGGACCGACCTGGTCAAGAACACCAAGGCCGTGGACATAAGAGTCCCCCTTCCACTGGGCAAGCAATTCATACGCGCGTTTCATCTGATCCATACGATTCTCCTTATTTGCACAGCTTCCGTGCATGGTCGGCAATGTTCTGTGCACTGATTCCATACTTTGCCAAGAGCGGCTCATAAGGGCCGGACTCGGTAAACACATCCTCAATTCCTATAGCATCAAATCTACAGGAAATTCCTTCCTTCATAAAGACCTCGCTCACTGCCGAGGCAAATCCGCCCGCAAGGACATGCTCCTCGACACAGAGCAGTTTCCCGGTCTTCGCCACGCTCTCGATCAGGGGCTTCACATCCAAGGGTTTTACCATCGGAGCGCTGAACACCTCAGCTGTGATACCCTCCTTAGCCAAAAGAGCCGCTGCTTCGTTGGCATAACTGGCTGTGATGCCGTTTGCAGCGATGGTTACATCGCTCCCCTCACTGCAGCGGACCGTTCCGATAGCAGGAATCGGGGGAAGATCGGGCATTGGATTGCGGTTCAAGCGGATATACACCGGACCTTTTTGTGTCAGGGCATACTCGAGGGCTTGCTCAGCCTGTGCGGCATCGCTGGGTACGACCACCTGCATGTTGGGAAGCGCTCGCATGATGGCAATGTCGGTGATGGATTGGTGGCTGGCCCCGTCGAAGGAGTCGGAAAGCCCACCATAGGCTCCGGCAATGATGACCGGCAGGTTGTTGTAGCAGATGGTGTTTCTGATCTGGTCGGTAGCCTTCAGTGCCAGGAAGATGGCGAAAGCGTTCACAACCGGATGAAATCCTGCAGTGGCCATGCCTGCTGCAATATCCACCATATTCGCCTCGGCAACGCCGACATTGAAGAATCGCTCGGGATAGGCCTTACCGAACAAGGCACTCTTGGTGGAGGAGGACACGTCTGCATCCAGAACCACCAGTTCAGGGTGGGTGGCACCCAATTCGGCAAGTTTCTTGCCGAAGGCATCTCTCATGGCTACGCTCATAGTGCGGCCTCCTTCTTCTTCAGATCAGATTGAAGTTCCTCAATACCCTTTGCATAGGAATCATCGTCGATGACCGCCCCGTGCCAGGTATTCTTTCCCTCGGTGAAGGAAACGCCCTTGCCCTTGATGGTGTCGTAGATGACAGCCTTCGGCCATACATCATCGCTGTCCATCCAGGCAAACGAGTCAAGGATTTCCTCGGTATTGTGTCCATCGTAGGCTTTGGGGGCCACATGCCAACCAAAGGAGGTGAGCTTGTCTGCCAGCGGACCGAGGGGCATGATCTCATCGACGGTTCCATCCAGCTGAACTTTGTTGTAGTCGATCATCAACACAAAGTGCTCGGGCTTGAACTTGGCAGCACTCATGATAGCTTCCCAGCTCTGGCCTTCATTGAGGCACCCTTCACCACTCACCACATACGTCCACCAACTCTTGTTTGCAAGCTTGGCGGCCATCGCCATACCCAGCCCGACCGAAAGTCCATGGCCGAGGGCTCCGGTGGACATGTCGACTCCCGGAAGCTTGTTCATGCAAGGATGGCCCTGCAGACGTGAATCGAGCTTGCGGAAGGTGGAAAGCTCTTCAACCGGGAAGAATCCTCGGTGGGCGAGCATGGTGTAGAGATTCATCGAAGCATGACCCTTTGAGAGAATGAGACGGTCACGATCTTCCCACTTGGGGTCTGCTGCCTTGATGGCAAGACGATTGAAATAGAGGGCTGTCATCAGCTCTGCACTGGATGCTGCACCGCCCCAGTGTCCGGTCCCTCGGTCGTGGAGGGTATCGAACATGACGGTCCTGAAATATGCGGCCAATGCACCCAGTTCTGTTGCATTGAATTTCCGCTCTGGTTGGGAGAGCAACTCCTTGACACGTTTACTCATCAGGAAACTCCTTCTTCTGCAGGCAATGAGGGAGGTATCTCACACTATTCTCTGCATTGTGTACTGTATACAATATTGATATCACGTCAATGCTTCCTTGTCAAAGGGAATCGTGCACTCTTCCAGCAATTTCTTGAAAATCTTCTGGGTTTCCTGCTTAATCTTTGATTAAAAACAGGAACCATCAATTTCTGCCTCATTGTTCAAGCAAAATACCAACTTGAAAGTTTTTTGTACACAATTAACATTGACGAATGAGAAAATTCCTTTTACAGTAACTGATAGTAGTTGAGGTGAACAGTATGCCAAAATGCATTCAGAACAGTCTTTCCGATCAAGTCTATACCATGCTCAAGGAGCAGATTCTCTCCGGTCAGCTCAAGGGCGGAATGAAGATTCCTGAAGAATCCCTTGCAGAACAGTTCGGGGTCTCCAGGACACCTATCCGTGAAGCTATCCGTAGACTCAGTGAGTACGGCCTGATTACCATCAAGCCAAGAAGTCATGCAATTGTTTCCATCATAACTGAACAGGAAGCCAACGATATAGCCAAGGTGCGTGTGACACTCGAACAACTTGCCATCGACTCGATTGATGATGCTTCCTATGCAGAGAACGTGAAAGAACTCAGCCGTTATGCAGCCGATTGCCAGTACGCCATGGGCATCGGGGACCGGGCAACGGTGTTTGAGCAGGACAGTCTGTTCCATCTTGCACTGGTCCGCTCCTCGCGCAACAGTGCACTCATCAACATCTGTGAACGCCTCGATGCAAAAATCCAGCAGTTGCGCATTGCGCAGAACCTGCCTGAGGATGAGCTCTCTTACTACCTCAGCCAGCACTCCCAAATGATGAGCCTTTTGCGCAACGGGGATAAAGAGGCTTGCAAGCAATTGCTGTATGAACACATTACCCACGATCTTACCCGCCACATAGCAGGAAATCGTACATGAACAAGAATGACCTGATGCTCATTTACGGAAGCGACGAACGTGCCATGACCGAGGCATTGCTCACCCACATGAATATTGAGGCCATGATCGGCAACAAGGATGCCCGCATTGCCCTCAAACCCAATCTTGTGGTTGCAGTGAGGCCCGAAAGCGGTGCCACCACTCACCCCGGGATTCTGGTTGCCATCATTGAGCACCTCCAGAAAAGGGGCTACCACAACATCTCCATCGTGGAAAGCGCCTGGGTCGGAGACTCCACCAAGGAGGGTTTCCGCGTCAACGGCTATCCTGAGATAAGCAAGAAATACCAGGTCCCCCTCATCGACGTCAAGGATGATGAGTACGTGAAAAAGACAGTGGACGGCATCACCATGGAGGTGAGCAAGACCATTCTGGAAACCGATTTTCTGATCAATCTTCCGGTGCTCAAGGGCCACTGCCAGACAGCAATGACCTGTGCTCTCAAGAATATGAAAGGGTGTCTCTCCGACCGCTCCAAGCGGTTGTTCCATACTCTTGGTCTCCATCGCCCCATTGCAGCTCTGAACAAGGTACGCGCCGCCGACCTTATCATTGTTGACAGCCTCAACGGCGACCTCGATTTCGAGGAGGGAGGCAACCCGGTGGAGACAAACCGGATGTTTGCCTGTACTGACAGCGTACTCTGTGACAGCTATGGAGCCTCTCTCATGGGCTTTGAACTGAGGGATGTTCCCTACATCGGGTTGGCAGAACAGTTGGGTGTGGGCAGCAGCAATCTGGAGAATGCCAACCTTATCCAGCTCAACGAGCCAAGCGAGGAAGAGCCCTACCGTCCGACAGGAAGGGCAAACTATCTGGGAAAACATACCGAAGCGAACAGCGCTTGCTCTGCTTGCTATGGCAACCTCATCCACGCCTTGAAGCGTCTTGATGAAGTGAATCGCCTCAAACAGGTGAAACAACCGATCTGCATCGGCCAAGGTTTCAAGGGCGTGCATGACCCAGGCAAGGTAGGGGTTGGCATCTGTACCCGTGGACTGGGAAAGAGCCTTCCGGGTTGTCCCCCGAAGGCTCTCGATATGATCAGATTCATCAAGGAACTCAACGACTAGATCAAAGCCCTCGCCAATGAATCGATGATGTTCCAATCCTTTTGGGTGAGAACCAGGGAGAGTGCTTTGGCATTCTCCTCTATTTGCTCAGGCTTTCTTGCACCGCACAGTACATTCATCGTCGGATAGACTTGCTTTGTCCAGGCTATGACCAGATTACCCAGCGTTGCATGATACTTCTCAGCCATTCCCTCCAAGGAGAGCAACATGGCTTGCACACGTTCTTTCTTGCCTTCTTGAAACCAGCTGATGGATGTTTTTGCAGAACCAGTGACTTCCCCTTTCACCTTACCGGTCAGCAGTCCCCGTTCAAGCGGGCTGTATGCTTGGAACGTGATGGCTTGCTCAGCACAATAGGAAGCAAGATCAGCCTTAGAACGGGTAAGCATGCTGTAGCGCTCCTGGATCAAGACAGGATTGCCATACTTCTGATACTCCTTAAGCTGATCCATTTCCACGTTGCAGGCACCGTATGAGCGGATTTTCCCCTCTTTCTGCAAAGATTCCAAGGTAGCCACTGTTTCCTCAATAGGAGTAAAGAAAGGTGGTTCTGACTGCCAGTGAGTCAACAGCAGGTCAATATAATCGGTCTTCAGGCGGACAAGGCTCTCCTCAACCTGTTTCTTCAGACTTTGCGAGCTGAGATTTCGTCGGACGACAACCCCATCACGACTCCTATGGACCGAGCCTTCATCATCCGCTCCCCAGACAAGACCGCATTTGGTTGCAAGAATACATGAGGAACGTTTTCCCTGCAGAGCCTTTCCCAGCAGTTCCTCACTTAAGCCGTTGCCGTAGGCAGGGGCTGTATCGATGAAGGTGACACCCAACTCAAGACTTCTGTGTATGGTCTTGATCGAAAGCTCATCATCACTTGCTCCCCAACTATCTCCTCCCCCCATCGCCCAGGTTCCCAGGGCGAGCGCGGGTATCATAATATCGGTATTTCCCAGTTTCATCGTACGCTCCTCCATGCATCGAGCAACGTTCGCTTTGCATTGGCAACCACCAAGTCGGCATCCTCACCTGCCTGAGGCTTCACCTCAAAGGAGAGTATGTTGGACTTGCCCTCTGCGAGGTACCCGATATCCTTCATCTTCTGTGAGAAGGATGCAAGATACTCGGTATCGTTCTCAGAACCCGGATAGCCGAATCGGGGATGGTTGTCCCCATAGCTGGGGTGAGAAAGGTTGCTGATAAACGTATTGCCCACATGCACGTGACGGATGAAGGGGGCAATCGGATCGACCGCCTCATCAATGCTCTCCCCGATCATCGGGATGTGTGAGCAATCGATCATGATGCCAAAATTCGTATGCTCCGCAGAAACGGCGTGGGCATACTCTGCAACCAGGGAAGCTGGACCGAGCAGCGACTTCTTGTCGATGGTGTGGTCAAACACCTCAAGAACTACCGGCATGCCGCCCTTCTGGGCTGCATAGGCGCAAAGCTCCTTGGTTGAGGCAACGAGAGAAGAAAGATACTCAGACTCCCTCCCCTTCTCATAGGAGCGGGAGAGAAACTGAAACTCGGTTGCTTGCAGTGCGTATGCTTCATCGATGCCCTTCATCAACACGTCCACAGCCGTCTTTCGCTGCTGCTCATCCAAGCTGTTGATATTCAGCTTCTGCGAAAAGAGCAGCGAATGGCCACTGTAGGTCGCCTCTGCATGGGCAGTCGAAACCATAGTGGAGACCGTTTTTGCAAGGGATGCATAGGGAAGCGATCCCAGCTCAACCACACTGAAGAAAGGATCGACGAGAATCTTCTTCAGGGCTGACAGATACTCCCCGGCGCTCTGCATGGCCGATGGATAGGCCATGGAGAGAACAATTCCCACTTTGCAGTACGCATGGATATCATCCCTCATTGCGATTCTCCTTTGAGTATTCGTTTCACCTTCTCACAACAGAGAATCGGTGAGGCCAGTACCGGTACCCCGGCAATCTTTTCAGCCTGATGTTGCAGGTGCCCCATGGAAGCCTGGGCAAGCACGATGCAGTCATAGCCGCGTACACCCTCGATCATCTCGAGCACCAGACGGTCGTGGGTTTTCATATCTCCAGCTCTCATGGCCGTATAGGCAACCTCGTGGTCTTGAGCATCGACAGTGATGGAGACTCCTGCTTTGTCTGCCTCCTGCTGGAGTTTATTGATCGTAGGCTGGATGGTGCTCATGGCGGTGGCAACCACCTTGATCTTGCCTCCAATCTTTACAGCTTCTTCGCTCATCGCATCATCGATTGCAACCACGGGAACCCCGACAAACGGCCTGATCAACTGTACCGTTGGGGTAAGGGTTGAACAGGTAACCACAATCAGATCAGGCTTGGTGAGCTCGCATGCCTTGATATCATTGAACAAGCGGTTTCTGTTCTCAAGCGAAAAAACCCCGGTCTCGGCAGGATCATTCGCCAAAAAATCATCCAACAAGTTGTGGATCTTCAACTTCTCCCCAACCACCTTCTCCAACAGCTCGGGAAAGGAGGCTAGGACGGGACGGACCGTGTGGACCATTGCAATACGTTTCATAACACCCTCCGATACGTAACAGCATAGCATCAATGTGAGAAAAGGGATGAAGGATCTTCATCCTCCATCCCTTATGGTTGGCATCAGGAATGCATAGGCACTCCCCTATCCATTATTTGTCCTTGCCGATGGAGGCGAGGTACTCTTTCTGGAAGTTCATGCCATAGGTGGTGAACGTGGCTGCATCCATGTAATCGGGAACCAGCTTCTGCTTCTCGATGTAGCCTTTGTTCCAAGTCTCGGTTGCGGAAACCTTCTTGAACACATCGGTCCAGTAGGCAACAGCCTCTGCACTCATGGACTTCGGAGCAACGATGGATCTCCAGTTGGGGACCTCGACGTTCTTGTAACCGAACTCACTGAGGGTGGGAGCACTGTTGAGGTTGCCGGGGAAGCGGCTGGTGGACAGAGCCAAAATCGGAGTGATTTTACCGGCCTCTACATACTGGGAAGCAGCAGCGGGCTTGGAGATCAAGAGGTCAAAGTGACCACCGAGGATGGCAGTGATGGCACCGCTGGTTGCGTCGTGAGCGATGTAGGAGAGCTGGTCCTGGGTAACACCAAGTTCAGCAATCAAGGCAGCGTGGCAAGCGATGTCGTCACCCTTGGAACCGCCGAGCACCATTCTCTCACCGCGCTTGAGAGCAGCAAGCACTTCCTCGAAACTCTTGTACTTGGACATCTCGCCAACAAAGATGAGGTGCTTGTCCACCGCCATGTGTGCAATGGCCTGGAAGTTCTCAAAACGGTTGTTGGTGTTCTTCAGCATCGGCATGAGGTCGCCGCTGTTGAAGGTAAGCAGGGTGTGGTCAGCCTGGACGCCTGCCCTGATCTGGGAAACAAGGAGTCTTCCGACTTCACCGGCACCGTCGGTCTTGTACTGGACAACGACATTCTGTCCATTGAGCAGGTCTTCTGCAACAGCGATATCCATGATGGTACGGGTGAAGATATCAGAACCACCACCGGGGGAGCTGGTCACATACCAGTCAATGTTCTTCGAAGGGGTGAAAGCCCCTCCGGCCTGAGCTTCAGCCTGGGCACCGGCAAAAACAGCAACGCTTACAAGCAGAGCCATGGTCAGTACGAGCGCAATTTTTCTCATTTTTCGTTCTCCTATTTGTTTCTTTCGGGGAAAACCCCGGAATTACCAGATGCGGGAGTCCTGTTTCCAGTCCTCTTCTCATTTTTTCAGCACGCCAGCCTTCCTCAGCACGAATTTGATAACCGGGGTGAGGATGATGGCGAAGAGCACGATGATCAGGAAGGCGGCAATCGGCTTTTCAAAGAAGATACCCATACTTCCATGGCTGATGATGAACGCCTTGCGCATATTGGATTCAAGCAACGGAGCCAAGACGAAGGCCAAGAGCATCGGGGCAACTCCATACCCATTGCGGTCAAGGATGTAGCCGAACAGACCCGAGAGGAACATGATGATCACGCCGTACATGGAGTTGGAGGTACTGTACCCGCCTACCACGCAGACAACGGTGATGATCGGGATCAGCATCTTCACCGGAACGGTGAGGATCTTGACCAGGAAGGGGATGATACCCAAGGCAATAATCAAAGTCAGCAAGTTTGCCAAGAAGAGACTGGCAATGAGGCCCCAGGCAAAGTCTGGATTAGTGGAGAAGAGTAGCGGGCCGGGATTGAGGCCCCACATCATCAGCCCACCTAGCAAGACTGCTCCAGTACCGGAACCCGGGATACCCAGGGCAAGCAGCGGTGCAAACGATCCTGCGGCGGCAGCATTGTTTGCAGCTTCACAGCTGGCAATACCTTCGATTGCTCCACTACCAAGAGGCTCTTCACTCTTGAAAGCTTTCTGAGCTGCATACCCAAGGAAGGCACCCGTGGTTGCACCTGCACCAGGAAGGACCCCGACAAACGTTCCCATGAAACCACTGCGGATTGCAGGAGGTACCAAGCGTCTGAAATCATGAAGGGTCAACAGGGAACCCCTGATCGTCAGCTTTTGGTTCAAGTGGGCTTCAACCTTCTTGTTGCGCTCTTCCATCAGCTTGAGCACCTGGCTGAATCCAACCGCTCCGATGACGAAGGGGGTGAACGGGATACCACCAAGCAGATACATGTTGCCAAAGTCATAGCGAGGACTGCCGGTAAGGGTATCCATACCCATGGATGCGAGAAGGATACCGACCATTGTCAGCACCACACCCTTTGTCGGGCTCTCGCCAACCAACCAACCGATGGAGGTCATTGCCACCAACAGCAGTGCAGTCATCTCTGCCGGGCCGAACTTCAGACCGAGGTCTGCAAGAAGCGGTCCCATGAAGGTAAGAATCAACATCCCAATCAAGCCGCCGATGAAGGACGACATGTTGGCAGTAAACAGGGCTTGACCAGGACGATTTCGCTTGGTTGCCATCGGATAGCCGTCCAGTGCTGTCATGACCGCCGGTGAGTCGCCGGGGATATTGAGCAGAATTGCACTGAACGATCCACCGTACATGTTCGCATAGTACAAGGAGCCGAGCATGATGATGGCGGTGGTGGGATTGAACTTATAGGTAAGAGGCAGCAGCAAGGCTACACCGGCCAAGGATCCGATGCCGGGCATGGCACCGACGATGAGGCCAAGCACAGCACCGAGCATGGTTACCAGTACATTTTCCAAAGTCAGGACTACTGAAAAGCCCATGAACAACATTTGCAGATTTTCCATAGTCAGCCTCTCAGTATGCAATCAGATTGTAGATCAGGCCCTTGGGGAAGGGTACACCGAGCCACATGACGAAGGCCCCGATAACGATGGCCATGATGATGACAAGCCCAACAAAAGTTGTTTTCCAATTATACTTTTCAAACACTTTGAGCCACAGGATGACGAAAATCGCCAAGCTGGGGAGCATTCCGATCACCAGGGTCGCAAGCATGATGCCAATCACCCCGAGCGCCGGATACCAGTTCTCAATCGGATACTTCGTGTCCTCTTCTTTTCTTCCTCCCAGGAAGGCCAGAAAACTGAGTGCAAGGAGGGCAAACCCGATGATGGTGGGGAAGAAACCCGGAAGAGGTCCCCTGAGTTCGTGCCAGAAACCATACTTTGTGATCCCGAGATAGATGAATAGAACCGCTATCACCGCTGTGACGACAGGAATCACCATCTTGCTCGTAATCTTTTTCGTCTGCATGCTATCCTCTCTTCTTACGCTTGTTCGCGCAGGTGATTGGCCATGCGGGCAGCCATCTTCACTGCGTTCTCAAACGCACTTGTCTTCACTATACCCTTTCCTGCAATATCATAGGCAGTGCCATGGGCACACGTTACGATCGGAGCGGGGAGCCCTCCGGCAATCGTTATGCCTTCATCAAAACCACGCAGCTTGAGGGCAATCTGTCCCTGGTCATGGTACATCGTCACCACCCCGTCGAACTCTCCGCGGAAAGCCTTGATGAAGGTGATGTCACTGGGATAAGGGCCACTGGCATCAATACCCATTTCCTGTGCTTTTGCAATGGCCGGTTCGATTACATCAATCTCCTCACGACCACACAGTCCGTGCTCCCCGGCATGGGGATTCAATGCAGCAAGAGCAAGCCTTGGCTTTGCGATGCCGCTACTCTTCAAGCTGGTGTTGGCAAGACGGACAGCACGCAGGATCCGATCAACAGTCAAATTCTGGCTGACCTCACTGATGGGGATGTGGCTGGTGGTTCGAGTGGTCCACAAGTCCCCTACCACGTTGATCTCCCCAAAGGGTTCTGTGTGGTTGAAGAGCTGTGCAAGATAGTGGTGCTCACTCTCGACCTTGCATCCTGCTTCCTTCATGCCCGCCTTGTTCAGGGGTGCAAAACAGAAACCGTCAATCTTTTTTGCCATGTAGAGCTCAGTACAGAGCTTCAGTCCGTCAAGGTTTGCCTTGCCGGCTTCATAGGTCAACTCTCCGAAGGGAACGTTCGCAGGATCCTGATTCTTCTGGTCAAGGACGACCAAATCGCCACTCCAATCAGCCTGGTCAAGATCGGAAACAACCTGCAGTGGTACGGAGGAACCGATTACGCTGAAGGCACGCTGAAGCAGACGTACGTCAGAGATGATGACCGGCGTGCAGTACGCGTCAAAGAAATTCTGGACTGCAAGCTTTGCAACAATCTCCGGACCGACTCCAGCTCCGTCCCCGAGCATAATTCCCAATACAGGCTTCTTGTTCATGCATGACTCCCTTCAATGTCTCTAGCAGATACCCAAGACGGTATCCATCAGGAAAGAGGATAGCAACATGCGTGCCAACTTTGTTTCTATTGTATACAATCTATTGTTTTTACTTTTTTTGTATACAAGCATCTCTCTACTCTTGCACTAGATAGCAAAAAATTCATAGAAAATTCTAAAATTTTTGCTACTTTTTTCCAAATGTTTCAATGTTTCATTTTCTTTGTTTCATGTTTCATTTGAAACTTATTTGAAACATCAATGCATAAATTGTGCAAATTTCCGCCAAAGCGTGGTTCTACTCACCCCAACTTGGCGTGCAAACGACTCCCGACTCAACCCACTTTGCAGATACTGCTGATAGAGCTCCTCATCCGAGTATGAGTTCTTGATCTTCATGGGCTTAGTGCTTGGTTCCTCGTCAAGCTGCAGGCTGGTAGAACCGATGTCCAATAACTCAATCTCTTTGACTGTCACCACATCACTGGTATGAAGGATGGCAAGACGTTCTGCAGCATTGCGCAATTCACGGATATTCCCAGGCCAGGAGAACCGTGTAAGCTCAGCTACCGCCTCTTCGGTGATGTACGGCTCGCTTAGTCCGTGACGATTGCAGTACTGCTGCACAAAGTGCTTGAAAATGATGCCTATATCCTCAACGCGTTCCCGCAAGGGCACAAGCAAGAGGCTCAACAGGCTGATACGGTAGAAAAGATCGAGACGGAACTTACCCTCCTTCACCTTCTCCAGGATGTTGTTGTTTGCCGCGCTGATCACTCTGACATCGACAGGAACCACCATGTCCGCCCCGATCTTGCGAACCTCGCGCTCTTGCAATACCCGCAGCAGTTTAGCCTGCACAACGATGGGCATCTCTGCAATCTCGTCAAGGAAGATGGTCCCCTTGTGGGCCAGTTCAAAGAGTCCGCTCTTGCCCCCTTTGCTTGCTCCGGTGAAGGCTCCTTCGGTATAGCCGAACAGTTCGCTCTCCAGAAGCTGTTCAGGAAGTGCTGCACAGTTCACCGCTACAAAGGGCTCCTTTGCCCGCGAAGAGGCGTTGTGGATGGACTGTGCGAAGAGCTCCTTGCCCGTACCTGTCTCACCGAGAAGCAAAACTGCACCTGGAACCTGGCTGAATCGCTTTGCCTTCTCCACCAAGCTCACCATGTGGGCATTCTGAGTTACGATATCGGAGAAGCTGTAGCGAGCCACCAGACCCTTGCGGTTCAATTCGGTACGGATCTTGTGCTCGGTCTGCCTGATAGCCTCAGCATTCTGGAATGTGTAGAGAAACCCAAAGGTCTCCTCATCAACCCTGATCGGCTGGTGTGTGACCAGGAATTGCTGGCCGTTAATACCAACCAGCTCATCTTTTTGTTTACCCTCCCGCATGACCTCAGCCCAACGACTGGAAAAATAGACCTGTTCCATGGGCAAGCCTTCCAAGGGGCTTTTGCCGAAGAGGTTCTCCGCCTGCCGATTGCCTGCAATGATCTTTCCATTGCTGTCGATGGCCAGAAGGGCGTAAGTCGCGTTGTTGAGCAGCGTCAAGAGCAGGTTTCCCCTCGTCTGTGCCCGGTCGAGTGAACGGGCTGCAGCAACGGCTTCGGCCACCGCGTGCACCACTGCCTGATAGCCAGTCTTGATATGGACGAACTTCAGGCCCCGCTCTTCACAAAGCCTGCACATGGTCAGGCCACCGACAAAAACCGTGCAACCGGCTCGGGTCAGCTGCTCAACTCCTGTCCTGACGTCATTCTGGTCGGTTACCTGAAAAACTGAGACAGGACATCCGACGAGAGATGATATTGTCTCCTGGTCACACAGATGCTCGTGGGTGATGATACCGATATGTACAGAGCTTTCTCTCTCCTTCGCTTGGGCCAAGGCATCGAGAAGGTCGGCACTGCTCATGGCTATCGGGACAACATGGACGGTTTTCTTTTGTTCAGCAATTGCGTAGGCGGTAATGCCTCTGGCTATGATGATGTCAGCCTGCAGCGGCTCGATCACCTGGGGGTCTGATCCATAGATGTGGGTGGTGCTGACCGAGATGTCCTCAAGCTCATAGCTCTGGACAACCTGCTCAAAGGCCTGTTGCAGCTCATGGTATGGTATGACTATCAGAATCTTGATCATGCTACACTCCCGACTCAGTGTAGCATGAACCAAAGCCCTTTACAAAGCTCACTGCTACTTGCTATTGTCGGCTATGACTGCAGCACAATTCTTCCAATATCTCCTCCTTTTCCTTCTGATCGGTTTCACCGCGCTGAATTTCTACGCCCTCACCGTAGGCAGAAAGAAAAAGAAGCTGGCACATGCAAACTATAAGCAGACCCTCCGCCTTTTGGAGCAGAGGGCCTTCGAAAAAATGCAAGAGCACAAAGTGCACTTCGATGAGAAGCAGGGGTACATGAATGACCTGAGCGAAGGAATCCTCTTGACCTTCGATACGAAGAAAAAGATGGTTGGCATAACGCTCAAGGATGCTTTTTACCTCTTTGCTTATGCAGATTTTGTCTCCTGCAAGCAGACCTATGAGACAGTTGAGAACAACAAGCTCGCAAACATCTCAGTGGAGATTGAGACAAAAGACAGCATCATCACCCTCCTCTTCGGCTCGAAGAGCTGGAAAGCCACTTCCTATCTTGGAAAGTTCCTGCTCTCCGATACCAAGGAGTTCTGCACCCTGCTTGAAAGCCGCTGCCTGGGTAAGGAGCTGAGCCAACTTACGTAGATGCCGGCTGGTCGATGATATGCAGGTCGAGCTGGTTGAAGGGGACGGTAAGCCCAACTTCTGCAAGGCGGTCGCAAATCTCTCCCTGGAAACGCCAGTATACTTTCCAGTAGTCGGCTGGCTTGGTCCAGGGGCGAACCACAAAATCGACGGAGGAAGCGGAAAGCTTGTTTACTTCCACCACCGGTACGGGCTCGGGGAGAATCTCCTCATACCCGCTGAGAATCTTCCTGACAGTATCCTTGACAAGCTGCACGTCAGAACCGTAGGCAACGCTGACAGAGAGTTCAACACGCCTGCGCTCAATGTTGGAGTAATTGACGATGGGACTGCCCCATACCAGTTTGTTTGACATCGTGATCTTCTTGTTGTCAGGGGTGGAGAGCGTCACACAGACCATGTCCATGTCGGTAACTGTACCACTGAAAGAACCGGAGTCGATGAAATCACCAATCCTGAAGGGGGCGTTGATGACAATCATGACACCGCTGAGCAGGTTGCCGATGGTCTCCTGGAACGCAAAGCCAAGGATGACACCGGTAATTCCCAAGCCGGCCAGGACAGGACCCATATCCAAGCCAAGGTGCTGAAGAAATGCGATGATAAGAAAGATCCACCCGATGATGTTCACCAACTGGAGGATGAAACGGGCCATCAGGTTATTGATCTTCTTCGAGCGGCCCAAAGCACGCTTGAGGATGCGAGAGACCCACATGATGAGTATTTTTCCCACCAGAACAATGAGCAATCCGGTTACCACGGATATAAGAAAGGAGACAGGACCAAGTTGGGTCCAACTGTCGATTCGTGTCATGAGCTGCCCGAAAAATGAGTCGGTGGGAACGACTTCAGCGTTCAAAGCCATAAGCGCTGTAATCATAGAGTACATCCTTATTACGAGTTATCCTAAAACACTACCACCAGACCATGAAAAAGGCAAGGATAGGAAAATATCCCTTCCTTGCCTCTCCTGTATGTACTGATAAAATGGTTACTTAGAGAGCAAACTGTGCAGTTTCTTGGCGAAAGCAACCGGATCCTTGGGCATGACGCCTTCGGCGAGAAGCGCCTGATCCAGCAGGACCGAACACATCTCTTCCAGGTACTCCTTATCCTCAGCTGCCTCAATCTTCTTGACCATCGGATCGTCCACATTGATTTCCAGAATGGGTTTCACTTCCTCGAAATCAGACTGTCCCATGCTCTTGAGGATCTGTTGCATCTGCACCGATGGATCATTCTCATCCACCACCACCACGGCTGGGGAATCAGAAAGGCGTGAGGAGACAACAACATCCTTAACCTTGTCGCCCAAGGCCTTCTTGATCTTCTTTACCAAGGATTTGGCTTCCTTTGTCTTTTCCTTGTCCCCCTCTTCCTTCAGATCATCGACAGCACTGCTCTTGTTGATGGCTTTCAGGGGAATTTCCTTGTAGGTGCCGATCGAGCCGACTACGATATCATCGATATCATCGCTCATGACCAGGACCTCAAAGCCCTTCTTGCGGTATGCCTCGAGCAAGGGGCTGGCTTTCAAGGTTGCTTCCTTGCCACCGGTGATGTAGTAGATGGACTTCTGCTCACCTCTCATCCGCTCCTTGTAGGAAGCAAGACTTACATAGCCTTCCTCGGAGGAGGACTTGAAGCGAACCAGGTCCAACAGTGCATCGCGATTTGCATAGTCGGAGTAGAGCCCTTCCTTCAAGGGTCGGTTGAACTGCTCGATGAACTTGGTGTACAGCTCTGGATTCTGGTCGCTGATCTTCTGGAACTCGCCCAAAAGCTTCTTCACCGAAGCGGTGCGGATGGCACTCATGACACGGTTCTGCTGCAAGATTTCGCGGCTGACGTTCAGCGGGAGATCCTCACTGTCGATGACACCACGGACAAAACGCAGATAGGAGGGCAAAAGCTCCTTGTCATCATCGGTGATATATACGCGCTTCACATAGAGCTTCACCCCAGGCTTGTAGTCGGCATAATACATGTCGAACGGAGCCTTGGAGGGGATATAGAAGAGGGTGATGTACTCGGTTGCACCCTCTGCACGTGTATGGATATAGAAGAGGGGATCCTCGCTGTCGTAGCTCGATTGCTTGTAGAATTCCTTGTACTGATCATCGGTGAGCTCGCTCTTGCTGCGTCTCCACAAGGCGGAAGAGCTGTTGATCTGCTCAACCTTGTGCTCTACCTTCTTCTCTGCCTTGCCATCCTTGTCCTTCTTCTTATCATCGTAGGAAGTCTGGTCATAGGAGAGGAAGATCGGATACGCGATGTGGTCACTGTACTTCTTCACCAGCTGCTCAATCTGCCAGCGGTTGGCATACTCGTTGCCTTCCTCGTTCAGATAGAGGGTGATAGAGGTTCCTGCGCTGTCGCGCTCAGATTCCTCGAGCGTGTAGCTGCCCTTTCCGGTGCTGCTCCACTTCCAGGCTTGCTCTTCGCCCGCCTTGCGGCTCACCACCTCGACCTTCTGGGCAACCATGAAGGCACTGTAGAAGCCGACACCGAACTGACCGATGAGGTTGCTGTCCTTCTTCTGCTCCTCGGTAAGCGATGCAAGGAACTTCTTGGTGCCGCTCGATGCGATGGTCCCGAGGTTGTCGCTCAGGTCATCGTGGCTCATGCCAAGCCCGTTGTCACTGATGGTGAGGGTACGAGTCTCACCCTCCTCGGTGAAGGAGATGTCGATGCGAGGCTCAAAGGAGTGACCCTTGAGCTTCTCATCGGTAAGGGTGAGATACTTGAGCTTGTCCAGAGCATCTGAAGAGTTTGATACCAACTCGCGAAGGAAGATTTCCTTGTGTGAATAGAGCGAGTGGATGATAAGCTGAAGCAGCTCTGATACTTCAGTCTTGAACTTTTTCTGTTCCATGATAGATTCATACCTCCAAAAGGATATACGCAAACATACTGATTTTTCCTCCCAACGGCAATTGTTCCTTAACAAAAAGACGCGCTTAGGCTATGCTTCAGCCATGAGGTTTTCCCAGCCAACTGCAGCGCGTCAGATCAACAGACTGCGCGTTCTGAATCTTGTCCTTGCAGAAGGACAACTCAGTCGTGCCGATATCGCCCGCATTCTTGCCTTGAACAAGCCCTCCACCAGCGAGATTGTCGAGCAACTGCTCTCCGAGAACCTTCTGGAAGAGCAAGGAAAGACCATCACAAGCAATGGAAGGAGACCCACAGCGCTCACCCTGAACAGCACAGCTGCCTTGGTTCTGGGAGTCGATCTTGGAGCTCTCACCACCAGCTTCTCCCTGTCAGACCTGAAGGGAAACATTCTTCGCTTTGAGCGGCTCCCCAATCCTTTCCAACCCTCTCCCAAAGAGCATGGGCAGCAGATCATCAGAACCTGCATGAAAATGGTGAAGCTGGCAAAGAATCCTGTTTCAGGCATTGTGGTATCGGTACCTGGCATCATCGGTGAGGATCAGCAGACCCTGCTCTCCCATGACTACTGGCCTTGGAAGGATGTTCCCTTGGCGAAAGCCATCGAGGTAAACACTAAGATACCAACCATCTTGGTAAACAATGTCGAAGCGATGGTAATCGCCGAACGGTGGTTTGCTTCCGAGAGAGAACACTCTTTCTTCTTCGTAAACTGGGCCGAACATATCAATGCGGCCATGGTCGATGGGACTACCATCAAAACCCAAGGCAGTCGCTTCGGGCATCTTCCTTTGGCCAGCACAGGCCTGTGCAGATGCGGCAACATCGGCTGCCTTGAGACAATGGCCAGCGGCTGGGCGCTCAGCGACAAGCATGAGGGAGTGGCGGTGAAGCAACTTGCCCAGAGTACTGATAAGCAGGTAGCCGAAGATTTGCGATCAGCTTGCCAGGCGATGGCCATGGCCTTGATTGCAGCAAGCTCAATCACTGGATGCAAGAAGATCATCCTAGCAGGAGGGCTGTCCAACCTCGATGACGCTTACTTTGGCATTGTGCAATCCTTCTTCAAGGAACATGCACATCACCAGCTTTCGCATGTCAGCATTGTCCGCTCAGCCCTGGCGGACAAAAGTGCAATGCTTGGCAGTGTTGCGGTAGCTCTGGATAGATGGGTATTTCAGCGCACGCTACTGGAAACGATGAGTAAGTTGCAATAAAAACCGCTACCCGAAACCGGATAGCGGCAACCTCCTTGAGAACTCTGAGACTCCTCTCTCAGAGCATGAACCCACCCGCTGGAAACATTCGGACTGGATTCGAGCAACGACACTCATGATTATTGCATGCTTTCATCGCTCTGTAAAACATTTATTTCATTATTTTTCCAATAATCACCGACATTACCCAAATGGTATATTAACACTGTCTGGGCAATGTATTCAGCTTCCTTCGGTATAATTAATTGTGAACGATCCCGCATAGGTTCCTGCAGTAAAGACATCATCGGCACGCTTATTCAATTTCACCGTCAATTTTCCAATGGGGACATCTGTCTGTGCACCGGGAAGAAAGGTCGTGTTGAAGGTATTGCCGTTCTCTACCCGGGTCATCAGGCTTTCTGAAGCCAATTCCAAACTTGTGGAGAGTGTGTTCACTTCGTCCATGGCCAAGTTGCCAACCTCAAAGATCAATCGGCCAGCTGTGTGGCGAGGAAGATGTGCAGAATACTTGAAGTAGAGAGAACGACTAACCTCCCACTCCTCCAGATTGGGGAACTCAAAGCTCAGCAAGGCATCTTCTCTGCTCAACTCCTCTCCTTCCTCATTGAATACCGCTATCCGAAGATCCTTGGCCTCAATTTGTCCAACCAGATAGACGGTAGCAGCAGGAAACGGAGATTCTCCTGCTGAAAGAGGGATCATCAATCCCAAGAGGATAAGTAGGATACCCAGTAACTTTTTCATTCGCAACTCCACACTCTACGAGACTGACTATATCCTAGCAGGATAAGAAACAACAGAAAAGAGGTAAGATAAGAAAAGCTGTGCAGTCTCCTGCACAGCCAAACTCTACACACTTGAAAGGGTAATCATGTAGCAGTAATCTGAAAAGTCATAGTAGCAATATAATCGCCAGGTATGGCACCTTCAACAGTTTGAGCTTCTGTAATAGCGCTAACACTACCTCTATGGTCAGCTGTACCAACGTTTGCGGTTCTTGCAGGATTAACCGTAATCAATGCTGTCTGAGAAGAAAATGCAGAAACTGAAGCAACATCAAAAAGAAGGTACATAGCAAGGCCGGCGTCCCAAGTCAAAGAAATTGGTGACAATGTAGAAGTTGTAGCTGTAATACTCTTTATTTTTACAACATCAGAAGATTCGGCTTTAGCAAAATCGGTTATCGAAAATCGAATTTTGGCACCACCAACGTTCGTAGCATATCGATAATCAATTGCGGGCGGTGTAGCTGCAAAGGCATTTATGACATCGATCGTCGAAGAAAAGTTCGACCCAAAACCATGAGTAAAATACGGGCCTGCAGTAGCCAACAATCTTGCTGATACATTACTGGGATAGGAAGTAACAGCAAACACTCCACTCACTGCAATGACAAGCACCAATGCAATAGCGATAAGCCTCTTATTCATACATCATCTCCTTTGGGAGGTATTCCTTAACTGGCACGTTCCCTATGTACAAACAGACTACTACTGACTCGGACTTATGTCAAGATTGAGGTAATAGTTTTTCGATTTTTTTAATCTATTTTTATTTATAATCTATTATTTTGTTTTAATATATTGGTTTATATTATTTTTAACTTATTACACAAGTATACCCTTTTATACACAATCCAGAGTAACACTCTTTTATTTCTCCCTAGTGTTTGGGTAGATATTCCCTGCTTGTATACAACCTCTGTCACAACTTTGTATTCATACTATAAGAATTCAATAACAAAAAAGGTGCCCTTTTGGACACCTGCAGGAGAAGAAGCAACCATTTCTTATGTTTCTGGAGCAATCCCTATCTCTACGGTCGATGAGTAATTGCCAGGAGGTGCATTTTGCACTTGGGTTTGGTCAGCTTTGACAGTAAACACATAGGGTGTCCTAAGCGTCGTCCCGCCACTTGCCGGAGGCTGACTCACAATCTGGAACGAACCGGTGATCGGATCGATGGTTGCAGGATTCCCATTGATGAGAACTTGGGCAATCCCAATTTCCACAGAACCCGCTTCAAGCTCAAAGGGGCGAATCGTTGTGGTAACCTTCAAGGGTATGGGAACGTTGGTACGGATAGCATAGATGATTTCGGCTCCATCCTCATTGAACGCATCCGTAATAGACCTCGTAGAGAGGATACTTGTTGATGTTATATCCGAAAGAAATCCATGCACCAACAACTCGGGTACACTGGTAGTAAGAGAAATGGTTACTTGTGAAGTGCCCGCAGCCCCCATCAAGCCAAGCAGGGGGAGCAGGAGCACCAATATGATTAGTAGTCGTCTCATGAAGTGGTTTTCCCTCCCAGAAAAGCGTGCAAGATCTCTTCTGTCCTTCATGAAAACTATACAACCAGAGAAAAACATATGTCAATACCTAAGAATTTTCTATCAAGTATTTTTTTGCACTCTCTTAAATAACTCTTATATTTTTTTATCTTTCAAATATTTATATACTATTTTGCTTGTGACATCATTTTGGACTTTGTACGCTTCTCTCCTCTCCTACACACAAGGATCAACCTCTACCACAGAAACTCATGGCCAGGGAACTTCCTATGTCGCATGAAAGAAGTTTTTCCAGTTGTAACATACAATATTTCTATGCATCCAGCTATATGGAGTATTCCAAACCTTTTATACATAACTGGATAGAGCAAATCCGAATATTCTCATTCTTTGGACAAACCTATAACATATTCGCCTGTTTTACCATTGCTTTTCCTCGGAAAATACCGTATACAGAAAGACGTGATACTTTTAGTGGATCAATGATCAGGATTGCTCAATTTGTCTTTTGGCAAAAGAAGGAATACATACTATGATGAACGGCAACACAATTTCTGGTTCTGAAACAAAGTCAACAACCATTGCAAACAAACTCGAGGAAGAAATCCTCGCGAAAAAATACAAAGCAGGAGAAAACCTGCCCAGTCAGCATGAGCTGGCTTCCCAATTCAATGCTTCCAGCCGCAGTGTCCGGGAAGCGTTCAAGAACCTTGAAGCCAAAGGCTTGATCAAGGTAAAACAGGGCAAGAAGGCTATTGTCCAGAGCAACAGCCTCGACCAGTTCGTGGAATCTCTGTCCGCCTCCATGATCAGCAAGCAGGCTCCGGACAAAAAGCTTCTCACCGACTTGATGCAAGTTCGCACTACCATCGAGGTTTCCGCTTCAAGAGAGCTCTCCCGTGATCCAAACCGCATGTTGATCGTTCGCTCCCTCGACAGGGCTTGCACCAAGATGGAACACCTGCTGCCCACCATGGAAAGTGGCAAAGACACGGAAGCAATCAGGCAGTTCAAGGCAACGGAGTTTGAGTTCCATGCCGCCCTGATCAAGTCCAACGACAACATCATCCTCTCCTCCATCTATGAGAACCTTGCTCCCCAGCTCTATGCAGCCATGGACAGACTCCCCGAAACCTATGGGGAGCAGAGAAAGAAGGTGAACGAATATCGTTACCTCGTCGAGGCCCTGGAGAATGGACAGACCGACCTCGCCGTAGCTTTGACGCTGGTCAACCTGACCAACATCCGTGACAAATTCGAAACACTCGATTTGTAGTATCAACCTTGCATTGCTTGGCCACCCATCGATCTGGGTGGCTTTTATTTGCCCTTTGACAGATATTGCCATATGTGCAACCATTTAGGAAAGAGGTTACTATGTATATAGCAATTATCAACTTACATGGACTTGTTCGCAGTGAAAACATAGAAATGGGACGCGATGCCGATACCGGAGGACAAACCAGATACGTCGTCGACTTGGTAAAAGAACTCGGAAAGCGCGATGATGTCGAAGTGGATTTGTTCACCCGTCTCATCAAGGATGCACGGTGTGACAAGGACTACCAGAAGAGTGTGGAGCAGGTTGCCGAGCACGCCCGAATCATTCGACTACCCTGCGGGGGAACCAAGTATATCCGCAAGGAACTGCTATGGCCTTACCTCGATGAGTATGTGGACAACCTCATTGCCTTCTTCCGCACCCAAGGCAGAGCTCCGGACATCATTCACGCCCACTATGCCGATGCAGGGTACGTTGCCACCGAGCTTACCACCTACTTCCCCACCCCGCTGGTATTTACCGGCCACTCATTGGGAAGGAACAAGCTTGAGTATCTCAAGAGCCAGGGAGTGAGTGACGAGAAGCTGGAGCAGTACTACCACATTTCCACCAGAATACGAAACGAAGAGCGCTCGATGCGCCATGCTGACCTGGTGATCACCAGCACCCACTATGAGAAAGATATCCTGTATGCCCCCTATGAATCACGGGACGAACAGAAAATGCAGGTGATACCCCCAGGACTCGACCTGGAGACATTCTTTCCTTACTACCACTATGAGATCCAGGATCCAGCGATCACCGAAGAGATGAAACGCGCCCAATATTCCATGGGCAGGGAGCTGCAACGCTTTCTCACCACTACAGAAAAGCCGTTCATCCTGGCCCTTTGCCGCCCCGAAGCCAGGAAAAACATCGACTTGCTCATCGAAATCTATGGCAAGAGCAAGGAGTTGCAGGCCATAGCCAATCTGGTAATTGTGGCTGGAATCCGCGATGACATCACCACCATGGAAGAGGGAGAGAAGCAGGTCCTCACCGATATGCTCCTCTTGATGGACCGCTACGACCTGTACGGCAAGATGGCTATTCCCAAGCATCATAATCCCGAACGCGATGTTCCCGAACTCTACCGATTGGCTGCCATGAAGCGCGGCATCTTTGTCAGCACAGCAGCACTGGAGAACTTCGGCCTCACCTTCATCGAAGCCTCCGCTGTTGGACTGCCCTTTGTCGGAACCGACAAGGGAGGAGTACAGGACATCAAGCAGAACTGCGACAGCGGTGTCTTGGTTGACATCTCTGACCACAAGGCCATCTCTGATGTCCTCTATCAGCTTCTCACCGATACAGATGCTTGGCAGACCTACTCCAAGCATGGGGTACAGAATATCCGGAAAGTCTACAACTGGACATCGCATGCCGATACCTATCTTGGACATCTCGAAACGATTTGCTCAATCAAGAAGCAGGAGCCTGCTCTCGCTTCACGCCTGGCACAACTTGAGCATCTGCTGGTCTCAGACATCGACAACACGCTCACCGGAGACAAGGAAGGAGCAGATGCGTTGGCAGCCATCCTTGCCAAGAACCAGGAAAAACTTGGGTTTGCGGTCGCAACCGGGCGAAGCCTTGAATCAGCTCTTGAAGTGCTGAACACCCATGCCTTCCCCAAGCCTGACATCCTCATTACTGCGGTAGGAAGCGAGATACACTATGCAGATGGCCAGCTCCAGGACAAGGGGTGGTCCAACTTCATCAGAAGACGTTGGAAACCGGAACGCATCCGAAAGATCCTTTCCGAACTGCCCGAATTGCAATTGCAGAGAGGAGAAGGAACCCAACGGGACTATAAGATCAGCTATACTGTAGCTGAGAACGCTGACATCAAGCAGCTGATGCAAACCATCCGCAACCTTCTGGATGAGCAGAAAGCACCTTGTCATCTGGTACTCAGCCATGATACCTATCTGGACATCCTCCCCTATCGTGCCAACAAGGGCGATGCCATCCAATACATCTCCTGGAAGTGGAAGATTGACCCGAACCGTATCATCGCAGCAGGTGACAGCGGGAACGACAGGGATATGTTCTCCAGGCAGCGCAAGTCCATCATTGTGGCGAATCACGAAGCGTCTCTTGACTCAATGAAAAAGAGCAAGCATCGCTTCTTTGCCAGTGAGGCCTCCGCAAAAGGGGTCATCGAAGGGCTGAAACACTTCAAAGTTCTCTCATAAATGCAATAAGATTGTACAAAGTGGGGCTCACTGAGCCCCATTTTCATGTGCAAGGCAGAACCGAAGTGGGCCTATCCTATGTCCAATGTTGTACATTTTCCAAGTAACTTCTTACAAGAAAATCAACTGATGACATCAATTATTTTTTTGATATCCAAGTATTGCATATACTTATGAATTATATTATAGTTCCCATGTACATAAACTTAGTACGTATGACATCATTAGGTCTTACATTGCTTCGAACATAACAAGGAAGAAGAAATGGAATACATTTCACAAACAAAATCAGCGAGAATCGCTGCTACCTTGGAAGAGATGATTCTTGACAATCGGCTCAAGAGTGGATCATTCCTCCCATCCCAGCAAGTACTTGCTGATCAGTTCAATTCTTCCAGCCGTCCGATTCGGGAAGCGCTGAA
The DNA here is from genome assembly GCA_001603115.1 of Spirochaetales bacterium Spiro_05. GTDB lineage: Bacteria > Spirochaetota > Spirochaetia > Sphaerochaetales > Sphaerochaetaceae > Sphaerochaeta. The sequence continues at coordinate 92,692 of LVBG01000010.1, forward strand.
GCTGCTGGAAGCAAAAGGGCTGGTAGTCATTGCCCAGGGAAGACGGGCACAGGTGAGAAGCAACAGCCTCGATCAATATGTGGAGTCCATCTCCACCAGTATCGTCAACAGCAAGATCAATCCTGCAAAGCTGATGAGAAACCTCATGCAGGTCCGCATCACGGTTGCAACCAGTGCTGCAAGAGGGTTCACCCGGCTTGAGAACCGTGATGAGTACCTTGCCCAGCTTTGGAATTCCAGCAACCGAATGGAAGCTTCCATTCCTCTCATCTACCAAAAGGATGCAAGGGGCACAGCGGAGTTTCAGAAGGCTGAGGCAGAATTCCACAGGACCTTGGTATTTGCAAACGGCAACCAGATTCTTTCCTGTATCTATGACAATCTCTCTCCGATGCTTGACAGTGTCATGAACACCATCAAGTTCACCTCAGCCCAAGTGGAGAAACGGTCAAAGGACTACTCCTACTTGTGCGAAGCCCTGCAGAATGGACAGACAGACCTGGCAGTGGCCTTGGTCTTGGTAACCCTGACCACCTTGGAAACTAAGGTGATGGATCATTACCCGGACGAAAGCGCCATGGTCTCCTACGCCTGATCGCATCTAATCTTTGGCAAAAAGCCTCCCCTGTGGTATAGTCCCGGTGGAGGCCTTTTTTATGACACAGCCCATCATCCAAGTCGAGCATGCAACCGTCAGAAGGCAAGGAAAAGCCATCCTTGACGATGTCTCTTTCTCGGTGCACGGTAACGAGCATGTAGCCATCATCGGCCCGAACGGGGCTGGCAAGAGCACCCTGATGCAGGTAATCAGTGAGGAGATACACCCCCTGTACTCCCCGAAAACCCGCAGAATCCTCTTTGGCAGGGAAAAATGGGAGGTTCTCCGTCTCAGACAACACATGGGTATTGTTTCCCAGAGCCTCCAATATCTCTGCAACTCAAGCTATAAGAGCTGGGAAATTGCCATATCCGGCTTCTTCAGCTCCATCGGGCTGGACTTTCACCACCAGGTGACGGAGGAGCATCGGACCAAGGTAGAAGAGATCATGCATCGTTTTGGGGTCTGGCACCTGAAAGACAAGCAGATGAACCGCCTCAGCAGCGGTGAAGCTCGAAGAGTGCTGCTCTGCAGGGCCAGCATCCACGACCCAGAGGTCATGCTGCTCGATGAGGCGGTATCCAACCTCGATTTTCCCAGCAGACGAGAGTATCGGCAAACCCTCGAGCAGCTCGATCAGGAGGGAAAAACCATCATCCTGGCAACCCACGAGCTGAGTGAAATCATTCCTGCCATCAACCGCATCGTGGTGATGCAAGATGGCCGCATTGTTGCAGATGGGCCCAAGCAAGAGATCCTGAATGAGTCTCTTCTCTCCTTGGTGTACGGCACACAAGTCTATATTGATGAACGGGAAGGCCTCTACAGCGCATGGTGCTGAAGCATTTCTTCCACGAAAGAAGCTTTGTGTAGTATAGTTAAGACAAGAACAAAACAAGCGAGGTTACCACATGAAGCGTTGTTCCATCATCATTCACAGCGTCAGCGGCAACTGCTACATCATCGGATCCTACCTCAAGGAACTGATGTCTGCACGAAATGTCGATGCCAGGCTATATCGGGTTGAAGACCCTGACTTGCACATCTGGGCCAACACCCAGGAGACGACCAATGATTTCTATGAAGATATTCTTGCCCTACCCATCGTAGGCACCTCGAATCTGCTCAAGAGCGATATGATCATCCTGGGAAGCCCGACACGATTCGGCAACATCTCAGCGGAGATGAAGACATTTCTGGACACCACCCTTCCCTTGAGCAAGGACAAGAGCTTGGAAACCAAGTTCTTTGCCTGCTTCACCAGCTGTTCAAACTCCACCTGTGAGGGTGCACATACCCTTAATGCAATGATTTATTGGGCCCAGTCGATGGGCATGCTGCATATCCCCTTCGGAGTCCACGATGAGCTCGATTACTGTGACCAACCGGTCTCTGGAATTGTCCATCTGGCCGGCAAGGAGGGAGCCATCCGGCCCAGTGACCGGATGGGTAAAGAGATGGAGGTATACGCCGACATTCTCAGTGCCTACATTCAGGAGTAAGTTGAACAAGGGGAAGTGCGTCGCACTTCCCCTTCTCTTTCCTCCCTACTTCTTGGAAAAGAAGTAGCGCACTCGTCCAAGCCAGCGTTCCCATTTGCCTTTGCCGTAACGTATCTTGTAATCAGAGGTAGCACTCTCGATGCTCACCTCCTCGCTTCCGCTCATATGCTTGAGATTGTCCCAGTGGCGGACGATCCACATATAGAGATCGGCTTCCGTATTGCCGGGGAAGGAGGAGAGCAACTTTGAGCGTCGGATCTCCTCGATGATCGGTTCATAGACATTCTTCAGCCACGAGGTCGCCCCTTCCTGGAAGCTGAGCTCCTCTTCCTTGCCCTCGTTGAGGTAGTACTTGTGCACCAAGATGTGGTTGACCATCTCTGGATATGACCCGGGGCTTGTGAAGACAATACCCTCCATTGGAAGATACGTCGGTTGGTACTGATCCAGAAAACGCTGACGTTCGTACTCGATGACGCGCTTACGAAGCTGTTTCATCGTAAGCCCAGCTTCAAGAGGAATCTGGCTATCCAACTCAACAACCTCAGCATCGATGAACTCAACTCCCTGGGTCTTCGCAACGGAAACACGATGGTTCCCATCCCGGACAAAGTACCACTGTCCGAGCTTGTAGACTGAGATGGGAGGAAGGATGATGTACTCTTTCGTCGCCCAGTCGATGCTTCTCCACCGTGCTCGCAGCAACTCTTTCTTGGGATAGAAAGCCAAGGAAAAGTCCTGGTAGCGGCCCTCACTGCCAATGATCTGATTCACCGGTATCGTACGCATCCCAAGGTACGTCTCATTCCTCGGCTTGATCAAATCCGTAACCGCATAGAAGCTCAACAGGTCGGAATTCTTCCACGCAAGGTTGCTTAGAACAGATTGGATTCTTCCACGCGAACGAGCTTTCTCAAAATCCTCGTTCGCTTGGCTAAACAGATCAGACGCCATGACTTCTCCCCTTCACTCCCAGCTTCGGATCTTCCAAGATGTAGCTTTGAAAGATATTGATGACCTGGGTCTGTTTGTACACATGATAGCGATTTGCATTCATGTCGTGAAGATGGATATGCCCGTGCAGGAGATATCGGGGCTTGAACCACTGCATGAATGTCAGAAAGGTGGAGAACCCCTGATGACATCGATCGGTATCATCACCAAGGCCCATAGGGGCAGCATGGGTGATGAGAATATCTACATAACGGCCTCTGAAAATCCGGTTGAAGAGCATTTTGGGCACCATGCGCAGCATCCGCACGAACATCTCCCGCTCGGTGAACTGGTGCTTGCCCTTGTTGTAGCGCATCGACCCGCCTAGGCCAGCTATGATGAGATTGTGCTTGTGGTTGTACAAAACCTTTCCATCAGCATACTCACCGCCAAAGGATGGGTAGAGTTGCATTTTCCCATCGGTATAACCATACTGCAGAATCGGTTGCACATTGGAAGTGAACTGGCTGAGGAACTCCAGGTTGTGATTGCCAAAGACAAAGTAGAGCGGTTTGTTCAGCGAAGAGATGATGAACTCATAGTACTTCAGGGGAAGATCGCCAGCTGCGATGACTACATCGACATCGGCATACCGACTGGCGATATTCTTGGAGTAGACCAGTGGATCAGATTCGTCGGAAATGCAAAGTATCTTCATGCTCACCCCGCAAGATAGCCGCAGTCGACGGATATCACCTGAGCAGTCATCGCGCAACACCCATTCAGAAAACTCACTACCTGTGCCACCTGGTCGGGCTCGACCAGATGGGAAAGCAAGGCTCGTTTCTCATAGAGCTGACGCAGGGGGTGGTCCTTGTCCAGATACGGGGCGGCTATCAAGCCTGGGGCCACGGCATTGACCCGAACCTCCGGGGCGAGTTCTGCTGCCAATGCTTTGGTGTAGGAGACCACCGCTCCTTTGGAAGCATCGTAGCAGGTGGTGCCACCGAAGCCAGGATGAAGCGCATTGATGCTGGCAATGTTGATGATATTGCCCTTTGCCTGCCTGAGCAGCGGCAGCACCTGCTTGGTCAGACGAAACATTCCGGTGACGTTCACATCAAAGATGCGCTGCCACTCTGTTTCCTCAAGCTCTTCAGTGGGAAAGACGGAGAATATGCCGCTGTTGTTGACCAGCACATCGAGGTTCTGCAGGTGTGCGCACCCCTGTGCAATGCTCTGTTTGTCCTGTACATCAAGATGAAGGGGAATCAGGGAAGGGCCAAGTGAAGCTGCAAGGGAAGTGGCTTTCTCCTTCGAAGCAGCATAGGCGCAATACACCATATACCCCTCCTCCACGAAGCGTGTACAGATTGCTCTTCCGAGCGTGCTGGTACCTCCACTGACCAAAACCGTCTTCATCAAGCCTCCTTGCCAAGAAATGTTTTCACATGCGAACAAGCGGGATACTGGTCGATCAGAAAGGTTCCCCCTTGCCGATACGTGTTACTGTCGTAGGGTGGACACATGGTTGTTGCACACAGTGCCCAGCCTTCCTGGCCTTGTAACTTCGTCCCCTGCCAGCACTCCCCTTTCACCACACTGAGGGGAGTTCTCCCCTCAGTTGCTTTTCCCAGAAGAAGCAGACTGTGTCTTCCATCTGGATGGAGAACCAACTGCTCAACAGGATCGCCCTCAAGAAAGTACCAAACCTCATCGTCAGGAAGCCAATGCAACGAAGAGAAACTCTCGACAGTGATCAGATAGTAGATTACACTGCCCGTTTCAAGACCCTTGTCGGTGAAGGTATGGACCCTGCGATAGAAGCCTCCCTCACCAGGAAGGGGTTCCAGACCCAAGGCCTGGATCAGCGCTTGGGCCTGGCCCTTCATACCGGCCAAAGACGGGTGACGTTGCGTACCAAGGAAGTGAAAGCTTCCTTCACCCGATCGCTGGTCTCCATCACCTCGGTGTGGTTCAGCGGTTGATCGAGGATACCTGCCGCCATGTTAGTGATGCAGCTGATGCCCAACACCTGCATGCGCATATGACTCGCTGCAATGGCTTCAGGAACCGTGGACATGCCTATGGCATCAGCACCGAGGATGCGGGCACTGCGAATCTCTGCAGGTGTCTCGTAGGAGGGACCGGCAAAGAACATGTACACGCCCTCTTGCAACGGAATGCTCAGACGCTTTGCTTCCTCCCGTGCCAACGCACACAGCTTCTTGTCATAGGCATGGGTCATATCGAAGAACCGCTCTCCCAGCTCCTCATGGTTGGGTCCGCGCATCGGGCTGTCTGCAATGAGTTTGATGTGGTCGGTGATCAGCATCAGGTCGCCAGGCTGGAAGGCTGTGTTCACACCACCGGCAGCATTGGTCACCAGAAGTTGCCTGATTCCCATCGCATGCATCACCTGGATGGGAAACACCACCTGGTCCATGCCATAGCCTTCATAGTAGTGGAAGCGTCCCTGCATGCAGAGTACACGCTTACCCTCCAGATTGCCTGCCACCAATCTTCCCTTGTGGCCGAAGACGGTGGAAACAGGGAAGAAGGGAATGTCCTTGTAGGAGATCGCCACCGCATCCTCCAGCTCATCTGCAAGGCCACCGAGCCCACTGCCCAAGACCATGCCGATATCCACCGATTCATTGCCGATGCGACTGGTGATATACATTGCAGCTTCCTGCATTTTTTCCATCAAATGATCCATAGGTTCCTCCGTACGTGTTAGAAAGGCTCTCCGCTCGCTTTCGGCGCGGCCGAATTCTTGGAGAAGAGCACCAGGGCGATCAAGGTTGCCACATAGGGGAAGACCTTGAAGAAGACAGGGGGAATGACCGCAAGAGACGGGATGACCTGACTCACATTCGCAATCGTGGTGGCGATACCGAAGAAGAAGGTTGCACCGAGAATCCCCAACGGTTTCCACTGCCCGAAAATCAAGGCGGCAATGGAGAGGAAGCCAAGCCCGGCTACCGTACCACTGAACTCGCCCGAGTAGGTGATGAGAATAACCGAACCGCCAAGTCCTGCCAAGGCGCCGCTCATTGCAACCCCGAAGTAGCGCATGTGATGCACATTGATACCAGCAGATGCAACTGCTGAGGGATGCTCACCACAGGCTCTCAGGCGAAGACCAAAACTGGTTTTGTAAAGCAAAATCCAGGAGAGGGCCCAGATGGCAAGGCATAACCAGGTGGTCCAATACGTCTGGCTGAAGAACAGGGGGCCGATGATCGGAACCCTGGAAAGCATCGGAATGTTCTTGCGAACGATACCCATGAGAATGCGGACGTTTCCGCTTCCGCTGATGGTTCTGGCAAGATAGACCGTAAGGGCTGCAGCGAGCATATTGATGGCCGTGCCGCTGATGACTTGGTCCGCTTTCAGATTGATCGAGGCAAACGCATGTAACAAGCTGAACACTGCACCGGCGGCAACACCGACAAGAAGACCCAACGGAAGAGCCTGTACCCCAAGGGTGGCCTCCGTCATCTTGATGGTGATGGCACTGGCAAAATAGCCGACGAGCATCAAGCCTTCCAGACCAAGATTGGTGACACCGCTGCGCTCACTGTACAAGCCCCCGAGGGAGGTCATGAGCATGGGGATGGTGTAGGCGATCGCATACGGGAAAATACTTACCAAGGTATTCCACATATCACTCTCCCTCCTTCTTCACTTCAGCCTGAGCTGATTCTTCCTTCTTCTTCGCCTTATCCCCTTGCCTCTTCAGCACCGCATCCCAGAACCGTTTGAACAGTACGCTGGTTGCGGTGAAATAGATGATGACGGCGATGATGGTATCGGCAATTTCAGGCGGGACACTGGTCATGGCATTCATGAACCCCTTGCCCGACTGGAGGATACCAAAGAAGAGTGAGCTGAACAGAACACCCAGCGGGCTGCTGGCTCCCAGCAACGCCACAGCAATACCATCAAACCCTTGGGCGGGCATGACACCGATCTGCATGTTGCGCGAGTAGCCGGTGTAGAAGGAGAGACCGGCTAAGCCTGCAAGGCCTCCTGCGATCATCATGGATATGACCACATTGCGGTTCACCTTGATACCTGCATACTCTGCACAGTGCCGGTTGGAACCTACCGCCTTCAAGCTGAAACCCAAGGTGGTCTTGTCCAGGATCAACTTGATCACAATCACGGAGATGATGGCGATGAAGAAGCCCAGATTCATATAGGAGCCATTGAATAGCTTGGTCAGCCAGGGTGTTCTCAGCGATTGGGTAACCGCGATACTGGCACTTTCGGTCTCCAGGGAGGGTCCCTTCAGATAGGCTGGAATGAAGTAGTAAATCGACCAGTAGGCAATCCAGTTCATCATGATGGTCGCCACGACCTCATGCACGTTGAACTTTGCCTTGAGGAAGCCGGGAATGACACCCCACAGTGCTCCTCCCAACAGGGCAGCAAGTATTAATACGATCAAATACAAGGGCCGTGGCAGGAAGACATAGTGAGCTACCAACGTTGCACACAGGCCACCGATAAGCATCTGTCCCGAGGCTCCGATGTTGAAAAGGCCCGTCTTGAATGCGAAGGCAACCGAAAGACCAACCAACATGAGAGTGGTTGCTGTGGCCATCGTGTTCCCCACCCTCTCAATGTTCATCAAGCCACCTCGGAACAGGAACCAGAATCCTGTAAAGGGGTTGCTTCCGATCGAAGCCATCAAAATCGCTCCGGCGACCAGCCCAAGGACCACTGCACTGACGGCGACCAGGAAGGCATTGCTCTGTTTTTCGCGGATCTTTACGTGTTTCATTGCTCACCATCCTTTTGCTTGACCCCGGCCATCATCAACCCGACTTCCTCTTCGTTGGTCTCGCTGGTCTTCACCACATCGATCAGCTCCCCGCTGTTCATGACAGCGATACGGTCGGAGAGGTTGAAGATCTCATCAAGCTCGAACGATACGAGCAACACGGCATGGCCTTTGTCACGATGGGCCACCAGCTGGGAGTGGATATACTCGATTGCGCCCACATCCAAGCCTCTGGTAGGCTGGACGGCAATCAGGAGTTCAGGGTCGGCCACCATTTCCCTTCCTACGATAAGCTTCTGCTGGTTTCCTCCGGAGAGCTTTCCTGCCAGTGAGAAAATCCCCTCTCCACTGCGAACGTCAAACTGGTCGGTAACCTTCTGTGCATATTCACGAAGGTAATCAGCATCAAGAATGCCGTTCTTGCTGAACGGACTGTGGTAATACTCCTTGATGGCAACATTGTTGAAAAGGGAACTGGCCATGACCAAGCCGCGCTTTTGGCGGTCCTCAGGGATATGCCCGATTCCTATCTCATTGCGTCTACGGATATCTGCATGCGTGATGTCATTCCCATCCAGGGTAATCGTACCACTCTCCACAGGCCTCAGGCCCGTGATGGCTTCGACCAGTTCGGTCTGTCCATTTCCATCGACACCGGCTATACCGACGATCTCCCCCGCCTTGACGGAGAGTGATAAGTCCTTGACCCCCAGAACCTTCTTGTTGCTCATCACATTCAGGTCATGCAAATCGAGAATGACCCGCCCAACCTGGGCAAGCTTCTTCTCAACCTTGAAGTTGACCGGCCGGCCCACCATCATGGAGGCCATCTTTGATGCCGAGGTGGTCTTCACATCCACCACGCCGATGAACTTGCCGCGTCTGATGATGGTACAACGATCAGCAACCGCCTTGATCTCGTTGAGTTTGTGGGTGATCAGGATGACGGATTTTCCCTCGCTCACCAGATTGCGCATGATCTCCATCAAGTCATCAATCTCCTGAGGGGTGAGCACTGCAGTCGGCTCGTCAAAAATCAGGATATCTGCATCGCGGTAGAGCATCTTCAGAATCTCAACACGCTGCTGCATGCCGACAGTAATATCCTCGATCACCATGTCAGGATCAATATTCAGCCCATACTTCTCAGACAGGGCCTTAATCTTCTTGGAAGCACTTCTTCGATCGAGGAGAAACCCCCCTTCCTTGCCAAGAATGATGTTCTCTGTAACGGTAAAATTGTGGACCAGCTGGAAGTGCTGGTGCACCATGCCGATGCCCAGGTCATTGGCATCGTTTGGGTCATGGATGTGTACTTCCTTCCCCTTTACCTTTATCTGTCCCCTGTCGGCGTGATAGAGGCCGAAGAGGATACTCATCAGGGTGGACTTGCCCGCACCATTCTCGCCGAGAATTGCGTGGATCTCTCCCTGCTCTACCTGCAAGGTAATATCATCGTTGGCGACGATACCGGGAAACTCCTTGCGAATGTTCAACATTTCAATCACATGACTCATCGGTGGACTCCCTATGAGGACACGCAGCGCGTGTGGTCAAGACTTGTCGCTAGTAGCACAGAAGGGCCACCGGACGAGGGTGGCCCTTGATGAGAGCGTTACAAACAACGCTTACTTAAACAGACCGTCACCAACTGCAGCAACCTTGATCGCACCACTCTTCATTTGGGCGAAGACCTTGGCAACCTCATCAGTTACGCTCTTGGCGAGATTCGGGTTCGTAGCAGGAATTCCCAGACCGTCATTCTCTGCGGTAAACCGAAGGACCTGTCCGCCGGGGAAAGTGCCGTTGAGTTCAGCTTCAATCATGTCATAGGATGCACGATCGAGGTACTTCATGGCACTGGTCAGGATGATGGACTTGCCGTTGGGCATGAGACCCTCGGGATACTGGTCAACGTCAACACCGATGACCCAGACATTCTTACCAGCTGCAGCACGATTCTTTGCTTCGTTGATAACACCGACACCTACGCCGCCAGCGGCTGCGAAGATGACGTCAACACCACGGTCGTACATGGAAGCAGCAATCTGCTGGCCAGCACTCACGTTGTCGAAGGTGCCCTGATAGAGGTTGTTTTCCTGCTTCATGACAATCTTGGTCCCGAACTTCTCGTTGGCATACTTGACGCCCTGCTGGAAGCCCCAGTTGAACTTCTGGACAGCGGGAATTTCCATACCACCGACGAAACCAAAGTCGCCTTCCTTAACCTGAAGGGCAGCAGCAAAGCCGGCGAGGAAGCCGGATTCGTTCTCAGCCCAATAGACTGCGGCTACGTTCGGTTCAATGCGGAAGACAGAGTAGTCTGCACTGTGCGGCTCGCCATCAAGAATGACGAACTTCACCTTGGGGTACTTGTCCTGAGCTTCAAAAATTGCCGTCTCAAACTTGAATCCGGGGCAAATGATGAAGTTGTAACCTGCATCAACAAGGTTGCCGATTTCCTTCAGGTAGTCAGCCTCAGTCGTTCCTGCGGGCTTGAGATACTTGACATCCAGTGCGTAGTCCTTGCTTGCTCTCAGGATGCCTTCCCAGGTTCCCTGATTGAAGGATTTATCGTCGATGGTACCGGCATCGGTAACCATACCGACACGAAGATTGCTCTTCTTCGCTGCCCCTTCAGCTGAACCCTGGGCAAAGACCACGGTGCCGAGCAACAGGAAGATGCAAAGCGCAACAGTGAGTTTCTTCATTCCGTTCTCTCCTCTGTAATGTTGATTCATGATGAACCAGTGTAGAATCATTCTACATTCACCCTCTAGGCTTGTCAAACAAAGAAATCGGTCCAGAGCCAAGAGAAGGCCGAAACAAACCATTACAAAAAAGCAACTTATACAGCCTGCAGGTTATGCCAAAGAGAAGTATTTCTTCACTGCCTGCCAACAGAAATCCCTAGGGTTTTCCTAAGAAAGGCTCCCAGTCATGATGACCAGGAGCCTTTTCCCTACGTGATGTTCCCCATCACAAGGCTTGCTCAGCCTCCAGACAGGCAAGAATGAAGGGACCTACACCCTTGAAGTCATCCTCAACCACCGGCTCGCAAAAATAATAGTGCAGTGAACCATCGCGGTAGGGATTGCCCCCCAGCCCTGCTACCGAGCAGATGCCACCAAGATGCAGATTGCCCTGCCCATCCTTCCTCAAGTAGGTGTTCTTCAACCCTTCAAGTGCATGAAGGGCCTTGGCCTTGTACTGGTCATCCTTGCTCAAGCCGGTGCGTACTGCCTTGAGCAAACTGTAGGCGAACATGGCAGTACAGGAAGTCTCCAAGTAGTTGCCCTCTGCATCTGCCTTATCCACAATCTGGTACCACATCCCCCCTGCATCCTGATACGGAAGGACGGCGTTCAATACCGATATGAGGATGGAAGAGAGCTCCGAGCGCTTTGGGTGGCTCTTGGGCAAAAAGTCGAGAATATCGAGAATTGCCATACAGTACCATCCAATTGCACGGCCCCAGAAATGGGGTGAAAGCCCGGTGACGGGATCTGACCACCGCTGACCTTTCGACTCATCATAGGCATGATACAACAGGCCGGTCTGCTGATCCTTGAGGGTGCGGTAGACCTTGACCACCTGCTCGGTGATATCATCGAAGCCTGCCAAGTCCCCACTCTCCTTGCAAAACTGTGCATTGAATGGGCCTTGCATGTACACCCCGTCCAACCAGATCTGCCAAGGATAGATCTCCTTGTGCCAGAACACTCCATTGAGGGTCCTGGGTTGGGAGTTGAGCTGCAGTTTCAACAGCTGTGCTGCCAAGAGAAACCGCTCCTCCTTGGTTTGCTCGTACAGGGCAAAGAGATTCCTCCCCGCATTGATTTGGTCCAGATTGTACTCACCCTGCCGGTAGGTGGCGATGCTGCCATCCTGGCCAATCATCGGATCATACATGCTGTAGGCCCACCGCTCAAGGTCACTTCGGTCATACGCCTTGGCTACCAGCAGGCAGCTGTGTATCACCAATCCGTGTTCATAATGCCAGCGCATCTGCGTTTTCTTGTAGCGCTTGGTGACGCTTTCGGCCATAGCAAGCGAGAGGTGTTCACCCCAGTCCATCATCATCGTTTCCTCTATTGGGATACGCATCCGGCTGCCGGATTCGACAGCCGGATCGAAACTCGTCCCCTGCTAGTTGAGCAGGTTGTTCTCCTTGGCAAAGGCAACGCCCTTGTCATTCCAGTCCTGGCCGCCGAGACTCTTGAACTCATCGATCCACTTGTTCCAGTTGTCCCTGGTAAGGGAGCGCTTGCCGGTGATGAACTCACTCAGACCCTGCTCATAGAAACGCTTGAGGTCTGCATTAGGAATCGGAAGGGTATCCGAACCGACTGCAGGGGTCCACTTCTTGGTCTGCATGACACGCAGGACATCGAGAGCAGACATCTCTTTCTTGCTGGTTGCAGTGATGTACTTCGGATAACGGGCATACAGCTCGATATCGCCGTTGTAGAACACCATGTTGCGCAGCTGGGTGACGGTCTGTCCGCCGGGTGCGCTGAATGCAAGATCGGGATTGGGGAGATTGGCTGCAACAGGAATACCATTGGCATCCTTGGTATAGTTCACTCCTTCAACACCCCAACCGAGGAGGTAGTAACCTTCGTCGGAAGCCATCCATTCGAGCAACGCTGCAATCTTGTCCTTCTTGCCTTCCTTCACAGCCTTTGCGCTGATGGCATAGATGCGGAAGCCGGCAGTATAGGGACCGATCGAGGCATGACCCTTCGGACCGGTAGGAGGATCGATGATGATCCACTCGCCGTTGGGGAAGTTCTTGTCGAACGGAGCGTAGTTGGCCTGGGCGGCGAATGCTGCATTCTGCTCGCGCATGATGCCGAAACGTCCCTGCTTCCATGCTGCACGGAAGTCGTCCTTCTTGTAGGCAAGCCAGTTCGGATCGATGATCCCTTCATCAGCCATCTGCTTGAGCAGACTCATGGCATCGAAGAACTCGGGCTTGAGAATGTTCAGTCCGGCATTGGAAGCGGTCATGTTCCAGGTTCCATCTACGCCGAAAGCTCCGAAGATCGGCTCAAGGCGGCGCCCGGGCCATGCTTCATAGTTGTTGATCTCCTGGAAGGCTCCATACCCATAGGTATCATGCTTGCCGTTGCCATCAGGATCGTTGAAAGTGAAGGCACGCATGACGGCAAGCAACTCATCGGTTGTCTTGGGCACAGAAAGGCCAAGCTTGTCCAGCCAGTCCTTGCGGATCAGAAGACCTTCGTTCTTGTTGATGGAACCTGGGTCTGCCAGACCGTAGGTCTTTCCGTTGAAACGGGCATGACTGCGGCTGACCTCATCATAATGCTTTGCCGTACGGATCGGCATCTTCTCATACAGGTCGTCGACAGGAGCCACCAGGCCCTGGGGAACCAGGCGGGTCAGAACATCCCGGCGGACCATGAACAGGTCGGGAAGGTTGTTGGCGGCAGCTGCTGCCTGGACCTTCACGTCCTGGTCGCTCTCATTCGAAGGCAGAGCGGTCAGCTTGAGATCGATGTTGAGCTTGTCCTTGATGATCTGAAAGCCTACCCAATCGGCAGGAGGCGGTCCAGCTTCGGTGATAGCAGCACCATACCACAGTTCAATGGTGGTAGGACCGCTGGCCTTTGCCTGATCAGCGGTGCCCTGGCTGAACAGGGGCAGGCTGACGAGGGACAGCAACGCAACGAGTGCGATGCAAACAGTACACGTTCTCTTCATAACAAATCCTCCTTATGAATTACCAAATACACATATGCTCGAAGCAAAGCTGGCAGCAGGGTTACCCCTTGACGCTTCCCAGCAGAGTTCCCTTGGTGAAATACTTTTGGATGAACGGATAGGCGATGACCATCGGAATGGCGCTCATGAAGACCGATGCAGCCTTGATGGCGGCAATCGGTGCATCCCCGAAGGCGCTCACCTCAACATACTCGTTCATACCACTGGCCATCAGGATGTTGCGAAGCAGGATCGGAAGCGGCTGCAACTGGTTGTTGTTCAAATAGAGCATGGCATGGAAGAAGTCGTTCCAGAAAGAAACCCCGTAGAAGAGGCCGATGGTCATGATGATCGCCTTGGAAAGCGGGAGGATCACCAGCATCAGAACCTGGATTTCGGTTGCCCCGTCTATGCGTGCCGACTCTTTCAGCTCGTTGGGGATGCCTTCAAAGAAAGAGCGCATGATCAGGCAGTTGTAGGTGCTGATCGCCCCGGGCAGGAAGACTGCTGCGAGCTTGTCGATGAGCCCAAGGTTTGTTACCAGCAAGTAGGATGGAATCATTCCCACGTTGAACACATACGGGATGATGATCAAAAGGTTCAGATAGCGTCTACCGGGAAGCGTGTGGATCGAAAGCACATACGCAAGCGGGATGGTCAGAAGCAAGGCGGTGACCACGCCCCCAATCAAGATTTTCACGCTGTTGCCGAAGGCCAACACAAAGCCTGCATTCCCCAAGAGCGCCTTGTACGCTGCATTTGACCACTGCCAAGGGGCCAGAAACATGCCTTGCAAGTTGTTGCCGATGTAATCGTTCGGCCTGAAGGAGAGGGTGATCGTACTCCACAGGGGAACTGCGATGATAACCAACAGCACCATCAGAAAGATATCCACCACCAAGTTGAAGCTATGGTCAGCTGCAGTGGGCCTGACTGCTACTGAAGTGAAACGTCCCTTAGGTTTCTTATTCTTCTGTTCCATCATCCGTCTCCTAAAAAAGTGGGTTGCCGCCGAAGCGTTTTACCAGGCGGTTTGAACCAAGGATCAGGAACATCCCGATGACTCCCTTGAACAAGCCGACTGCGGTGGCAAGGCCAAACTGGAACTCCAGAAGCCCTTGACGATAGACCCAGGTGTCGATGATATCGGCAACCGAAAGCACCGGTGTCGAATAGAGCATGAAGATTTGGTTGAACCCTGCATCGAGGATGGTACCCAAACGAAGCAGAACCACTATCAGGATAACCGGCCGGATGGAAGGCAGGGTGATGTAGCGAACCCGCTGCCAGGAGTTGGCTCCTTCCACCAGGGCAGCCTCAAAGAGTGAGGGGTCTATGCCCATGAGAGCGGCGATGAAGATGATGGCACTCCAACCCATCTCTTTCCATGCATCACTGAGAATGACAATCCACGGGAACGCATCGGTATTGGTGAGAAAGTCGATCGGCTTGCCGCCAAACATCTTGATGATATCGTTGAGGATGCCGTCACCGGGGGCAAGAAGGGCAAGCAGGATTCCGTACATGATTACCCAGGAGAGGAAGTGGGGAAGATAGGCCAGTGTCTGCACTATCTTGCGCAGATGGGGTCGGTTGCTCTCATAGATGGCAATCGCAAGGATGATGGCCAGCGGAAGGCTGAAGATCAGCTTGCCGAAACTGTACATCAGGGTATTGCGCAGCAACTCCACAAAGTAGTAGGAGTTGATGAACGTCCTGAAGTGCTCAAACCCAATCCAGCTGCTTCCGAGCACCCCATCCAGGGCCATGTAGTCCTTGAATGCAATCTGCCCATTGAAGATGGGGATATACTTGAAAATGATGTAATAAACAAAGGGGACAGCAAGCAATACATAGACAGACCTATGTCGCTTGATCTCCCGGATCAGTTGTTTGGTGCCGCTCTTTTGTACCATATCCGTTTGCAACCTCGCATGTTCAGCATAGGTCAGGGCCAACGGACAATGCAGGGAGGCTCTTGTACTTTTCCGACATTTTTCTCGGATTTTTCCAAAAACCTCCCTCTTTGATATCGTCTGATCGGTATGATTTACTCCATTTCTGTTCTCAAGAACGGGAAAGCTTCCGATAGTGCAAGAAGAAACGCACAAAGATATAGAGGTAGAAGACGAATAACACCACATAGGAGTAAAAGAAGAAAGAGTGGAGAGAGCCATCGCGCTGACTGGCCTGCAGGAAGGTCTGGGGCAGGATGACCAACGCAAAGAGCACAACCAAAGGGATCATGCGGCTCTTGAATACACGGCGCATCATATCCAGGCGGGAAGCATCATCACAAAAGATGCTCTCCTGTTGTTGCATCGCTTTCATCGGTTTTCTGAAATAGGAATACCCCATGTAGGAGAACAGGTATTCCCATCCGCAGTCCCTGAAAATCTGCACATAGGAGTGAAGTTCCTTCCTCCCTTCCTCATTGAAATCCAATTGGTAGACCACCTCTTCGGGCTCGCAGGCCTCAAAGAGGTAGATGCCAGGTAAATACACAGAAACCAACTTCCAACCCTGTCTGTGCTGTTCCTGTAAAAAAAGACCCTCCCGCTCATACTCAGGGATTGTGAAAAACCTCACCATCACTCTCTTTTTCATCATCATACCTCCTCCATATTCCGATACAACCGAATGATCCTCTCCTTCTCCAAGGCAAGCACTTCACGTCCCAGGTCGGTGATCTGGTAGATCTTGCGCTTCTCCTCCTCGCGGATCAAAGCTATCAGCCTATCCTTTTCCATCTTGGAAAGACTTCCGTACATGGTGCCGGGGCTGAGCAGAATGGTCCCATCAGTCAACTCCTTCACCTTTTGGACAATCCCATAGCCATGCATAGGCTGTTGGAGGCAAAGCAAGATGTAAAACCCTGTTTCGGTCATGGGAACGTACACTTTTCTGATATGAGTATCCATGCAACCACCTTACATCGCGATGCTATACATCGCACTGCGATATACTAGTGCTGAGAACTCCTCTTTGTCAAGCACAGCTGCAATGGTTATTCGCCTGTTGAACGGATCTTGGTAGGTGCACAACACATCGCGATGCTATACATCGCACTGCGATATACTAGTGCTGAGAACTCCTCTGTGTCAAGCACAGCTGCAATGGTTATTCGCCTGTTGAACGGATCTTGGTAGGTGCACAACCCTTGATCTTCCGAAAGACCCTGCAAAAGTATGCTTGGTCCTGGAAACCCGTCTGGCTTGCCACCTCATTGATGGTGAGGGTGGACTCCTTGAGCAGGATGGTGGCCAGATAGATCCGGTAACGATTCAGATACTCCCAAGGTGAGAGGCCGAGTTCCTTACGGAATATCCTGGTAAGATAGTCCTCACTGACGTGCACAGCCTCAGAGAGTTGCCACCTCGAGACAGCCTTGGTTGCATGCTCGGCCAAAAAGACCACAGCACGCTTCACCAAAGCCCCGGTAAGAGGGGGAAGCACTTCGCCGCTGGTGTAGAGCGTAATCAGGCGGGTTTCGAACTCCCTGCTCTCCTCCACGCACCGGTGGGTGATGATGAGCCTGGGTATCAGGCTCAGCTGCTCCGCCTCATCCCGCCTCCAGCTCTCCCTGATCAGGACAATCGGGGCGCTGGTGATTCTGCGCACTTGCTCATAGAGCAAAGGATCGAAGACATCACTGACCAAAAGACCGATATGTTGGGTGCGGACAATGTCCAACACCTCTTCATGGGTACAGTGCTGGATGTGCTCGATGACCGGGACATCAGGAAATGAAGCGCCCACAACCAACAGCAAGCCCAGAGCCGAGGCTTCTCTTGGGACGGAGGAGAGCGCAGCATGCAGACTCTCATGGTTGGATGGGGCATGGAAACAGGCTAGCGCTGTCTTGGATAGTTGGCTATGCCTGGAAAGCAGGTTCAAGGCAAGCTCGAGCTCCGCATCCTTGCGCCTTCCATCCCAGGCGAGCAGTCCTCCCTCAAGCTGGCTGATTGTGCTCCTGTTAAGATTTGATACTCTGAAGAGTGTAACCGGGCCAAGCTCGGAAAAGACAGGAGGGACTTCTGTCTCCGCCTCTGAGGCAAGATAGAAAACCTGGCTACCCAGAACCGGAAGGCTTTCAGGGCCAAGACCGGGCCAACTGAGCCGGAACTGGATTGAGTTGCCCTTGAGGGTTACCAAGCCGCCGCTCATCAGCACAATGCGTTGTGCCAAAGAGAGACTGGGGTCTTGTTTTCCCATGGATGCCTTCCACGTCCCGATTGAGGAAGCGAAGGTACACTCAACACCCTCCACTAAAAGACGGACCGTAAGGTGAGCTTCACCACCCTCTTTGCGGATATGGTTGCAGACAATGGCGAACGCCTGTTTCAAACGCATCACATCGCCCAGCAGCGTAGGAAGATCTGAAGGCCCATGATACTGCAGGGTGTTTGCCCGCACTTGATCCGTGAAAAGCTCATCCAGATGATAGGTTCTCATCTCAAGTTCCAGCTCTCCGGTATGGGAGAGCGAGAGGTCCAGGAGGTGGGTTGCCGATCGTATCTGCTCTCCCACTTGATCCTGCAGATTCGGGTCGCTGTTTTGGATCAGTGAGAGGATACTCTCCAGTGGGGTTCTCAGCCCCTCCCCGACATTGGCAAAGAACTCGGAGCGGGCACGCTGGGCCTTCTCCGCATCTTCCCGTGCACGGTTGGCGGCATCGAGGAGGAAGGCTCCCTTGAGCGCGGAGCTGAGAGAGGTACGCAGCTCTTCCATGACACCACCATTGAACAGGCTCGTCCCGATGACCAGGTAGCCAAGCGGCTGGTTGTCCATGAATAAGCTTTCCACCACATAGACGCCACTCTCCATCTGCTGTTTCAGCGATGGGGGAAGCAAGAGATGCTTGGCAAAACGTTGCTGCTCGCCTATGATCAGAGATCCGCTGTATCCTCCAAGAAACATACTCTCCCTATCATCTTTATAGAGGACCAAGAAGCAAGCTTCCAACCCAAGGGTAAGCAGGTGTTTTGCCAGGAGGGCTGGAATGGCGGACACTTCACGTACGCCCAAGAGGTCGCATTTGAGCTCGTCCAACCGCTTCGCCTGCAGGGAAAGACGGTAGGCATGCTCGTGTGCCACCAGGTCCCGCTGGCGTAAGAAGAGATCTCGGATGGGAGCTGAGTATTCACGTAAAAAGTGTGCATCTGCATGGAACAGCTCAAACCAGTGCAGGGCTTCGGAAAGGAGGTTTGGATCCCCTCCACGATCAAGAAATCGATAGGAAAAGCGCTCAAGTAGGGAGATATCGGGATCATTGCCGGTATACAGCAGCTGAGAGACTTCCTCTTGGTACTCTTCAGCAACGGTGAAACTTTGCAAGAGCCAGGCGAGGTAGGATTGCTTGGTTCCCACCATAGCCCGTGCTTGCCCTTCGGTCCCCAAGGAGTAGACACAGCCACAAGAGCGCCTGACCACCAAAGCAGAAGGCAGCAGGATGTCGAAGCACGAGGCTTTCTGCCCATCCAGAAGATTCTCCAACAGTGTCCAACTCATCCTTGCAAGCTCATTCACCGGCATCCTTGCCGTGGTGCAGGGAACGCGAAGAAGATGGCTCTCGCTGCTGTCATTGTAGCCGACGATGCGCACATCCTCGGGTATCTGGTAGCCTGCATTCTGCAATTGCTTGCCGGCATCGAACATCATCATGTCACTGGAGCAGGCAAGGGTATCGAAATCCCGTCCCGGAACAAGACCACGCTCCACGAGCAGTTGATCCATCGCCTTTGCCCCCTCGGTCCAGGGAAAGGGGTCACTGACCAGCTTGGCATCGAACACCAGACCTGTCTGGTCCAAGGTATCGCAATACGCACGGTACCGATCCTGTGCCGAGTAGTGGTTTTCCGGTCCTCTGATGAAGGCAATGCGTTTTCCCTGGTGTTTGGTGATGCAGTGTAGGATTACCGCCTGGACTCCCGAATAAGCATCAAAAGAGACCACCGGACAGCCTCCTTGCTTGATTCCGATGGAGACCAAAGGAAGTGGGGAGAAGGTGGAGAGAAAGCTCTGTACTTCAGTGAAGCCAACCGAACCGGTAAGAGCGGAAGCCCAGGTAATGACACCATCCACATTGTCCGGATTCACCAGCGAGTAGATGCTGTTGCGAAGATACTCCTGCCCTTCCTGACACTCAAGCCGGCCTCCGGGAAAAACAAAGAGGGAGGAACCCGAGCGTTGGGCAAGACGGGCAATCTCGGACCAGAGCCCATTGGAGGCCCCGGTATGGATGGAGGCGAGCACAAGGCCCAAGGTTGGGGGAAGGCGATCGGTCACGGCAAGACTCCTTGCAAGGCTGTACAACTATAGCATAGGTTTTTGTCGCTTGACAGCGTTACAGAGAGAAGTATATCATTTGGAACGATGTTTCAATTTCAATCAATCGAGGCAGGGCTCAGGAGCCTGAACTATCGTTTGGAACGGATTATGCCGGTCCTCACCCCCAGCGGGGTGATCCTAGGGCTCCTCCTGGGTTCGCTCATCTCGTGGATGAAACCCTCGGTTTCCTACCTCTTCGCCTTCATCACCTTCAGCGGTGCCCTGGGCATCAGCTCGCAGGACTTTTTCAAGGTCATCCGCAAGCCCAAAGCCATTTTTGTTTTCCTCTTTGGAACCAACCTCATCATGCCGCTCATCTCTTGGAGTTTGGCAAACCTCCTCTTTCCCAACCAGAGTGAGGTGATTACCGGCTTTGTCCTGCTCATGGCCATCCCCACCGCCTTGACAGGCTACATCTGGTCAGGCATCTACAAGGGCAGCGAGGCGCTCTCTCTTACCCTGATTCTCGTCTCGACCCTGCTTGCTCCCCTACTCACTCCCCTGACAGTTCGCATCCTTGCACGAACTTCGGTGCAGATAGATGTGACGGGTATGATGATCAGCCTGCTTCTGATGGTCGTACTTCCCTCGATGGCAGGCATCCTGATCAACAACTTCACCAAGGCCAAGGTAACCGAGCATGTTTCCCCCTGCCTCAGGCCGTTCTCCAAGATTGCCCTCTTTCTGATCATCGGCATCAACACTTCCCAGATAGCTGACCGGCTCATCTCCAACGCATCGCTCACCTATCTGCCCATCGCCTTGCTGTGTGCCTTTCTTGCCGCGCTGGGATACCCGCTCTCCAATGCCCTGGGCAAGATGGCAGGACTTTTGGAACCAGAACGCAAGAGTCTCACCTTCGCCTCCTCACTGAGAAACATCAGTGCAGCCTTGGTATTGGCAATCGACTATTTTCCGGCCGAAACGGCCCTTCCCGTCATTTTGAGCATCGTGTTCCAGCAGACGACCTGTGCCATTATGGCCTATCTTCTGTACGGAAGGAAAAAACCCGTATAAACACCCCAAAAGAGGAGAAATCAGTATGCAATCAATCAAAGACGTTCACCAACCGATAGAGAGAAAGGAAAAGATCCTGCAGTTTGGCGAAGGAAACTTCCTCAGGGCTTTCGTCGACTGGATGGTCGACATCCTCAATGAGAAGACCGACTTCAACGGCAATGTCGTGCTTGTCCAGCCGCTCGACCGTGGCCTTTCGGATATGATCAACGACCAGAAGGGCCTCTATACCTCCGTCCTTCGCGGTGTGCAGAATGGCAAGACGGTTGAACAGTATCGCACCATCAACTCGGTCAGCCGCTGTCTCAACCCGTACAAGGCTGAAGACAGGGCCGAGTACCTCAAGCTTGCCGAAAGCGAGGACCTCCGCTTCATCGTTTCCAACACTACCGAGGCAGGCATCGCCTATCACAGTGGAGATAGCCTTGAGGATGAGATGCAGGTCTCCTTCCCGGCAAAGGTCTGCTCGTTCCTCTACAAACGCTACCAAGCTTTTGCAGGTGATGCAAGCAAGGGCCTGATCGTAATCCCCTGTGAACTCATCGACAAGAACGGGGACAACCTGAAGCGGATCGTCAAGCAGTATGCCCAGGAGTGGAATCTTGAGGAAGGCTTTTCCACCTGGATCGACGAGGCGTGCGACTTCTGCAACTCTCTGGTCGACCGCATTGTTCCCGGCTATCCGAGAGCAGAAGCAGAAGCGCTGTGCACCAAGCTCGGCTATCAGGACAATCTGCTTGACTCAGCGGAAATCTTCCACCTCTGGGTCATTGAGTGCCACAAGAACTTCCACGAAGAAGAGCTTCCGTTCAACAAGGCTGGACTGAACGTGGTCTGGACCGACGATATGAGCTTCTATCGCACCCGCAAGGTACGCATCCTCAATGGCGCACATACCATGAGCGTGCTTGCCGCCTATCAAGCAGGGCTGAACACCGTACAGGATTGCATTGCCGACAAAGCTTTGCTCTATCCCTTCATGCACAGCGGAATCTTCGAGGAGATCATCCCCTCAATGGATGGTTCGAAAGAGGAACTGGAAGCCTACGCTGCGGATGTATTGGAACGTTTTGAGAACCCGTACAACCCCCATCAGCTGCTCTCCATTTCCCTGAACTCGGTCTCCAAGTTCAAGACCCGTAATCTTCCTTCCTTGCTGGGCTACTATGAAAAGCAGGGTACACTTCCCAAACGCCTGGTCTTTGCTCTCTCCGCCCTGATCAGCTTCTACGAGGGTACCGAATTCGAGGGAGCGGCACTGAAAGGAACAAGAGGAAGTGAGACCTACCTCATCCAGGATGACAACGAGGTACTCTCCTTCTTCGCCGAACTCTACAAGCAGGGTGGAAGTGCCGAACAGAAGGCAGACCGACTTGCAAAGGCCGTACTCTCTAACCAGAAGTGGTGGGCCCAGGATCTGAGTTCAGTTCCCGGCCTCACCGATGCAGTGAAAGCCAATCTGCAGTCCATCTTCAGTGTCGGTATGACCGAGGCCCTCAAGGCCCTTTGAAAAGGAGAATCCATGCAGACATATTCTTTTGTAAAAGTACACCCGGAAGATTCGGTGGCGGTTGCCGTCCAGAATCTTGCCGCATCCACCATTATTGAGCTTGATGGGAATTCCATCACCCTCACCTCCGACATCCCTTTCGGTCATAAGTTTGCCATCAAGCCGATTGCCAAGGGCGAGCCGATCATCAAGTACGGCGCTCCCATCGGCTCAGCTGTTTCAGATATAGCCATCGGTGAGCATGTCCATGCTTCCAATATCAGGACGTTGCTCTCTGAGAAGGCTGAATACCACTACGACCGTTCTCTTTCCGAACTGTTCCAAGAGAAGGCGAAAGAGCGGCAGAAAAAGTGGGAGGGGAAGGTTCCGACCATCAAGGCGTTCCGTCGTGAAAACGGGAAGGTGGGTATCCGCAATGAGCTGTGGATTGTCCCCACGGTAGGTTGTGTGAACAAGATTGCCGAGAACCTCGTTGCTTGGGCCAATACCAATCTGGCAAAGACTGAGTTCTATGACGGCATCCATGTATGGGCACACCCCTATGGGTGCTCCCAGCTTGGTGATGACCACGAAGCAACCCGCACCATCCTCTCCGACCTGGTCCACCATCCCAATGCGGGGGCGGTTCTGGTGCTCTCCTTAGGTTGTGAGAACAACACTCCCGAATCCTTCCGTGCCCTGGTCGGCAAGGTGGACGAGAAGCGCGTTCGCTTCCTCACCACCCAGGAAGTCAGTGACGAACTGCTGGAGAGCAAAAAGATTCTCAGCGATCTGTATGAGGTGATGATGCAGGACAAACGCGAAGAGGTAGGGATGGACAACCTGGTCGTCGGGTTCAAGTGCGGCGGCTCGGATGGACTGAGCGGCATCACCGCCAATCCGCTGGTAGGCAGGTTCTGCGATGAACTTACCGCCATGGGAGGAACCGGCTTGCTGACCGAGGTCCCCGAGATGTTCGGCGCCGAGCAACTGCTGATGAACCGTGCAGCAAATGACCAAGTCTACGCACAGACGGTCAAGCTGATCGACGACTTCAAGCAGTACTTCGTCAAGCATGAACAGGTTGTGTATGAGAACCCTTCCCCGGGAAACAAGGCGGGAGGAATTTCCACCCTCGAAGACAAGAGCCTGGGATGCATCCAGAAGGGCGGGCAGGCCGTGGTTACCGATATCCTCGACTATGGACAGCGCGTTGAGAAGCGTGGGCTTAACCTGCTTTCAGGTCCGGGCAATGACATTGTGTCCACCACAGCCCTTACCGCTGCAGGCTGCCACATCATTCTCTTCACCACCGGTAGGGGCACCCCGCTTGGCGCTCCGGTACCGACGGTAAAGATTTCCAGCAACAGTGAACTTGCTGCAAAGAAGCCGAACTGGATCGACTTCAATGCGGGAAGATTGCTTGTTGAAGATTCCGATTCCGTACTTGCAGACTTCATCTCCATGATCAAGGATATTGCAAGTGGGGCGACGTTGACCAAGAATGAAGAAAACGGCTACGCAGAGATTTCGCTGTTCAAGGATGGGGTAATCCTCTAGGACGCAACACAAAGGAGACATGATATGAAACCATTTATGGATGAAAATTTTTTGCTGCAGACCAAAACTGCACAAGCGCTCTACCACGAGCATGCCAAGGGCGAGATGATCTTCGACTATCACTGCCATCTCAATCCCAGTGAGATTGCAAACAACAAGCGCTTTACCACAATCACCGATGCATGGTTGGGCGGAGACCACTACAAGTGGCGAATGATGCGTGCAAACGGCACCGCAGAAGCTCTGGTAACCGGCAAGGATGCCGACCCCTATGATAAGTTCCTCGCGTGGGCCGCCACCATGGAGAACTGCCTGGGAAATCCCCTGTACCACTGGACCCATCTTGAACTGCAGCGCTACTTCGGGATCAAGGAAGTGTTGAACACCAAGAACGCCAAGGCTATCTATGAAGAGGCCAACCACCAGTTCAAGGTGAACGAGAATCTTTCGGTGAAGGGCATCATGAAGCAGTTCAAGGTCTACGCAGTGGGTACCACCGACGACCCGGCAGACGACTTGGCCTACCACCAGCAGATTGCCTCCCAGAAAGACTTCCCTGCGAAAGTCATCCCCTCCTTCCGTCCGGACAAGGCACTGGCCATTGAAAAGGAGACCTTCGTTTCCTACATTGAAGCCCTTGCAAAGGCGAGTGGAAAGAAGATTGAGAGGGCAACCGATGTGGTTGATGCCCTGATCAATCGCCTCGATTTCTTTGTGAGCATGGGTTGCAAGGCCTCTGACCACGCCCTGATCACCGCGCCCGCTCTCTTCAAGAGTGAGAGCGAAGTCAATGCAATCTTTGCAAAGAAGCTTGCCGGAGCCACCCTTAGCGAAGTGGAAGTGGAAGCCTACAAGACCTTCGTACTCACCCATCTTGCGCGTGCATACGCAAAGCGGAATATCGCAATGCAGCTGCACTTTGCCTCCATCAGGGACAACAATGGCCTCATGTTCAAGGCCCTCGGACCCGATACCGGCTACGATGCCTCCCATGACAAGGAACTTGCCCAGAGCCTGAGCGCATTCCTGAACAATCTCTCCCAGACCGGCGAGGTTCCCAAGACCATTCTCTATACCCTGAATCCGAAAGACTACTATACCCTTGCAACGCTCATGGGTTGTTATCAGGATGGGATTCCGGGCAAGATGCAGCTCGGATCGGCTTGGTGGTTCGCAGACCACAAGGATGGAATGGAAGAGCAGA
Organism: Spirochaetales bacterium Spiro_05; assembly: GCA_001603115.1. Taxonomy (GTDB): domain Bacteria; phylum Spirochaetota; class Spirochaetia; order Sphaerochaetales; family Sphaerochaetaceae; genus Sphaerochaeta. The sequence continues at coordinate 117,844 of LVBG01000010.1, forward strand.
TGAAGCTGCTCGGCAACGTAGGCTTGCTTCCACGTTTCATCGGCATGCTTACCGACAGCCGCTCCTTCCTCTCCTACTCCCGTCACGAGTACTTCAGGAGGATTTTGTGCAATATCTTCGGCACATGGGCTGAAGAAGGGGAAATCCCCAACGATATGGATATGCTTGGCAACGTGGTGAGAAACATCTCCTTCGGCAATGCCAAGGCATACTTTGAGGGGTAAGGCGATGGGAAAGAAAGAGACTGAGACAGGAAGCGACAAACAACAGACAAGCGGGGTCATCAGGACCATCGCAATCCTTGAGACACTATCCAGGCATCAGAGCATCAACCTGGAAAGCCTTGCCAAGGAGACCAAGTTGCCAAAAGCCACCCTCCTCAGATTTCTTTCCACCCTGGTCTCGCTCGGCTATGTATACCGGGACCCAAGCGATCTCTACAGCCTTACGCTGAAGATGTTCAGCGTCGGGTCCCATGGCCTTGAGCATATCGACCTGATCCATGTTGCAAATCCGATCGCCCAGCGTCTCTGTGACGAGCTGGGTGAGACGGTTCACATGGGAGTGAAAGAGGATAACGAAGCTGTCTATGTACTGAAGAAGGAGTCCTCTTTCACCATCCGCATGTACAGCAGGGTTGGAAAGACCATCCCGCTCTACTGCACTGCAATCGGGAAAATCATGCTCAGTGATCTGAGTGAGGAAGAACTGAGAAAGTACCTGGAGACCATACACCTCAAACCGTTCACTCCAAACACCATCCAAGATCCGCAAAAGCTGAACGAGGAGTTGAAGCAGATCCGAAAGCAGGGGTGGGCATCAGACAACGAGGAACATGAGATGGGAACGCTGTGCCTCGGTGCTCCCATCCGCGACTATACCGGAAAGGTAGTGGCTGCGATGAGCGTCTCCTGGCCTCTGTTCAGGTTCAATCCTGAGGAGCAGAAACGCATCACATGCTCAATCACCGATGCCTGTGAAGGACTTTCCAGGCTACTGGGCTGGACAAACGTGTAGAAGCAAACGCATCCCTGAGAAATCGGGGATGTTCTTTTTCACAAGGCTAGGCTACCATCTGGGTACAGGAGGATTTCCATGCAACAGATCCGATGGGGAATGATTGGATGCGGTTCAGTTACCGAGGTAAAGAGCGGACCGGGCTTTCAGAAAGCAGAAGGCTCCTCCTTGGTGGCAGTGATGCGGCGTAACGGCGATCTGGCGGCCGACTATGCACGACGCCATGGAGTGCCGAAGTACTATGATGATGCCCAAGCACTCATTGAGGATCGTGAGGTGGATGCCATCTATATAGCCACACCACCCAATTCCCACTATGACTATGTGCTTCGAGCAGCAGCATCAGGCAAGCCTGTCTACTGTGAAAAGCCTATGGGACTCAATGCAGAGCAGAGCAGGAAGATGGTCGAAGCCTGCGAAGAAGCAGGAGTCCCCCTCTTTTGTGCCTACTATCGCAGGGCCCTTCCCAAATATCTTCAGGTGAAAAAGCTCATCGATTCAGGTTCCTTGGGACCTGTTCGTTCTGTTCATATCCTGATGCAGCAGACGATCAAGGAAGAAGACTCTACGGACGGAGGCCCCTGGAGAGTCAATCCAGAGATAAGTGGAGGAGGCAAGTTCCACGATGTAGGGTCCCACGCACTCGATCTCATCGACTGGCTCCTCGGCCCAATCGCTGAGGCCAATGGAGAGGGAGTGAACCAGAGCAGGACGTACCGAGCTGATGATATGGTCTATGGCCGCTTCCGAACCGAGTCAGGGGTAGCAGGGACGGGGCAATGGTGCTTCAACACCTACAAGGATGAAGATAGGACGGAGATCTTGTTCGAGAAAGGCAAGCTCACCTACTCGGTATTGGATATTGCGGCACCTCTTCTTCTGGAGACAGAGGCAAAAGTACAAAGCATCGGGGTGAGTGCTCCACCCATGCATGTCGCCCAGCCCTTGATCCAAACGGTGGTGAATCACCTGTTGGGAAAGGGTATATGTGAGAGCACAGGTGAGAGTGCGCTGCGCACCGATATCATATTGGAAAAGCTTACCGGTAAGGCATAAGGAGAAATCATGTTTGTATCCCACAGAAATGAGATAGAGAAAAAGAAGATATCTGAGACAATCACCAAGCAAGTGCTGGTTGGCCCCCAGCAGGGATGGAAAGACCATGTGATGCGTATGTTCACCTTGGAAAGGGGGGGGAAAGCTCCACATCATGCACATCCTTGGCAGCACATCATCTATGCAGTCGAAGGGGTGGGCAACTTGCTGATGGATGGGAAAGACTACCCGCTCACAGCGGGCTCGGTGGCCTATGTACCCGACGATGTCGTGCATCAGGTCTCCAATGCAGGTGATGGAAAATTCGTGTTCATCTGCATTGTTCCTGAACGGGGCGACCAGTAACAGGATCTAGAAATAGCCCAAGCCCATCAGGCTTGTGATCCAGAAGAAGAGGGTGAAAAGGGAAAAGGCCGTGGTGAAGACCACGATCTGGCCGGCAAGGTCGGCATCCCCATCCATCTGTTGCGCCATCGTGTAGGAAGATACGGCTGCAGGGGAAGCGAACATCGACATCAGCAGGATGAGCTCAAGGCCACGGAATCCTGCAAGAATGGAGATGGTCACTCCCACAGCCGGCACAATCAGCAGCTTCCCCGCAACAGCCAAAATAAGACTCGCTCGGTTAGCTTTCACAGAAGTGAAGGTCACCGATGCTCCCAAGATGATGAGGGCAAGAGGGGTTGCGATGTCGGCAATCTCGATGAGTACGCGTTCCATCGCCGAGGGAAGACGAATGGACGTGATCGAACAGACCAAACCAAGAAAACCACCGATTAGAATCGGGTTGAGCAGGATTCCCTTGATGATCATCCCGAAGTTCGGTGTCTTCTTCCGGAAATACTCCAAGGCCACCACACTGGTGACGTTGACCATCGGTACAACCACTCCCACCATCAATGAAGCAAGGCCCGCACTGGCTCCCCCAAAAAGAGCAACCGCCATCGGCATGCCGAAGAAGATGAAATTGCTTCGGCAGATGCCTTGCACCATCACCCCCCTTCTCCGGTTCTCAGGCTCGATCATCGGGATGAATACCATGAAAAAGGCGTTCATCACCAGAATTGAGAGAATTGAAAACCAAAGCAACCGAAAAGAGGTGATGGTGGCGAAATCGGTTTGGTAGATGTTTGAAAAGAGAAGTGTGGGGATGAAGACACGGAAGATGAGGTTGTTCATCTCCTTGAGTGTCTTCTGGCTGAGAAATCCTACACTCCTGAGTACATAGCCAAGGCCAATCTTGGCAAAAAGGGGAAACAAGACAGAGAAGGCTGTACCGAAAATCATGAACTTTCCTTACTTGTTTCGCTTAGTGGTGGTCATGGTCATGATCGTGGTCGTGATGGCAGGAGCAATCCGGGCCATGCTCATGATCGTGGTCTTGATCAGCATACAAGTCCTCAAGCATCTCCATGACGATTTTTTCCATCTCCTCTTTCTGCGTCCCTTCGACCACCATGATACCTATCTGCTTGCCCATCTGGCTGAGCAGGGTGAGCGTACGCTTGCCAAAGCAGTGGATCGCCTGAGGTTTGCCCTCCTTCTCAAAAATCTCCAAGAGGCGAGCGATGAAGAGCCCATGCTCCTTCTCATAGTCCTCGACAATATAGACATCGAGGATCATATGCGACTGTGGGTCGTAGATGAGGCTGAAGATCGGATAGACCGGTCGATCGCTCTGCTTGCCCATCATCGGTTCGGGAAGCAATCCTATCATATAGTAGTAGACCTTGCCCGGCTTGGCACGCATCCGCTTGAAGGTGAGTTTTCTCTCCTCATTGGTGAAGTAGGCTTGGGGATACTCAAAGCCGTACGCCTCATCCTGCAGCACCTTCGATGTCACTGAAAACCCATCGCCTTCGGCTGTGATGCAGGGGATGTACTCCTTCTTCTCTTGGTCTTTCAGACCCAAGGAGTCGAGCCAAGCGGAGAAACTGCTTGCCTTGCCATGTTTCTTGAATGCGGAAAAGTACTCTTTGGCAAACAGCAGCGAGCGCATGATGAGGATCAGGTCCTCTGTCTCCTCATCAGTGAGATACCAAGGGAATTGGTACTGCAGCTTGCTGCGGAACTGGGGAAACCCTGTTGCCCCGAAATCAACGCCGCTCTCCTCAACTTCCTTAAGGTCGGTCGGGTCGAGTTCACTTGCATCACTTCCCAATATGGCCAGTAGGCACTCCTGTGCCTGCTGCAAATCCACATACTCCAGTTCGGAGGCATCATCCTCCTCCAGCGAGAGTGCAAGATAACCGGTCAGGCCCTTCTCACCACGGTAGGCAGCCAAAGCGTTCTCGACGATGGACACATAGTAGGGAACACCCTTTGTGTTGAGAACACAAATCAGGTCGTTCTCCGAAAACAGGGTGTGAAGGGATGCTTCACCATAGGCTTTGGCCAGGGAATACAGGGTCTTGTTCATCTGATGCTCCTTTGCCCATCATACCGGAAAGGCTCTCCTTATCCAAGACAAATTCATAGGGAGGGACTTTCACTCGACGTACAGTAGTGTATACTTCACCAAATGGGAGATGAGGCATGACAGGAATAGAAAAACTCCAGCAAGCCAAGCGGTTTGACATGAAACGCAAGCCGATACGCCAACGCAACTATCTGAGACCAGTCACCTGGATTCTGAGTTTCCCTGACGTATGGATGCACCGTCTGAAGATCAACAGAACACGTATGGAGGGGGTGAAACCTCCTTTTCTCCTCCTGTGCACCCATCATGCCTTCATCGACTTCAAAGTCACCACTGCTGCCCTGTTTCCCTATCGGGCCAACTATGTGGTGGCCATTGACGGGTTTCTCAAGCGAGAATGGCTACTCAGGAATGCAGGGGGTATCTGCAAACGTAAGTTTACCAACGACCTCCAGCTTATCCGCCAGATCCGCGAAGTGCTCACCACAAACGGCGATATCCTTGCTCTCTACCCTGAAGCAAGGTACTCGCTGGTCGGCACCACAGCGGTGCTTCCCGACTCATTGGGGAAGATGGCCAAGCTGTTGGGTGTTCCGGTGGTGATGCTGAACATGCACGGCCACTATCTGAGCAGCCCTGTATGGAATCTGAAAAATCGTGGCAACCGGATTGAGGCAGACTTGACCCTGCTCTACACCAAGGAAGAACTGGCAAGTGCTTCCACCTCCTCCATCAACACAACAATCCGCAAAGCATTCGAGTACGATGAGTACCGTTGGCAGTTGGAGAACAAGATCAGCATCAAGACCAAAACCCGGGCAGAGGGCTTGCACAAACCCCTCTACCAGTGCCCCCACTGCCATACCGAGTACAAGATGTACAGCAAAGGGGAGCGCATTGGCTGCAGTGCCTGCTCAAAAGAGTGGGAGATGACAGAGTACGGCCAGCTTGAAGCAGTGGTGAAGGCAACCGATGAACAGACACTTCTCACTGAGTTTTCTCACATTCCCGATTGGTACGAGTGGGAGCGAACGCAGGTTCGCAGCCAGATCAATGAGGGTGCCTACCACCTCCAAGTGGAGGCAAGGGTGGAAGCGCTGCCCAATGCAAATGGGTATATCCCTCTTGGAAATGCTACCCTCACCCACTCCATGCAAGGGTTTACCTTGGAGGGCAATTTCGACGGGGAAGGGTTCCTTTTGGCAAAAACAGCCCTCTCCATGTACTCTTGTCATATTGAGTATGAGTACTTTGGAAAGGGCGATTGCATCGATCTTTCCACCTTGGATGACACGTACTACATCTATCCACAGGGATCAGAGTTCTCGGTCACTAAGATAGCCTTGGCAACCGAGGAGTTGTTTGCGTTTCACACCAAAGGGAAACAGTTGCTCAGCGACAAGGAGTTGGAAAACCTGACCTCAGCGCCTCAGGATTGAAGCAAGTTCTTCAGAAGAGATGTAGCGTGCTTCATAAGTTTTGCCGTACCGTTCCAGTTGGCGGACGAAGCTGCGCATATGACTCTCCGATCCGCGCTTGAGGTTGGTGTAAATCCAGATCTCTGCTTCATCCTCAGTCTGGGCAAGGAACTGGTTCAAGTCGTAGATATCCAGATCCTCAATGATTGCACCTACGAGGAATGCATCGGCCGCACTCTGGCTGCCCAGAGCTACCAGCTCGTTATAGAGCTTGGCAAGTTCGGCATTCTGAAAAACACCGGCCGGTGCACCCTTTGCAGGGTCCTTAAGATTCCTGGCATCCAGCAGTGCGCCCACCGCATCCATGTGCTGTTGCTCTGCTTTGGCGATATTGAGGAACGTCCGGATACCCCACTTCTCATAGAGGGCAAGGTAGACATCACGGGCAAGCTTCTCTTCTTCCCTCATATAGGTGAGTCCGTCCTCGCCATGGGTGGTGACCATGGTCTCTCCCATCACCATGTTCTGCTGCTCCTCAAGAGGTTGTGCGACAAGGGCGAAGCTGCCCAACACGATAAGAATAAGGGTTACGATAACTGTTTTATGCATAGTTGACTCCTTTGTACTGACCTGAGTATAGGAAGGCGGCATACAGAGTCTGCGAACAGAAGATAAAGGTTAGGTAAAGACGGAAAAAAAGGAGTGAAGCACATTGCCTCACTCCCTTCGATCCAACTCAGCACATCTAGCGCTGTACGCGACCGCTTCCATCCCCTTTGAGCAGGGCTTCCACCTCTGACTTGGTGGTGAGGTTGAAGTCCCCGTCGATGGAGTGCTTCAATGCAGAGGCTGCAACAGCAAAGTTGATGGCATACTGCTCATCATTGCCATACTCGCTGAGCGCATAGATCAGGCCTGCAGAGAAGGAGTCACCGCCACCGACGCGGTCGATGATATCGGTGATCTCATAGTGGCGGGAGAGGTAGAACCCACTCTTTCCGCTGAGAGCTGCACTCCAACCGTTGTGGTCGGCACTCTTGCTTTCACGCAGGGTAACGGCAACCACGCTGATGTTCGGGAACTGGCGCTTCACCTCAGCAGTGAGTTCCTTGTACACCTCGATGTCCAACTCACCGCTGGTGACATCGACCTTTGCTTCAATGCCCAGACACTTCTGGATATCTTCCTCGTTGGCAACAATGACATCGGCGTATTTGACCAGCTCGCGCATGACTTCAGGAGCCTTCTTTCCGTAATTCCAAAGCTTCTTGCGATAGTTGAGGTCGACCGAGACGGTTGCACCACTCTTCTTGGCTGCCTGCATGGCAGAGAGGCAACTGTCAGCGGCGTCTTGGCTGATGGCCGGGGTGATACCGGTTACGTGCAGCCAGGCTGCATCGCCCATGATGGCCTCAAAGTCAAAATCTGACGGCTTAGCCAAGGCAATCGAGGACTCTGCACGGTCGTAGACAACAGCGCTCGGCCTCTGGTTTGCCCCTGTCTCCAAGAAGTAAATGCCTACCCGGCCACCCTTGGTCATCTTGATGGCCGAAGTGTCCACACCGTATTTGCGGACTTCACGTACTGCAGATTCACCAATTGCATTGGCAGGAAGAGCGGTAACAAACGTCGCATCTTTTCCCAACAGGGAGAGGGAGACCGCTACATTGGCTTCTCCACCACCAAAGGTTGCTTCAAGTGAGGGAGACTGGAAGAAACGCTCGTGCCCGGGCGATTTCAATCGCAGCATGATTTCACCAAATGTCACAAACTTCTTACCCATATATTCCTCCTGGAGTTTTGTCATAAACGGAAGTATCCTCTTGATATTTGAAATCATAGAGGGTATGCTGAGGTCTGTCAATATTATTTTGGAACAACGTTTCAATATTGGAATATCAAAGGAGCAACGCTATGCATGAAGCACTGTTTGCACAACTTCACCAGATTGGACTGGTACCGG
>LVBG01000057.1 GCA_001603115.1 Spirochaetales bacterium Spiro_05
AGAAAGTTGAAGGGATGGTCAATGATGCGAATCAGATCCACACTCATCCCCACTTCCCAATAGGGAGCAACCCACTCCCCGTCCATCTCGGTTCCCACCGAGTTTTTCACATGCAGCGAGGGATTGAGGAAAGCAAGCTGGAGGGGCTTGTACACCAAGGAGAACTCAGCACCACTGCTTGCACGCTCTGGTTCCGCTTCTACGTACTGGCCATAAAAACCCACCCCATATCCCAATGAGCGGGCAGAGAGGGATGAGCAAAGCAATAGGAGCATCAGGGAGACCAAAAGCTTACGCACGCTCAACCTCCAAAGAAGCCAACGGCAAACCGTGGCCAGTTGGCAAAGGTCTGCCAAGCTTCTGCCATCGCTTCGGTGATGGATACCGTCTTCTTGTACAGCTCATCAAAGTGTTTCTCCACTTCGCGGGCGAGCTCTTCGCTGTCGATGACAAGCGATGTCTCGTAGGCAAGGTTGAAAGAACGGTAGTTGATGTTTGTGGACCCGATCACCACATAGCGGTCGTCGACAATCATCAGCTTCTCATGCAGCAGCCTCTGGCTCTCTGCACTCTCTTTCTCGATGCGTAGGTCTATCTGCATCTTGCGCAGGTCCTTGACCATGTACTCTATGCCTTTTCGGTTGGTCACCCGCTTGTCAAAGGGTATGATCATCTGCACTTGAACACCCCTATCCGAAGCAGTCCGGAATGCTTCAATCATATTGCTGTCCATAAACGGCAAAAAAGGAAGCACTTTCACCTCATGCTTGGCTTCTGCAAGCATCGACCCAAAGAGAGCGCTGACCTTGTCCGAACCGGGGTGTTGGTCAACATACCAAGCATCGTAGGTCTTCATCCCGATGGCCACCGTCTCATCCACTTGGAAATCTTCCCGGCGTATCTCCTCCCAACTCTGCTCATTCCACCAGGGAACAAAGGCATCAAGGAGCAACGTGACCAACTCGGGGGAGTAGAACTCATACATGCTGTCCCGCTGCAAATTATCGTCACGGGCACCGATGGAGATGTAGTTGAGATTCATCCCGCCCATGGCAAGATGCTTGCCATCGACAATGAGGTATTTGCGGTGATCGCGATCAAGCAGGCTGAACAGGCTTACCAACCTTGCACTGCTGATCGGATTGAACTCCAGCAAGTGCACCCCGCTTTCCCGAAGGAATTTGAGGGGAATCAGGTGAAAGCGCGTCTCGGTCATATCAAAGGGACCGATGCCATCCACCACAAAGTAGACACGAACCCCGCTTTCAGCCTTGCGTGCCAAGGCATCATAGAGCGGCTGAAGGTCTTCTGAACTGGAAGCAAGGAAAGCAGAGATTATCAGATAATCCTCTGCTCCCTCAATCAGCTCAATCACCCTATCTCTCCACTTGAGGCCATCATGATACACCTTAGGAAAGGTGACCTGGACTTTCGGAATCGAGTAGGCGGAAAGTTTCTCATCCAAACTCACCTGAGGGTCAAGCACAATGGGATTGAGCATATGGTGTGTGGTGGTTGTGCAACCACTCGCCACGATAAGCGTGAGGAGCACCAGAAAAACAAGCAACAGACGTCTCATCATGACCTCATACTGGGAAATATGAAGGGGTATGGCAAAAGGTCTGAGAATCGATACACCTGATGCACACCTCCCCTGCCTTCAGCAAAGGAAACATCCACTAAATGGATTTCGGTTTCTGGTCTGCAAAACTCAGCAAGAACCTGCAAGCATTGCGCACAGGGAGGGGCCGGAGGAGAGTCCTCGCTGACCACAACCAAGCTTTGTATGCCAAGAGGACCCTCGCTGGCTACGGCGTGCAGGATGGCGTTCCTCTCGGCACAGATGGTGGCCCCGTAGCTTGAGTTCTCGACATTACAGCCACTGTAGACACGGCTTGTCGCACTACTGAGCAGGGCTGCCCCCACCTTGTAGTGGGAGTACGGGGTATAGGCGTTTTTCCGTGCAGCATAGGCTTCACTGACTTGCAGGGAGAAAAGGGCTTCAGGACCCATCGGAGAAGGAGCTCCTTCCAAGATCCTATTCGCCCCATACACCACACGCTCATCCGATCCGCGCATGGAGGCAAGCAGAGCATTGAACTGATCACGAGTCGAGAAGTCCTCGAACGCATCAAGGGTGCTGATCACATAGTCGGCACCGGCTTCGAAAAGCTCGCCTACCGTAAAGCTCGTGTTGACGGCACACACCGTTGCACCTGCATGTTTCCCGCTCACCACCCCATTGAGGGCATCCTCGATGACCAGACACTCTTGGGGAGGAAGGCCCATCCCCAGGGAGGCCAGTTGATAGATGTCAGGGCTGGGCTTGTTGTGTTTGAGCTTATCACCGGTAACAACAAAATCGAAATCCGACTCTTCAAACCCGATGGCTTTCAAATTGATGGCAGCCTTCATCCTTGCAGCACTGGTGGCAAGGGCAAGCTTGAGTCCTGCTTTGCGGGCATTTGCGATGAACCGATGCACCCCCGGCATGGGACCACGATCGACAGCATACTTCTCATAGAGCTCGAACAACGGATACTTGGCTACCTCAAAGTCTATCTGAAGGCCATATTTCTCAGCCACCCCGCACAGGTAGCGCTTATCCCCTGCCCCAATGAAGGGAATGAAGTCCTCAGGCTGCACCTTGACTCCCAGACTTTCCAAGTAGGACATGGCTGCATGCAAAATCACCGGTTCAGAATCAATGAGAACACCATCCATATCAAACAGAATACCTTCAATCATGGTTGCTCCTTGCTCACAGTGTAGTGAAAACTACTGCATGTGACAATATTTGCAGCAAGTGTTGTTGCCAACGAAATACGGCAGCCTGCCGGCTGCCGTACTTTTGGATGCGTACCTACTCAATGCATGATCGTTTTACCACGACCTACATCCTTTTGCGGTACAAACTCACCATTACCGTCAAGTCCGAGATAGATGCCGTCCCCCATGATCAATCTTCCCTTGAGGTAGGTCATAATCGGCCGTCCCAGCACCTGCTTACCCTCATACGGGGTATATCCACTCGCTGAATGGGTGGTCTCTTTGCTGATCGTCCAGGCCTCATCGGGATCGAAGAGCACCAGGTCTGCATCACTGCCTACCCGGATTGCACCCTTGCGCGGATACAAGCCGAACGCTTTTGCCGGAGCGGTGCTGAGCAGGTTGACCACTTGCTGAAGACCAATCCTTCCGCTGTTTGCTGCAAAGGTGTACACCAGGCTCAACATCTCTTCTGTACTGGGGATGCCGGGCAGGATGGTCCTGCAATCATTGCTTGCCATCTTCTGCTCCACGGTAAAC
>LVBG01000011.1 GCA_001603115.1 Spirochaetales bacterium Spiro_05
GGTTCGTCGGCAACTACGTCCCTTGGGAATTTCACCCAAGAGTGATGACATGCCCGTCATACAAAAGAAGATCCCCGGGACAAGCCCGGGGATCGGAAAGGCTGATTGTGCACCTACTTGCGGTAGATGTCCTTGACCGGATGGTAATCCATGGTGTTGTTGTGCCATCCACCCCACTTGTTGGTATCGAGCATATTGATCGTTACGTAGTAGTAGAGAGGCATGAGAGCCTGGTCTTCGTTGATCATGATGTCCTCAGCGGTCATCAGGACGCCGTAGCGGTCTTCACCGGCGGGCATTCTGGCTGCTTCGTTGATAAGGATATCATACACTTCGTTGGAGTACTTTCCACCGTTCATACCGGCACCGGTAAGGAACATGTCGAGGAAGGTATTCGGATCCTGGTAGTCACCAACCCATCCGGCGCGTGCAACCTGGAAGTTGCCCTGGTTACGGTTGGAGAGGTAGGTCTGCCATTCCTGGTTCTCAAGAACGACGTTGATGCCGAGGTTGTTCTTCCATTCCTGCTGGATGAACTCAGCAATCTGCTTGTGACCTTCGTTGGTGTTGTACAGGATGGAGACGGTCGGGAAACCAGCGCCGTTGGGGTAACCAGCAGCAGCCAGCATGTCCTGTGCCATCTCAATTGCCTCGTCCTGTGTCTCGAACGGGAACTCAAGTCCGGGATATCCGGCCATCGGGGAAACAATGCCCCAAGCAGGAATCTGACCGGCCTTGGTTACGCCTTCAACCAGAGCTACGCGGTCGACAGCATAGGACAGGGCCTTTCTGACGAGCACGTTGTTGATCGGGGCAACTTCGGTCTGGAACACATAGTAGTAGGTTGCAAGCTGCGGAGCGAGCTGGAAGTCGTCGCGCATCTGTGCAGCGTTGAGCTGATCTGGGGGAACGTTGGTTGCCCAGTCAATCTCACCGTTGAGGTACATGTTGTAGTTGGTGGTATCGCTGTCGGAGGAGTAGAAGATGACCTTGTCAAGCTTCACAGCATCGGCATCCCAGTACTTCGCATTCTTGGAAGCGGTGATGGAGGTCTGTGCAACACGATCGGTCAGCACGAAGGGTCCGTTGCCCACGAAGTTGGCGGGATCGGTCCAAGCGGAGCCGAACTTTTCGATGGCATGCTTGGGAACGATTGCGAAGCTGTAGTGGGTAAGAGCGTCAACAGCATACGGAAGGGGACCGATGAGGTCCATCTGGAAGGTGTAGTCGTCGAGGGCGCGGATTCCGACAGCCTCAGGACCAGCCTCGCCAGCGTTGAACTCGGTTGCTCCGGCAAGGAACATGCAGGGGAACCAAGCATAAGGACCACCAGTTGCGGGATCCAAAAGTCTCAGCCAGCTGTATACGACGTCGCCGGCGGTGATGGGAGTACCATCGGACCAGACAGCGTTCTTGCGAAGCTTGAAGGTATACTGTGTTCCGTCTTCGTTTCCTTCCCAGCTTTCAGCAACGCCGGGAACTGCAAGAGCAGTTTCAGGATCGTTTGCTACGAGACCTTCGAAGAGGGCTTCGAAAATCCTGTGCTCGGGTACGCCCTGGATAAGAGCGGGATCCAAGGATTCGGGCTCAGCACCATTGGAGATGCGGAAAACGACTTCTTTGGTTGCAGGAGCAGCGGGAGCCGGGGTTGCTGCTACAGCAGGAGCGGGAGCCGGAGTGGCCGGAGCTGCGGGAGCTGCGGGAGCCGGCGTCGTGGTTGCGGCTGGGGCGGGCGCTTCTTTCTTTCCACAGGAAATGAAGAGTGCGCTTACCAGGAGCACGCAAAGCATGATAGCCAGAAATTTCTTCATAGACATATCTCCTTGTAAATCTAAGTATACACGTTCAACTTAGCTTAAATCACATTAAACCATGAATCAAGAGAAAACGCAAATAGGTTTGCCGTCAAAGTAGCCAATAGTGTATAAGAAATGGGGTTTTTATGCAGGTTATGCATAGTGTTGGCCATGACAGAATGTCTTCTTTCCCCTATAGTAGTGCTACCAAAGGAGCGCAACCGAATGGTTCGACATACCACCTATCTTCATGCAAACGGCATCTCGTATGCAGTTACGCGCATGTTTCATTTGGCCAGTGCCCTCTTTACGCTCTTTCTGGCTTGGGGGCTTTGGGTCAATCTTGGCGAGGGGGTGCGCCTTCTCACCATGCCTCATATTCCCCTGTTGCTGTTGCTCAGCCTTGCCGCGGCCACCTATCGCGATTCCTGGATTTTCGATGTTTCAGCCAAAACGGTGACCAGCATCTATGGCTTCGGCCCGTTCTGTAAGCGTGAGATACACGCCTTCGATGAGGTGGAGCGGTTGGAAATCACCCATTTTGTTCGTGGAAGCAGTGACAAGGATGCAAAAGCAAACAAACGCAGGCTCAGAGCCATGCTGGTATTTTCGTTGCGACTGTGTGATGAACGTTCCCGTACCATTGAGATCATCGCTGAGAAGACTTCCCAAGGACGTACCGAGTCAGCCATGCAGGCCATCGCCTCCGTGACCGGCTTGCCCTTATATGTCGACCGTCCCCGTGACATGGATCTCAACATCTCATACAAGGATCTGTAGCAAAGAAAAGCCACCCTCACCTTGAGAGTGGCTTCTTGAAGAGCGTGGTCAGGTTTTGGGCTTTGCTGCATCGGCGAGGGCTTCTTCCATGGTGACATTGCTGTGGTCTTCCTTGTCGTAGAGCCAGCATGCAACCTGATGCTTGGGATCGATATCCAGCATCGGGGGCAGGTGGCAGGAGCACCAAGGCATCCGCTTCGGACAGCGGTCATAGAAGTAACAGCCGTTGCGTTCCTTGTCCGGAGAAGGTACGTCACCGGTAAGGATGATGCGCTGCCGTTCCCGCTCGACCTTGGGGTCGGGGATGGGAGCCGCGCTGAGCAGGGCTGTGGTATAGGGGTGCAGAGGATTGTCATACAGCTGCACAGCCTCACTGATCTCCACAATCTTGCCCAAGTACATGACCGCAACGCGTGTGGAGATGTGCTGGATGACCGCCAGGTCATGGGCGATGAAGATATAGGTGAGACCAAACTCTTTCTGCAGGTCCCCGAGCAGGTTCAGGATCTGGGACTGGATTGAAACGTCCAGTGCCGATACCGGCTCGTCTGCAAGGATGATCTTCGGATTGAGGGCAAGAGCCCGTGCAATCCCGATTCTCTGTCTCTGCCCACCGCTGAACTCGTGGGGATAGCGATTCTTGAACGCCTTGTTCAGACCCACGCGTTCCATCAGGTCCTCAACCTTGCGCTCGATGTCCAAGGAGGAGAGGGGTGTTTCCAGAAGCCTACGGGAGTTGTAGATCACCAACGGCTCGGCGATGATGGAACGGACCGTCATTCTCGGGTCGAGGGATGCATACGGATCTTGGAAAATCATCTGGATATCACGCCGTGCCTTGAGCATGGTCCTCTGGTCGGCCTTGACCAGATCGATACCGTTGAAGATGACGCTTCCGCTGGTAGGCTTGTAGAGCTGGCTGATCGAGCGTACCGTAGTGGACTTGCCGCAACCGGATTCGCCTACAATCCCCAGGGTTTCTCCCGGATACACATCAAAGGAGATGCCGTCAACAGCCCTGATGGCACCCACCTGACGCTGTAAGAGCGATCCGCTGGTGATGGGGAAGTGCTGCTTCAGATCCCTGACTTCCAAAAGGGGTTTCTTTGTCGTGCTCATGTTGCCTTCTCCTCTACGTTTGCCTCTGCAAGTGCCTTTGCCTTGGTTGCCTCGTCGGCATAGAGCCAACAGGCCACCTCATGCCCATTCCCCAAATCCTTTATCGGCGGGTAGGCGTGGCGGCACACTTCCATTGCCTTGATGCAACGGGGGTGGAAGGGACAGCAAGGGGGCAAGTCGATGACGTTTGGCGGCTGGCCTTCAATGGAGAAGAGACGATTGCCTTTCTTGGTGGTGTCCATACGGGGGACACTCTTGATGAGGCCCTCGGTATAGGGATGGCTGGGTCTTGCATAGAGATCCTCGGTGAGGGCCTTCTCCACCACACGTCCGGCGTACATGACGCAGACCTGGTCGCACATGCCTGCCACCACCCCAAGGTCGTGAGTGATGAGAATGACTGCAGTTCCCATTTTGGTGCTGAGCTTGTCGATCAGCTCCAGAATCTGGGCCTGGATGGTTACGTCCAAGGCCGTGGTCGGCTCATCGGCAACCAGGACCTGGGCGTTGCAAGAGAGAGCCATGGCTATCATGACTCGCTGGCGCATACCGCCGGAGAACTGGTGGGGATAACTCTGGATACGTTTCTCTGCAGAGGGAATGCCGACAAGCTTGAGCATTTCGATCGAGCGCTTGAGCGCTTCCTGCTTGGTAACATGCTTCTCATGCAGGCGGATGGTTTCCACCATCTGGGTGGAAATCTTGAGGAAGGGATTGAGGCTGGTCATCGGGTCCTGGAAGATCATGGAAATCTTGTTGCCCCGAATCTCGCGCATCTCTTTTTCTGTGAGCTTGAGGATGTCTTCACCCTCAAAAAGCACCTCACCGCCGACAATCTTGCCCGGAGGGGAGGGGATCAGTCGCATGACCGAGAGGTTGGTTACGCTCTTGCCGCTTCCACTCTCGCCAACGATGCCGATGGTCTCGCCTTCGCGGACGGTGAATGAAACACCGTCGACGGCCTTGACGATACCGGCATCAGTCTTGAAATAGGTTTTCAGGTCCTTTACTTCGAGGACAACCTTTGCATTGGGATTCAGACTCATGTGTGTCCTCCTAGAGCTGGTTCTTGCTTTGTGGGTCGAACGCATCCCTCAAGCCGTCACCAAAGAAGTTCATGGCAAAGAGGAAGATGGTCATGGCGATAGCCGGGAAGATAAGCTTCCACGGATAGAGGGTCATGCCGTTCACGGCATCTCCAACCAAAGAACCCCACGATGCATACGGAGCCTGGACCCCGAGACCAAGGAAGGAGAGGAAGGACTCCTGCATGATGAATGCGGGAACCCTGAGTGTTGAATAGACAATGATGACCGAAAGGGAGTTGGGTACCATGTGGCGGAAGATGATGCGACCTGTTGAAGCCCCCATGCTGCGTGCCGCTTCCACGTACTCACTGTTTTTCAGGCTCATGACCTGTCCGCGAACCATTCGGGCGACTGTCAGCCAACTGACCATCGCCAAGGCAACGAAGAGGTTCATGATGTTACGACCGAAGATGGCCATGAAAATGATGACCAGCAGCATGTACGGAAGACCATACATGATATCGACAAAGCGCATGAGGAAGAAGTCAATCTTGCCCCCTGCATAGCCAGCTATGGCTCCCAGTACGATACCGATCAAAACGCTGGTGAGGGTTCCCACCAGACCGATGGCGATGGAGACCTGTCCGCCGTAGATGATGCGGCTTAGCATGTCACGACCACTGTAGTCGGTTCCGAGAAAGTATTGGCGTTCATGCTTCTTGGTTGCAGAGACCTTGGCAGTCAACACTTCGTTTACCGTAATCTCACGGTTGAGGGGGAACTCAACTGCACCGCTTCTGATTTCTGAGCGCAAATCACGCTCCGCCGAGCGGGTTATGGTGGTTTTCACCTTTCCCAGCAGGTTGGTCTTTGCCATGGAAGCGATGCCTTTCTCCCCGAGGGCATCCATTTCCATCTCGAGGTTCAAGGCATACTCCTCGTTGGTCAGGCCAGGGGTGGCAGCCTTGAGGGTGTTGAGGACCTGGTTGCTGATTTCATCAAGCGTCTGCTTCTCGATGACGGCGATATCCACCTTCAAGAGATTGGCGTAGATGCTCTCAATCTCCTTGAACTCCATTTTGGCAAGATTTTTAGCCTTTCCGCTCTCCAGATCTGTGTAGATGATGGTGTCGACGCTGATGAGGAATTCTGTGTCAATCTTTTCCTGCAGACGGTCGATGGTCCTCTGGTCTGTACTATTGAAGGTGAACAGGCCTGCCTCACGCTGGCGTTCTCCCTCGGTGTAGCAGAAGTCCCAGACTTTGTTCGTCTCGTTGTCGGCAATCCATTTCCGGATTTGGGCACTCTGCTCTTCGGTAACCACGAGGCTACCTGCTCTCCAAGCCTTGAAATAGAGATCTTCGAGCCTGGTTTCCATCATCAGCTCCCCGGCTGTCTTGGAAAACGAGGGTCTGAGGTGTTGGTGGTCCAGAATGATCTGGTCATAGGGGTAGATGGGAAGGAACATTGCTGTGGCGGCTAGCAGGGAGTAGACGATGACGATAATCATCCCCACTACTGCCATCTTGTTCTTTTTCAGCCTTCTCCAAGCATCCTTTCCCAGGCTGTTACCCTCGACAACTTGTGCAAATTCGTTGAGGGCCGCATTCGTATTTTTGTTTCTCTTCAGGAACATGGTCCTCTCCTTATTTGTACGTAATTCTTGGGTCTAGCTGTGCGTACACGATGTCTACGATGAAGTTCATCAAAATGAGGATGACCGAGTAGACGATGACAACTCCGACGATCAGGGTGTAGTCACGGTTGAAGGAGCTCTGTACGAAGAACTTACCGAGGCCGGGAACACGGAAGATCTGCTCAACGACGATCGATCCGGTGATGATGCCTGCGAAGGCGGGCCCGAGATAGCTGACGATCGGGAGCATCGCTCCCTTCATGGCGTGCTTGAAGATGATTGTGGTGCTCTTCATGCCTTTGGCTTTTGCCGTTCGGATATAGTCGCTTCTGAGCGTCTCAAGCATGGAAGAGCGGGTCAGTCGTGCAATATTGGCAAAATAGGCAAAGGAGAGCGAGACCGCCGGAAGAATAACGGTCTTCCAGCCCTCACCGGTGGTGTACCACCCACTGGTGGGCAGCCACTTGAGCTTCATCGCAAAGAAGAGCTGCAACACCGGTGCAATGACAAAGAGGGGGACTGAGATGCCGATGACGGCCACCCCCATACTTAGGTAGTCTATCCAGGAGTTTTGTCGTACCGCTGCGATGATGCCTGCCGATATGCCGAACACCAGGGCAAGCAGCATTGCCCAGCTTCCCAGTACAATCGACTTGGGCAGACTGTTGGCGATGTAGTAGTTTACATTATAGTCCTTGTACTTGAACGAGGGCCCCAGGTCCCCGCGCAAGATATCAAACATGTAGCGGCCATACTGCTGGATCATCGGTTCATTGAGGTGGTATTTGGCCTCGATGTTGCGCTTCACAACCTCAGGAAGATTGCGTTCGGTAGCGAACGGCCCTCCGGGTGCGATGCGTACGATGAAGAAACTGAGCGTGATGATGATCAACAGTGTAGGTATCATACCCAATAGGCGGTTCACGATATATTTCGTCATGCATTTCCTCTTGTGAGATTTTTGTTGTATGGTGGAAGTAACGGCGGAAGCCTTGAATCATACAGCATTTCAGATACTATACCAAGAACCTGTTTTATGCAAGAATTACCATAATTATGCAAAATTAATACTTTTTGCAAAGCTATAAGAGATTTGTCCATAAGAAGATAAATCTGAGATGTTCAAATTTTAATTTTACAAGTTTATTTTTGGTGTCAGAGTGTCAATCTGTATGGGGAGGTAGGAAAACCTCACCCTTTTTGGTATTCTGCTTTTCTGCGAAGGATAATGGGAGAAGTGCATGAAGAAACTCTATATGGAAAATCTTGGGTGTTCCAAAAACCAAGTCGATGCCGAGACCTTGATCAAGTTGCTTGCCGATGATCAGTTCGAGCGAACTGAGGATGCAGCAGATGCCGATCTGATCATGGTCAATACGTGTGGTTTCATCGAGTCGGCCCGCGAAGAGTCGATCAACACGTTCTTCTCGCTTCGCGAGGCAAACCCCAAAGCCAAGATAGTGCTCAGCGGTTGTATGGCACAGCGATATGCTGAGGATTTGCGCGTTGAGTTGCCAGAGGCAGATGCCATCTTCGGCAATCATGACCTTGCAAGAATCGGTGAGGTGGTACGAAAGGTTTTCGCAGGAGACCGCGTAGTCTTGGTTCCCTCGTATCCCGCTCCCCAAGCGGAGGTCTATGAGCGCAATGAGTTGCTCTCGTTCCCTGGCAGTGCCTATCTGAAAATCAGCGAGGGGTGCAATCACCGTTGTTCCTACTGCGCCATCCCCCTCATCCGTGGGGGACTGCGCAGCAAGGAGCGGTCCGTCATCCTTGAGGAGGCCAGGAGCCTGATCAAGACGGGCATCAGGGAGATCAACCTCATCGCCCAAGACCTTGCAGCGTACGGTACGGACAGGGATGACAAGGAGAGCAAGTTCCTCTCCCTGTTGGAAGACCTCGTGTCGCTGGAGGGTGATTTTTTCATCCGACTGCTCTATATCCATCCGGATGCCTTCCCCTCTGGACTTCCCTCTTTCATTGCAAACAATCCGAAGGTGTTGCCCTATTTTGACATCCCTTTCCAGCATGCCGACACCAAGGTGCTGCGCAGCATGGGAAGAACCGGAACCAAGGAGAGTTACCTCGCCCTGATACGAAAGATTCGAGAGACTGTGCCGACAGCTGTGCTGCGCTCCACCATCCTGCTCGGCTATCCTGGAGAGGATGAGAAGGCATTCGCCGAAGTGCTTGATTTTCTCTCCCAGGCCAAACTCGATTGGGTGGGCTCATTCCTCTATAGTAGGGAGGAGGGGACAAAAGCGTATGCGCTTCGAACAGAACGGGAGCACAAGAAAGCACACACCCAGGCATCTTCCTTCCAAAAGCAGCTGCAAGCCTTGCAGGCTCCCATCACCGAAGCAAATCTTGCACGCTTTGTCGGCACCCACCACGATGTGTTGATCGAGGAGTTGGTGGAGGGGGAAGATCTTGCGATTGGGCGCATGTATGCCCAGGCTCCTGAAGTGGATGGCTTGACGGTGGTCATGGGACGCGATCTGAAGGCTGGACAAGTCGTTCGCTGCGGCATCCGGGCAGTGAAGGGACTCGACTTTGAGGCGGTTCCGCTCCAAGGAGCGCTGCATGGCTGATATCGACCATCTGGTAGGCCAGCTCAACGAGCAGCAGAAGGAAGCAGTGCTTGAGAACTCCAAGCCGCTTCTGGTCCTTGCAGGGGCTGGCAGCGGCAAGACACGGGTCATCACTACCAAGATCGCCTATGCAATCGAGAAGCTTGGCATACCTCCCTATAAGATACTTGCCGTCACGTTCACCAACAAGGCTGCCAATGAGATGAAGGAGCGGGTGAAGATGATGCTTGATGGAAACCCCACAGCTGATGAGTGCAATATCCGCACCTTCCACTCATTCGGAGCGTGGCTGCTCAGGCGCTTCGGTTCTGAGATTGGTCTGGGCTCAAACTTCACCATCTATGATGATGACGATTCTCTTTCGCTGCTCGCTTCTTGCTTTCCCACCTACAAGAAGCGGGAACTCGACCCGGTCATGCGCAAGATCTCCTACGCCAAGGACCGGGGCCTTTCCAGTACTGACAACCTGAGCTCTCTGAAGGTCGACTCCACATTCAAGCGGATGTATGAGGCCTATGAGCAGAAGCTCAGGCGGGTGGGGAATGTCGACTTTGCCGATCTGATCGGGCGCAGCATCGAGCTGCTCACCGAGAAAAGCCAGGTACTTTCCTGGGTGCACAACCGATTCTCCATGATTCTTGTCGATGAGTACCAGGACTCCAACGCCGCCCAGTTCAACCTACTCAAGCAGTTGGTCGGGCCGAACTGTTTCGTCTGTGTGGTTGGTGATGACGACCAGTCCATCTATCGCTTCCGAGGTGCGGAGGTGCAGAATATCCTCAGCTTTCCCTCCCTGTACCCAGGAACCAGGACCGTCAAGCTCGAACAGAACTACCGATCGACGCAGAATATCCTGGAGATTGCCAATTCGGTGATCCGCAACAACAAGGGCAGGCATGACAAGCGCCTGTGGACAGCAAACACCAAGGGTTCGAAGCCCAATGTGCTGTATGTACAGGATGAGCAGGATGAGGCCCTCAGGGTCAGCAACATTTTGCTCGCTGACAAGCAGTTCAACCAAAGTGCTGTGCTCTACCGTACCAATGCACAGTCGGTTGCCTTCGAAACAGTCTTCAAGCGACTAGGTATCCCCTACAAGGTTGTCGGTGCGCTGCAGTTCTATGAGCGTGAAGAGGTGAAGGATGCTCTTGCCCTGCTCTTCCTCCTGACCAATACCAAGGATGAGGTGAATTTCAAGCGCATGATCAACAAGCCCGCCCGGGGCATCGGGCCTGGAGCCTTGGAGACGATACTTTCATTCTCAAGCCAGACTGACGGCAACCTGTTGGCCATGCTTTCCCTTGCCTTGGAAGAAGGCTCCCTCTCTGCGAAGGCGAAGGCCGGCGCGTTGCACTTTCTGAAGATGTACCAGCATGCCCAGGCGATGCTCGAGGGTGGGGAGTTGGTCGATTGCGCCAACTTCTTGGTCCGGGAGTCTGGACTGGTAGACCACTATACCGAGCTGGACAGCCTGAACAGCACCTCCAAAGTGGAGAACCTGGAAGCGCTGGTAAGTGCCCTTGGCTCCTATGACTCCTCACTTGAGGGCTTGCTTCAGTTCTTGGAGCAGCTCTCCTTGGACCCAACCACATTGGGAAGCGAGGATCCCCGTGATAAGGAAGGGGTCACCCTGATCACGATGCACAACACCAAGGGGCTGGAGTTCGATCGGGTCTTTGTAGCTGGTCTTGAGGAAGAGCTTTTTCCCGGTCGCAGCAGCGAAAGTGATGATGATGTGGAGGAGGAGCGCAGGATCTTCTACGTGGCAGTCACCCGAGCCCGCCGCGACCTCTACCTTCTGTGCGCACGAGCACGCAGAATCTGGGGCAAGACAAGCTTCCAGCATCCCAGTCGCTTTCTTGATGAGGTCGATCCTTCCTTGGTGGCCGTGCAGGGCATTCGCCCGGGTTCCTTTGCACAAGGTGGTTACCAAGGATTTTCGAGCCTCGGTGAGAAGCGACGGACAGCAAGTGAGCACACATTTGGGAATTCGGGGGGCAACCTCATCCAGCAGGGCTTCGGCAGCAAGGCAAAAACCTTCACCATGCAGACCACCCATGCCTCGAAAGAGGGTGAGGCGCTGTTCCCTCTGGGTCAGAGGGTGTACAGTGACAGCTATGGGGAAGGGGAGGTTGTGGAAGTGAGGATGAGCGGCGACCGTGAGGTCATCGAAGTTCGGTTCCACACCGGCAGAAAAGCGACCTTCATCAGCAAGTTCGCCCAACTTGAGAAACTTGGAAGTGACTGATATGCAGAGAGAAGGGAAAGAGACTAGACACGAAAGGCCGGAAGGTTATACAATGCCTACCGTTGTCCGCGCGCGTTCGTTCTATCTGTATGATGGATTTGGGGCGCGGTATACCGATTTTTTTCAGAATTATGGCAGAGCCATCCTCGGCCATCGTCCCGAACTGATCCAAAGGTCCATAAAATCTACGGTCAGCAGGGGCTTGGTCAGCGAATACCCTTCGGTATTCACAGGAAGGCTTGAAAAGTTGCTGGCAACGCTGTTTCCGGATTTTCCGGTGATTCGGATCTATTCCGACCACCAGAAGGTCCTGCAGGCTGTTCGTGCGGTCACCGGGGATGCACCCTTCGACCCTGCGACGATGCCTGGACATGCTAGCCGTACAGTGTCCTATTGGCGACCGTTCCTAGGTTTTGGCGGGGCAGATTCCGTGATGCTCCTCCCTATCCTACCTTTCCCAGGGAGTTTCGTACCTCAGGTCGTTTGCCTTAAGGAAGAAGCCTGTACCGGCGATGTTCCGCCCTCAGACGCCGTATCTCCGTTGTTGCTTGATTTGCTCATCAAGACAACAGCGAATCTGATACGTAGCTTGGAGTCGGATGAGACAGTGAAAAGACGCATGGACAATCCCCTGGCGGGGGTGTTCGAGACGAGAGGTCCGTACGGATTAACCGGTCTTTCGCCAACGCGTTATGAAGCGTTCGCTTTGGAGGCATTAGCCCTCAAGGTGGTGCTTCCACCAACTTCGGATGTTCCGTTCATCATTCCCGGCGAGTACGCCAAGGGTGATGTACGCCCCTTCTTGGAGTTGGCTGGTCAGTATGCAATTGCTGTAAGATAGATATGGCAGATATTTCTGTCCATGCACTACACCACACGCAAGGCAGGTCCTTGCAGAACAGGATGAATAGATGAAGACTATTTTTGTGAAACCGCTGACAGTTCAGAAGAAATGGTATCTGATTGATGCAGAGGGAAAGGAGCTTGGCAAGGTAGCAGTTGCCGCTGCACGCATCCTTCGCGGGAAGAACAAGCCCGAGTATGTCCCTCACCAGGACATGGGCGACTATGTGATTATCATCAATGCTGAGAAAGCTGCTCTTTCGGGCAACAAGTACCAGGATAAAATGTATTATCGCCACTCGAACTACCCCGGTGGGCTTCGGCAGACCAACTATGCCGATATGGTTAAGCGCAACCCGGTCTATCCGATGGAACACGCCGTCAAGGGCATGCTTCCCCGCGGACCGCTCGGTCGCAAGTTGTACACCAACATGAAGGTCTACGC
This sequence comes from Spirochaetales bacterium Spiro_05, assembly GCA_001603115.1. Taxonomy (GTDB): domain Bacteria; phylum Spirochaetota; class Spirochaetia; order Sphaerochaetales; family Sphaerochaetaceae; genus Sphaerochaeta. The sequence goes on from LVBG01000011.1 coordinate 12,487, forward strand.
CGGTGCCAATCACCAGCAGCAGGCCCAGCAGCCCATCAAGGTTGAAATCTAAGGTAGGAGCGAAAAATGGCAAAGAAAGAAGTTAAGAAAGTTGTGGATCTTGGTCATGGAGTCGGTCGCCGCAAGACTGCCGTCGCTCGTGTCTACCTCCGTGAAGGCGAGGGCAAGATCATAGTGAACGGACGAGACGTTGACTCCTACTTCGGTAACCCGATGTTGGTCTTCATCGTCAAGCAGCCGCTGGTAACCAGCGAAGCCGAAGGCAAGTACGATATCCTCATCAACGTTGTTGGTGGTGGTCCTTCCGGCCAGGCCGGTGCTTGTCGCCACGGTATCGCACGTGCTCTGTGCGCACATGACGAGGCATATCGCCCCGCCCTGCACACCGCTGGTTTCATGACCCGCGACAGCCGCATGGTCGAACGCAAGAAGTACGGTCAGCCTGGTGCTCGCCGCAAGTTCCAGTTCTCCAAGCGCTAAGTGGCATTTGCACGTATCGAAAAGGATCCCTCCGGCGAAGGCTACCAAGCCTTACTCCTGGAGGGTTCCTCTTTTATCATCACATCTGATGTCTTTCGATCTCTTTTTCTCTCACTTGGACAGGAACTGAGCGAAGAGGAGTGTCAAAGGCTCCGAACTGTCCAGCTGGAGCGCAACTGCCGCTCCCAAGCTCTGGTCTATCTTGCGCGCAGGGAGCATACTGCCTTGGAGCTTACCCAGAAACTCCAAGCCAAAGGGTTTGACCGCAGCGTGATCACACCCGTTCTTGAAAAGCTGGCAGAAGAAGACTTGCTCAGCGAGTATCGTTATGCACTGCTAACCATCGAGCATCGCCAGCGCAAGAATCCTGAGGGCAGGGCTCTGCTTTCCCAACGGCTCGCAGCCAAAGGGGTGAACCGTCAGGATGCCCAGCGAGCCTTGGAAGAACTCTTCAGCGAGGGACTTGCCGCCGAGTATGCCCAAAGAGCCTATCAGCTTGCTCTTGCTAAGGGCGGAAGAGAAAAAGCCCGCCTTCTCATGAGCAAAAAGGGTTTCTCTTCCTATGAAATACGTCTTGCTCTTGAGCAGGAGTGAATGAGCAGGTAAACTGACTTCCGTCCGGAGGTATCCATGCTGAAGAAGCGAACATTCATTCTCTGCTGTCTGGTATTGCTGCTCGCCTTAGCAAACCTATACTCACTCTCATTCCCGTATGACAAAGATCTCTCCACCGTCAGTGACGTAACGCTGGGCCTTACGCTAGTTATCCCAGGTGTCAGTGGTCTGATTGTTCCTTCTTCTGATTATGAGCTTATAGCTACGACCTATATTGGAACGATGTCTACAGCATTTACTGCACGTACCGTTCTGAAGCAATTGGTCCATCGTGCAAGGCCGTATGTCGGGGAGTCCGACAGGCCGAGCGATACCAGCGAAGACTATGAGTCCTTTCCTTCCGGTCATGCCCTGATAGCCTTCAGTGCTGCTGCCTATACCCAAACCTTGCAGGCTCTCTGGTATCCTGATTCTGCTGCCATGAAAGCCGTAAGCTACGCAACCTGGGGCTTGGCTGCCACCACTGCAGCACTTCGCGTGTTCAGCGGAAACCATCATCTGGGCGATGTGCTTGCTGGGGCAGCCATTGGATCTGCAATTGGGTTTCTTGGTCCCTATCTGACCAACCGCCTGCTTAGGCATGATGAGCATGCCCCCCAGATCCTGATCGGCCCCACCGTCGGCATGCAGGTATCGTTGTAGGCAAGAGAAAGGACGCACCCAACTGAGTGCGTCCTTCTTGAAAGTCCCTTCTGTCTTACTTCTGCTTGATATGAGCAAGGAACTCCTTGAATCCATTGCCATTGTTCTGTGGCTCATACTCTACCAAGGGGTAGTTCTCCATGACATAGTCGATGTCCTTGTCACCACGGCCTGAGAGATTTACCAGGATGTTGGTATCCTTGCCAAGCTGCTGGGCCATCTTGATGGCGTGCGCAACTGCATGGCTGGATTCGAGGGCAGGGATGATACCTTCCATTCGACTGAGCCCATAGAACGCTTCCACCGCTTCTCGGTCAGTGGCACTTTCGTAATGTACCCGGCCGATGGAGTGCAGGTAGCTGTGCTGGGGACCGACACCCGGATAATCCAAGCCACTGGCGATGGAGTAGACAGGAAGTGGCTCCCCTGAGTTGTCCTGCAACAGGAGACTTCTGAAACCATGGAGGATTCCCACCGAACCCTTGGTGATGGTAGCTGCGTGGTCCGGGGTATCGAGTCCCTTGCCTGCAGGTTCCACCCCGTACAGCTTCACCTGCTTGTCCTCAAGGAAGGCGCTGAAGATACCCATGGCGTTCGAGCCGCCGCCTACACACGCCACCACAGAGTCGGGAAGCCTTCCGGTCATCTCCTGGATCTGCTTTCGTGCCTCGATGCCGACCACGCTTTGGAAATCACGGACCATCATGGGGAAGGGATGGGGACCGACAACCGAACCAATGCAGTATATCTGGGTCACCGGATCTGAGAGATAGGCTTCAAAGGCAGCATCCACGGCATCCTTGAGGGTTCTGGTTCCCCTTCCTACTGGAACAACCGTTGCACCAAGGATCTTCATCCTGCTTACGTTGGGAGCTTCTTTCTTGATATCGATGTCACCCATGTAAATGTCGCACTCAAGTCCGAGCAGCGCAGCGGCGGTGGCCAAGGCTACCCCATGCTGGCCAGCCCCGGTCTCTGCAATGACCTTCTTCTTGCCAAGCTTCTTCGCAAGGAGCACCTCACCGATACAGTGGTTGATCTTATGGGCTCCGGTATGGTTCAGGTCCTCACGCTTCAGGTAAATCTGGGCTCCGCCCACCGCTTCGCTGAGGCGTTTTGCATGATAGACAGGAGAAGGGCGCCCCACATAGTGTTTCTGCAAAGTGGATAGCTCGGTAAGAAATGCTGGGTCCTGTACGATTTCCAGATACGCTTGGGTTATCTCGTCCATAACACTCTGAAGCTGGGGCGGCAGGTAGGCTCCGCCGTACTCTCCGAAGCGTCCATCCTGGTCAGGAAGATTGGTGGTGTTGATCTCTTTGGTAAGTGCGTTTTGCATGGTGTTCTCCTTCTTGGGTCCGATGTTACTTTGAATAGAAACGATATGTCAAGCATTTTCCAACAAAAGTTTCTATAAAAAGAAACATTCTTTTTCAGAAGGCAGTTCAGAAAGAAAAAAAATACCCACAGTGAAACATAATCACTGTGGGTCTCAACTGAAAAAGAGTTCTCTTAGATTCCGAGGGTCTTCTTCAGAGCGGCTGCGTCGCGTACGCCGACTGCCTTGTTGATGACTTTTCCGTCCTTATAGAACAGGAGGGTGGGAATGGACTGTACGCCGAAGGTTGCGGCAAGCTCGCCTTCCTCATCGACATTGACCTTTACGATCTTGGCCTGGTCGGCACCCAATTCCTTGTCAAGTTGTTCAAGGATGGTTCCCTGCATGCGGCACGGGCCACACCAGGCTGCCCAGAAATCTACAACAACGGGGACGCTGCTCTTCAAAACTTCTGCTTCATATGTGCTCTTTGTTACGTGTTTGATCATGGTAAACTCCTCTTATACGGTATACTATACTCTCGTTTTTTCTTATCGTACAGTCAAAATACTACTTTTAATTGCTAATGGCAACTACTTGGAGGAACTTTTTTCATGCTACCCATCATCGATTTGCATTGTGATACCATTCATGCCCTGGTTGCTGGAGAGCGCAGCGGGAACCTCAGGGAAAGTGACGCACACGTCGATCTGAGGTGGATGATAGAGGCCGGAAACGTCACCACCTGTTTTGCTTTGTTCGTTGATAAGCTTGCCCATGCCAGTCCATGGAGAAGGGCAGAACAACTGTATGCGCACTTCAGCAAAGAGATGCAAGAAGAAAGTGCTCACATTGTGCAAGTATGCTATCCCAACGAGCAGGGAAACAAAACTTTGCAGCAGGCGATCCTCAGTGTTGAGGAGTTGGGCATTCTTGAAGGAAACCTTGCTCGTGTTGCAACGCTAGCCTCATGGGGAGTCAGGTTGGCTACCTTGACCTGGAACCATGAGAATGAGTTGGGCTATCCCCATCATATGAAGGGTGGCCTGAAGCCCTTCGGCCATGAAGTGGTTGAAGCGTTGGAGGAGAACCGGATTCTGGTTGATGTCTCTCATCTCAATGATGAGGGTTTCTTCTCTGTTGCCGAGATGGCCAGAGCACCTTTCATAGCCAGCCATTCCAACGCACGAGCGCTCACCAATCACAGCAGGAACCTCAGTGACGAGATGATCAAAACGCTTGCCGACAAGGGTGGGGTGATAGGACTGAACTTCTGTCCCTCCTTCCTGAGTGAGGATTGGGGACACAGCAGCATTGAAGCAATGGTTGCCCATGCGATGCACATCCATCGGGTGGGCGGAAGCTCGGTTCTTGCGTTGGGAACCGACTTTGACGGCATCAGCGGAGAGCTGGAAGTGGCGCATTATCCTGAGTTGGCCAAGCTGTATGATGCCTTGCTCAAAGCAGGGCTTTCAAACCAAGATCTTGAAAAGATGTGGTATGGCAATGCATTCAGGGTGCTGAGCGAAGCTCCCTGAGCACACGCTTCTCTTCTTCGCTGGGAATGCGTGATTCAATGCACTTCTGGATGGCTTTGCGTCGCACCTCCTCTTGCAAAACCCCCTTTTGCAAGTAAGCAAGCGTCTTTTCCTTCTCTTTGCAATACGCAGTCGCATAGGCCCACCCCAGTGCCATCACCACATAGTAGTGGTTGCTCTGCACCAGACTCCATGCATCAAGCACCTCATCAAACGTAGGGGAATCGAGAAAGTGCAACATCAAGCCCACAATGCCAAGACGCTGTTCATAGGGGTGCGAGCTTTTCAGCAGGGTGAGTAAGAAGGGATAGAGGATATCTGGATAGCGGCAAAGCGGTTTCAGCGAAGAGGCTAACGTGTCATTGGTTGCCCAGCTCTCATTGTAGGGTAGCAGGCGCACAAGATGGGAGAGTCCTTCACCGGATGGAAGAAGAAGCAAACCCAACAGCTTGTAGATGACGATGATCTCTTCATACGAAGGCTCCTCGTAGGTGTAGAAATCCGAAAGTGCCTGCACTCCCTCTGTGTTGGCAAGCGAGTTGGCCAGTTTGTTCAGATGGGGAGTTCTCACCCCAAGTATCGTGCGATGGGAGACCTGAAGCTTCTTGGAGAATGCAGCATAAGAAGGCTCAGCCAATTCGCTGAGCCTTCTCACAAGCGTTGCCTGGTTCACAGTCCCATGCGCTTCGCAAAGCGCATCAGGTTGTCAACCGTCTTTTCCATATCCATGGGAGCTCGGGGTTTTGCCTGTTTGAAGTCAATGGCCAAGCGGTTGATCGAGAAGATTCCGCTCACACCCTCATCATAAGCACCCTCGACATCATCGGCGATGTCACCGACAATGGCCAGAACGGGAACATTGGCTTTCTTGGCACGCCTTGCAACTCCGATGACCACCTTGCCGCGCAGTGACTGTCCGTCGATCTTTCCCTCGCCGGTAAGTACCAAGTCGGCCTTGGTGAGCAACTTGTCGAAATTGACCGTCTCCAGCACCGTTTCAATACCCATCTGCAGGCGTGATCCGAAGAAGGCTGCCATGCCACCACCCATACCACCAGCTGCACCACTGCCGGGAATGGACTGTACGTCCATCTTGCAGTCGCGCTCGATGACCTTGGCGATGCTCTGCATGTTTGCATCAAGGATCTTCACCATATCAGGAGTGGCTCCCTTCTGGGGCCCGAAGATGTGGGCAGCACCGGTAGGTCCGTAGTACGGATTGTCGATGTCACACATGGTGGTGATCGTCACATGCTTGAGAGCGGGATCGAGTCCGGAAGTATCGATCTTTGCCACTTTGCCCAATGTGCCCCCGGTAGGGATGAAGGAGTTCCCATCCTTGTCGTAGAAATTGACACCGCAGGCAGCTGCAGCTCCGCAGCCTCCGTCGTTGGTGGCACTGCCACCCAGTCCGACAATGATCGTCTTGCAACCGCTTTTTGCTGCATCGAGAATGAGCTCGCCCACACCATAGGTGGTGGTCAGGTCGGGATGCAACTCATCTCCAACCAGAGGGAGGCCGGCACAGGCCGCCATCTCGATGACTGCGGTAGTCTTCTTCACTACTCCGTAAAAACCTTCCATGGGGAAGGCATAGGGTCCTTGGACGGTGAGTGTTCTTTTCTCGCCTCCGAGTGCCTGAAGGAAGGCATCTACGCTGCCTTCTCCTCCATCAGCTACGGGAATGCTGGTGACCACTGCGTCGCTGTAGTGTTTCTTGATTGCTCTGTCCATGATTGCACAGATCTGTTCGGAACTCATGGTTCCTTTGAAGGAATCGGGGATTAACAGGATGTTCTTCATCGTGGGCTCCTCAATGGTACCGGGGGCCTGAACCCCCGGCTTTTGTACATGTTACAATAAAATGAGGGAAAAAAGCCAGATGAAAATCATACATGCAATACCTTGCAGCAAGGTAACCATGGTTTGGGTGCGATACCCCTCTTCGGGCTTGAGCTTTCCGAAGTTGGTGACAACCCAGAAATAACTGTCATTTGCATGGCTGACAGTCATTGCTCCGGCGCCGATGGCCATGACCGTAAGCACTGCAGCCATGGGACTTGCGAGTCCAAGGGCACTCATCATCGATGAGCTCTCGGCAATGCTTCCCATAATGCCGGCGGTGGTTGTGATAGCCACTGTGGACGATCCTTGGGCAGTCTTGAGGATGGCACTGATGAGGAAGGGGAAGAAAATCCCGACGGTAGCGAGCACCTGTGCATTCTGCTTCATGAAGTCGACGAAACCGGCGCTGGCAATGACTCTGCCCAGCACTCCGCCGGCAGCGGTGATGAAGAGAATGGGGCCGACTACCTTCAGTGTCTCAGTGGTCATGCTGTTGAAATGTTTCAGTGCGTCCTGGAGGACTAAAAGAAGAATGCCGAAGAGCAAGCCGATGGTGAGAGCGATGATCGGGGTACCGATAAAAGCGCTCAGGCTGGCAAGGTTGCCTTGCCACTTCATGGCTGCGGAAAGGGACCCGAGGGCCATGCACAGGATAGGCACGAGAATCGGGGCGAGGGAGAGGAAGCCATTGGGAAGGTTCCCAAAGCTCTTGAGAAGGGTGTCATAATCGACTTCATCCGCATCCTCTACCAGCTCCTCACCACTCTTGATCTTCTTGCCGATATAGTTGGCATAGAAGTAAGCGATGACCAGGGAAGGAATGGAGATGAGTGTGCCGATGACGATGACCATGAACAGGTTGTCACCGATTCCCAGCGTCCCCGCTGCAGCAATCGGTCCCGGGGTGGGAGGAATCAGGACATGGCTGGTATACAGACCTGCCGAAAGCGCAACCGTCATGGCAACCGAACTGAACTGGGTTTTCTTGCGAAGAGCCTTTCTGATGGGGTCAAGGATGACGAATCCGCTGTCACAGAAGACGGGAATGGAAACAACCCATCCCATGATTTCCATGGCGAGTTGGGGATGTTTCTTCCCAACCAGGCGGACGACCATTTCAGCAAGCTTGAGGGCGGCTCCGGTCTTCTCCAAAATGGTACCGATAAGCGCACCGAGGATGATGACAATACCGATGCTGCTGAATATCCCACTGAAACCCGAGCCGATGATGCCAGGGATGTCTTTCAGGGGAAGACCCACAACAAGGGCAAGCAGAAGAGAAATACCCATCAAGGCAAGGAACGGATGAACATTCCATTTTGAGATGGCGACGATCATGATCGCAATGGCGATCACGAACGTGATGATCAAAGCTACTCCAGACATGTCAAACCTCCTGTGATATTTTACAGTAGTATATCACAGGTATTGGACAATCGAATGAAAATGTGTAAGAATCATCGCCGCCAGAAGTGTTTGGAGAAGAGCACGTAGACGGTGAACAACTCGAGTCGTCCTACCAGCATCAAGAAGGAGCAGACCCATTTCAGGTACGAAGGTAGGAAGGCAAAATTGCCGGTAGGCCCCACATTGGCGAACCCGATTCCGATGTTTCCCAAACAGAGGAAAGAGGCTGCAAAGCTGGTCATGACATCAGCACCACTTAAGGAGATGAGCACCGTTCCCACAACACCGGTGAGTATATATACCCCAAAGAAGGTGGAGATGGAGAGCAGGAGGTCGTCACGCATTGAAACGTTGCCGACCCGAACCTGAAACACTCCCCGGGGGTGGATGCGATGCTTTATTTGTGCACGGCCCATCTTGAAAAGGGCGACGATTCGGATGACCTTCACTCCACCACCTGCAGAGCCAGCAGAGCCACCTACGAAGAAGAGCAGAAAGAGCAACACCTGGGTGAACGCCGGCCACAGGACATAGTCTGCGGTGGCAAAACCGGTGGTGGTGAGAATGGAGGCAGTTTGGAACGCACTGTAGCGAAGCGATTGGGCAAAATTTCCATAGGTGTTGGAGACGGTGAGGTACAATGCGGATACGAACGCCACGAACGCCCAGATGCCGAGATAGACGCGCAGCTCTCCATCCTTGAGCACCGAGGAGAGTTTTCCGCTGAGTGCTTTGAAGTAGAGGGCGAAGTTGGCTCCGCTGATCAGCATGAAGATGGTGACAACCACATCAACATAGGCGCTGGAAAAGGTTCCGATCGAGGAGTTCTTCACACAAAAGCCTGCAGCTGCCATGGTGGAAAAGGTCACCGTCACCGCATCATAAAGAGAAAGGCCCCCCAATAAGAGGAGCATGGTTTCCAATACGGAAAAACCAATGTATATCGACCAGAGAATGAGTGCTGTGTTCTTGATTTTGGGGGTAAGCTTGTCTTTGGTCGGTCCCACGGACTCAGCTCCCACCAATAGCGTCCCGCTCACCCCAAGAGCAGGAAGGAGGGCGACAAAGAGCACGACAATTCCCATCCCTCCGAGCCAGTTGGTCTGAGAGCGCCAGAAGAGGATGGATTTGGGCAGGCTCTCAATTTCAGGGAGCACCGTGGCTCCTGTAGTGGTAAAGCCGCTCATAATTTCAAAATAGGCGCTGCTATAGTTCACATAGGCGTTGCTCACCACCAGCGGGATGGCTGAAAACGCTGTGGCGATCACCCAAGTCAGCGTAACTACCAGGTAGCCGTCGCGGGCGAGGAGGACTTTGGATTCAGGCTTTCTTACAAGGATAAGGGCACTGCTGCAAAAGATTGCAATGGCAAGATAGGCAACCAAAAAGCCCCTGATTGCATCCACTTCCTGATAGTGGAAGGCGAGGGCTGTGGGGATGCCCATCAGCACAGAGAGAAAGAGAACGATGAATGCAAGCAGACGGAGGTCGAGTTTCCAGTTGAGCATGGCTGTCCTACCCAAATAGTTTTTGGATCATTTCCGAAGAATCCCGCAATACTGCCACCAGGACCGTATTGCCTTCACGCAGGGTCGAGAGTCCAGTAGGAATGGTGCATTCCCCGGAACTGCCGATGATACCAGCAATGATGGCCTTCTTGCGCATATTGATATCCTTCAGCTGCTTGTTGCACACCTCACACTCTGTATTGATGATGAACTCATAAATTTCCAGTTGGCCGTTGAAGAGCGAGTGGATGCTGGATACGTTTGAACCTCTGAGATACCGCAGGAGCGATTCCACGGTGGTATCGGTTGTGGAAATGACCACATCGATGTCAAGGTAGGAAGCCATGCGCGAATAGTTGTTGTTGTTCTTGATCAGTGCAATCGATCGCTGCACCCCGATTCTCTTGGCGTAACTTGCGGTGATGATGTTCAACTCATCATTGTCGGTAAGGGCGACAAGAAGATCATAGGTGCCAAGCTGCTCCTCCTGCATAACCTCTTCGTCAGTGATATCCGCCTTGATCACCAAAATCTCTCGGAACCGTTCGGAGAAGGCTTTGCAGACCTCCTCATCCTGATCGACGACCGTTACCTTGGAACGCATTGCCGGACTCATCCGGTTCAGCAGAGCGCGGGTGATTTTGCTTGCTCCCACCAAAACCATATTGTTCGGTCGTTTCTGCAGCTGGCCAACCGTTTTCAGGATGTCGGTGACCTCCTCCGAATCTGCAACGATGGAGAGGGTATCCTTTGCTTGGATGGTGGTGTTTCCCGAAGGTACGATCACCAAGCCGCGCCGGTTGATGGATGCGATGACAAACTCTGCATCAAGCTTGGAGCGCATCTCCATGACAGTAGACCCTACATACGGGCTGAACGGCTCGATGTAGAAGTTGTAGAGGAGCAGCTTGGTGTTGGAGAAACCGAGCACATTGCCGTTAACCCCCTGCTCGATGATATTGTAGATGGATTTGGCTGTCTCAGCATTTGGGTTGACGATGTAGTCGATTCCCAACAGGCCTTCCTTCAGGCCATCAACCCCGGTGTAAATCAAGGAGCGGATGGCGGCAACCGTTTTTGTCTGGGGGTAGGTGGAACTTACCAGACCGCAGGAGACAAGATTGATCTCATCGCTGTTGGTGACGGCGATGAACGCTTCAGCGTCCTCAATGCCGGCTTCCATCAGCTTGGCGATGTCAGTGCCGTTGCCCAGTACTCCCAGGCAGTCAAGTTTGGAAACAGCACTCTCTACCCGCTCATGGGCGTTGTCTATGATAACTACATCCTTACCGTCAACAATCAGCTGTTTTGCCAAGCCCAGACCACGTCTGCCAGCTCCCAGGATGATGATTTTCTTGCTGATACCAAGCTCCTTTATCCCTCTGCCCAACCTCAGGGTGTGGAAATGCTGTATGCTACCCGTGATGATAGCAGAACCCTCGGAAAATCTGAAGACCCCGTAAACGACAGCTCCCAAACCAAGATATCTAGCATTATGACAACAAAATATGCATAGTCAATGTTTTTCTCGGATGTTGGTTGACAAGGTTTTCCATTTCTCCTATAGTTGGTAAGAAATTCGACGCAGGGTGGAGCAGTTGGCAGCTCGTCGGGCTCATAACCCGAAGGTCGTAGGTCCGAGTCCTACCCCTGCTAAACAGTTGGTCTGATGAATGGACTGTCGATTGCACAAAGGTGCACGGCAGGACGGTGATTCCTGATTCTACCAAGCTTTGGGCAACTTGTTGAGACGGCAATGGTCGTACGGCGGGTTGCCTTCCTTTTGCCCGAATTGTTAGGCTAGCATCTAGTAATGTTCTTGATAAATCACTATATTATCAGAATATGGATGCTGACGAACCCCTGCTGCAAATACTCTACTCCAATCAAGTGTTTCTCCGAGCGTATGCCTATCCCTTTCAGGATGAGGTGCGCTTCACCATCAGTCTGGAGAATGATGAATATGTGCTGGCAAGCGAGCAACTGAAGCCCGTCTTCTGCCCGTTCACCGGGAGAAGGAACAGCCGCGAGGCAGGGGATATGCAGCGATTGCAAGCGGGCATCAGCCTGAAACTCTCCAAAGGCAAGGAGCTTTCTTCCTGCTGCACGCTCAAAGGTTCCGTTCTCAGTTTGCATCTGGGTTCTTCCAGTGCAAGCTTGACATTTGCCTTCGATCCATTGACCGGCCTTGCTGACACTTCGTCCCGTTTGTAGGCTTTGTTCGAATTTTCTCCCTATCCTTGCAATATGAAATACATCGGCTATGATGAGAGAAAACAGGGAGAAGGGGCGTTTTCATGGAAGGACTTCAGCGATGCATCGGAATTTTTACCGCCAGTTTGGATGACGAATACCAGTCGACTCTCTGGCACGCCATCGAACAGGAGGCGAAGAAGCGAAATCTGGGCACCATCTCCTTCATCGGCTCACGCCTGGGTTCCCCGATTGCCAGCGAAGCCTCCTCAAATCTTGCCTACCATCTGGCCGGGAGAGAGAATGTCGATGGGCTGATCATCATCGCCTCCTCCCTGGCTTCCTATTTCACTACAGTCGACCTGAACAAGTTCTTTGCCCCCTGGTCCTCGCTGCCGAGGGTTTCCATCGGCATGCGAATGCAGGGCATGAGCGATATCACCGTTGAGGGGGAAGAGGATATTGCCGCAGTGGTGGAACATCTGATAACGGTGCACCACCGAAGCAAGTTTGCCATCATCACCGGGCCAGAGACCCATGAGGAGTCGATCAGGAGGCTTTCTTCTTGCAGCCAAGTGTTGGAAGAGCGCGGGATCGAGCTCGACAAGAGAATGGTCTTCAGCGGAACGTTCACCGATGTCTCGGGAAGGGAGACCGTAGCGGCCCTGGTTGAGCAGGGAATGTCGTTCGATGCGTTGATATGCCTGAATGACTGGATGGCGCTCGGAGCCCTTGAAGAACTCTCCAAGCGGGGGATCAAGGTACCGGATGAGGTTTCTGTTGTCGGGTACGACGGACTTGATCCGTCCCGGTACGCGCTTCCTCCCCTTACCACCGTGGTGCAGCCTTTGCATGAGATGGGTGTCATTGCCGTCGACATCCTGGACAGGATCATGGCAGGCGGGGAAGAGGAGCACATCACCCTTCCCTGTACTACCGTCATCCGTGAATCCTGCGGCTGCAATCCTCATATCAGTTACACCCCGGGTCTGCATGAGATGCCAAGCTACACCAGCCCGAGTGAGCGTTTTGCAGTGCAAGACCTCCTGCTTCTGGTTCGCCGGGGAAACTACCATCAGATGATAAGCCGGCTCAATCGGGCCCTCGATACTACAGCAGGGGAGAGTGGTTCGATGCATCGCTGGAACGAGTACATCTCGGTTGTAGAGTACAAATCGAGTGTGGAAAGCGACTTGAGTCCCAAGACATTGGGGATGCTCATGGCTGCCGCACGAGCCTTGATCGGAGATAAGATCGGGCGCTTCCAAGCGGCCAAACGCATAGCCACCGAGAACTCCTTCGATTCGCTGCGCAAAGTAAGCGCCATGCTCTCCGGTACCTTTGAACTGGATGAGTTTTTTGAGAATCTTCGCCTAAGCTTGAAACTCTTTGGTCTTGACCACGGCTATCTTGTGCGGTTTACCCACACAAAAGGCAAGGTTCGGCTTCTGATGGCGATGGACCAAATGTCGCTATCTGAGCAAACCTTTGATGCGATGGACATCCTTCCCCCCTCGTTGGGCACTGCATGGAAAGCCCAGCGCTGGGTGCTGTTGCCTCTGGTGTATCTGAAAGAGCCGCTTGGGTATTTGCTGGTTCCCTTCCGGAGGGTGATGCCGGCTCTCTACGATGTACTGCAGGAGCAGGTCTCCAGTACCCTCAAGGGGTCGCTTCTACTCGCTCAGATTCGTGAGCATGAGAAGAACCTCGAAACCCAGGTTGCCCATCGTACGCGCGATCTTTCCAATGAGATCAGGCGCAGGACCGAGCTGGAGAAGGAGGTCATGGAGATCTCCACCAAGACCATGGAGCGTATCGGCCAGGAGTTGCATGACGACCTGTGCCAGTACCTGCTTGGGGTCAGCCTGCTTGCTTCCTCTGCAAAACAACACCTTGAGAATCATCAGGGAGTAAAACCGGAAGAGCTTGAGATGATCAGCATGCACCTGAACAAGGCCATAACGAAAGTGAAGTCGATCAGTCGTGGTTTGATGCCGCTGGAACTGGAGAAGCACAGCTTTTTGGAGCAGCTGGAGGCTTTGGTAGGGGACAGCCTCCGTCTGGCGAAGGTTGAGATTGACATCAATGTCGATCCCGAGCTCTGCATCTGCGACCCCATCGTTGAGCTGAACATCTTCCGCATCATCCAAGAGGCTCTCACCAACGCCATCAAGCACTCCAAGGCACAGCATATTGAGATATCCTCTTGCCGCAGTGTGGATGAGCATGCTCAACACGTTTTGATTCTCTCGGTCAGTGATGATGGTACGGGTCTGCCACCCAAATTGCAGAAACAGGGCTTGGGGCTGAAAATCATGCATAATCGTGCAACCATGGCAAACGCCCTTCTGAAGATTGAGAGCAGTGATGAAGGCACTACGGTGCGCGTCATCCTCAAGGAGTAGTGCATGAATCACACGGTTCGGTTTCTGATAGTGGATGACCATCCGCTCTTCCGCCAGGGTCTGGTCAGCGTTATCGAGAATGTGCGTTCCTATAAGGTAGCAGCCCAGGCAACCACCATAGCAGAAGCGCTGACCCTGCTTGAGCAGGTGCAGGTCCAGATGGCTCTCATCGATATCTCCCTGCAGCAGGAGAACGGGCTTGAACTGGTCAAGACACTCAAGGCTACCAGGCCGGAGATCCAGTGCATTGTGGTCTCAATGTATGACGAGATCATCTATGCATCAAGCGCCCTGAAGGCAGGGGCCCGCGGCTATATCATGAAACAAGAGGCTGCATCAAGCCTGCTCGATGCCATCGCCTTGGTGCTCAAGGGAAAAGTGTACCTCTCCCCACCCATGCGCGAGCGCATGCTCGATACCCTGTTGCAGCCTGAGGCCAACGATGAGATTGAGGCAGTGAAGCTGCTCAGTCTCCGTGAGATGGAGGTCCTCCGTCTTTTGGGGCAGGGCTTTGGGGTCTCTGAGATTGGGCAGACACTCAACCTTTCGGTAAAAACCATCAATGTCTACCGGGACAACATTCGCCACAAACTCTCCATAAGCGATGCCGGAGCCCTGCGCAAGTTTGCAATCAAGTGGGTGAAAAGCAACGAACGTTGACAAAGCCTAGGACAAACGTCCTAGAGGATTTCCAGACAAACAACCGGTGGCGTGGGCATCGGCGCCCTTCTAGTATACAGATAAGGGAGCCTGCTTTCAGTACAAGCGTTGTACGAAGTCAGGATTTTCCCCAAAAGTTTGGCACATATGTCTTGGACATATACAACGTAAGGAGGAATCTGTATGAAACGGAACATGCGAATTGTCGTAAGTTTTCTGCTGATCGCCTGTATGAGTTTCTCTCTGTTCGCCGCCGGACAGACCGAAGCTGCAAAGGCACCTGCACGCAAGGTCATCAACCTGTGGAGCTTCACCGATGAAGTCCCCAAGATGATCGACAAGTACAAGGAACTGAACCCCAATTGGGATTATGATGTGAACGTCACCATCATTGCCACCACCGACGGTGCCTATCAGCCCGCACTTGATGCGGCATTGGCAGCAGGTGGGGCAAATGCACCTGACATCTACACTGCAGAATCCGCTTTTGTGTTGAAGTACACCCAAGGTGATGCTTCCCATTTTGCGGCTCCCTACAAGTCCTTGGGCATCGATGTTGCCAAGAAGCTGAAGGAAGCTGACATCGCTCCCTACACCGTTGAGATCGGCACCAACACCAAGGGTGATCTGGTCGGCTTGGGCTACCAGGCAACCGGCGGTGCATTCATCTATCGCCGCTCCATCGCAAAAGACGTCTGGGGCACCGATGATCCAGCAGTCATCAAAACCAAGGTCGGACCGGGTTGGGACAAATTCTTCCAGGCTGCAGAAGACCTGAGAAAGAAAAACTACGCCATCATCAGCGGTGATGGAGACATCTGGCACGCCATCGAAGGCGCTTCTGCGAAGGGCTGGATTGTGGATGACAAGCTCTTCATCGATCCTGATCGCGAGATGTTCATCGACGTTGCAAAGACCATGCTTGAGAAGGGCTATCACAACGATACCCGTGACTGGACTGATGCATGGTTTGCCGACATGAAAGATGCTGGTGCCAAGAAAGTCTTCGGTTTCTTTGGTCCTGCATGGTTGATCAACTACGTCATGGCCGGCAACAGCGGCGGCACCAAGCCCGGTGAAGGCACCTATGGTGACTGGGCAGTTTGCGAACCTCCTGTGGGCTTCTTCTGGGGCGGCACGTGGTTGATCACCAACGACAAGAGCCCTGTCAAGGACGCAGTCGGCGACTTCATCGAATGGGTCACCCTCGACAGCTCCGAGACTGGTCTGCAGTACTACTGGGCCAACGGCACCCTCAATGGGCCCGGCGGAACCAAGGACACTGTTGCCTCCGGTACGGTCATGAAGAAGAGCGACGGCACCCTGCCGTTCCTCGGTGGACAGGATATGTTTGACGTATTCGTACCCGCCGGCGCCTTCGCCTCTGGAAGAAACAAGACCCAGTACGATGAGACCATCAACACTTACTGGCGTGACCAGGTCCGCTCTTACAGTGCAGGCAACAAGAGCCGCGCTGCAGCCATTGCTGAATTCAAGCAGCAGGTAGCTGACAACCTCGCCATCGCAGTCAAATAACCTCTGATTGGTTTTGGGTGCAGGGGGAGCGCAACTCCTCCTGCACCTGCTGTCCTGCTCGCTTCTGGCATCATGAGGATGGAAGTCCTGACTTTGGCTCTGTTCGATGCACGGTAACACTTACTGGAGGATCTGCTCATGCGCAATAAAGGCGTTAACTATGCGAAGTACGGATATATATTTTCCATTCCTTTCGTGCTTACATTTCTGATTTTCTCCCTCTATCCGACCATCTTTACTGCTGTCATTGGGTTTACTGACCTGCGGGGTATGGGAAGAACCGAATTCAATTTCCTCAAGCAGCCCTTTGACAACTTCGTCCTGATTCTGAACAATCCGACCTTCAGGAAGTCTTTGGGGACCACAGCTATCATCTGGTTGATGAACTTCATTCCCCAGATTCTGCTCTCCTTGTTACTGACCGCCTGGTTCACCACCCGTCGCTTCAAGATCAGGGGGCAGGGAGCCTTCAAGGTCTTGCTCTATATGCCAAACATCATCACTGCGGCAACCATCGCCATCCTGTTCAATTCACTCTTCGGTTATCCGAAGGGTCCGGTCAACGACCTGTTCATGCGCTTCGGCTGGCTGGATGCACCGGCGAATTTCCACATGCAGAAGTGGACGGCTCGGGGTGTCGTCGCTTTCATCCAGTTCTGGATGTGGTATGGCAACTCCATGATCGTTCTCATTGCCGGGGTGCTTGGCATCGATCCGACCCTCTTCGAGGCTGCCGAAATCGATGGGGCCACCTCCACGCAGATCTTCTTCAAGATCACCTTGCCCAGGCTCAAGACCATCCTGCTCTATGTCCTGATCACCAGCATGATCGGTGGCCTGCAGATGTTCGATATCCCTCGTCTCTTCTTGTGGGGAGGACCTGATAGTGCAACGCTCACCGCGAGCCTCTTCATCTACAACCAGGCCTTCAGCGGAAGCTACCTGTACAATCGAGCTGCAGCTGCAAGCATGATCATGTTTCTTATCATCGTCGTTCTTTCTGCCGCTCTCTTCCATCTCATGCGGGACAAGGATGAGGCCAAATTCAGAAAAGCAGAGAGACTGCGCATCCGTAATGCAAAGAAGCAGGGGGAGCTCGTATGAAAAGCCTGAAAGCATCCACCAACATCACCAAGACCATCATCTACGTTGTCTGCATCTTTCTTGCAATCCTCAGCGTCTTCCCCTTCTTGGTTATGTTCATCAACGCTACCCGCAGCACCTTCCAGATTCAGCAGGATTCAGTCTCACTGCTCCCTTCCAAATACTTGGCGAGCAACTGGGCTGTTTTCAAAGGAAAGAGTTTCAATCCGGTCGTTGGTTTTGTGAACTCAATGCTGAGTAGCGGCGGGGCAACGCTGTGCGCCGTCTACTTCTCCTCGTTGACAGCCTATGCGCTGGTCGCGTATAGCTGGAAACTGCGTCAGCCGTTCTTCACCTTCATCCTGGCAGTGCTGATGATACCGGCACAAGTGACAGGCATCGGCTTCTATCAGTTCATGTACCGAATTGGTTGGACAAACAGCCTCTTGCCGCTGATTTTCCCGGCGATAGCCTCTCCGTCCATGGTTTTCTTCATGCGTCAGTACCTGATGGCGACCCTCTCGCTCGATATCGTCAATTCAGCCCGTATCGATGGGGCGGGGGAGTTCTATACCTTCAACCGTATCATTCTTCCGATCATGAAGCCGGCGATGGCCACCCAGGCGATCTTTACCTTTGTGTTCAGCTGGAACAGCTTGTTCATCCCGTTGATCCTCTTGACCAACAGCAAGAAGTACACCATGCCGATCATGGTGAGCTTGCTGCGCGGTGACATCTACAAGACTGAATATGGTGCGGTCTATCTTGGCTTGTCCCTGACAGTCCTTCCCTTGTTTGTGATTTATTTCCTCCTTTCCAAGTACATCATTGCAGGTGTAGCCTTGGGAGCTCTGAAGGAGTAAGTGTGTACTCCCCGTGTGGGGGAATTTGGTAAGGAGTTTGAATACATGCAGCAGAATCGAGAGCGGGCCGTTGAGCTCCTGAAGAAGATGACTATCGAAGAAAAAGTCGCCCAATTGGTATCTGCGTGGCTGGAAATAGACTTGGATGGAACCTTTGCTGTACGTGAGTATGGGGCAAAGGAGAGCCTGAAGGGCGATTTGCACAAGCAGGTGCTCGGCAAGGGCATCGGGCAGCTGACCAGACCCTACGGGACGATGGCCAACGATGCGCATCTCCAAGCCAAGGCCATCAACAAGATTCAGCGCTACTTGGTAAAGGAGACTCGGCTCGGTATCCCTGCCATGCTCCACGAAGAGTGTCTTACCGGAGCGATGGTCAAGGGGGCGACGGTTTTCCCGTCCGCCCTGAACTATGGCTCTACATGGGATCCCCAGCTTGTGGGGCAGGTCTCCAAGGCCATTGGTGAGGAGCTGCGCAGCCTGGGTATCCACCAAGGGCTCGCTCCTGTTCTTGATGTCGCTCGTGATGCTCGTTGGGGCAGACTGGAAGAGACTTTCAGTGAAGACCCCTATCTGTGCGGCATGATGGGCATCTCATATGTCAAGGGATTGCAAGGAACCAAGCGGACCCCGTTGGCGACGCTCAAGCACTTTGTCGGCCACTCCTATGGGGAGGGGGCTAGAAACCACGCTCCGGTACACATCGGTCCAAGGGAGCTGCTCAACACCTTTGCACTTCCCTTTGAGATGGTGGTCAAGCACGCTCATCCAGGCTCGGTCATGCCGGCATATCACGATATTGATGGAATCCCGTGCACCAGCAACAAGGCCTTGGTGACGGACTTGCTGAAGAAACAGTGGGGCTTCGATGGGTTGGTGGTCGGCGACTATGAGGCGGTGGTGCAGCTTTTGTATGACCACAGGGTTGCTTCTGATATGGCAGAGGCTGCCGCCCTTGCATTCAATGCCGGAATGGATATCGAACTTCCGGGCTTCACCGTCTTCAAGGAAGGTTTGATCGAGGCTCTCTATCGGGGCTTGGTCTCTGACAAAGCACTCGACGATGCAGTGCTGAGGGTATTGGAAGAGAAGTATCGCCAAGGGCTGTTCGAGCAGCCGTACATCCAGGAAGATGCAATCGACCTGAATTCTGAGAAGAACCACAAGCTTGCGGTTAAGGTGGCAGAAGCTTCAATGGTTCTGCTGAAGAATGAGGGCCTGCTTCCCTTGAAGAGCGGCAAGCGTATCGCCCTTGTAGGCCCGCTCGCTGACCATCCGTATGCCATGTTCGGTGGCTACAGCCCACCGGTGCATCTGCAAGGCTCCCATGGGCCTGAGGAGACGCTGCCTTCCTCGACGATGACGATCAAGGAAGCGCTTGAGCTGTACGCCAAGGAGTGCCAGCTGACCTTTGAACCGGGGTGCATGCTCTACGAGAATCAGGTCGAACGGGCCATATTCTTCCCAGGAGATGTTCAGGAGCAGGATACTCCCTCCTCACATGAGCTGAGCAAGGATACACGCAGGATCAGCAGGGCGGTGGAAGCGGTGCAACATGCCGATCTTGCTGTTTTGGTGGTAGGGGATCTTGCCGGTCTTTTCCAAAACGGAACAGTAGGCGAGGGCTCTGATACCGCAAGCCTGAAACTGCCTGGAATTCAGGAAGAGCTGCTCAACAGCGTGCTCGCCACGGGAAAACCTGTTGTGGTGGTTCTTGTAAGCGGAAGGCCCTATGCGATTGAGGAAGCCGTACAGAAAGCTGGTGCAATCCTGGCAACCTGGCTGCCCGGAGAAGGCGGAGGGGAAGCGGTGGCTCGTACTCTAGTGGGTTTGAACAACCCTGGGGGGAAGAGTCCGCTCTCCTTCCCCAAGACAGCAGGTGCTATGCCCTACACCTACAACTTTGCCAAGAAGGCAGGGGGGCTTCCCCGTCAGAAACAGTTTGGGGCCAACTTCCCCTTCGGTCATGGGCTGAGTTACACCAGCTTTGCTTGGGATGATTTTGTCTTGGAGAACCCGATGGTGGGCACTGATGGGGAGTTCGTCTTCTCGCTTACCGTGAGGAACATCGGCGATGTTGCGGGAGATGAGGTGGTACAGGTCTATATCCATGACCAGATGGCTTCCATCGTCCGTCCGGTGAAAGAGCTCAAGGCATTTGCACGTCTCCATCTTGAAGCTGGGGAGAAGAAAAAAGTGACCTTTACCCTTCCGGTGGACCTGTTCTCCTTTGTTGGGGAGCAGATGCAGCGGGTCCTTGAATGCGGGAGCTTCGACCTGATGGTTGGAAGAAGCAGTGAGGATCTGGTATTTGTTCGTGAGCTATCGATCCTCGGGGAGTCTGCTGTGCTGGCCAAACAGTGGCATTGCCTCTCCTCGGTGGTCGTTTCGAGTACTGACTGACCGTTTGTTTGATGCTTTTTTTACCTCCACCTCCGGCACCTTGTCTGGTATTCACGCAACCAGGCAGGGTGTCACTTTATTGGCGAAGGTCTCCAACTTCTTGCATTTCAGGTAAACTGGTCTATCATGGAAACCAGACAGAGTAAGGAGATGCCATCGTATGATACGACAAGCCCTGTACGCCGGTTCCTGGTATCCAGCAGAAGCGAAGGATCTGCAAGCATTGGTCGCCCAATCCCTCGAAGAGGCACGAAAGAGAGCCACCTATCAGCGGGGGCCTTATCGGTTTGCTGTCTTGCCCCACGCAGGGCTCTTCTACTCGAAGGCGGGAATTGCTCCATTTTTCAACGCTTCGTACCCTGACCTGGAGCGTATCCTCATCGTTGGTCCCAGCCACTATGCAAACCTCAAGAGCGACCTCCTTGCATCTGCACCCCTTTCTGGATGCCAGACGCCTCTGGGTCTTCTGGAAAGCTTCAACCTGGGTTCAGCCCAGGACAAGTATTTTTCAGCCATCCAAAGCGAGCATGCCCTGGAGATGGTTCTTCCTTATATTGCCAGCATGAGCAATCCTCCCAAGGTGGGTCTTGCCCTGATCTCCCACTTCTCCGAGCCTTCACACATTCACACCATTGCCGATCAGTTGCTCAGTGAATTGGGGGAGGAGCATCTTCGTTCAGGCAACACAGCGGTGATCGCGAGCAGTGATTTCACCCATTACGGACCGC
This sequence comes from Spirochaetales bacterium Spiro_05, assembly GCA_001603115.1. Taxonomy (GTDB): domain Bacteria; phylum Spirochaetota; class Spirochaetia; order Sphaerochaetales; family Sphaerochaetaceae; genus Sphaerochaeta. The sequence continues at coordinate 33,711 of LVBG01000011.1, forward strand.
GATTCGGCTATACCCCCTACCAAAATGGAGCTCCCAAGAAGGTACGGGAAGATGATCTTGCACTCTCGCACCTACTGTGTGAGGGAAGGGTGGAGGATGCGTTTTCCTTCTGTGCCGCGCATCGAAGCACCGTCTGTGGGTATGCACCTGCCTTGGTGGTGTCTGAGCTTGCCCACCGCCTGAAGTGCACCGGTTGGGTTGCCGACTACTACACCTCCCAGGACATCAGCTTTTCCGAAGATGCCAACTTTGTTGCATATTCCACCATTCTCTGGAGGTGATGGGGATGACCAAGCAGGTACAGAAAACGTTGCTGCTGCTGGCTCGCGAGGCGATTGCTGGTACGCTTGCCCATGCTGCACAGCCAGTGTATGAGCAGCTGAAGCGAGAGAAGAAGAGCCCCTACACCCAAGAGTTGGGTGCATTTGTCACGCTCCACACCCAAGAAGGGGAGCTGAGGGGGTGCATCGGCAATCTGTGGGGGGTGAGCCCGCTCTATCAGATGATACCCGATCTTGCACGCCAAGCCGCCTTCTCAGACCCCAGGTTCAGGCCGATAAGTGAGGAAGAGCTCCCCTCCTTGGTGCTTGAGATCAGCATCTTGAGCAAGATGCAGGTGTTGCAGGATTGGCGTGACATCCGTCTTGGCAGCGACGGGGTGCTCCTCACCCACCACTATCACCGAGCGGTGTTCCTTCCCCAGGTAGCAACCGAACAGGGCTGGGACCTGGAGACCATGCTGCGGCAGCTGTGCCGAAAGGCAGGCCTTCCAGATCTTGCCTACACCGATGAGCTCTGCCGCTTTGAGGTGTTCCAAGCTGAGGTGTTCGATGAGACTTCAGTGTGACTTCTGTTATCACCATTGCCGTCTGGATGAGGGCGAACGAGGCCTTTGCTCGGTTCGGGAACAGAAAGGCGGGGTGTTGGTCACCCGATCGTATGGGGAGCTTGTCGCCCTCGCAGTAGACCCGGTTGAGAAGAAGCCGCTCTATCACTTTCTCCCATTCACCAAAACGCTCTCGCTGGCCATGTTTGGTTGCAACCTCAGCTGTGCCTTTTGCCAGAACCACCAGATCAGCCAGGCAGGGTATGAGGATGGGCATGTGCATCGGTATGTCGATGCAAAAGCGATTCCCCTTTCGGCCAATGAGATGAGCTGCCCTTCGGTGAGCTTCACCTACAGTGAGCCGCTGGTCTGGCAGGACTACCTGATGGAGGTGGCCACTGCATGTAAGGAAGCATCCCTTGCAACCATCATGGTTACCAACGGCACCTTCAGCGAGCAAGCCCTCATTCGCCTTCCCCCTCTCATCGATGCCTTCAACATCGATGTCAAAGGGGATGAGCCGTTCTACAAAAGCATGTGCAACGGCAGCCTCAAGCCGGTGCTCAGGGGTCTTGAGGTATTGGCGAGAAGCTCAGCGCACGTGGAAGTGACCACCATGGTGATGGAGAGCCGACACACCTTGGAGGACATCCGGACCTTGGCCAAGCGGCTGGGCAATCTAGGCGTGCAGGTCTGGCATCTGAGCCGGTACTTTCCCCGCTATCGGTGTACCGACCCACCTACCAGCGAAGCATTCTTGCAAGAAGCGCTTTCGGTTGCTTCCCTCTCCTCCATACCCTATGTGTATGCGGGTAACTCTTCGCTTGGCCAAGGGACCTATTGCCCGTCCTGCCATACGCTTCTGATCGAAGACAGGATGGCTGGAAATGCAGGTTATGCAAAGCCGCTTGATGGTGGGGTCTGCCCACAGTGCGGGGCTGCAATCTACGGCCGCTTCAAAGCATGACAGAGTCAAGCTTTTCCGATATACTCGGCCTTTCAGGAGAAAGGCGTGGTCAGACTCAATGGCATCAATGTCGCATATGGCGACCGATATATTCTTAGGGATGCGAACGTGCTGGTTCGTACCGGCGATCGCATCGGATTGGTAGGTCCCAATGGGGCGGGAAAAAGCACCTTGCTTCGGGTCATCTGCGGGGAAGAGAAACCAGACAGCGGGGAGGTGCTCACCGAAGGTGGCACCATCATCGGCTATTTCAGCCAGAATGTGGGTGAGATGCAAGGCCGCACTGCCTTGGAAGAGGTAATTGCAGGCTCAGGGGCTGTCTATGAGATTGGGCTCGAACTTGAGAAGCTGGAGCACCGCATGGCCGATCCTGAGGGGAATTTCAGTGATGCGGATATGGATCGGTATGGGGAGTTGCAGAGTGAATACCTCGCCCGTGACGGGTATGACCTGGTCAGCCGCAGTGAGGAGATTCTCACCGGCCTTGGCATCTCCACAGATCGTCATCACCAGATGGTGGAGACCTTCAGCGGCGGATGGAAGATGCGCATCGCCTTGGCCAAGATACTTGCCCTCATGCCCGATGTGCTCTTGATGGACGAACCGACGAATCACCTCGATTTGGAGTCGATCATCTACCTCGAGAATTGGCTCTCCTCCTTCAAGGGCGATCTGGTGATGACCAGCCATGACCGCCAGTTCATGACCCGCATCTGCAGCCGCACCATCGAGGTGTCCAATGCCGAGGTGACCAGCTACAGCGGCGACTATGACTTCTACCTGCGTGAGCGGGAGATCCGCCGTGAGCAGCTCATCGCCACCTTCAACCGCCAACAAGCGCGCTTTGCCAAGGACGAGGAGTTCATCGCCAAGTTCGCTGCCCGGGCCAGCCACGCATCCTTGGTGCAGTCGCGCATCAAGGCTCTGGAGAAGATCGATCGCATCACCCTTCCGCCTGAGACCAAGCTGATGCAGGTGCAGTTTGCACCCTGCCAAAGAAGCGGGGACCAGGTGGTGGTGATGAAAGACCTCGCCAAGGTATGGCCGCTTGCGGGGGGAGGGACTCTTCCCGTTTTCCGTGGTGTCAGTGCAACGGTGATGCGGGGCAACAAGATCGCCCTCACCGGCGTGAATGGTGCGGGAAAGAGTACCCTGCTGAAGACCATTGTGGGCATGACGGAACCGACCGAAGGCATCGTAAGTCTTGGCGCGAGTGTGAACCTCGGGTACTTCAGCCAGTACTCCAGCGACGTTCTCGATCCCGACAAGACCATCTTTGAGGAAGTGTCTGACCGTGTTCCCATGACTACCATCCCTGTGCTGAGGGCGATGTTGGGGGCCTTCCTCTTCAGTGGTGATGATGTGGACAAGAAGATCGGAATGCTCAGTGGTGGGGAGAAGAGCCGTGTCATGCTTGCCTGCATGCTCGCAAATCCGGTGAACTTTCTGGTACTCGACGAACCGACCAACCACCTGGACATCCAAAGCCGCGAGGTCCTGCTCGATGCGCTGGTGCGCTTTGAGGGAACCATCATGATTGTCAGTCACGACCGATACTTTCTCAAGCATCTGGCAAACCGGGTGTTTGAGATGGATTGGGGCAAACTCAATATCTATGAAGGTGATTATTCCTACTACCTGCACAAAAGTGGTCGGGAGTAACAAAGGAGAAACGTATGGACATGCAGTATGTGGAAAAAGCACGCCAGCTGCGCAGCAAAGGCTACAACTGTGCCCAGGCAGTAGCCTGCAGTTTCAGTGACGTCGTGGGGCTGGACGAAGCAACCATCTTTTCGATGATGGAAGGGTTCGGCGGAGGGATGGGCGGTCATCAGGCAACCTGCGGTGCCCTCAGCGGGGCTGTTGCCATAGCAGGACTAGTCACCAGCAAGGGGAGTGTGGAAGGTCAGACAAAAACGCTTACCTACGCCAAGTCAAAAGCCCTGGTCCAAGCGTTTGAAGCACGTTGCAAGAGTCTGGTCTGCAAGGATTTGTTGGGTGAAGAGACAGGCGTTGAGTTGCATAGTTGTGAGCATTGTGTAGAGGATGCTGTGATTTTGGTGCAGGAAATGTTGCAAAACCGGTAAACATATCTGACACTTGTCGTATGTCACAACAAAAAAATGAGTATTTGTTGCAAAACGACTTGCATAAGCGATTTATTTTCGCTACCGTACGCCTATGCAGACAACACAGAAGAGTATTGTGGCCGTTTTGTTGGGGAGCGAGAGCGACTTGGACCGGGTACAGGGAGCTTTCCAGGTTCTTTCAGAGCTGGGGATTCCCTTCGAGAAAAGGATTCTCTCCGCCCATCGTACCAGCGATGATACGATAGCCTTTGCAGAAACTGCTGCCCAACGTGGCCTGAAAGTGCTGATTGCAGCGGCAGGGAAGGCAGCCCACCTTGGCGGGGTGCTGGCCAGCAGGACCCTCTTGCCGGTGATCGGCATCCCTTTGTCCACCTCTCTTTCTGGCCTCGATGCACTCTTTTCGACCGTGCAGATGCCAACCGGCTATCCGGTGGCGAGCGTGGCCATAGATGGGGCAGCCAACGCAGCTCTGCTTGCCGCCCAGATCCTGGCTCTCCAGGATCCCCAACTCTCAGAAAAGCTGGCCAAAAGGCGCCTTGCCATGGCTGAGCAGGTAATAAGTGCAGACGCGCGAATCAACAAGAGCTTTCCCTGATAAACAGGTGAAGCTCTTTTTTAATTGCAAGAGGGAGATGTCATGCAAAAAACACAGCAGCTGTATGAGGGAAAGGCGAAGAAAGTCTATGCAACCGATGAGGCAGGCGTTTACATCGTCTCCTACAAGGATGATGCGACAGCCTTCAACGGGTTGAAGAAGGGCACGATCGAACACAAGGGCAGCATCAACAACAGGGTGAGCAACCATCTGATGCAGCTGTTGGAGAAGCAAGGGATTCCCACCCATCTTTTGCAAGAGCTTTCAGAGTGCGAGACTGCGGTCAGAAAGGTGCGCATCATTCCCTTGGAAGTCATCGTCCGCAACATTGCTGCCGGCTCGCTTTCGACTCGTCTCGGCCTTGAAGAAGGGACGAAGCTAGGTTGTACCGTGCTTGAGTTCTGTTACAAACGGGATGATTTGGGTGACCCGCTGGTAAATGAGTACCACATCAGGGCCCTCGGTCTTGCACGTGATGAAGAGCTTGCCCAGCTCAGCTCCTACAGCCTCAAGATCAATGACATCCTTGGGTCCTACCTGAGGGACCTCGGTATTGAGCTGGTGGATTTCAAGCTTGAGTTCGGCATCACCGACGAAGGCAAGCTGATTCTTGCTGATGAGATCTCACCCGATACCTGCAGGTTCTGGGACACCAAGACCGGCAAGAAGCTGGACAAGGATCGGTTCCGCCGCGACCTCGGCTCGGTAGAGGAAGCGTATCAGGAAGTGCTCTTCCGCTTGCTGGGCATCAACTGATGGCCACTCTTAAGGAAGCGTGCGGGCTGTTTGGCATCTTCTCCGAAGCCGCCGTAGATACCGCCCAGTTCTGCCACCTTGGCCTCTACTCGTTGCAGCATCGCGGGCAGGAAGGGTGTGGCATTGCCTGGAATGACAAAGGCTCGCTGACTGTGCAGAAGGACCTTGGGCTGGTTGCCGAGGTATTTCCTGAACCCGTGCAGGTCACATCCACCACCCGGATGGCAATCGCCCATACGCGGTATGGGACCAGCGGGGAACGATCACGTGAGAATGTGCAGCCCTTGCTCATCCGTCACCAGATGGGAAGCATGGCCTTGGCCCACAACGGGAACCTCACCAACGATGTGCAGCTTCGCTCATCCTTGGAGCAGCAGGGCTCACTCTTCCACACTACCAGTGATACCGAGGTGATAGCCTACATCATCACCAAGCATCGGCTTTGCAGTGAGAGTGTGGAGGAAGCGATTGAGAAGGCAATGGATGAGCTGAAAGGCTCGTACTCGCTTCTGGTCATGACCGCAGGCAAGCTCATTGCAGTCCGCGATCGGTGGGGTTTCAAGCCCCTGTGCATGGGAAAGCTTGAGGATGGCTATGTATTTGCCAGCGAGAGCTGTGCCCTCGATGCGGTGGGAGCCAAGTTTTTACGGGATGTAGAGCCCGGGGAAATTTGCATCGTCGATGCCAAGACAGGTCAGCTGGAGAGCAAGAAGCGTCATGTAGGGGAGACCAAGGGCAGTCTCTGTGTGTTTGAGCTGATCTACTTTGCCCGCCCTGATAGCGTCATCGATACGATCAGCGTACACCAGGCCAGGCTGCGCAGCGGTGCCTTCCTCGCACTGGAACACCCAGCCCAGGCGGATGTGGTCATCGGAGTGCCCGACAGCGGCATCGATGCAGCCATCGGCTATGCCTGGCAGTCGGGCATTCCCTACAGCATCGGCTTCATCAAGAACAAGTACATCGGTCGCACCTTCATCCAGCCCAAGCAGGGAGAACGGGAGAGCGGGGTGCGCATCAAGCTCAATCCCATCGCCTCCACGGTGGCTGGCAAGCGGGTGGTGCTCATCGATGATTCGATTGTCCGGGGAACCACCAGCAAGCGGATCGTCCGCCTCTTGCGCGAAGCTGGGGCGAAGGAAGTGCACCTTCGCTCTTCCGCTCCTCCCTTCCTCCACCCCTGTTACTACGGAACAGACATCGATTCGCGCAAGGATCTGTTCGCCCACAAGTATTCCCATCAGGAGATGCAGAAGATCCTGGATGTCGACTCGTTGGGATTCCTGCTTCCCGAGCAGGTGCTCAAACTCAGCGACCATCCATCCATCGGCTTTTGCAGCGCCTGCTTTACCGGCTCCTATCCGTGCGAGCCACCACAAGGAGTTGTTGATGCATCCTCAGAGTCACAGTGAACGGTATGCCGAAAGCGGGGTGGATATCCGCCGAGGGTATGAGGCGGTTGAGTTGATCAAGGCCCATGTGGCAAGAACTGCCATCAAGGGGGTTCGCTCGGATATCGGCGGCTTTGGCGGCATGTTCGAGCTCGACCTCTCCGAGTGCCCGAATCCGGTTCTGGTCAGCGGGACCGACGGGGTGGGCACCAAGCTCAAGCTCGCCTTTGCCCTGGACAAGCATGATACCATCGGCATCGATTGCGTGGCCATGTGCGTCAACGATGTCATCTGCTGCGGGGCACGGCCGAAGATCTTCCTCGACTACATCGCATTGGGAAAGCTCGAACCGAAAAAGGTGGAGCAGATAGTGAAAGGCGTTGCCCAGGGCTGTCTTCTGGCAGGTTGTGCCCTGATAGGGGGAGAGACGGCCGAGATGCCGGGTTTCTATGGCTCAGGGGAGTATGACATCGCGGGCTTCTGCACCGCAGTGGTGGACAAGACCAAGATTTTCGATACCGCATCCATCACAGAAGGGGATGTCTTGGTTGGCTTGCCTTCCTCGGGCGTCCACTCCAACGGCTTTTCCTTGGTCCGTTCAATCTTCGACTTGGACAAGCATCCCGAAAACCTTGGGGCATACTATCCAGAGCTTGGATCCACGTTGGGTGCAGCCTTGCTCGAGCCTACCCGCATCTATGTCCAAGAGGTGCTCTCCCTCTCAGAGCAGGTACCGATCAAGGGGGCGAGCCATATCACCGGGGGCGGGTTCTTCGAGAACATTCCCCGCTCCCTCCCACAGGGTCTGGGAGCAAGGATCGAGAAGCAGAAGGTGAGGATCCATCCCATCTTCACCTTGATGCAGAAGCTCTCCTCCATCGATGACCGGCAGATGTTCAACACCTTCAACATGGGGGTGGGCATGGTCCTCATCCTGGATAAGGACGATGCCGCACAAGCGTTGTCGCTCCTGCCTGACGCCTATGTGCTGGGCTCGGTGGAGGCAAGTGACGAGCCTCTGGTGCTGCTATGATACGTATTGCGGTACTGGCAAGCGGAAGCGGTACCAACCTCCAGGCGCTTTTGGACGCTGATCTGCTTCCCGGTGAGGTGGTGCTGGTTGCCAGCGACAAGCCCGATGCGCAGGCCCTTGGGCGCAGCAGGATGAAGGGAATCCCTTCCATCGGCCTCGATCGCAAGACGTTGGGGAGAAAAGCCTTTGAGCAAACGCTCGAAGACCTGTTGGGCGAGCATGCGGTTGACTTGATCGTGCTCGCAGGCTTTCTGACCATCCTCTCTGCACCGTTTGTGAATGCGCATAGGAATCGCATCATCAACATACATCCCTCCCTGCTCCCCTCTTTCGGAGGAAAAGGGTATTATGGGGAGCGTGTCCATGAAGCGGTTCTCAAGCGAGGGGTGAAGATCAGCGGGGCGACGGTCCATCTGGTGACCGAAGAGGCGGACGAAGGCCCGATCCTTGCGCAGCAGGCTCTCAGTGTCGCCGATGATGATACTCCCACATCTTTGGGGCAACGAATCCTCAAGACCATTGAGTGGACCTTGCTGCCCAAGACGGTGCAACAGTATTGCCGGAAATTGGAGGAAGAGATGCAACTCGAAACATATCTGAAAGGTCTGCGCTACCCGGGCAGGGGCATCCTCTGCGGCCTGAGTGAGGAAGGCAAAGCCTTGCTCATCTACTTCATCACTGCCCGCAGTAAGCACAGCAGGAATCGGATGCTTGTCGCCCAAAACGAAATGGTGCGTACCCAAGCAATCGATGAGAGCCTTCTTGTGGACCCTTCTCTGATCATCTACCGGGCGATCGACCGCATCGGCAACGCGTTTGTGGTGGCGAACGGGGACCAGAGTGATGCCATCCTTGCCTCCTTGGCCTGCGGACACTCCTTTGAGGAGGGCTTGGCTGCTGCTACCTACGAGCCGGATGCGCCCAACTACACCCCGCGTATCAGCGCCCTTTTCCAAACCGGGGGGCCCATTTCCTACACCCTCTCCATCCTTCGCAGGAGAGAGGACGGTTCGTGTGAGCATGCCTTTTTCCCCTCTGCAAAGCTGCAGGCAGGAGAGGGCCATCTGATCCATACCTATGAGAAGGAAGAAGAGCCTCTTTCCTCCTTTGCAGGGGAGCCCAGAAAGATGCTTCTCAAAGGGAGCGGGGAAACGTTGGCCCAGGGGGTTTGGCAGAGCCTGGATGAGCGGGTCCGGGTAGGCTTGTGTGTGAAAGAAATCGATCTGGATACCCATGAGGTCCAGACCATCATCATCAATGCAGAAGAGAGGAGATAGCGCGTGGACCGTCTTGAATTGAAGTATGGGTGCAATCCAAACCAGAAACAGGCTGCCATCAGTGTGGAATCAGGGAGTCTTCCCCTCCAGGTGCTCAACGGAAAGGCAGGGTATATAAACCTGCTCGATGCTCTCAATGGTTGGCAGCTTGTCAGCTCGTTGAAGAGGGCAACCGGCCTTGCCTCTGCAGCATCCTTCAAGCATGTGAGCCCTGCAGGTGCTGCCGTAGGACTGGCCCTTGATGAGGTGGAGCGAAGTATGTACTTCATTTCGGAAAGCCAGGAGCTTTCGAGCCTGGCTGCAGCCTATGTACGTGCCCGCGGTGCCGACCGCATGTCCTCCTTCGGCGATTTCATCAGCCTCAGCGATGAATGCGACCTCAGTACTGCAAAAGTCATCAAGGCGGAGGTCAGTGACGGGGTGATCGCCCCCTCCTATACAGCTGAGGCGTTGGAGATCCTTAAGCAAAAGAAAGACGGTTCCTTCACCGTCCTCGCCATCGATCCCGGTTGGCAAGCCCCGCTTCTGGAGACGCGCTCGGTGTTCGGCATCACCTTCACCCAGGAGCGCAATACAGTGGTATTGGACAGGGGTATCCTCACAGGCGTGGTGACACGCAAGAAAGAGATTCCCGAGGATGCGGTGATCGACCTTCTGGTTGCCCTCAATACCCTCAAGTACACCCAGTCCAACTCCGTCTGCTATGCGAAACGCGGGCAGACCATCGGGGTGGGGGCCGGCCAGCAGTCACGCATCCATTGCACCCGTCTTGCCGGGGATAAGGCAGATCTGTGGCACTTGCGCCAGTGCAAGGCTGTGCTCGATCTTCCCTTCTTGCCCAAGCTCAGCCGCAATGACAAGGACAACGCGGTGGAACACTACCTGCAGGGAGAGCTGGAAGGGTGGCGGCAGTATTTCAGTGAGGAGGTCGTCCCTCTTTCGGCAGAGCAAAAAAAGGAAATCCTTTCGCAGGTAAGCGGGGTCAGCCTGGCCAGTGATGCCTTCTTCCCCTTCCGCGACAATATCGACAGGGCTGCTCGCAGCGGGGTCTCCTATGTCGTACAGAGCGGAGGGTCCCTTCGTGACGAGCTGGTCATCGAGGCGTGTGACGCGTACAAGATGGTGATGGTGTGCAACGCCATCCGTCTCTTCCACCACTAGGATGCGCGTCCTCATCGTCGGTTCGGGCGGCCGCGAACACGCCTTGGCAAAAGCGATTGCAAAGAGTGCTTTGCATCCCGTTCTCTTCGGAATCGGGGTGAATGCCGGCATGTCGGGTCTGGCTGAGATGCAGGACATCAAGCTCTCCGATCATCAGGCCATTCTCTCCTATGCTTGGGACAAGGAGATTGACTTTGCAGTCATCGGGCCAGACCAGCCTTTGGTGGATGGCTTGGTCGATCTGTTGGAGACAGGGGGAATCCGTTGTTTCGGACCCAATAAGCGCGCAAGCAGGGTTGAGGGCAGCAAGGCTTGGGCAAAGGCTTTCATGCAGCGCCATCACATCCCCACACCCGCCTATCGTGTGTTCAGCGATGTCAATGAAGCGATGGAGTATGGTGCAATCTGTCCGCTTCCCATCGTCATCAAAGCCGATGGGCTTGCTCTGGGAAAGGGGGTGGTCATCGCTGAGGACCGAAGCACACTCTTCTCGACGCTTACCGGCATGATGGTCGACCATATTCACGGCAAGAGCGGGGAGACGATTGTCATGGAGCAGTTCGTTACCGGTCCTGAAGTCAGCCTTTTGGTGCTTTGTGACGGCGAACATGCACTCCCCTTATTGAGCGCCATGGACCACAAGCGGGCTTGGGATGGGGACCAGGGACCCAATACCGGGGGGATGGGCGTGGTTGCACCAAACCCGTACTATACCCAAGAGGTGGCCGATTTCTGCATGCAAAACATCGTGCTTCCGACCATCAGGGGACTCAAGGAGGAAGGCAGCTCATTTGTAGGCTGCCTTTTCTTCGGCCTCATGATCACCCCCGACGCACCTACGGTCATTGAGTACAACTGTCGTTTCGGCGATCCTGAAGCCGAGGCTGTGCTTGCTCTGCTCGATGATGATTTGCTGGATCTCCTTCTCAGTGCCCGCGAAGGTACGCTGGATACCAGGCATGTACGTTTCCATCCAGGCTATGCCGTTTCGGTTACTGTCGCCAGCAGGGGATATCCCGTCTGTTCTGAGATTGGCAAGCAGATCACCATCGGCAAGATGGCTGACAACGTTGAGGTCCTATATGCAGCGGTAGCTCAAACTGTGAACGGAGAGCTGATTTCCACCGGGGGGCGGGTGCTCCACGTAGTGGGGAGGGGCTCGGGCATACAAGAGGCGAGAGAGGCTGCGTACGAAGCAGTGAAGCAGACGCATTTTACAGGGATGCACTATCGCACTGACATCGGTTTTCGTGCGTTGAAGAGGGAGGAGTCTGATGGTTCATCAGGTGCTGTTGTGTCGTAAGGATGCGTTTAGGAACCAGGATGCCGAGTTGGCCGCTCAGCTTCGAAGCTTGCTGGGCTTGCAAGACCTCCAGGGCTTGCTGATCTGTCTTCGCTATGCGATCGAGGGTCTCGATGCAGGGCAAGCCTCCCTTCTGAGTGACCAGCTGCTGGTTGACAGCACGCGTGACAGGAAACTGGATTGCCTTCCTCAGGATACCTGGAATCTTGGGGTGGAGATGCACAGCGGGCAGTTCGACCAGCGTTCCTATGCTGTCCAGCTCTGCTGCAAGTTGCTGCTTCCCGAAGCGGATATCCAGGTCAGGACAGCCACCTTTTACTGCTTTGAAGGTACCTTCAGTGAACAGGAGAAAGAGCGCGTGCGCTCTTACCTCATCAACGAGGTGGAAGCTCGAGAAGCCTCAGAACTGTTGGCCGACCATCTCTTTGAGCACCAAGAGGCTCCTGCCTTTCCTCCAAGTCTCGAGGGTTTTTGTGAGCAGCAGAACCTGAGGGCCCTGCTCGATGAGCACCAGCTTGCCATGGATGAGGATGACCTTGCCCTCATCCAGCGCTGGTTCACCTCCCAAGGTCGCAATCCCACGCTTACCGAGCTGAAGGTCTTGGATACCTACTGGTCCGATCACTGCAGACATACGACCTTTCTCACCGAACTGGATGAGGTGGTGATTGATGACCCACAGATCGATGCCATCTATCGGATGTTTCTCAGCGACCGAATGAGACTCGGCGTGAACAAGAGCCTTACCCTCATGGAGCTTGCCACCTTTGCAGCCAAAGTCATACGGGCAGAAGGGGGCTTGACAGAGCTCGACCAAAGCGATGAGATCAATGCCTGCTCAGTGCATATCGATGTGGATGTCGAAGGTGAGAAGGTTCCCTACCTGCTCCAGTTCAAGAACGAGACACACAACCATCCGACCGAGATTGAGCCCTTCGGAGGGGCCGCCACCTGTATCGGCGGAGCCATCCGCGATCCTCTTTCGGGACGCAGTTACGTCTACCAGGGGATGAGGCTCTCAGGATCTGGCGACCCTACCACAGCCTTGGACCAGACACGTGAAGGAAAGCTTGCCCAACGCACCATTGCCCTACGATCCGCCCACGGCTTCAGCTCCTACGGCAACCAGATTGGCCTGGCTACCTCCTTGGTGGAGGAGTTCTATCACCCGGGGTTTGTTGCCAAGCACATGGAGCTGGGCTTTGTCATTGGCGCAGTGCCTCTGGCTCAGGTCAGACGGGAGAAGCCCGAACCTTCTGATGTGGTCATCCTCGTTGGGGGCAGGACTGGCCGGGACGGCTGCGGTGGTGCTACCGGCTCTTCGAAGAGCCATGGCCTGACCAGTCTGGAGACGTGTGCCAGTGAGGTCCAGCGGGGCAATGCACCCCAGGAGCGCAAGTTGCAGCGTCTGATGCGAAGAGCTGAGGTGACCCGCCTGATCAAGCGGTGCAATGATTTTGGTGCTGGGGGTGTGAGCGTAGCCATCGGAGAGCTGGCCGACGGGGTGATGATCGACCTTGATGCACTTCCCACCAAGTACGAGGGGCTGGATGGGACAGAGCGGGCGATTAGCGAAAGCCAGGAGCGGATGGCCATGGTGGTTGCCGAGCAGGATGCAGCAGCCTTTCTTCGCTATGCCGAGGAGGAGAACCTCGAGGCGACGGTGGTTGCCCGGATTACCGAAGAACCTAAGCTGGTGATGCACTACCAAGGAAAGACCTTGGTGAACCTCAGCCGTGAGTTGCTCTCCAGCAATGGAGCGAAAAAGAGGGCGGGCGTCCATGTTCCCCGCTATGCGGACCCGACTGCGAAGCGAGCGCACTTTGGAGAAGCAGAGCTGGATGCATTACTTTGTGACCTCAACTCAGCAAGCAAGCAAGCGTTGTCACAGCGTTTTGACAATACCATCGGTGGAGGCAGTGTGCTGCAGAGCTATGGCGGAGTCACACAGTCAAGTCCGGCGCAGGTGATGGCAGCACTCATTCCGACAGCTGAGGGAAAGACCACAACCACCAGCCTTGCTTCCTACGGCTATGACCCCTATGAATCTGAGGCAAATCCCTTCAGAGGAGCCTTTCTTGCAGTAACACACTCGCTTGCAAAAGTTGCGGCTGCAGGGGGTGATCTTGATCAGACCTATCTGACGTTCCAGGAGTACTTCGGAAAGCTTGGAAGCGACCCTATTCGTTGGGGCCTGCCGTTCGCCTCCCTCTTGGGCGCTTACAAGGCACAGCGGCTCTTCAGGACGGCCGCCATCGGGGGAAAGGACTCGATGAGCGGCACCTACGGCTCGCTTTCGGTTCCTCCCACGCTGGTAAGCTTTGCCGTAAGCGTGGCAGAGAAGCAGATGCTCGGCAGCAACCACTTTGCACAGGCAGGTTCATCGCTCTACCTCCTTGAAGCAGGGCGGGAAGAAGAGCTTCCCTCCCTTTTCAGCTACGTAAGCACCTTAGTTCGGCAAAAGCGAGTACGTGCAGCGTACGCCTTGGGCTGGGGTGGGTTGGCTCTTGCGGGAATTCACATGAGCATGGGCAATGAAATAGGGTGCATCTTTGCGTGCGAGCTTGATCTTGCCCAGAAGCGGTATGGATCTTTCCTGGTCGAGGTGGAAGGAGCTTTGGAGGTTGGTTTGAAGGTCGGCCGGACTACTGCAGAACCTGAGGTGGTATTCCCGACTTGCAGCAAGGATATCAAAGCACTGCGATCGAGTCTGGAAGCACCGCTTGCAGGAGTATATGGAGCGATGCATACAAAAGGTGAGCGAGTCCCCACCTTGGGCTTTGTTGCACAATCACATGCGAAATGCCGCTACCCCAAGGCAAAACCACGGGTGCTCATCCCGGTCTTCGAGGGAACCAACTGTGAGCTCGACAGCCAGAGGGCATGGAAGGCAGTGGGAGCTGAGGTTGAATTGCTTGTGGTAAATACCCTTTCTCCTCGGCAGGTTGAGATGAGTGTCACCCGGATGATCTCCTCCCTCGAACAGAGCCAGATCCTATTCTTGAGTGGAGGCTTCTCTGCAGCAGACGAACCTGATGGCTCGGGCAAGTTCATTGCATCCTTTTTGGCCAATCCCCTGATCAAGGCCAGGATCGAGGCCTTGCTTGCCCAGCATGACGGACTGGTGGGAGGCATATGCAATGGGTTCCAGGCTCTTGTACGGCTCGGGCTGCTTCCTCATGGGAAGATACAAAAACCCAAAGCAGGGGAGCCTATGTTGCTGGACAACCAGGTGGGGCATCATATCTCCCGTCTGGTCAACTGCCGCGTCAGTTCAACCCTTTCGCCTTGGTTCAGTGCCTTCAAGGTGGGAGATGTCCAGCTTCTTCCCGTCTCCCATGGGGAGGGGCGGTTCTTTGCAGAGGAATCGGTGCTTGCAGACCTGATCAAGGGCGGCCAGATAGCCAGCCAGTATGTGGACAGCCAGGGGTATGCAACCACCACGTTTCCAGACAATCCCAATGGTTCCCTGTACGCAGTGGAAGCCTTGAGCAGTGTGGATGGGAAGGTGTTCGGCAGGATGGCACACAGCGAACGCATGGTGGATCAGCTGTATCTGAACACCGAGGCAAAAGCTGATGCTGCGCTGTTTTGGGGCGCTGTCCGCTATTTTGGTTGACCGTTGTGTCAGAGAGCGCCCATTCTGGGCTCTCTTTGACCCATATGTGTCGATTTGACCCAATTGATACAATCCGTGGGGCTCATTGCGGGTACTTTGCATCCGGCTTATTTGGTGCGTGCTGGATTGCTTTGGTGTTTGGAATTTATATAAAATAATATGAAATAAAGAATTAAAAACTTTTTTAGAAATTTCCTTCTTTTTATTTAAAAAGTTGGCACGCCTCTTGCATATATGTTTGCATCATCAACGAACGATATGAACACATGGAGGTGTCACAATGAAATATTACGTATCCTACAACCACAGCAACCCGGTGTCAAACTTCGAATCCCTGTTCAACGACCTTTGGTCCGATTGGGGCGCAAGTTCGAGCAAGATTCCACCGGTAGACATTTATGAGACCGAGAAGGCCTATGTCATTGAGGCAGAGCTAGCCGGCTACAAGCAGGATGAGGTACAGGTCAATGTCGACAAGCATGTGCTGAGGATCAGCAGCGACAAGCAGAGCCTCAAGGATGTCGATGGAAAGAAGAGCTTGGTGCGCGAGCGCTACTTCAAGAAGTTCGAACGCTCCTTCAGCCTTCCTGAGGATATCGATGAGTCCGCCATCGAGGGCGAGTTCAGCGATGGTGTACTGACCATCACGCTTCCCAAGAAGGAAGAGGTACTGCCCAAGACCATTGAAGTGAAAATCAAATGAGGTAGCCGAGAGTCGGTTCCCACCCCTTGCACTAAGCAGCCTGCAGTTGAATTTGCAGGCTGTTTTTCAGCATCAGAGTCAAGACAACCGAGACAGCAGAAAGGAAGGGCGTTTCCAAAATCTCAACGAGGGTTTCGCAACCGATCATTGCAAGCAGGAGTACGAGAAGTATCTGAATGCGTTGTTTTTTCTGAGTGTACAACCTCCAAAGTGTCTTGATACCGAAATGGTAAACCCACTATTGGATGTGATGAATGGTTGAAACTGTATGAAGAGAATACTTTTAGGGGAAATTTGGACAAACACTAACCGTATGCTTCATAGGTTTTTAAAAAATAGGACATTCTCTTGGGTGGTGATGGAGGTGAACCCCAATTGAGGGTAAAAGAAAGGTAAATCGCTGAATCTGGTTGGTAACCCATACTGATAGTGTCCTTGGTAAGGTCTGCTCATCAAGATGAACCGAACCATGTCCCTCAAGTCGCTCTCATTATGCGCTATTAAGCTTATCATCGAGTTGAATTCTTCCTCAATGCGTCTGTTATGGCATTGCGTTAGCCGTGGTAGTGTGCTGATTGTCCAAAAGTGTCTTGAAAATGGCTTACCGTCTCCATTTTGGAAATCCGATCTAAAGCTAGGAGTTACGGTAACCTTTCCTGCCCCGGAAGTTGTTAAGCTGTTGAGGCACCTCATAGGTGAGATGAGTAGGGAAGAATTACAAATAGCAATGAGACTTAAGGATGCGGAGCATTTCCGTAAGTCCTATATAAATCCAGCACTTGAGTTGCAAGTCATTGAAAGGACGATACCTGATAAACGTACCAGCAGTAAGCAAATGTACCGAATATAGCCAATTGGCGAACAGATACTGGCAAACTTGATCGATGAAGGCGATGCATAGGCAAAGCTGGATACAAGGGGAAGTTTTAACCAAGAGGTAGAATGTATTTACTATTTGCCCGCATTCGGGGCAGACAACAGCTCCTTAGTTCCGCTGAGGTGAAACCTCTCGGTTTTAATAGTCTTTCATGATGGGATAACTTTTTGTTATAGACCATAGCAGTATTGCCAAACTCTCAGAGAATACCACTTACAGATACCTTGCTAAGCAACCTGCCCACTCAAATCAGCAAATTGACAGAAACAATGAGGCCGAAGCTCCTTGTAGGGATGCAACGGCCTCTTTCACCTGTTTCAGTCGAGAATGATCAGGGCGAGGAAGGTCAACGGCTCGTCCTCCTCGTTGCGGATGGCATGGCTTGCACCACCGCCGGTGATGACCAAGTCGCCTTTCTCCACAACCTTTTCCCCATCGGCTTCGGTTACGATGCCGCGGCCACCGGTAATCCAGTAGTATTCGGTTTCGTTTACATGGTCGTGAGTTCCGATGGAACATCCCTTATCAATGCGAAGTTCGGAAAAGAGCCTGCAATGCGCTACAGTCCCCTCATCGCTGAGAGCCTTAAAGGCCACCTGTCCGGTTCCTCCACGCAATTTTTCCTTGATGCTGACGTTCATTTCATTTGCTTTCTTGATCATGATTGACCCTCCTGCCTTAGTGTGCCAGCTCTGTCCTTCTTGGGCAATACATACTTGACACTCGCCCGAGAGAATTTAATACTGAGACAACCGTGCTTACACAATGCCGATTTTTGTCTGGATTCCCACCTTGGTGGAAATTCAGGCTGATTCGTGATGTGATGCACGTAGGTTGAGGAGTAGCAATGAACAAGATTCTATCGAAGCAGAGACTGTCGCAGGAAGTGTTCAGGATGGAGATCGAGGCGAGGGAAATCGCCGAAGCGCGCAAGCCCGGTCAGTTCATCATCCTGCAGATGGGTGGAGATTTTGGAGAGCGCATTCCTCTCACAATCGCAGATGCCGACCCTGAGAAGGGGTCTATCACCCTGATCTTCCAGGCTGTTGGGGAAACCACACACCGTTTGGCCCTGCTGAACGAAGGGGATAGCATCGAGAACCTGCTCGGCCCCTTGGGCAAACCCACCGATATCAAGAACTACGGCAAGGTCGTTTGTGTAGGCGGCGGAATCGGCGTTGCCCCCCTGTTCCCCATCGTACAGGGCATGAAAAATGCCGGCAACGAGGTGAAGGTCATCATGGGCGCCAGAAACAAGGACCTTCTGATCATGGAAGAGGATATGAAAGCCACCGCCGATGAGGTGATTGTGGTAACTGATGACGGCAGCTATGGACGCAAGGCCTTGGTCACCGAGCCGCTGAAAGAGCTGTGCGAAACCTACAAGCCTGATTGCGTGGTGATCATCGGTCCCCCAATCATGATGAAATTTGCTGCCCTAACCACCAAGCCCTTCGGTATCCATACCATTGTGTCGCTGAACACCATCATGATCGATGGAACCGGCATGTGCGGTGGATGCAGGGTCACCATCGGTGGAAAGACGAAGTTTGTATGTGTCGATGGCCCCGAGTTCGATGGTCATCAGGTCGATTGGGACAATATGTTGCTGCGCCTTGGAACTTACCGGGGCAAGGAGCAGGAAGCCCATCACCGCTGTCACGTCGGATTGCAGATCAAAGAAGGGGAGGCCTAAGCGATGCACGCTACACAAGAAGAGTTGGACAAGCAGGCACAACAGTTGCTCAGCGAGCTTGCTGGAAAGACCCTGAATGCACGGGAACGCGCACAGATTCCCCTCCAGGAGATGCCTACCCAAGAGAGCGCGGTTCGGGTGAAGAATATGCAGGAGGTCGCCCTCGGATACTCCGACAGCCAAGTCAGGGTAGAGGCAATGCGCTGTCTGCAGTGCAAGACCAAGCCCTGCATCGCCGGTTGTCCGGTGGCCATCGACATTCCTGCCTTCATCGCAGAGGCTGCCGAAGGCAACTATGCCAAATCGGTGGAGATCATCAAGGAGAGCAGCCTGCTGCCCTCGATCTGTGGACGCGTCTGTCCTCAGGAGAGCCAGTGTCAGCTCTATTGCACGGTGGGCAAGATGTTCAAGGATGTGGACAAGTCGGTTTCCATCGGCCGTATCGAGCGTTTTGTCGCTGACTATGCCCGTGAGCATAATTTGGAAAAAGTCCCTGCCATCAAGGCAGAGACTGGCAAGAAAGTGGCGGTGGTGGGTACTGGTCCCGCAAGCATCTCCGCTGCAGCTGACCTGCGCAGGGAAGGGCATCAGGTAGTGATGTTCGAAGCCTTGCACAAAGCAGGTGGCGTATTGGTCTACGGAATTCCGGAATTCCGTCTTCCCAAGAAGATTGTGGAGCATGAGCTGAACAACTTGGTGGAGATGGGCGTTGAGATCAAGCGAAACTATCTGGTGGGCAAGACCCGTAAGATCAGCGATCTGATGGATCGTGACGGCTTTGATGCAGTATTCGTAGGTTCGGGTGCCGGCCTTCCCAAGTTCATGGGGATTGAGGGGGAGAACTACATAGGTGTTTTCTCTGCCAACGAGTACCTGACCCGCAGCAACCTGATGAAGGCGTATGCGGTGGGAGAAGCGCTTACCCCGCTCTTCGATTCGCATAAGGTTGCGGTCTTCGGAGGTGGCAACGTTGCCATGGATGCTGCAAGGACGGCAAAAAGATTGGGTGCGGAGCAGGTGACCATCGTCTACCGCCGAACCGAGGTGGAGATGCCTGCCCGAAAGGAAGAGGTTGAGCACGCCAAGGAAGAGGGAGTTGAATTTTTGTTCCTCCATGCTCCGCTCAAGATTACCGCCAACGAGAAGGGCAGGGTGAATGGTGTTGAGCTGATCACCTGCAAGCTAGGTGAAGCTGATGCATCAGGCCGCAGAAGCCCGGTGGAGATTCCCGGTAGCGAACAGATGTACGAGTATGACACGGTCATCGTCGCCATCGGCAACGACAGCAACCCGCTCATCAAGGCAACTACCGATGGCATCGAGGTGAACCGGAGAGGCAACTTCCTCGTCAACGAAGAGACTTGTGAGACTACCCTCAAGGGTGTGTGGGCAGGGGGAGACATCGTGCTTGGAGCTGCGACAGTCATTCTGGCCATGGGCCAGGGACGCAAAGCGGCAAAGGCGATGAACAGCTACTTATCAGAACGCTAAGTACAAGAGAGGGGGTGGGCCGCCTGAGACAGCCCACCCCGCCTTGAACCAGATTCCTCGTTTGTGTATAGTACAGAAGTGGATATTCAACATGATTGCCAATCGGTGATCTGTCAGCTTCAGTCAAAAGAAAAGACCCAGGCCATCCTGGAAGTGATAGATTCCTGTTCAGTATTTTCCTCTCTCCCCGACCTCGAGCGGTTCAAGCGCGGGGTGCTTCGTCGTGAGCGATTGCAGTCCACCGGGATCGGACACGGGGTTGCGATAGCACACGGAAAGATACTCGGGCTGAATGAGGTGCATATTGCCCTGGGTATCAGTCGTGAGGGCCTCGAATATGGCAGCAGCGACGGAATGCCGGTGCATCTGCTCTTTGTCATCGCCTCTTCCCCCTCCATCCAGATGGAGTACTTGGGAGCACTGAGCTCCATTCTCCGAAGCGTCCGTACCGAAGAGATGCGCACCCACCTTTTGGATATACATCTGAGCAAGAGCGATGAGGCTTGCCGACGGTTCTTTGCCATGATGGCAGAACAACGCTTTGTCTGGTTCTGCAAGGATCTTCAGTAGAACACTCCCGCACACAATACGGCATCGACTCGCTTGTCATGTGCCTCCACAGGGAGGGACCGCACAAGTTGATGGCTCCTGCATATGCCCAAGGTAGGGCAACTGGAGTGCTTTGCCAGATACCGGTCATAGTAGCCTTTCCCTCTTCCCAATCGCTGTCCCTGTACGGTATAGGCTACTGCCGGAACGAGCAGGAGATCTTCCTTGGTGGGGAAGAGTTCCTCTGTGGCTTGGGGTTCTGAAATGCCATAGCGGCCAACGTGCAACAGTTCAAGGGAACGTGCCTGATAAAAGTGAAGGCTTCCCTCTCTATCGCTGACGGGAAGTGCCAGCACCTTGTGTGCCAGTGCATCTTTGAGCACCATGGAGAGATCGACCTCATCGCCAAGTGGAGAGAAGGCGAAGATACATCTGGCCTTTGCATATGCTGAGCTGGAAAGCAAACTGATGCAACTTTTGGCATCCTCATCGCGGAAGTCTCTGTATGCCTGTGCTCTGATGGCAGTGCGCAGCGCCTGTTTTGTTTCCATTGGCTGATTATAGCACGAGTGAGCCGGCGGCAATGAGAGTCGTGAATGTCAGGAGCATAAAATCTGATGCGCTGTAGGGCAACCCAGGACGCTTTCTGCTTGGGTCGAAGTTGCGTGCCTCCAAGGCGAGGGAGAGTTCCTGCGCCTTGTCCAGAAGCAAGCTGAATATGGAGGAGGAGAGGGAGGTGATGGCCCTGTACGGGTTCTTCCTTCGCTCAAGACGGGCCTTTCTGGCTGTCACCACTTCCAACGAGGCATCGAAGATAAGGGGCAAAATGCTCAAAGTCAGCTCAATGGTGCTGGCAACTACCGCCCCATGTACGAAGGGGATACGGTCGAGCAGGTTTCCCAGGGCACGGGCCAGATCATCCGGGGCTGTTGCATCGGCGATGAGCATGCCGCACAGGATGATGCAGAAAAACCGCAGGGCTGCTGTTGCCGATAGCAGGAGGTCCTGATGGGCAAGATACTCGGTGAGGAGGATCATGGCCATCAAAAGGGTAAAGAAGCGAAGTTCCCGCTTGTAGTGCGTGATGGGAAGTTTTTGCACTCCTGCACCGATGACCAGGGAGAGCATAATCAAGAGAACACCACCTAGCGAGGCGCGGATGAGTGCAAGGCAAAGGATGAGTACGGCCAGAAATTTGATTACCGGATTTGCGCGGCAGAGCAGGGTGCGTTGCTCGCGGTAGTGGAAGATCAGCGCTTCAGCCATGTCAGGTCCTCTACTGCTGCTCCCTCGGGTAGGTAGATGCCATGCAAAGACAGGGTGGGCAGCACTTCCCTTGGTGACCCTGATGACACGATGCGTCCAGCCTCAAGCACCAGCACCTGGTCTGCATGGCTGAGGGTCTTGTCCACCTCGTGACTCACCAAAATGATGGTGTGGCCTTCTTTCTGGAGCTTGAGCAAGGTGGAGAGCACACTCACCACCGAGCGATAATCCAGATTGGCAAAGGGTTCGTCCAGAACCAGGAGCTTGGGATCCATCACCAGCACCCCTGCTATGGCAAGGCGACGTTTCTCTCCTCCGCTGAGGGTGCGTGGCCGTTGGCTTCGTTGCGATGCAAGATCAAGCAACTGGAGCACCTGCTCCAATCTCAGGTTCTGCTCTTCCAGATCAAGTCCAAGGTTCTCCATGCCAAAGCGAATATCTTTCTCCACCGTCTGGCCCACCATCTGGGTGTCTGCGTCCTGAAAGACCAGACCGATGGTTTGCATTCGTTTTTTCCTGTCCTTGCTCACATCCTTGCCATCCAGCACAATGGTGCCTTCCTGCATCTGCTCAAGGCCTTTGAGGCATCTGAGCAGTACACTTTTTCCCGACCCATTGGGGCCGCACAGCAAGGTGAAGGAGCCTTGGGGTACAGAAAAACTGACATCCTTGAGGATGTGTTTTTCCTTGGATAGGGAGAAGTTGAGTGCTGTGACACTGAGGAGCTCAGGCTGATTTGGAGTCATATCGGTTTGACTGTACCAGATGGTAGGTCTTTGGGCAAGATTCCTGATTTTCACAATAGGTGTTGACAAGAATTCACCATTTAGGGTATACAAGAGGACGTTGACGCCGCTTTAGCTCAGTTGGTAGAGCAAAGGACTGAAAATCCTTGTGTCCTCAGTTCAATTCTGAGAGGCGGCAAAACAGAGAGCTCCCCTTCCTTCTGGATGGGGAGTTTTGCTTTGTATGGGGTCCTTGCCATAGTCCATGAAGACAGGTATACCGCTTTGTCGAGGAACTGGTATCCTTTCAGTTTTAAATCTTTTCTTGACGTGTCTCTCTTCATCAGCGATATCTACGGTAAGGGGGACCCTCATGCAAGACCTCTATCCATACATCTTCAAGCGCAAATCCTTCCATCGGTTCGAGCCTTTTGAGCCCTTAAGCCAGCAAGAGAAGGAATCTCTGGTTGGGCTCTTTGCCTCTGTTGCTCCCTTGGATGCTTCAATCGAAACCAAGTTCTTGCTCGTTCCAATCGAGGAAACCACCTGTAAGCGCGGCGAGTACTGCATCATGCTCTACAGCGAGCAACGGGGAACATATTTGGAGAACGCAGGCTACATGGGAGCCCAGCTCGACCTTCTTCTGGCAAAACAGAATATCGGATGCTGTTGGTATGGTGTGGGAAAGCCTATGCAGGATGTGTGCGACGGACTTCGGTTTGTCATCATGCTTGCCATCGCCAAACAGGAGCCTTCCTCGTTCCGCAAGGACTACACCAAATCCAAACGAAAGCTGGTTGGTGAAATCTGGAAAGGGGAGGCCATGCCTTCCGTAGCTGAGGTGGTGCGCTATACCCCCAGTGCCTGCAACACCCAGCCCTGGCTGGTACGGAAGGAAGGTCAGCACCTGTTGGTATTCAGGGTATCTGGAAAGCGTGGCATCATGAGCAAGGCTTTGGTCGGGTACTACAACCGAATCGATGTGGGCATCTTTCTATGTTTTCTTGAATTGTGTCTTGACCATGAGCGTGTATCCTACACACGCTCCCTGGTATATCATGACCCAACAGGTACAGGACCGTTCGTGTGCGCTGAATACACTATCGGCTAGACATTGGACAAGTTTTGTTGCAATTTCTGTGAGTTTTCATATAGTATGATACCGAAATACTGTGCATTATCACCTCAGGTGGAACGATCGCTGCAGGAAGGAGCAGGATGCGTAGCGCGCGAAAACTCGTTTCGATCAAGAGTAGGCTGATCATCCTCTTTACTGCCATTCTCGTGGTTTTTTTGGCAGGAATCGGAACGCTTACGTATCTTCGGTGGGCCTCCTCTGCACGGATTACGATGCAGAACATCAGCGATACCCTCAGCAACTCCTTGCAGGACCAAATCCAAGCTTTTTTCCAAACTCCCTTGGAAGTGAATCAGGTAAGCCACACCTTGATTGAGAAAAAGACCGTTGATCTTTCTGACCCGCAGATCCGGGATACCTATTTTGCCAGTCTTCTCTCTTCCATTGAAGGACCCATCTACAGTCTCAGCATCGGAACCAAAGAGGGGTACTACTATGGGGCCCGAAAGAATGTGGAGGCTGTGGTGGAGCTCATGCACAATGATATCCAAACCGGGGGAAAATCTTGGTACTATGCGTTGAACGACGATTTTTCTGCAGGCCAGCGTGTCGTGGAAGCAGGGCTATTCGACCCAAGGACCCGACCTTGGTATCAGGCAGCAGCAGAAAGGAAAGCCCCGGTTTTCTCTCCGGTTTACAAGCACTTCATCATGAATGATCTTACGATAAGTGCAGCGACTCCCCTCTACGACAAGGATGGGGAGTTGCAAGGAGTCCTGGGCACCCATCTCTTGCTTATCGACCTTGGTTCCGCTCTTGCAGATGCCGTTGCTCTTTTTGACGGGCAGGCAATCATCGTGGAAAAGGAAACTGGCTTGCTCATAGCCAACTCTCTTGGGCTGGACAGCCATGTTGTCTCAAGTGATGGTCAACTGCACCGAAGCCACATTTCCGAATTGCCTACAGCAGCCTTTGCTCTTGCATTCGAAGAGGCTGTCTCCCAGCCTGCGACAAATCTAATGCAACGAAGGGAGTATGAACGCTACCAAATCACCACCCAAAGCCTATCCTATCCGGGTATCGACTGGCTGGTGATTACTGCCATTCCAAACTCCTTGCTCTTTTCTCACGTGCAAGAGACTCTTGTGGTCACCATCCTGCTTACGCTGCTCGCCGGTTCCCTTGCGGCAATGACCTATCAGGTGTTTATCGGACATCTGCTCAGGCAGGTTGATGCGCTTCTCAAGGTCTCAGAAGCATTGGCTGCAGGAGACCTTACCAAACGAGTGAACGTCACCAAGGATGATGAAATCGGGTCTATTTCCCACAGTCTCAATCACGTTGCCGATGCGATGCAGCTGTTGATCAACAACCTTGAACAACAGGTGGAGGAGCGCACCAAGGCACTACATCAGGCAAACCGAAGCTTGGAAGAGAACACCCTGCAGCTTGAGTTGTTGCTCAACTCCACAGCTGAAGCCATCTATGGGATCGATTTGCAAGGGAAGTGTACATTCTGCAATCGCAGCACGCTTCAGATTCTCGGTTTTCACTCCATAGACGAAGTACTGGGCAGAAACATGCACCAGCTCATTCATCACAGCAAAGCTGACGGCACACCCCTGTCGATAGAGGAGTGCAAGATTTTCCATTCCATGCACCAAGGAGCGGGCATCGAATCTGAGAATGAGGTGTTCTGGAAGGCAGATGGGACCAGCTTCAACGTCTCCTATCACTCCTTCCCACAGATCCGTGAGGGAATCGTAGTTGGTGGGGTGGTCTCCTTCATGGATATCACCGAACGCAGGCGAAAAGAGGACCAAATTGCCTATCTGGGCAATCATGATGCTCTGACCGGCTTATACAACCGCAGCTACTTTGAGAAGGAGTATCCTCTCTATGACACTTCTGAGCATTGGCCCCTTTCCCTCATCTTTGCCGATATCAACGGCCTGAAGATGACCAATGATATTTTTGGTCATCAAGCAGGGGATAAGCTGATCAAGAAAGCTGCAGAGATTCTCAAGAAGAGCTGTTCAGACCATGATGTGGTTGCACGCACCGGTGGGGATGAGTTCATCCTGCTGCTCACCAAAACCACGCATGAACAGGCTGAAAAAGTCATTGCGGACATTCGTTCTGGCTTCGCCAATGCCCGTATTGAGGCAATCAAGTGCAGTATCTCCTTGGGCAGTGAAACGAAGCATGCTGAGGGAATGAGCCTAGAGGAAGTCATGGCCAATGCCGAGAACGCCATGTACCGCGACAAGAACGGCAATCGTGTCGCAGTACAGAATGATCTTATCAATACACTGCAAGAGACGTTGCATACGCGAAGCAGACGTGAAGAAGAACACTCTGCTGCAGTGCAAGACCTCAGTTGCAGACTTGCCCTTGCATTGGGGGTATCAGAAGCTGAGCTCAATACCATAAGCCGGGCAGCTTACCTGCACGATATCGGCAAAATTGCGCTCAGCGAGGAGCTGTTGCACAAAGAACAGTTCACCTCAGATGAGTACGAGCGCATGAAGCAGCATCCGGTGGTCGGCTTTCGCATCCTCACCCTCTTTGATGATACCCTCGACTTGGCAGAGGCTGTCTACAGTCACCATGAGAAGTGGGATGGTAGTGGCTATCCCCGTGGCCTGAAGGGAGAGCAGATCCCCTACCTTTCCAGGATCATGGCGGTGGTGGAAACCTATGATAGGATACTCAATCGAACGAATCTTCCGACTCATCTGCGCAATGCCCATGCCCTTCAGGAAATTCGGGAAGCATCTGGCTCGCAGTTCGATCCTGCCATCGCCCAGGCCTTTCTTGAGATGATGCAACCAAACCAGGTCAAGGAGCGTTGATGATGTCCAGGACGGTGCTTCTTCTTGTTTTGCTTTTGGGTACGCTTGCCAGCTTGGGTGCTGAGATAGCACCTGAGGAGTACCAGAAGATGCAACTCAGCTCTGAGGAGCATCTGGAAATCCTGGTCCGCTCGGTTTCAAAAAAGTCATGGCTCTTCAGTCGGGAGACCAATGTAACCGTGAACGCTGAGGTTATGGTTGTTCACCGCAGCAGGACCGGCCTCAGGGAAGGTGACCAGATTACCATAGCTTATACTCATTCCAAGCTTCGCAAGGGGTGGGCGGGTCCGCGGCCGATTCCCATCCTCAAGCGCAAGAGCGAAACTTCGGCCTTCCTTTCCTTCGATGAGCGAAAAAAGGTCTATGTGCCCTCAGCACGGGGCTATTCGTTCGAATCGCTGATCATACCCCCTCTCTTCTGAGGACCTTTTGGGGATATGTTTTGCCTTTTGCCCGTTCCTTCAGTATCATGAAGGGAGGAGGAAGCCATGTTTGAAGAACTGAAAGCACGATATGAAAGTTTGGGTACAGACGCAAGCGAAGAGCAGATCAGGCTCACCAAGGAGGCTTTGGGTCGCCGGCAGTACATGCCAGTGCTCCTTCTCCCTATCCGTGATTTTTTCTCGTTTACCAAGGCCGATATGCTTGCCGAGTTCGAACGGGTCGTGGCATTGCCGCAAGAGAGCGAGGAGTTGAAGGCTGTAGTAGGCCTGAAAAGTGGGAATGAGGTGAAAGAGAAACATCTGCTCACACTGCTCAACCAGTATGAGATTCTGCGCGGCCTTCGCACCGGTGATGGTGATGCATGGGCTCTGGTGAACGAACTCTACGAAGACGATTGACGCCATGATCCACTGCACAGCTTGTGCTGATGGCACCTCTCCGTGCCTCCATCATGTACCGATATTTGCTCATTTGGAACCACAACAGATCCATCAGGTTCAGCAACTCATCATTCAGCACCAACTTTCTGAGGGAGAGGTGCTCTTTCGTGAGGGTGATGCCTGCCAGTCTTTGTATATTATTCGCACGGGCTCGCTCAAATTGGTGCGGTATGGCAGTGACGGGAAAGAGTATCTCTTGGATACCCTCTTTCCCGGTGACTTCTATGGAAGCGACCAACTATTGGGCCTGGGCGAGGTACGCGAAAGCGGCATTGCAGAGCAAGAGGTGGGTATTTGTACCATCCGCGGAGAAGACCTGAAGAAATTGATGCTGCAGCAACCGGAGATTGGGGTGAAGATGATGCTCTATCTGAACTCCAAGCTGGAGCAGTACCGCCTCCAGTTGGAGATGCTCTCCACCAAGGATGTGGAGAAGCGCATCTGTATGTACCTTGCTGAACGAGCAAGGAAAACCAGTTCACTCTCCCTATCGCTGACGCAGGAGGATATCGGCAATGCCATCCACCTTACCAAGGAGACGGTGAACCGAAAGCTTGCAATCCTCCAGCAAGAGGGTATTGTGGAGGTCTCGGGAAAGAAAAAGATTGCCATCCTGGACCTTGGTTTGCTCAAGAGGCGTGCTTTCTGAAAAGATTTGGGCAAAATTGATTTGAATCATATCCTGTACTCTGTTCCTCGCCTACACTTGGCTCATACAAGATGGACGAGGAGACGACCTGTTCCATCAGATGTCGGTAGGTGAGCCCACCGCCCACCTTGAGGCAACCCATCATCGCGGTGAGTGTATGCTGTTCATTGGTATCGATGCAACGCTAGCCACCATACTTTCGGTGCTTTATACTTGCCACAAGGATGCGTTGATTACGGCATTCCCCCTGATGAGGGAGAAAGCCACCCCCGCTTCACTGGCAAGGCTGGAGGCTTTGGGAGCAGGCCATGAGGCTGGCGATGTCAAAAAGTGCTTGGTTGAGGATGGATTCCTGCACATCTGCAAGGAAAGAAACATCCTCTTTCCATTCTATGAAATAGGAGCAACATGATGAAACGGACGGTAAAGAACAATGTGTCGTGGATCGGAAGGATCGACTGGGAGTTGAAGACCTTCCATGGGGATGACTATTCGATCAACCATGGATCGAGCCAGAATGCGTATCTGATCGAAGAGGAGAAGACCGTCCTCATCGACACCATCTGGAAGCCCTATGAGAAGGAGTTCCGTGACAACTTGGAGAAAGAGATCGATCTCTCCAAGATTGACCTGATCGTCATGAACCATGGGGAAGTCGATCACAGTGGGGCGCTTCCCTACCTGATGGAGAAGATTCCCCAGACCCCGATCTACTGCACTGCCAATGCAGTCAAGTCCTTGGTTGGCCAGTACCACCATCCTGAGTGGAACTTCAAGGTGGTGAAAACCGGGGATTCGGTGGATATCGGCAACAACAAGAAACTCGTGTTCGTGGAGATGCGCATGCTGCACTGGCCTGACAGCATGGCCACCTATCTCACCGAGGACAATATTCTCTTCTCCAACGATGCCTTTGGGCAGCACTACGGGGTGGAGGAGCTATTCAACGACAAGGCCGACCAATGCCTGCTTGCAGAAGAGGCAATGAAGTACTATGCCAACATCCTCACCCCCTTCTCTGTCTTGGTGAAGCGAAAGATTGAGGAGATTGTGAAACTCAATCTGCCGATCGACATCATTGCTCCCAGCCATGGAGCCATTTGGCGGGACAATCCGCTGCAGATTGTGGAAAAATATGCCGCTTGGTCAGATGCCTACCAAGAGGATCAGATCACCATCATCTACGACACGATGTGGGACGGCACCAAAAAGCTTGCTCATGCGCTTGCAACAGAAATACAAGCGCTCAGTCCTGATACGGTGGTGAAGGTGTTCAATATCAGCCAGACGGACAAGAATGACATCATGACCCAAGTCTTCAAGTCCAAGGCTATCGCTCTTGGATCTCCAACGGTTGGGAAATCCATCCTCTCATCGGTAGCTGGTTGGATTCACTTTCTCTCAGAACTGCAGTTCAAGAAGAAGAAGGCAGCAGTCTTCGGCAGTTACGGCTGGAGCGGGGAAGGCAACTCGGTATTGCGCGAAGAGCTCACCAAGGCAGGGTTCTCAGTGGTGGGGAGCGAGGTGAAGGTCAACTGGACCCCTACCGAAGAGCATCTGAGCGAAATGCAGACTATTGCACGCGAGCTCGTGTAAGGCCCAGATCAAGGTAGCGGTACAGATACCGGCAGGCGATCGAGCAATAGGGACTCCAGAGTTTTCCTCGTTGTCTGATCGCTTCCTCTTTGTCTGTTCCATAGACCGACACGAAAGCCTGCCTCAGTGCTCCATCCTCATAGGGGAGAATGTCAGGTCGGTCGAGCACGAAAAGCAGATACATCTTGGCAGTCCAGGCCCCTATACCCTTGTGCTTCGTAAGCTCTTTCATGCATTCGCCATCGCTGAGTGAGCCAAGCTGTGACAGGGCCTCTTCGTGTGTGCTGAGGTAGGAGGCGAGCTCCTTGATCGTCTGCGCTTTTCGTCCGGACAGGCCGCATCCACGCAACGCTTGCTCGTCTGTCATGTTCAGTGCCTCCGGCTTGGGTTCTCCCCCGACCAGGTTCCGCACTCGCTTGGCGATGGTGTCTGCGGCCTTGGTGGAGAGCATCTGTCCGATGATGGCCTCTACCAAGAACGCGAACCCATCTGTTGCAAGGTGGTGGGGAAGCGGTCCAACTGCTTCCATGACGTTTGCGAGGAGTGGGTCTGCTGTTTTCAGATATGCTGTTTCCCTTTCCATATGCTCCCAAGCATAGGGCCTGGAGGGCTCTCTTTCAATGGTGCCGTGCCTTTTCCCTGTCCGGAAAGTGTGGTACAGTCAGCTTGAAATGCATATGGATGCCATAGCTTACCAAGCCCTCAATTTTGAAACGCTGCTCAACTGCCTCGGTGGATCGGAGGCGAAAGCTCTGGAAGCTTTTGCCAAGGCGGAGAGGCAGCAGCTCGTGCAGGAACCCCTCTCTTTGCATATCGATGCCTATGCACAGCTGCTCGGCCTCGATGCAGATGCTGTCAGCCGAGCCTATTGGCGTTGTCGACCCTTGTTTGAATCGATGGATGAGAAGACCATCATTCTTGGGTGGGACAGTCCGGCATGGCCGAAGATGGTGGATAGTTTCGCCTTCCGCCCCCGGTTTCTCTATGTGCAAGGCAGAGTACAGCTGCTCAGTGAGCCCTCGGTATCGGTCATCGGCACCCGTTCTCCCTCTCTGGAAGGAAAGAAGCTTGCCCTGCAGACCTCCCAGGCTCTTTCCAAGGCTGGTTATATTGTGACCAGCGGTCTTGCCCTCGGCATTGATGGGGTTGCCCACAAGGCTGCTCTGGCATCCGGGTCTCCCACCATAGCGGTAATCGGAACCCCACTCTCTTCTGCCTATCCTCCAGAGCACGCAGAACTGCAGGCCCAGATTGCGAAGTCTGGGGTGGTCGTAAGTCGTTTTGCACCTTCCACCACTACCCAGAAGTGGCACTTTCTCTTGCGCAACCGCCTGATGAGTGCACTATCGGTTGCTTCCATTGTGGTGGAGGATCGTGATGGGGGAGGGGCGGTGAGACAAGCTTCCTTTGCATTGGAACAGAAGAAGTACCTTTTCCTCTACCAAAGCAGTGTGGACAACCACGCCGTTCTTTGGCCGAGACAGTTTTCCAACAAGAGCCGGGTGTTCACCATCAAGAAGCCTGAAGACCTTCCCCGGGTTCTCACCCAAGCAATGAAAGATCGGCTTTCCCTTGGCAAGAAGAGTGAAAAGCCGGTGCAACTGGACCTCTTCTCCGCTCCTTCTCCTTGACATGAAATCGAGTAGGGGACTACTATCGGGTATTATGAAAAAACAGCTCACCGCCAACGAATTACGGCAAAAATTCATTGACTTCTTTGTATCCAAGGATCACGTGCAGATCAGTGGTGCTTCCCTGATCCCGGAGAATGACCCGACTGTGCTCTTCACCACCGCTGGCATGCACCCGTTGGTGCCCTACATCCTGGGCAGTGACCACCCCTCGGGCAAACGGCTCACCGACTACCAGAAGTGCATCCGCACCGGTGACATTGAGGCCGTAGGGGATCCGCACCATCTCACCTTTTTTGAGATGCTCGGAAACTGGTCCTTGGGCGACTACTTCAAGAAAGAGGCAATCGCCTACAGCTTTGAATTCCTCACCGAGGTGCTTGGTCTGGATATCGACCAGCTCTCGGTGACAGTATTTGCCGGTGATGATCTGGTTCCCCGGGACGAAGAAGCAGCATCAGCGTGGGAGAGCTACGGAATTCCTCGTGAGCGCATCTATTTCCTCCCCCGTGAGGACAACTGGTGGGGACCTGCCGGTGAAACCGGTCCGTGTGGCCCGGATAGTGAGATGTTCATCGACACCGGCCGACCCTCCTGCGGTCCTGATTGCCGGCCGGGCTGCAAGTGCGGCAAGTATTTTGAGATCTGGAACGATGTGTTCATGGGCTACAAGAAGAATGCCGATGGATCCTACTCTGAGATGGAGCGCAAGTGTGTTGATACCGGTATGGGTATTGAGCGCACCATTGCTGTCCTGCAGGGCAAGAAATCGGTCTATGAAACAGAGGTTTTCACCTCAATCATCGCCGGCATCGAACGCCTCTCCTCAAAAGCGTACGGCAAGGATGAGGAGACCGATATTTCGGTTCGCATTCTTGCAGACCATGTGCGGACGAGTGTTTTCATCCTCGGCGACCAGCGAGGTGTCGCTCCCTCGAATGTGGGACAGGGCTATATCCTGCGCCGCTTGATCAGGCGTGCAGTACGCCACGGTCACAAGCTCGGCATCGAAGGCTCGTTCCTCGGTGAACTTGCTCTGGTAGTGCTTGATCTGTATGGCAAGCCCTATCCAGAGCTTCTGGAGAACAAGGAGTTCATTCTCAAGGAACTTGCCCAGGAAGAGGCAAAGTTCAGTGAAACCCTTGCAAAGGGTGAGCGTGAGTTTGAGAAGATGCTCCCCAACCTCCTGAAGGGCAACAGCAGGCAGATCAGCGGCAGAACCGCGTTCAAGCTCTATGATACCTTCGGCTATCCCATCGAGCTGACTCGTGAGCTTGCCGGTGAGCATGGCTTCACCGTGGATGAGCAGGGGTTCAAGGAAGCGTTCGAGAAGCACCAGGAGATCAGCCGCAGCGGTTCAGAGCAGCAGTTCAAGGGAGGTCTTGCCGATCACAGTGACAAGACCACCGCACTGCACACTGCAACCCATATGCTGCACAAGGCGCTTCGCACCGTGCTCGGCGAGCATGTCGGCCAGAAGGGTTCGAACATCACCGTCGACCGGCTGCGCTTCGATTTCACCCACCCATCTCCGATGAGCTCTGAGGAGATCCAAAAGGTTGAGGACATGGTCAACGAGCAGATTGAGCGCAATCTCGAGGTGACGTGCGAGACCATGAGTTTGGAAGAAGCCCGACAGAAGGGGGCCATCGCTTTCTTTGACAGCAAGTACGGTGAGCAGGTCAAGGTCTACTCAGTCGGCGACTACTCCAAGGAAGTGTGTGGTGGACCTCATGTGCAAAATACCTCCGAGATGGGACACTTCAAGATTCTCAAGGAGCAATCCTCCTCCGCTGGGGTACGAAGAATCAAGGCC
Source organism: Spirochaetales bacterium Spiro_05 (assembly GCA_001603115.1). Lineage (GTDB taxonomy): Bacteria > Spirochaetota > Spirochaetia > Sphaerochaetales > Sphaerochaetaceae > Sphaerochaeta. Next base: position 66,545 of record LVBG01000011.1, read on the forward strand.
ATTCTGGAGAAGTAAGTGTAAGCTTCATCAAATGCTGGCTGTTTTGTAGGGGAAACCCTGGGAAGCAGCCGGTTTTTTTTGTAGTCGCATGATGCATGCAGAAAGACACCCCCAAGGTGTGGGGGTGCATTCGGCTATGGTCTGTCAAAGAAGGTATGGCTCGGGTGCTTCCAAGCTCAGCCTACTCCTCGTCCTCCTCATCAACCATGAGCTCGTATTCCAAGCCCTTGTTGAGCGGGACGGCAAGCTGGCCGCAGGCCCCGTTGATCTCCTGGCCGCGGGAACGGCGACGGGTGTAGTTGACGTGCAGGCGATCGAGCAAAAGGGTGAAGTGGTCGATCTCCTCTTCGGTCGGACTCTGGAAGGGAAGCTCCTCAGCGGGGTTCCAGGGGATGAGATTGACGATGACATCCATGTCCTTGACATAGGTGGAGAGCTTTTTGGCGCTGAACTCGTCGGTGTTGACACCGCCAAGCATGCAATACTCGATGGTGAAACGTTTTCCACCAAGGCGTTGGTAGTGTATCAGGGCTCTCTTCAGGGCCATGATGTCCCACTTCTGATTCACCGGCATGATGCGGTCACGCGTGCGGTTGTCAGCAGTCACCAAAGAGACGGCAAGCTTGACGGGAAGTTTCTGCTCAGCAAGTTTGAGGATGCCGGGCACCACACCACAGGTGGAGATGGTGATGCGCCTGAGACTGATGTTGTAGGCATCCTTTTCGTGGAAATAGCGGATGGAGCGGGTGACTGCTGCGATGTTGGCAAGCGGTTCGCCCATTCCCATATAGACGATGTGCGTGATGGGCTGGTCGCTCACCCCAAGCAGATGGACATACTGCTCAATGATCTCTTCTGCACTGAGATTGCGCAAAAGGCCCATCGTGCCAGTTCTGCAGAAGGTGCATCCCATTGCACAGCCTACCTGGCTGGAGAGGCATGCAGTGTGCCGTCCCTTCTTGTCGATGAGCAGCACGCATTCGACAATTTTTCCGTCATGCAGGCGGATGCCCATCTTGGTCGCCCCACTCTCGTCGCTTTCGCTGGACTCGATGGTGGAGGATGAGGCCGAGCTCATCAGAGACGAAAGCCGTTCGCGTTCACTCTTGGGTAGGTTGGTCATCTCTTCGAAAGAGGAGACCCCTTTCACGAGCCATTGATATATCTGCTTCCCATAAAAGCTCTTGGGAAGCGAAAGGACTTCTGTCAGTGTAGGGGCATCGAGCCCATAGAGGGAGAGGGGTATGTTCTTTTTGTTTTCCATACGGCAAGTATACCTATTTGAGCATGGAAATGATAGCAATCGCCACACCGGTGATGCCTTCACCTCCAAGCAAGCCGCTGGCCACCAGTCCGCTTTGCTGCCCAAGCTCCTCTTTGCTCCATTTGCTCTTGAAGATGCGCTTGATCAAAACTGAGAGCAAGGCTCCCAAGCCCATGATCGAGGAGATGTAGATGGGAAGATAGACTCCAAGGCCCAAGGTTGCGCTGGGCAGTTTTGCCAAAAAGAGCACCAGACCGAGTCCCAGACCGATGAGGAAGGCCGGGATGTTCTGAAGGCCTCCGACCATGGCTGCAACGGCTGCGGCCTGGGGAGCCGGAAGCTCTGCAGTTCCGAAGCCTCCAAAGGATGCTTTCATGATAAGCAGGACGAACACCGAGAGAATGGCTCCCACCACACCTCCGATCCCTTCCCCCAATATCTGCTGGCGAGGGTCGGTCTTGAGCAGGTGTCCGCTCTTCAGGTCATTCATGACATCACCGGTAAGACCACAGGCGACAGCGACAATGGCGGCGATGCTGAAGGAGGCGATGAGGCTGGGTTTGCTGATGAGCTGGATGACCAACAGCACGAGGATGCCGAAGATTTCCATGGGATTGATGCCGGTTTGCCCGGTAAGCATGCCCGAGAGGTAGGTTGCCAGATAGATGCCTGCCATCAGAACCAAGGACTCAACCAAGCCGAGTTCGGTGCCCAGGGAGAGCAGGATGACAGCGAAGAAGAGGATGAGTACGATGAGCAGGCGCGAAGTAAAGGAGAGTGTTTCCGGTTTGTCTTGAAGTTTCTTGAGGGCGGTGAGTTTGGAGTAGACAGCCTTGAAAAACACACCAAGGCCGGTTCCGATCATCAGCCCGATGCCAAGGTTGGAACGGAAAATATCCGCTTCAGCCATGGAGGCGAACAAACCTTGTGTGATGCCGATGGGAGTAAGCAGATAGTAGCCGAAGATGGCTCCACCAAACCAGACCAGGGCAAAGAGAGGGCCGATGATCGCACCGATACCCAAAGCCATCGGGGACACCCAGATGGAGAAGGCTGGAAAGAGTGCACTTCCCCCATAGATTCCCAGCAAGGCCGGAATCTTGGCAAATCCATCGCGAAGGACGGTGAAGATGACCGATCCGCCCATGGACACAAAGAGTGTCCGGGCTCCCTTTCCACCCTGCTTGCCTGCGATGAGGGTGTTGTAGCTGGCAATTCCCATGGGGTAGGGCAACTCTTCCTCAATGATCAGTTTCTTGCGGTAGAGAGAGGAGAAGAGGGTTCCCAGGATTGCTCCTACCACAGCAAGTACGATCAGGCTGGGGATGGAGAAGGAAGTACTTGGGTCGATCATCCACAATCCCGGCAAGGTGAACGCCAAGCCTCCGGCAACCATGGCACCACTGCTCATGATGGTATGGGTGACGTTGATCTCCTGCAAGCTTGAGTTCTTTGCTTTTCCCAGGGCAGCCAAGCTGACCACGGTCACAAAGATGGTCGGCCAAGGGAGGGCTCCCATTCTCAGTGCAACATACATGCTGCTCGCGGTGATGACCAGAAGTCCTGCAATGCCGATGATGGTTGCGCGTAGGGTAAGGTGTCTCTGCATTTTTACACTTCCTCTTCTCTGTGTATAGTACAAAGGAATGAGAAAAAACGCCAGAGCTTCCTGATGACGTCAAAACAGTATGGATAGCGTTTGGGGGTGAGGGCTTCCCTTTGCAAGAAACTGGGCTTATGGTATAGTTGTCTCAACGAACTACAGTAGGGGAATCCTACAAAGGGAGAAATCTATGAAGAAAGTACTGCTTGTTTTGCTGTTGGTCGCACTTGTACTGGTTCCTGCTACCGCCGCCGAGCGCGCTTCAAAAACGGATTTGGCTGTAGGCTTGAACCTCGGTACCAACTCCGGTGTTGGTGTTCAGTATCGCATGAATGATTTTGACTTGATCGGTAACCTCGGTTTTGGCTTTATCGGAGGCTCCAATCTTTCCTTCGATGCTGCTGCCAACTATAAGGTAACCGAATTCAATATCGACAAGGCAGAGTTTGATGTAACCGTCGGCGGCGGCGTAGCCATGGCAATTCCTCTTGGTGAAGGTGACTTCCGCTTGGCAGCCATTGCACCCGTTGGTGTTGTGTATAGCATGAACAACCGCGACTTCCCGCTTGATTTCTATCTGCGTGTTGCTCCGGGCCTGCAGATCATTCCTGCAATCGATTTCTACTTTGCCGGCTATCTCGGGGCTCTGTGGAGATTCAATTGATCGGTTGCTGACAAGTATAGAGTGAAAAAGGTGCCGTTCCTTCTGGGATGGCACCTTTTTCATCACCTTTCCGTTTCTTAGGTTGCATCAAGCGTGACGGTATGGATGCAAAGGTCCTTGGAAGCGGTTCTGGATTCGTGTTTTCACCACAATGCCTTCCTCTGTGTAGTCGATGCTCTCCACCTGGCCGAAGCGGTGGATATGCGCCACCAGATCATGGCGAGAGTTGGGAAGGACATAGATGGTGGTGGGGCAGAGCTCGTGAAGCGTCTCTCCCATCTGCTTGAGCAGCTCTTCGATGCCTGCCCCGGTCTTGATGGAAGTCTCAATCACCGGGTTGTACAGGCTTCTGAGCCGGGAGACGGAGAACTCGTCTTGGACCAGGTCCATCTTGTTTGCCAGGACAATCGCCGGCTTGTCTGTGCATCCCAGTTCCTCGAGCACTTCGATGGTGGTGGCGTAATTGGCCAGCATATCAGGATGTGAAGCATCACAGACGATGATCAGAAAGTCTGCATACTTTGCCTCTTCAAGAGTGCTCTTGAATGCGTCGACCAAGGTGTGGGGAAGATCGCTGACAAAACCGACGGTGTCGGAGAGCAATATCTCCTCACCTCCTGGAAGCTTCACCTGGCGGGTGGTGGGGTCGAGGGTAGCAAAGAGCTTGTCCTCAACGAGCACCCCTGCATTGGTGAGGGCGTTGAGCAGGCTCGATTTACCGCTGTTCGTGTACCCTACGATGGCCCCGGTGGGAATGCTTCCCTCAATGCGGGCACTGCGCTGGATGCTGCGTTGCTGGACTACCTTTTCCAGCTGGGCTTTGAGTGCAACGATACGATCCTGGACTTGGCGCCTGTCAAGCTCAAGCTGCTTCTCTCCTTCGCCTCTGGTTCCCTTCACCCCTCCCTGTTGCCGGCCCAAGCTCGTCCAACGACGGGTAAGGCGGGGAAGGGAGTATTCAAGGCGGGCAAGCTCCACCTGGAGCACCGCTTCCTTAGTGGCAGCACGGTCTGCAAAGATTTGCAGGATGACCTCGTCGCGGTCAATGACCGTAATCTCCCAGATTTTCTCCAGGTTGCGTTGGACCCGCGGATTGATCTGTCGGTCGAAAATGACCAGATTGACACCAAGCTCATCGATGAGGGTTTGGACTGCTTCGACCTTGCCGCTGCCGATCAAGGTGGCGCTGTTGGTCTGTCTGAGGCTGATATGTTCAACGCGCAGCGTTTCGCTTCCCATGGTGTCTGCCAGGGCTTTGAGCTCTTCGCCGCGTCGATTGCTTTCCTGCGGATTCTCTTGTGGTTCGGTGAGGACCAAGAGCAGTGCTTGCTGCTTGGTTTCTTGAATTTCGTGAATGTGTTTGCCTTTGGAAATCGGCTGGTCAGCCCCGTTGTTGTTTTGGATACCCATTGGTGTTGACTATAGGCTCTGGTTATCATGCAAGTCAATATGTGCTACACTGCCGCTACGGTTCCACTGAGCCGAATATGAGGTATACCATGGGTTTAAATTGCGGCATTGTAGGTCTGCCAAACGTTGGCAAATCCACAATCTTTTCCGCCTTGACGGCAGCTCCTGCCGAAGTTGCGAACTATCCGTTCTGTACAATCGACCCCAATGTGGGCATCGTTTCCGTTCCTGATTCCCGTTTGGACAAGATTGTCTCCCTGATTCCTCCCCAGAAGGTGGTTCCGGCGACCTTTGAGTTTGTGGATATCGCAGGCTTGGTAGCCGGGGCATCCAAGGGAGAGGGGCTGGGCAACCGCTTCCTCGCTTCCATCCGAGAGGTGGGCGTCATCGCCCATGTGGTGCGCTGTTTTGACAATGGGGACATCATCCATGTGAACAACCGCATCGATCCTGCTGGGGATATCGAGACGATCAACATCGAACTCGCCCTTGCTGACTTGGATACGGTCACCAATCGCTGGGCAAAGCAAATGAAGCTCACCCGCTTGAGTAAGGAAGCGCAGAAGGAGAACGAGAAGGTCCTGCCCCTGCTCACCCGACTCAAGGAGTGTCTGGAGGACGGCAAGCCCGCCCGTAGCCTCGCCCTCGAGGAAGAGGAGCTGGCTCAGGTCCATGACCTGCACCTGATCACCCTCAAGCCGGTCATCTACGTGTGCAATGTGGATGAGGAAGGTATTGTCGAGGAGAACGACTATGTGAAGCAGGTGCGCGCCATCGCCGAGGGAGAACACTCTGATGTGGTGGTCATCTGTGGCAAGATTGAGTCCGAGATTGCTGTCTTGGAAACAGAAGAGGAGAAGCGGGAGTTCCTCGAGGCTGTCGGGCTGAAGGAGTCTGGTCTCAACCAGCTGATCCGCAGCGCCTACCATACCTTGGGAATGCGCACCTTCTTCACCGCAGGCTCCGATGAGGACCGTGCCTGGACCTTCCATGCAGGGTACAAGGCTCCTCAGGCAGCAGGGGTCATCCACACTGATTTTGAGAAGGGCTTCATCAAGGCCGAAGTGTACAACTGTGAGGATCTCTTCCTCTACAAGACTGAGCAGAAAGTAAAAGAAGCCGGAAAACTCAGGATGGAAGGCAAGGAGTATGTGGTGCAGGATGGAGACATCATGCACTTCAGGTTCAACGTCTAGCAGACAGGGTCAGGCAGCAAGCAATTGCTGCCTTTTTTCAGCTCATTGCCACTGTACGCTGAATGTGATGGGCTCAGCGAGCAAGAGGAAGTCGATCAGAGGGAAGCTGAACTCATAGACATTGCTGCTGATCTTCTTGCCGCCGGTGAAGGTGGTGATCGGACCAGGGGTTTCGATGCGCAAGGTAATGAAGGATTGCTCGATGGCAGGAGGTCCCTCTTCACCGAGCATGAAACTGATCATCTCCAGATAATCCGCTTCGCTCAAGCCTTGGTTGTACACCGGACCGAAGGCTTCAAAATTCTCGTCTGCAAGGAAGGGGATGACCGGCACGAGCTGGTGGTAGTTGTCCATGGAGAGAAAAAACTTCAGGCTCCTTGCATCAACGATGAGCAAGCTCTGGTTGGCACCAGCTCCCAGATCACTGACCAACTGCATCAGGTTGGTGAAGATGAACGTTCCTTCATACGCGTTGTTGCTGAGCTTGGTGAAGGCAACGTTACGAGTCGTATAGCTGTAGTTGAGGGCACGTTCAAAGTCATTGATTGCTTTGTCCATCAACGACTGGTCACCCTCGGGTGGGATGAACTCACTGAAGTCCTCAAGCACCGCAAGGAAAAAATCTTCAACGGTAAAGCCAAAGGCAGAGGTATGGGAACTCGTTTTGCTGAACGAGATGCGTTCTGTGACCGTGCAACTGGTTGTAAAGAGAAGGGCGACAAGCACAAGAGCGACGCCCAAACGATAAGGGTTTCTTCGATTCACCGGGTTTCCTTCCTTCCTCCCTAACTGTACGTGATTTTTTCCTGCTTCTCAACAGGAAGTGCATGAAATTGTTCTACTTCAATGGAATAAAGAGCAATTGGCCATCCTCCTGAGCCTGGATGGCAAACTCCTGTTGCTCTTGTTCAGGATACGTTCTCACAAACTCCTCAAGGCTCAATCGATCCAATAGGGAGAGCTCGTCCAAACTGTACAGCAGTCGGATTACCGGACTCTCTTGGTAGGTCTGGATGAAGGCAATGCCCTGATGCAACTCCATATAGGAGAGAAGAGCTGGTTCATAGGCCTGTTTGCCCAGTTTTTTCAGCAGGCTCCGTACAAAGGCCTCCTGTACGGAGAAGATGTCGATCTCTTCCTGTCTCTGCCCGCTTTTTTTCAAATAAAAGGAAAGATAGGAGTTGAAAAGAGTGAGAATCTGATGGCCTTTGAGCTCAAGGGCCTCACCCAGTTTTCCCATCCACATGCCAGCTTGCCCTTGGGTGAAGAAGAGGTCAGCCGCTTCCTTCAATCTGATTGCCCTCAGGATATCCTCCTCACAGAAGGTGGGGGAGCTCTGGATCGTATAGGGTGCATCCTTGAGATGCTTGATGCCAAACTCAGCTGCTTGGTCAGCCACCAGGGTACCGGGAAGCAAGGAGAGAGGGAATATGTCGAGGTTGCTGGGCTTAAGGGCCATGGCGTAGTCGAGACTTTTGGTGAACGCTTCAAAGCTGTCCAAAGGGAGGCCGATGATCAGGTCAAGGCCGAAGGGGATGCCCCGATCGTTGAGCAGGGCTACTTTCTTGGCAAAGCTGTCTGGGACAAAACTCCGGTTTGCCTGCTTGAGCACGGCCGGGTCGCTGCTCTGAAGTCCTATCTGCAAAGAGCAGTTGATGCGAGAAAAAGCATCGGCGAGCTGCTTGTCGAGCAACTCAGCCCTGATTTCAAAGACAAAGTGGATTGCTTGCGATTTGGCTTCTATGAGGGAGAGCAACTCAAGTGTCCGCTTCTTGTCCATATTGAAGGTAGGGTCGAGCACATAGATTTCACCTACACCATGCGCCACAAGATAGTCCAACTCAGCTTCGAGGCGTTCAGGGGGAAAATGTCTTACCGAGCGCTGTCCACGGGATTCAAAACAGAAGCTGCAGTGAAAGGGACAGCCGCGGGTCATCTCCCACAGCACCGAGGCACCTTCGGTAAGAAAAGGATCCGCCAGACCTTGCAGGATAGGGGAGGAGAGCTCACTGAGCTGGGGTGAGGGAGCATAGGAGATGTACTTCAGGTCAGAGACCAAGCCTTTGCCTTGTACTGCTTGGTGTTTCGCCAATTGCTGGACAGCTTGCACGACCGCCTCTTCACCCTCTCCGACCACCAGAAAAGAGAGGCTGTCCAGGTTGAAGCTCTGCGGATTGGCCGTTGCCTCGGGTCCACCAGCGAACACCACCAATCCTGGATGCTCCTCTTTGAGAGCAGAGAGAAAGCTATCCATCCAAAGCCGATTCCAAAGGTAGACGGAGAGGCCGATCACTTCGCCTTGCTCATATGCTACCTGCCCGGCGGCCTGACGTGGATCATCGGCGAGCGTAAAGGGATGATGTACGCATGCAAAGCCTTTTGCAAGCAAAGAGCTTTGGATGCAGAGGGCTCCCAAGGGGTAACTGAGGTTTCCTTCTTCCAGGCAACAGGAGACGAGGTGTATGGTCATACGCAGATAGTAGCCTGCCACTCTCTCTCTTGCAAGGAGGGTCGGTGCGTGTATAGTGTAAGGTATGAGACGGATTTTGGTAGTGATTCTGCTCTTCTTGTCCTCTTTGTATGCAGCACCCCTCGCCCTCGAGGTGGTGGGTTTGCACCCCAACCAGATAGAGCTTGCCTGGGAGCCAGTTGAGGGTGCCCACTATTATGATGTGTACCTTGATGGGAATGCGGTGGCGCGGGTGACTACTGCCTTTGCAACGCTCGGTTCGAATGAGAATAGTCTTGCCTCCCATACCGAGTATCAGGTGATTGTTGCAGCAAGGAAACAGGGCAACATTGATCTGGCTGCAGGCCTGAAAAAGGTGACCACTTCCGGTTGGGAGGGGCGATACCGATGGGAGAACACCACCGGCGAGGATAACAAGGGAGCGTGCAAAAGCCTTGATTTCACGGTTGTGTACAGCGATGGGTCCTATCAGGTGTTTGCCCACTATGATCAGGTCTACCGGATATTTCCCTTGGTTCCTGACCAGCTTCTTGGCAAAGAGGTGAGTTGGGAGGGCGAGCAGGAGTACCAGAAGGCATATCGGGCGAACGCCAAGGTGTTCAATACCACTTCCCATGTTCCGAAAAGTTGGAGTGTCACCAAGATGGAGATGGGTGTAAGCCGCTTTTCAGTAGAGGTGAAGAGCAGGGTGGGCTCTCTTCGATTCACTACCCGCTCGACCTACACCTTTCAACTTTCCCCTAAAGGGGAAGAGCTGCTTCTTTTTGAGACAAAGGGTGATGGACTCGCCTCTTGGGGGCTCTTCTCAAGTCCGAATCCAGGGGAGAAGGGGGTCTTCCATTGTGTGTTTCTCGGACCATGAATGAGAAAAACCTTGAAACAGTATACGTTGACAAAAGCTGAGAGCCCCAGTATATGTTGTAACCTAAGGCCTCGTGTCTTGAGGAGAATACTGCATGGATGATGCCAAAACCCTGATCGTAGTTGAGTCGCCCACCAAAGCGAAGACCATTACGAAATTCCTGCCCAAGGAGTGCAAGGTGGTTGCCAGCAAAGGCCATATCCGTGACCTCCCGGAGGAACGTATGGCCATTGATGTGGAAAAGGACTTCACTTGTGAGTATCAGGTGGTCAGCGGCAAGGAGAGCCTGATCAAGGAGCTGAAGAGCAGTCTCAAGGGTGCTTCCCGCTTGCTGTTGGCAACTGATGAGGACCGCGAGGGTGAAAGCATCTCGTGGCATCTGCTTGAAGTGCTCAAGCCAAAGATTCCCTACCAGCGGATGGTCTTTCATGAAATTACCAAGAGTGCCATCACCAAAGCGCTCGAGCAGGGACGGGCATTGGACGAGAACTTGGTGATGGCCCAGGAAGGTCGAAGGGTTGTTGACCGTCTCTATGGATACACGCTCTCTCCCACCTTGTGGAGAAAACTCTCCAACAAAAAGCTTTCGGCAGGTCGAGTGCAGTCGGTAGGTTTGAGGCTGACGGTGGAGCGTGAACGCCTTCGCATGCTCTTCCTGCAGACAACCTACTATGATGCAAAAGCGGATTTGCTCTCAAAAGAGCACAAGTCTTTTGAAGCGAAGCTGACTTCGTATCAGGGTCAGGGCATTGCAGGAAGCAAGGATTTCGACTCCAACAGCGGTGTCTACAAGCAGAAGGCCAACACCTTGCTGCTGCAGAAGGAGCAGATAGAGGCAATCGTCAAAGAGCTTGAGCGTGAAACGTATCGTGTCGAGGACATCCAGCGCAAACCGTTTGTCACTCGTCCCAGCATTCCTTTCACTACCAGCACCCTTCAGCAGGATGCGATCAAGAAGCTGCACATAAGTGCTTCCGATACGATGCGCATTGCCCAGAAGCTCTATGAGAATGGGTTCATCACCTATATGAGAACCGATAGTCCTTCTTTGAGCCAGGAGGGAACACGTGCTGCAAGAAGTGTGGTGGAGTCGTTGTACGGCAATGAGTATCTCTCCTCTTCCCCTCGGTATTTTGCTGCAAAGAGTGCAGGAGCCCAGGAAGCCCACGAGGCGATTCGCCCTGCAGGTGAGACCTTTCTCCACCCTTCTGAAACCCATCTGGTGGGCAAGGAGCTCTCTCTCTATGAACTGATCTGGAAGCGGACGCTGGCAAGCCAGATGGCAGAAGCGAAAAAAGCTACCACAACGGTTCGGATCAAGGCTGGCGATGGAGAGTTTACGGCAACCGGAACGGAGATTGTTTTCCCCGGTTTCTTGCGTGCCTATGTAGAGGGCAGTGACGACCCCGAGGCCGCCCTCGATGACAAAGAGTCCTTGCTTCCTGCTCTGAAGGTCGGGGAAGTATGCGACCTCCAGGCTTTGGCAGCGAGTGAACACCAGACCAAGAGCCCTGCTCGCTTCACGGAAGCTTCCTTGGTCCAGGAGCTGGAGAAGCGTGGCATCGGCCGGCCGTCGACCTACGCCACCATCATCAAGACGTTGCTCGATCGCCGCTATGTGGTAAAGGAAGGCTCAGCCCTTGCTCCGACGTTCATGGGGTTTGCCGTCTGCCAATTCCTGGAGACAAACTTCCCTCAGTTCGTTGATTACGATTTCACCTCCATGATGGAGGATGGGTTGGACAAGATAGCCAGCGGTGAGCTGGACAAGGTTGCCTTCCTCTCTTCCTTCTACCTTGGAGAGACAGGGCTGGCCAAGCAGAATGAGCTGCAGCTGAGCCTTGACAACAAGGTGGCCTCAAAAACCTTGAGCCTTCCGCATATCTCTGCGGAGAATCCCATCATGATCGGTCCCTACGGACCGTATGTGATCGATGAGCAGGCCCAGTTCATCTCGCTTCCGCAAGACTGGCTTCCCGGCAGTGTAACCGATGAGCAGGTCAAGCAGCTCAAAGCAAACGGCAAGGAGAAAGCCAAGCCGGTAGTGCTGGGCAGTGGACCTGTATCGGGTGAACCTGTCCAAGTGCTCACCGGCCGCTTCGGCCCTTACTGGCAGGAAGGGGAGGGCAAGGAAGCCAAACGGGCAAGCATCCCCAAGTGGGTGCAGGATGCCCAAAAGGCCGAGGACCTGGAGATTGCGAGGCGCTATCTGTCGTTGCCTAGGGTGCTGGGGACGGATGCCGAGGGCCATGAGGTCATCGCCCACAAGGGAAAGTACGGACCCTTTGTGGCCTGTAATTCCGAGATACGAAACCTACGAAAGAACGACAACGACCAACATCTCTTCTCCATTACCTTGGAGCAAGCTCTCGAGCTGCTCAAAGAGGAGAAAACCCCTGCAGGAAAGGCGAGGGGACGAAAGACACAAGCAAGAACGTCAAAAGCCTCCGTTGTGAAGGATCTGGGCACGTTCGAAAACGAGACAGTGGCATTGGCCACCGGTCGCTACGGCTTCTACTTGAAGGTCGGCAAGGAAAACATTGCCTTGCCCAACGAATTCAAGAAGGATGAGGCGAAAGCCAACTCCCTTACCCATGAAGAGGCCGTAGAGATCATCCGCACCAAGCGTGCAAAGGGCTAGAGAAAGGAAAACATGGCAAGACTTTTGGGAAAGCGACCCCCTGCCAGGCATGTGGAGACAATTGCTACCGAGGATACGGTAGAGCAGCTCTCCAGTGAGTTCCGCCTGAGTAAGGAGAAGGTGCAAAGCATTCTCAGGGGTGTGGGGATCAACCTGGAGGGTTCAAACCCTGCCAGTGAGATGGGTCTGTATCGTGAGGTCATCGCCTGTAAGGTTGGTGACCGGTCCCGATTCACCCACTCCGATACGTCCTACGAGGAAGTATTGGATGAGCAACTGCGCTCCTTTGATGAGATTTACGTAGATACTGCGCCGATTATCCAGGAAGACTGGTTTCTGCACTTCGTAACTGATGCAGAGCCGATTCTCAAACGGCGCAAGAAAAAACTGATTATCCTCGAGAAGACGCTTGAGGAGCTGCACGGTTTGAAGGACAATCCGGAGAAGGACAAGGAAGTACGGGTCCGCTCCACCATCCGTCCCGACCTGATCCGCCAGCTTGCCCGCAGGGGCTTGGTGCGCATCGGGGATACCGGTAGTACGGGTATTGCAGATGATCATTTGGTAAGTCTGTTCTCCCAGATTGGAGCAACCAAGAGCTTGTTGCTTGTTACCCAGGATCGTGGGCTGAGTGAGCGGATTGTGCGTCTTGCCCATCAGCTGGAGCAGCATCCCAAGCAAGAGGTGAAGAAGCCCTGGTTCCTGCGGTTGCTCGGGCGCAAGAAATCCGATGCCGAACAGTATGCCCACCAAATGGTGGCTTGCAAGCTCATCGAGGAGGGCAAGCTCAAGCGTTGTTACATCTGTCCTGAGTGCAATGAAAGTTATTATGATGACCTGCATGCTTGTGAAGGCATGGTGCTTTGCGGCCGGTGCTACCTTGATCTCAAGGAGCAGGAGGCAAAGCAGATTGCGGCCAACCAAAAGAAGCGGGAAGCAGAGCTGAAGGCAGAGGAAGAGCGCCAGAAGAAGCTCGAGGAAGAGGAGAGGAGGCTGGAGCGAGAGAAGCTCAAGCAAACAGTGGGGCAACGAGTGGAGATGCAGAAGAAGCGCTTCATCAAGCGAGCCTTTTTGGTGCTTGTTGTGCTGCTCATCTTGGCCGTACTGCTCATTGTTTTGCTGCTGTAGTTGCAACCGATTCCAATTTTTTACCGTCTGGACTTGTTCCGGGCGGTTTTTTCTTGCAGCGATGCGCCCAATCCAGTATATTACCAGTGGTAATTTAGTGAAGGAGAGGGTATGGTGATGCATCGCCGAATGTCGTTTTTGGGAGTCTTGTTGCTTGGCTTGGTTCTGCTTCAGGGGTGCATGTCCATCCCAACCTCGGCAGTAGATCCTGAACGATACTTCAAAGACCAACCGACTTCCCATGCAGAGACGCTGTATGGGACTCCCTACACAGGAACATGGGCTCCGCTTTTTTTTGCAGACTTTGATCAGATTGAGCGCCTGATGCTCATCGATATCGCTGACGACCCGATCTATCGCTCGATCGAGGTGCAGATATTCCTCATTGGGGGAAAGGAGGAGGCTGTTGTCATCACCGTCGATCGGAAGAAGAGGATTGACTATTACTACGGAAGTGACATCTTGCTCGATGAGAAGCGGAGGGAGTCGGTCTCAACCTTGCTTGATGCTCCGAACTTCCACAAGCAAGAGGTTATGGCATCCCTACAGGTGCTGGAAGGCGGGCTTTCCTGTACTGCCTCCTTCACAGACTATGCCGGAAGGCCAATTTTCATTTCGATTGTCGAGAGCAGGCCCAACACCAAGCAGACCGCGATGCTCGCTCCTGTTTCCAACCAGAGCCTGCATCCCACCTCGTTTCCCTTGGTCTTCCTGGATACCTTCAACATGGTATCGCGCAAGGGTACCCAAATCGAACTGGTATTCGATGGAGTTGTCAGGAAACCAGCCGGCTTTCCCTTGATAGTTGAGAACAGAAGGGTCTTCTACAGTCGCTATGCAGCAGACGTTGTGGTGGCGGATCTCCTGATTGAGGGAGTGCACCGCATTCCCTTGCACGAAGTGGCATCGGAAACAGCGGAGCTGAGAGATGGCAACGCAACCTACCACCTGAACTGGGAGCGAGGGTATCCGGAGCTGGAGAAGGTGAGCTTCGTCGAAGGCGATAGCTCCGTTTCCCTCTCTTTTGCACCAGCGCTGCCGGATTTGGGACATATGGATGCACAGGCAAGAGCACAAGGCAAGTTTCTGCTTTCCGTGAATGCCCATCCAGCGGTAATTGCCGGAACCTACGACATCGCTCCCTCACCTGGCGGGCATCGGCTTCTTTTGCAGCCCAGCACCAGTTGGCAACCCCCCTTCATGGGAAAGAAGTGGGTATCGACCTTCCTGTATACCGCTTATGTGGAAAAAGATCGGCACTATGTCCTGCTCGATGCACGCTGGGATCGTATCTAGGATGAAACCCAAAGCAAGGAGTGTGGGCCGACAGGCTTTCATCAAGTGCGTACTCGATATGCTGGATGAGGGAGCCAGCCTGGATGAGATCAATCTTCGGCATATTGCCAAACGCCTTGGGTGCGCCCACACCAATGCCTATAACTGGTTTGCATCCCAGCAGGAACTGTACTGGTGGGCACTGGGGCTGGCCATCGAACGGCTGTTGCTTGAAACCCAAGCTGAGGATATTCCGCCTCTTTTTGCTGAAGATGGCCTATTGGTGCGCTATGCAGCTTTTGCCAGACGACATCCAGCCTGGTTTCGCTTGATCTGGTTGGAACGACTTACTCCTCCAATACCTGATGAAATTGTGCCTCTGCTTGCAAGACCCTCCTGCTTGATGGGTCGAAGCCTAAAGCAAAGTGTCCCTGCACAAGGGTCATTGCAAGAGAAAGGGGATGTTTTGTTCTCCTACCTGCATGGGAAACTCTGCTTGCTGGTCACACACCGTATGAGCAGTGAGCAGGTTGAGACACTCGAACAGGATCTGCTCTCATTCGCCAACTCACTTTTTTGCTGAGCAGATTCTCATCTTCATCCGTGTAGCCCGTAAATGATTTTTTCCTCCCCCTAGAATCTGCAATAGCCAGCTTTCTGGGCC